>NZ_BAJQ01000001.1 GCF_000613785.1 Segatella oulorum JCM 14966 | reverse complement strand
ATTACACCTATTTTTTTTGTTTCGGGTGGGTAAAACCACCGAGCACGGTCACTGTTCTGTGCTGTTTTTGTCAAAAATCGGTATTGTCCTAAAAAGTGTGTAACCATAATTTCCTATATCTTGGCGTAATGGACATTTGGTAGGCTGAAACCTCTCAAATATCCTTTATTTATTACCTTTGCAGCATTTGAAGGCTTATGAATAAAAAACTGCAAAGATAAGAATTATGTTGAGCTTACACACTTTTTTTTAGACACGACCTCGCCGTAACGCATTTCGCTTGCAAGGATAGGGCAAGGGAATGAAAAGGCGATGGTGGGTGGGAAGGTAATGAGTGGGAAAGGGGAACAGAAACGGGTGCAATGCGATACCAAAAGGTCGCGCATTGCACCCGTTTAGGTTGAAACAGAGCCGTTGTTAAGTGAAACTGATGATGCTCTGTGTGGGTTCACCCATTGGCTTCTCCTCATTTTTTGCAGGAGGATCACTCGGCGTTTGATGACGGATTTCTTCTAACATTTGCCGTGTGCGCTTGTAAGTGGGTGTGTTTTCAACAGCCAAAATCACGTCCTCGTTGGCCAAATCCTCAGGGCGGAAGAGGAAAATGTGTGGGCGACGCTTATACTGACTGTTTTTCCCGATGTTGCCATAGTAATGGCTTCGTCGTTCTTCCCGTTCAGCCCGCCGCTCCTCTTCTTGCGCCATTCTGTCGGCTTCTTCTTGGGTGTGCTTCTTTAAATGGTTGTTCATGCCGTCAACATCTTCAATGCCGAAGCCCGTAGCGAGGATGGTTATCTTTACTTTTTGGCCCAAGTCGGGGTCGATGACCACACCCCATTTCGTTTCATAGTCACTATCGAAGCGCGTCATGAAATCGTTCACCTCATTCATCTCCTCCATCATCAGTGCCGAGTTCTGGTCTTTTTCATTGCTGAAACCTAAGCTCAGCAGTATTTTTTTGGCATTGAAGATGTCGTTGTCGTTGAGTAGTGGCGAGTTGAGAGCGTCGTCAATGGCCTTTTTCACGCGCCCTTCACCTTCGCCATATCCAGTGCTCATGATGGCCACACCACCATTTTGCAGGATGGTTTTCACATCGTTGAAATCAAGGTTCATGTAGCCTTCGTAGGTGATGATTTCGGCAATACTCTTGGCAGCGACGCTCAAAGTGTCGTCAGCTTTGCCGAACGCGTCTAAAAGAGTGAGGTCGGGATAGATCTCTCTGAGGCGTTCGTTGTTGACAACCAATAGTGCATCGACATGTTTGGCCATTTCTTCGACGCCGTCTAAGGCTTGATCAATTTTTCGAGCGCCTTCGAAGCGGAAGGGAATGGTGACGATGCCGACAGTGAGAATGTCTAACTCTTTCGAGATGCGCGCGATGACAGGCGCTGCACCTGTGCCGGTTCCGCCGCCCATTCCGGCAGTGATGAATGCCATTCTTGTGCCGTCGCTGAGTATGTTTTTAATGTCGTCCAAGGTCTCTTCGGCTGCCTCACGTGCCTTTTCGGGTCGGTTTCCGGCTCCCAATCCTTCCTTTCCCAACTGCAAACGCACGGGGACAGGCGAATTGTTGAGGGCTTGGTTGTCGGTGTTGCAGAGCACAAACGACACGTCGTGTATGCCCTTTTTATACATGTGGTTGACGGCATTTCCGCCACCTCCGCCGACACCAATTACTTTAATGATACTATATTTCTCTGGCGTGTCACCAAAATCTACCACAGTCATTTGTTTATTTTGTTCTGCCATATCTTTTTTCTTTTATACTGTAAGCAATCTTTTACGCAGGTAAAAGTTTTATTCGTCTTCTGAAATCATTTTTTGGAAGAATCCCTTCAGCCCCTTCATAGCCTTATGCAAGGTGCTGTTTTCGCGTCGTTCGCGTGCCAATCGCTCTTCTTCCCGACGTTGTTGCTCTAAGGCCGCTTGCATCTCACCTTCTTTTCTGCGGCGCTCTTCTTCCTCGGCCTTTTGCTTTTCAATTTCTGTGCGCACCACTCCGCTACCCGTTGTCTCGTTGAGTGTGCGTGCCTTCTGATGCAGGTCGGTGGTGGTTGTGGTGGTCATTCCCTCTTGATTGGTGTTGAAAAGGTCGCTGGTAAGTTCGGGACCGGCGCAGTTCATATCGCCTTTAGCTAAGAGAGCCAAGATGGTATTCATCGTACCATCGTGCACTTTCAGCTCCTCGTTGTTTGAATTGATGTTGAAAGTGATGAATTTCGCCGTGCGGATTTTGTCGACATGCGTGTGGTTCCTGAATGCGGTTTCGATGTTTCTGAGGTTGCTTCCGCCGCCTGTTAGGATGATACCGCCCAAGAGGTTATTGACATATTCGGCGGGCACTTGAAACCAAACATTCTCAATAATCTCCTCTACACGCGCCTCAACCACCTCAATAAATTTGCGGCTTTCAACCTGTCGTTCGGCATCAATGGGCAACATCAGCGTGTTGTCGATGTCGTTATTCTCGGTGTATGCGCTCGCATATTTGAGCTTCATGTGTTCAGCGTCGGCCTCTTCCATCTGCAACGATGCAATATCCTTGGTGATATTGGCGCCGCCCAACGGAATAACAGCCAAGTGGCGCAGAATGTTCTTGAAGTAAACGGCAACGGTTGTTGTCTCGGCTCCGAGGTCAACCAATACACATCCCGAGCGTTTCTCGCTTCGGTGAGCACGCTATCGGCCAGCACCATCGGGGCTAAATACATCTCGGCAATGGCTATTCCTGCCAAATCGAAACATTTATTGAGGTTGCGATAAAACGTTTTGTGCCACAAGATGTTGAGGAAATTGCCCTCTAAGCGGCTGCACTGTATGCCGATAGGGTCTAATTGGTATTGCTGATCTACCTTATATTCTTGCGTGGCTGCTTCCAAAATCTCCTGATCGGGATAGCTCATTGTGCGGTTCTTGTCCATGAGTTGGTTCACCATTCTTGCGAAACGATGGTGTCGGCGGGCAGTTCTTCCACAATCACATTGCGCACACTGCGAATGGATTGCCCACCCACACCCACATAGACGTGGGCAATCTCGGCCTTTAAGTTGGCTTTTAATTTACTGATAATGTTGGTAAGGCTCTGCACTGTCTTATCAATATTATACACAACGCCTTTGCGAATGCATTGTGAAGCGTCTTCTTTCACCACAGATAACACGCTGATACTGCCGTCGAGGTTCTTCCTTCCGGCAATGCCTGTAATCTTCGTTGACCCTAATTCTATCGCAACAATAAATTCTGCCATGCTCTATTTTTTTATCAATTCAACATCAATGTTTCTTCGTTTTCTCTTTCTTTGGCTCGCCTTTCGTGTGAGAAGTCGTTTCTTTAGCCTTATCTTTCGTGCGCACTTTAGCCTTGTCGGCTGTGTGTGTAGAAGGTTTCTCTTTCGTTGTCTTCTCCGCATGCTGCGGCTTTTCCGTTTTCTTCTCCTCCTTTTTCTCAGCCTTTTTCGGCGTAGCCTCGTTTTTCTTTTCTTTCTCTGCCGCAGTAGTTTTGGCCTTTTCTTCCGATGCTTGCTCCTCCGTGGGGCGTGCTTCTTCGTGCGTTTCGGGCACATCGCCAATCACATCACTTTCAGAGAGCGTGTGCAAGTCGTCCTCTTCGCGCGCGGGCTTGCCATCTCTCCGTTTGCAAATAATCTGATTGTCAAATGCCAAGTTGATATAACTATAGCGGTTCCAGCCAGCTTGTGAAAGCCCATAGCGGTAGAACTTCTCCAACCGATTGAGTTTCTTTTCGATGAAAGCTGTCACGACTGCATTTCGTTTTGATTTGTATTTGTTATAAGGAATCGCACCTAAGCCCACGATGTGATGACCTACTCGGGGCACCAACTCTATGGTCTTGTCGGGCAACACATTGATTTGCTCAATCTGATTGCTCCACAGCGGATTGGCCATAATGGCTTTACTCATGGGCGAGAGATACTGGGTGGCAAACGGTTTTGAGATGTCTCCCGTAGCAATGATGAGGTCGCTGGTGTAGTGGGAGTTGGGCATAATGCAATCTTTATCATCCAAATAATAATCATCTCCATTGCTGGCTTTCACCCTTACGACGGGCATTCGCTGTGTTAATGTGATGTTCACCGTCCCACCCTCCGTCTTATAACATTCTGCGGTCTTCACAAAAGGACTGGCTTTCAGCAGCTCTTCCATCTCGCGGAGGCTCACGTTGCGCATGGGTTGCGATAGAGGGTAGAGGTGTTCTTTCTCTAATCGGTTCTTAATCTCCTGCGCATTGATAAACCATTGGTAGCCTTGTCTTGAATGTCGATATTCACCCGTGTGCACAACCGTTGCGATTCATCGGGCTTGTTGAAAGCCGTAAACGCCAAAACCAAATATCCTGCTAACAGAATATCGGTTGTGATGACGAGTGCTTTTTTCCAATGAATGCGCATGTTAAGCTGTTTGTACTATGGTTTTTGATTGATAATCTGTGCAATTTGCGGCACGTCGTTGTCTAAATTGCCTGCACCTAAAATCACCAACACATCGGTATCGTGTTGTTTCACAAACGCCAACACATCTTTCTTTTCAATGAGATGCTTCTCTACACCGGCAGCTAAGTTGTCGTAGATGAGCTTACTCGTCACGCCTTCGATGGGGGCTTCGCGCGCAGGATAAATCTCAGTGAGCACCACTTCGTCGAAGTTGCTCAACGCATGTGCAAAGTCTTGGTAGAAATCGCGTGTGCGTGTGTAGAGATGAGGCTGAAAGATAGCCGTAATTTTTCGGTTGGGAAAGAGTTCTTTCAGGCTCTTTGCGCTTTGCAACACCTCTTTCGGATGATGCCCATAATCGGATAACAACACATGCTTGTCGTTCTTAATCTTGAAGTCAAAGCGCCGGTCTACACCGCTATAGGTGCGCATGCCATACCGCAACTCTTCGGCCGTGCAGCCATTGAGCTGTGCAATCGCCATGGCAGCCACGCTGTTTTCAATATTGATGGGGATGGGTTGGCCTAAACTGATGCCGCGAACCGTTTCTACAGGCGACACAAAATCGAATGTAATCTCGCCATTCTCAATCACGATATTCTCGGCGTGGAAATCGCCTTTATCGCGGCTATAGCTATACACTTTCACACCTTCCTGCACATGTTCGTGCATGGCTAAGTCGGTGTGCAGCACCAAAGCGCCACCGGGTTGAATGAGCTCGGTGTAATGACGGAAGCTCTCCAAGTAGGCTTTCTCTGTGCCATAGATGTCCAAATGGTCGGCATCTGTTGAGGTTATGACGCTCATCCACGGGCGAAGCCAATGGAAACTACGGTCAAATTCATCGGCTTCAATCACCACAAAGTCGCTGGTGTCAGAAAGAATATAGTTTGTACCATAGTTTTTAGAGATGCCTCCTAAGAACGCATTACAGTCCAAATGGCTTTGGTGCATGATGTGTGCACACATCGTAGAGGTGGTGGTTTTGCCATGCGTTCCGGCAAAACATAGCCCACGATGTGCTTGCGTTAGGCGTCCCAGCACCTGTGCACGTTTCTCCACTTCGAAGCCATTTTCTCTGAAAAACACCAACTCCTGATGCTGCGAAGGCACGGCTGGGGTGTAGACAACCAATGTGGTTTTGGGGTTCTTACAAGCATGAGGAATCTCGGCCACATCTTCTTCATAGTGTATCACCATGCCCTCTTTTTCAAGTTGATGGGTGAGGTTTGATGGCGTTTTGTCATAGCCAGCAACCACTAAACCACGCTTCATAAAGTAGCGTGCTATTGCACTCATGCCGATGCCTCCGGCACCAATAAAGTAAACGGCTTTAATGTCTTTTAATTCCATCTATTGCAAAGCTAATCGAATTACCTCATCTGCAATGACGTCTGCAGCGTTGTTTAATCCGAGTTTTAATATGTTTTCTTCTAAATGTTTCAGTTGTTCGTCATCGTGAACTGCCCCAATGGCTGTTGACAAAAGCACATCGGGTGCCTCGCTGTCTTTCACATAAATAGCAGCACTTCGGTTCACTAAGGCCATCGCATTCTTCGTTTGATGGTCTTCAGCCACGTTGGGTGACGGCACCAAGATAACGGCTTTCCCTATCAAACAGAACTCGCTGATGCTGCTGGCACCTGCTCTGCTGATGACAAGATCGGCGGCTTTGTAGGCATCACCCATATCAGCAATGAAGTCCATCACCTTTAAGTTGGGCAGATTGTGACCTTCGAGCTGCTGCAAAATGTGTTGGTAATAAAACTTTCCCGTCTGCCAAATGAATTGAACATCGCTGTTTTTAATCACGTCAAGATGATTCAACATGCTATCGTTGAGTGTGCGTGCACCCAAACTTCCACCCACTAACAAAATGGTTTTCTTCTGTTCGTCCAAGCCAAATTTCGCTCTTGCTTCAGCTTTTGTGAGCGAAACGTTGAGCACATTTTGCCTTACGGGGTTGCCTGTCAGTATGATTTTCTCGGCAGGGAAGAAGCGTTCCATGCTTCATAGGCTACACATATCTTCGAAGCTTTCTTCGATAGCAGCTTATTCGTTACGCCAGCGTATGAATTTTGCTCCTGAATCAAGCAGGGAATGCCTTTCGATGCACACACATTCAGGGTGGGACCGCTGGCAAATCCGCCGACACCTACGGCCACCATGGGCTTGAAATCACGGATGATTTTCCGAGCCATGTGTTGGCTTTTCCATATCTTGTAGAGCACAACGACATTCTTGAGCAGGTGCTTTCTGTCGAAACCTGCAATGGGAAGTCCTTTTATTTCATAGCCGGCAGCGGGCACTCTTTGCATCTCCATTCTGCCCAACGCACCCACAAACAACAGCTTTGCATCGGGACGTTTGGCTTTGATGGCGTTAGCAATCGATATGGCCGGGAAGATATGTCCGCCCGTACCGCCACCGCTAATGATAACTCTTAATTCTTGCTCCATTACGCTTTGTTTTTTATATTATTGCAAAAGTAATCATTTTTTTTAGTTCTTACTTATTTTGCCGTCTATTAATTGTTAAATAGGGCATAGCAAGTGTGCGCACTGTTCATGCGGGTTAGTTGGCGCATACCACTGTTGTGCTGATTTGGGTCCTCTTTAAAGAAGTTGCGGGTGCATCTTCATTCTCGGCCATAGCCTAAGCCCATAGCTGACGGTTGATGGAGGAAAGCAAAGAAAAGTGTGCCATATTGGGGTGTAATCTCATGGCAATTCTATCACAATCTCTACTGAATTACACAGTAAAACAGCCCACTTTAGTTGCCTTTCTAAAGCATTGATTGCCAGAGTCTTCTTTGAATGCCCGCACCTTTGCTTACACTGTGGTTGAAAGTTGGGCAGCCTTCGCCTTCGTAGGTTCGCTTTCTCCCCGCTTTTTAGCAGAGCGACTCACACTTAAAATCACACCCACATAGATGCAATTAATAACCGAAGAGGTTCCGCCTTTGCTGATAAGGGGGAGCGGTTGTCCCGTAACGGGCACAATTCCCACGGCCACACACATGTTAAACAGCGCTTGCGTCACCAACAACATGGCCAATCCCATGGCCAAAAGGGCAGGGAAATAGTTCTCACAGCGACTGGCTATGCGTCCCGTTCTAAAGAGAAGCATGATATAAAGCACGGCCACAAACACGGCACCTTCGATGCCCAACTCCTCGATAATGATGGCATAAATGAAGTCGGAGAAGGCTTGTGAGAGGAAATCGCGCTCCACACTGTTGCCCGGTCCCTTGCCAATAATGTTGGAAGAGGCAATGGCTATGTTGGCATGTGCTACTTGAGCGTCTTTATCTAAGTCGACATCTTGCGGTGCAATCTCTTTGTGTTGGGCAAATTTATCGATGCGCGATTTCCACGTATCTGCACGGTGAAAAATCTTTCCAAAGAGACCTTCTTCGCGCGAATCGGGCTGGACTTGCTCCGTTAACACCTTGTCGGTGTCTTCATTCTGGGTGTCTTTGCCCACCAACATGACGCCGGCAAACACCAATAACATGCCTAAGACGACCACACCGACTAATTTTCCGATTTGTCGCATGGGCACTCTTCCAATCAACATCATCATCAACACCACCAAACTAAGCAAGGCTGCGGTGGACAAATTCTCTAAGGCTATGAGTGGAATGATGAGGAAACAAATGCCCAAGATGTATTTAAAGGCAATCTTATCGGCACCATGATCGGTCTGAAGTGCACTCAAAATCTGTGCAGTGGCCAACACTACGGTGCCTTTTGCAATCTCTGATGGCTGAAATTGTATGCCAATAAAGTTCACCCATCGTTGCGCTCCGTTGGTCGATTGTCCTGCAACAATCACCCAAAGCAGGGTGAACACCGAGAGGAGAATGAAGAAAGGGGTGGCAATTTTGAAATACTTACACTTGATATTGAGCACCACCACCATGCTGAAGAAACCGAAAATGAGGATGCCGATATGCTTGATGAGGGGCGAAAAATAGCTGCCTCCTTTGTAAGTTAATTCGGAAGAAGCCGAAAAAACCTCTACGATGGAGATGATACATAGGAAGAAAAATATCATCCATATCACCTTATCGCCTTTGAAAATGTTTCCAAGTGTTTTGCTGTTCATTGCATTGAAAGCTGTGAAAATCATTCAAAAAGCGGCAACAGGCGCTTTGTTCAGTTGCTTTTTCTGCCCGCGATCTGTCGTGTTTTGTGAGCATGTTTGCCCCATGTGGCGACAGATGCGAGCGTGAAGCCGGTTTGAATGATTCTTTAACAGCACTTTCTTCTATAAGTTTCTAACTAATGTTTTGAATTGTTCACCGCGATCTTCCATATTTTTAAAGAGGTCGAAGCTGGCACAACAAGGACTTAACAGCACCGTTTCGCCAGGCTTTGCCATCTCAAAGCAGGCTTTAACGCAGTCGATCATGCTATGGGTATCGCGCACAGGCAGGCCCAAATGGTCGAAATTGTCGTGCAATTTTTGGTTGTTTGCGCCTAAATAAACCAAGCCAACGCATCGCTCTTTCACCAAAGATAACAAGGGTTTGTAGTCGTTACCCTTATCTCTTCCTCCAAGAATAAGAATGGTTGGGGTGGTCATACTCTCCAAAGCATACCAGCAAGCATCGACATTTGTGGCCTTAGAATCGTTGATATAGAGCACATTATTCACCTTGCATACCTTCTCTAACCGATGTTCTACGCCGGGAAAGTCGCTTAAACTCTGACGAATAATGTCGTGAGGTATGCCCACAATATTGGCCGCTAAACCAGCTGCTAAGCTGTTATAAAGGTTGTGTTTGCCGGTTAATGACAGCTCGCTTTGCGGCATTTGGAACGTTGAAGGATATGCCAAGGTGTATTGTTCTTGTTCGATATAGCCCACAACGTCGGCTGTTTTATGCGCTGCAAACGGATAGGTTTGTGCATGGACGGCATGCTTTTGCAGCTCTTTTGCTATCACAGGGTCGTCCTTCCAATAGATAAAGCTGTCGGCTTGCGTTTGGTTTTGCAAAATCCTTAGTTTCGCTTCGGCATAGTTCTCAAAACAGTTGTCGTAGCGATCTAAATGGTCGGGAGTGATATTCAGCAGGATAGCAACGTCGGCTTTGAACTGATACATGTTGTCTAATTGAAAACTACTCAGCTCAATCACATAGTATTCGTGGGGCGATTCGGCTACTTGCAGGGCCAAACTATGACCGATATTACCGGCCAATCCCACGTCTAATCCCGCCGTTTTAAAGATGTGATAGATGAGCGATGTCGTAGTGGTTTTGCCATTACTTCCCGTGATACACACCATTTTTGCATGCGTATAACGCCCCGCAAACTCTATTTCACTGATGATAGGTGTGCCTTGTTGCATGAGCTTTTGCACCATAGGAGCCTCTTTTGGAATGCCGGGACTCTTGATAATCTCGTCGGCATTGAGAATCTTTTCAGCCGTGTGTTGCCCCTCTTCCCATTCAATGTGGTGGTCATCGAGCAACTTTTTATAGGGTTCTTTGATGGCCGATAGGTCGGAAACAAACACATCAAACCCTTCTTTTTGGGCCAGAACGGCGGCTCCTGCGCCACTTTCTCCGCCACCTAATATAACGATTCTTTTCATTGTTATCTAATCTTTAATGTGATAATGGTGAGTGCTGCCAAGATAATAGTAATGACCCAAAAGCGTAAAGTGATTTTCGCTTCGTGCTTAGCACTATGAGGAGCGGTAATCAGATAGTGGCAATCGGGATCCAATTGGTCGTCGGTTACGCGGAAATTATCATGTATCGGCGTTCGTTTGAAGATGCGTTGTTTCAATCCTTTATGCTTACCTATCTTATAATAGTACACCTGAAGGATGACACTTAAGCTCTCAACGAAGAAGATTCCACAGAGGATTGGCAGCAAAAGTTCTTTGTGAATGATGATTGCACTCACTGCAATGATGCCACCAATGGTAAGCGATCCGGTGTCACCCATGAACACTTGTGCAGGATAAGCATTGTACCACAAGAAGCCAATCAACGCACCAATGAAGGCGCACATGAAGACAACTATCTCTTCGGATTGCGGAATATACATGATATTTAAGTAGGCAGCGAATTGGATATGACTGCTCACATAGGCCAAAATGCCGATAACAACCCCGATAATAGCCGAGTTCCCGGCACACATTCCATCCATTCCATCGTTTAAATTGGCACCATTGCTCACGGCGGTTACAACGACAATGGTCATCACAACAAACAAAATCCAGCCTGCTGCAACCTTGTGTTTGCCGCAAAAACTCATGAGATTGCTGTAACTCAGGTTATGTCCTTTGACGAAAGGAATGGTTGTTTTGAGCGATTTGTGCGCCTCACTGCGATGCTTTACGATGACATTCTCTTGCCGTTCTATCGCGATATTCTCATTCATTTTCACATCGGGCGAGGCCCAAAGCACTAAACCTACAATCAAACCTATGCCCACTTGTCCCACGATTTTGTACTTGCCTTTCAGCCCTTCTTTATCGCGTTTGAAGATTTTGATATAGTCATCCATACCGCCAAGAAAGCCCAACCACACCGTAGTGATAACCATTAAGATGAGGTAGATGTTGCGCAAACGTCCTAAAAGCAGCACGGGAACCAAGATAGACAGAATGATAATGACGCCACCCATCGATGGAACTCCAATCTTTTTCACGCCGAAGGGGTCAATCGTGGCGTCGCGTTGGGTCTCGGTTATTTGCTTCTTCTTGAGGTATTTGATGAAGCGTTCGCCAAACCATGCCGATATAACCAACGACAAAATTAAGGCTAACAGTGACCGGAAGGAGATGTAACCCCAGATATGGGAGCCGCTGATGCCGTATTGTTCTAAGAACCTAAAGAGATAGTATAACATGTTTTTTATTCGATTTTAACTGTGATGAAACAAGTGTTGCCAACGCATGGTGAAGCTGTTGTGCAGAGATGGCCTCGCAATAAGTATCAAATCGTTTGGCAATTTGGTGCAAATTGTGGCGCAATATAGTCCATTTTATCCGGTAATATGGGCCACTTTTTTGAGCTATTGCTAACAGCTTCATTTCCAAACCATTGCAAACGTAAACAAGATTACTGCTCTTTGAAGATGTCTTGCAGCACTTCTTTGTCGTCAAAATGGTGTTTCACGCCCTTGATTTCCTGATAGTTCTCGTGACCTTTTCCAGCTACAAGGATAACATCTCCTTTCTGTGCCATCATGCAAGCCGTGCGAATTGCTTCGCGTCTGTCCACGATAGCAAGCACCTTTTTCATTTGTTGTGGGTTCAAACCTGCAAGCATATCGTTGATAATGTCCTGCGGATCTTCAAAGCGTGGATTATCACTGGTGATGATAACCTTGTCGCTTTGCTTCACAGCCTCTTGCGCCATGAGGGGGCGTTTGCCCTTATCTCGGTTGCCGCCTGCACCACAAACGGTGATGACATGGCCTTTCCCATTGAGCACTTCGTGAATGGCTTTCAGCACATTTTCAAGTGCATCGGGCGTATGGGCATAGTCAACGATGGCCGTATAGCCCTCTTTTGAATGGATAGGCTCAAGACGTCCGCTCACACTATGCAACGTACTCATGACCAAAAGAATCTCTTCTGGCGACTTACCTAACATGCGGGCTGCACCATAGACGGCCAAAAGGTTGCTTACATTGAACTTACCGATAAACTGAACGCCCACTTCTCGGCCATCAATCTCAAGGTACATGCCTTCGAAATGACACTCTAAGATGCGCGCTTTGAAGTCGGCCGGTGCTTGAACAGAGTAGGTTTTAACCGTGGCTTTGGTGTTCTGCACCATCACAAGTCCGTTCTTATCGTCGGCATTGGTAATGGCAAAAGCCTCTTTTGGCAGCCCATCAAAGAATGCTTTCTTTGCATTTCGATAGTTTTCAAACGTCTTATGATAGTCTAAATGGTCACGCGTGAGGTTGGTAAACAAGCCTCCTGCAAAGGTCAAACCGCCGATGCGCTTCTGATGAATGGCATGACTTGAACATTCCATAAAGGCATATTCGCAACCGGCAGCTACCATTTGGCTCAACAATTCATTGAGCTCTATGGGGTCGGGTGTGGTATGATCGGCCGGAATAACTTCATCTTCGATGTAATTACATACGGTAGAGAGCAGCCCTACCTTATAACCGAACTTGCGAAACATGTTATATAATAAGGTGGCGATGGTGGTTTTCCCATTCGTTCCCGTCACCCCTACGAGCTTTAAGTGTTTAGATGGGTCACCATAATATAAGGTAGCCACCTTGCCAACGGCATCTTCTGTGTCGGCAACCTGCACAAAAGTTACGCCTTTTGCCAAGGTTTGGGGCAAAGTTTCACACAAGACTGCCGTGGCACCTTGCTCAATAGCTTTGTCGATATACTGATGACCATCCACTTGTGTGCCCTTAACAGCCACGAAAAGATGTCCATGTTGAATCTTGCGTGAGTCGATATTCACGCCTTTAATCTCCATTTCTGCATCACCAATCACCTGCAAAGGTGTGATGTTGCGCAGCATTTCGTTTAATTTCATATCTTTATTTCTATTGATGTTCTATTCTAATGTTAAGACAATGTGCATGCCTTTCTTTATTCTTTGGCCTGCTTCGATGTCCTGTTTTACAACAGTTCCGCGCCCAATAACCGTTGTTTTCACGCCTCTACTCTCTAACAAATAAACGGCATCTCGTGCACCCATGCCCACAACGTTGGGCACAATGTGACGGCGTGGCGTTGGGATTTGCTCCAAGGTGATGGTCTTTTGGTGGGGATGATGCTCGGCTTTTCCCCAAATAGGATTGCCATTGGCATAGCTTCCACTCCAGTTTTTATTGGCATTAATGCCCAAATGCGACAACACATAATCGGCAGCTAAGACGTTACCTGGCTTCACATCGGGTGTGAATACCGATGAAGCGTCGCGTGCATCAGCCACATCTAAGCGCAGACTCTGCGCCATAATGCCTTCCGCAATGTTATGAAACACGACACCACTCATACCGCCTCCGCTGGCAGGAATACCCGATTTCTGAATACAAACGATGCAGCTATAGCGGGGATTATCAGCAGGAAAGTAGCCCGCAAAGCTCAAAAGATAGTTCACTCCGCCATTCTTATAACCCTGAACTCCTTTAGACATTTGCGCAGTTCCCGTCTTTCCGGCGACTCGGAACGATGGAGAACCGGCCTTTTTGCCTAAACCTTGGCTCACCACATGGTCGAGAATGGTCTGTATTTCGTGCAGGGTCTTGGGCTTACAGATGCTGCTTCGCATCACTTCTGGCGGGAAATCAATGATGACTTCACCATTCTTCACCACCTCTTTTACAAACCTTGGGCGCATCATCTTGCCGTTATTGGCAATTGCATTGTAGAAAGTTAGCGTTGAAATCGGTGGAATTTGCGTCTCATAACCAATGCTCATCCACGGTAAAGCCGTGTGACTCCAGTTCACCCATTCGCCTCTATTATTCTTCTTTGGCATGCGAATTCGGGCAGGAGATGCACCAACAAGCGGTATTTTTAAGTCGTCGGCAAGTCCCGTTCTATAGATACCTTCAACGAACTTTTCTGGGTGATTGCGATAGTGTTCGTCGATAATTCGGCTCACACCTATATTCGAACTCACCATTAAAGTCTGTGGCAATGTGAGCAATCCATAGCCACCTCGTCGCCAATTATGGTCTTTCATCTCGCGTCCATACATAGGCCATGTGCCCGAACCCGTTTCAACTTTGTAGGTAGTATCCACCACACCATCGTCTAAAGCCACCATGATGGAGGCCGTTTTAAACACAGATCCGGGTTCCAAAAGGTCGCTAACGGCGTGGTTACGCACCTCCCGATACGCGCCATCTACGCATTTTTCCATGTTCACAATGGCTTTAACATCGCCCGTAGCAACCTCCATAACGATGGCAACCCCTACGTTCCCGTTGATGAGTTTCAACTCATCTATGACCGAACGTTCTGCTAAGTCTTGCATACCTACATCAATAGTGGTCACAATATCAGCGCCATCAATGGGCGGAGTATCCATGATATTGAGGAACTTATTGAGCACCTTTCGGCGATGAATGATACCATTACTGCCGCGAAGAATAGAGTCATAGGACAGCTCTAAACCAAACCTTGCCGTGTCTTTTGCACCAAACATGGCACCAATCGTGCGCCCTGCTAATGAGCCATAGCTGCGCTTTCGGGCATTATATTCTTCAACATGAAAGCCACTTTTATTAGGAGAAAGGTTGAAAACAGGTAGCGCCTTCACCTCGGTGTAGGTGTTATAATCCACTCGTTTGTTCCAAATGGCCCAATGCCGACTTCCTTTTCGCTGCCCTTCTGCCAACAAATGCTTGAAGGCTGAAGCAGGCTTTTCGGGGAAAATACGGTTTAACCCCATACAAATCGAGTCGAGTTTGCTGCGCCAGAGCGAATCGTTCTTGGCCTCTTCCAAGGCTTTAAAGTCCATGAAGAGTTTAAATTCGGGCAGCGAACTGGCCATGAGTTGTCCGTCACAACTCAAGATATTGCCTCGGATAGGCTTCACACTTACGCTGTCTTTCTTCACGCGATTGGCCACTTGTTGCCAGTAATCGCGTTTCGCAGTCATCAAATAGAGCGCTTTACCCAACACACCTATCGCAACAATCGTCATCAAAATGGCGATAACACTATAGCGCAGCATCACTTTGTTTTGATTGAACTTACTCATTCTTCGGGAACATTAATGATGTAAGGTGGCTGCGTTGCAATCTTCAGCACACTGTCTTTGTTGCTCTTTAACAACTCTAACACATGACTTTCTCTGCTCTTTTCCGTCAGCTGACTGCTGCTTGAGAGCGCTTTATACTTAGCATCTTGCAGCTCGTTTTGCAGCCGATCAATCTCAATGAGGTCTTTCTGTACACTGTAACGGTTGGCGATGTAGAAGATAAGAAACAGGGTAATGAGCAAGAACACACCTATCTGATTGCGCATGGTCTGCGTGGTGAGGATGTCACCCCCCAAGATTTTCTTCAGTGTGAAGGTGAAAGCCTGCGGCGATTCGCCCTCAATGGCTTGCTTTTCGATAACCTCTTTCAGCGAAGGAGCTTCCTCATCGTTAGGCACAGCAACAGCCTTTGCCTTGCGAGGACGCTCTTTCTGCCCCTCCTTCAACAAGGTTTCATCTGATGTTTCAGCACCATTGGGGATGGATTGCTCAACGATCGACGTGATTTTGGGTGTCCCTTTCGGGGCAATATCTTCGCTCATCATTTCTTTTCTGCTATCCTTAATTTTGCACTTCTACTTCGAGAATTCTCACGTTGTTCATCGCTATCGGGCACAATCACCTTGTTGTTTACCAACTTTAGCGGTGTCTCCATGCGACCATAGAAGTCAACTTGCCGTTCGCCTGCAATGTTTCCGGTCTTCATCATGTTCTTCACCATACGATCTTCTAACGAATGATAGGTGATGATACATAACCTTCCGCCGGGTTTAAGACAGTCGATGGCTGCCAAAAGCATGTCACTTAATGCCTCCATCTCGTGGTTTACTTCAATGCGCAACGCTTGAAACAGGCGCGCTAAATCCTTCTTTTCACGTTCACGTTTAAAGAATGGCTCCACCACATGCAAAAAATCTTGTGTCGTTGCGATGGGCTTTATGGTGCGAGCAGCGACCAAAGCAGAGGCAAGACGACGTGAATTTCTCAGTTCACCATACAGATAAAAAACCTTAGCCAACGCTTCTTCGGCATAAGTGTTCACGATGTCGGCGGCCGTTTTACCCTCACGTTTGTTCATACGCATATCTAATGGCGCATCAAAACGGAATGAAAAGCCACGCGATTCGTCGTCAAAGTGGTGACTCGAGACGCCCAAATCGGCAAGCAGTCCGTCGATACCTTCTACGCCATAATAGCGCATCCAATTGCGCAAATAGCGAAAATTGCTGCGCACAAAGGTAAACCTTGGGTCGTCGATAAAGCGCTGTTGGCCACCTGTCTCTAACTGAAAAACATTCTTTTCAGCATCGGCATCCTGGTCGAAACTATAGAGATGGGCGGTCGAATCCAATCGGGAAAGTAATTCACGACTATGCCCTCCACCCCCAAAGGTGGCGTCAACATAAACACCTCCGGGATGGATATTTAGTCCATCAATGCTCGGTTCTAAAAGCACTGGTACGTGATAGTCCTCTATTGTCTTAACCATGACCTAAAAGTCCCAAATTAAATGTTCGTCGTTGCTGTAAAAACCACGGCTACTTCTCGCACATAAAATCCTGCAGCGTGTCGCCAAAGTCATTTGCATGGGTGCAATTTTCCTCTGCTCTTCCTTTGGCATCAGCCCTGTTTTCGAGGCTACCTAAAGAACGCATATGTATGTATTGATTGAGAATCTCGGCTTCAAAATTACATAAAATTCTCCACATTGCCCCACTTTTCGCCACAAAATCATTTGTAAAGTGGGCTTCTTTATGCAGTAAAGTGGCCTACTTTACATGGCAATGTAGCCTACTTTGTGGCGTAAAGTGGCCCACTTTACTTTCGGTTCTGTTTGCACCTTCGATTAAAAGGGCGTTGCTATTCGCCCAAAAAGCCTGCAACTTGCTGTGAGAAAGCTATTTCAGGCGCTCTGCAGCATATTCACCCATCGCACGATAACCTTCGGGATTGGGGTGCAACCAATCGCTCTGCCATTGCTTTTGCAGACGCTCTGGGTCGGCAGGGTCACGCAGAAGCTCGTCAAAATCTAAGATGCCATTTACGCGTTCGCGTTGCGATCGAATCCATTGGTTGACGGTTTTGCGCGCTGCTTCGTGGAAAAGCGAGTAATAACCCACACCCTTAAACGGCGTAATGGTGCATAGGAAGATGCGCAGGTTGCGGGCTTTCGCCTTAGCGATCATCTCATCATAAGCGTTAATCAAGTCGGCAGCCACACGTTCACTCGCTCCTTTTGAGGCCGCTCCTATATCGTTTATGCCTTCAAAAATCACCACAGTCTCGATGCCGGGCTGCATTAAAATGTCACGATTGAAACGTTGTTTGGCCAAAATGCCGAAACCTCCCGCCACCGTTACGCGGTTATTGCCGATGCCTAAATTAAGAATGCCGCGCGTTGTCACGCCATGTCGTTTCTGTAATTGCTCTGCTAATACGTCCGTCCAGCGATTGTTTGCATTGTCAGTGGTGCCCTTTCCATCGGTAATCGAGTTGCCGATAATCCCTATAGCCTTAGCCGTGAGGTCGAAAACGGCTATCGAAGCGATGTTAAACCAATGGTTTTCGCGAAACGAAGGTGCAAAGTTGCTGCGTGCAGTGCTCACACCTTTGAGGATATAAGAGGTGGTACGCGAGCCCATGTGCACCGTAGGAACGGCCGGAGCACGCCCATAATTCATCGTGATGGCGACCTTTTCCAAAGGTTGAAGGTCGAAAGAAAGGGCATCACTTACAACGCGTTTCCCTGCCGGAATCGTCACTTGTGTCTGCCCATTAAACAGCAAATATCTGGCCGTTTGGGGCACAATGGCAAAGCTATCGGTGGCATGTGCAATGTAAACCGAACGAATGGTGAGCGGTTCGCGCGAAAGTTCGTTGCTGAGTTCCAAACGTATGAGCTTGCCACCAATCGAGACTTTCACCACTTGTCGCACCGAACGATAGGACAAATTGTTGTTATAGGGCATGAAACTCTTCACGGGTTGTTGCTGTGCTGTGGCCCAAGTGCCCACCCAATGATCGCCGGTTGTCGCACGTTCCATTTGTGCTCCTGCGGCAATAACACTCCCCACGAAGCACAACATCAATAGCATTCTCTTCATTTTCTTTCTATGTTGTTATCCAAATTCAAGGTGCAAAAGTAGAGTTTTTTATGAGGCTATGGTTATAAAATAGCGTTAAAAAAGCACCTTTCTATGTGAAGCCGTGAAAAATGTTTAAGGAAAAGTGTTACCTTTGACACATCTTTTTAACAACATCAATATAAAATGCTGAAAATCTTATTGCTTCATTGGTGGACCATCTCGCGCCGAACATTCGACTGGAAGCGCTTAGGTATCCTCGCTTATATCGTGTTTTGCTTTGCCATTGGGCTGTGGGTGGGCTCCAAAACGGGTGGCAGCAACTTGTCATCTTTATTCCATCATTCCGATAGCATGTATTATATTGTCCCGCTTGTGGTGGGTCTTTCGGTGACAGAGGTACTGATGAAGCTCGTGATGAAGCGCGATGTGGTGGGCATGGATGACTATGTGCATACCAAACCTATTGCGCGTCACACCTGGAATATGTTTCTTTTGGTGCTTAATTTGGTGGACTATTTCAACTGGTTCATTCCCATTGTTGTGCTCATTGTGGCATGTCTTGGCCTGCCTTTGGGCTATGCGCTGCTCGCTTTTGGTCTTTCTTTGCTCATCAGTATGACCGATGGGCTGCTCATTACCGCACATCGTCTGACGCAGGGGTGGATGTATAAGTTGGTATTGTGGTTAGCTTGGTTGGTTTATTATGTAGTGGCTGCCTGCTACATTGCGTTGCTCATGCCCCTGCTTTCACCCGTTTGGCGCGTTGTGGGATGGGCATTTGTCACATTGTTGTTTGCTGTTTTGCTGTTTATTTATATGTGTGGTGTGCACAATTATGCTGATTACGGACAGCAACGCCCATCATCCGTCCGCCTCACGAGCCGCAGTTTGTTGGGCATGGAATGGCTGATGCTCATGCGTGTCAAGCGCCTTCGCACTGCCTTTTTGCTGCTTTTGCTTGTTTTTACGCTGCAAGTTTATCTCGGAAGAGCATCGGATGGCTCGTCATTTCATTTGGAGGCATCGCGTCAAGCCTATCCGTTCATTCCCATTTTCTTTCCGTCTATGATTTTAGGGCAATATATTTTTGGCGTTGAAGGCAATTTCTTTCACGGACTGTTGACAAAGCCTTTGCTCGTAGAAGGAATGCTTCGGCGCAAGTATCTGTTCTTCATACAGCTCAATTTGCTTTCGGTAGTGGTGCTATTGCCTGGCGTTTTCTATGGCTATTGGACGCTGTTGCAACTGCTTTCCTTGTTCATCTTCAGCATGGGGTGCAATTTGTTGTTCTTCCCTACCTGTCTTTTTTCACGGCGATTAGACCTCAGTGGCTCAGCTTTTTTCAACTATCAGGGGGCCAGTTGGAGCATCAATTTGTATAGTTTAGTGTCACTTTTGCCCCTCGCCATCGTCTTTCTGCTCTTCTCATTCATTCATTCCATGTTTGTTGTGCAAGCAATTCTGGTGACGATGGGTTGCTTATTGTTGTGCCTTTCGCCCATGGTTTTTCGCGTATTGGCGCGGCGTTTCATGGCCAAGCGGCATCAACGCATGGAAACATTCAATCAATAAACCCTTTTATTCACAACAAAAAAATCATCAAAGACAATGGATATTCAAATTCAACTCCTTCAAAAAAGGTATGGAAAGGCCATGGTTGTCAACATTCCCATGCTCACTTTAAAGCAAGGAGAATTAGTAGGTTTGGTGGGAAACAACGGTGCCGGCAAGACAACACTCATGCGTTTAATCCTCGATCTGATTGAACCGACGCAAGGCTTTGTGTGTAGTAATGGTGAAAAAGTAAATGAAACAGAGGCTTGGAAGCACTATACGGGCTCGTTTATTGATGGGCGTTTCCTCATAGAACTTTATACACCCGAAGAGTATTTCCAATTCATTGCAGCCGTTTATGGCATTGATGATGCCACTTTGCGCGAGCGTTTGGCCTATTATGCACCGCTCATGCACGACGAAATTCTTGGGAAAAAGAAATACATTCGCGATTTTTCGCAGGGCAACAAGCAAAAGATTGGTATCATTGGAGCAATGCTTATTCATCCACAAGTGCTCATACTCGACGAGCCTTTCAACTTCCTTGACCCTTCATCGCAGATACAAGTGAGCAGATTCATCAAGCGAATCAATGAGGAATTGGGCACGTTAGTGCTCCTATCGAGCCATAATCTTAACTTTGTGGCCGACATTTCATCGCGTATTCTGCTGATGGAAAAGGGCGAAATCATTCAAGATTTGCCCAATCATGATGGCAGTGCAATGCAAGCTTTGGCCGACTATTTTGGCGAATAGATAGCAAACAAGCATCAAAAAAAGGTTCACATACGCTCGCATGTGAACCTTTTCGTGTAATAATTTTTATTCTAATACAAAAAAAGCAATTACTTTTTGAGTTTCAAATCATAGTTCAATTTTGAAGCAGCTTCTTCAAAATCGCTGTTAACTAAGCGCAAAGTGCTGTCGTTAACGACCTTCAAAATAGTCTCACCTGAACCATCTGATGTAGGAAGTTTGTAGAAAGTGCCTTCTTTTCCGGCAACAGTCTTCTTCACAACTTCATACTTTCCTTTGCTTTCTGAAACTTGATCTTTGCCCTTTTCAGCCTGAAGATAGGTTGTTGTGAGGCGGAAACCCTTAGAAGAATCGTTCACACAAGCCAACTGATACTTAATACCTGGGCCGTCAGCTGCAGGAACTGTGCCCTCATAAACTACTGAATCAGTAGCTGCTGAATCGTTAGCTGTTGAATCATTGGCACCAGCATTAGCTGCTGTTTTACCGTTGTTTTGGCAAGCTGCAAAAGCAACTCCTGCCGCAAGCAATACAATTGCATTTCTAAATTTTTTCATAACTCTAAATGTTTTATCAAAAAAAGATGCGCAAATTTAGCCATTTAACCCAAAACAAACATCGGTTTTGACTATAAAAATCGTTAACAGCGCTAATTTGTCTGATGGAAAAACCGGCAGGCAACATCATGCTTCATGTTGCAATAGCTTCTGAATGCGCGTGTGGAGATAGGCTTTAAAGCCCTCATCTCCTTCTACTTCGATGTCATCATAAAGCCCAATGACAAACCTACCCACACCAATATAGCTGGCCACATGTGCCTGAAGCCGCCAATGATAGTCGTCGATGGGGGTGATAAACGAAACGGATTGTGGATATTCTTCCGTCAGAAGGTGGTAGCTAACTGCCCCATAATGATTGAAACGCTATGCAATTCTTCGGCACAGAAACCGAAAATATCGGTAAAGAAAGGCCGATGTTCAGCCTCGCAAGTCCAGTTTTCCTCATACACCTCTACATGACCAATGCGCGATAGCTTGAAGGTTTTGTTGCATTTCGACGCATATTCATAGCAACGCACCTCTTGATCGTTGTTCAACAGTGCAAAAGGTTCCACCTTTCTATCTTTATATGTGTGGCTATGGGGCGACGAATAGTGATGCAGACACACCACTTTGTGGGCTTGAATGGCCATGGAAAGGTCTTCCAAATGTTGCTGTTGCTTGCGTTTGTAGCGCGAGTCGGTGTATAAACGCAGGTCGTAAGCGCGAGCCAACTTCTTTTGTATTGATTGCAACAGCGTCTTCTTTGCCCCCGAGGACTCTGCCAATTCATACATTGTCGCCGCCTCCTTACCGGTGAAATTCAGTGCTATTGCCAAGCGTTCAAAGAAAGGTGACTGGAGCGAAAGACGGTAATAATCGCCCTTTTTAATCACTTCAAAACCATAGTCGCGCAAGAATTGCAGGTAATAATACAGGTTACGACGCGTGCAATTCAATTGGTTGCACAGGTCTTGTGCGGTATAATCGTTGCCATCCGTCATCAAAAGGATCAGCGTTAGCTCATTACCTAATTTCTTCATTGCCTTCTTTTAGGGTTCTTTGGGTGGGAGTCTGCGTTCTAAGTTAGCCAATACTCTCAATCAATAGCCATATATTGAGAGCCGTTACCAATGCAGCTAAGGAATAAAGAAAAGCGCTGTTCAACCGGCTATTGGCATATTTTCCCATCACACGTTTGGAAGAAGTGAGGCTCACTTGCAGGAAAACCGTGAAAGGAAGCTGTATGGAAAGCACCATTTGCGAAATCAACAGCCCCTGAAAAGCATTGCCAATGAAGAAGATAAGCAGCAGGGCCACGCCCAATGACAGCACGATTCCAACGATGGAGTGGGTGTCTTTGGCATTATACGACTCGCCAAACAGACCCGAAAAGATGCTGCCTGCCGCCATACCACTGGTGATAGTGCTCGATATTCCCGCTAAAAGTAGGCAATAGCAAAGATGTTTGCGGCGTTATTTCCCAACAAAGGATGCAGCATTGCCTGTGCTTGTTGCAACTCATCCACCTGCTGACCGTGGGCAAAGAAAGTGCTGGCTGCCAGCAAAATCATGGCCGAATTGATGGCCCATCCCACAATCATAGAGAATAATGTGTCGACAAATTCATATTTTAACATGTGTTGAATGCGCGCATCACCTTTCAAATGAATTTCCCTACTCTGCACCACTTCGGAGTGAAGAAACAGATTATGGGGCATCACCACCGCACCCAACACACTCATAATGATGAGCAACGAACCTCGGGCACGCTTGGAACGAAAGCACCGGCAATGGCTTTAGGCCACTGAATGTCTACTAAAAACAGCTCATAGATGAACGAAAGGCCTATCATCGACACAAAACCAATGATCGATCGCTCCATCTTTTGGTAACTATTGGTGAACAACATCACGAGCACGGCTATCGTTGTGAGCACTGCACCCGTTGGAATCGCTATGCCAAAGAGCATCTGCAGCGCAATGGCACCACCTAAAATCTCGGCCAAAGAGGTAGAGATGCTGGCTAAAATGGCCGTCACGATGATGGGTTTCCCCACCCATTTCGGCGAGTATTTCACGGCCGCTTCACTCAAACACAGGCCCGTCACGATGCCCAAATGGGCTACATTGTGTTGCAAAGCAATGAGCATGATGGTGGAAAGCGTCACTACCCATAGCAAAGAATAGCCAAAGCTCGAACCGGCAGCAAAGTTACTGGCCCAGTTTCCAGGGTCGATGAAACCCACAGTAACCAGCAACCCCGGCCCAATATATTTTAAAATGTCTAAACCACCCAACACATGTGGGTGATCACGACGACGCAAATCTTTCAAAAAATTCTTCATAACCTTCGGTTGTTATTCTATTTTCGTACGCCCCGTTGGGGGAGTTTCTTGGCGAGATACACAACGATTGAATTGCTTTCCCCTGCATGTTGCGGTCACATTGTCCCCAAAAAGGATGCTACAAAGTTACGACTTTTTTTAATAGTAGCGTGCGTGATGTGCCGAAAGCCATTTTTATTTATGGAATAACGTGTGCCGGATGAGGTGAAATGGGTGCCGATGTGCCTTCGATAGTTAAAAACAAATGGCCGAAAAGCGGCCGCTATCCATGCAGTGAAAGCGGAATTTGAAAAGACCCCAAAATGCTTTAAAGAACAAATTTATGCAGCTGCCGTCGCAATACCTATCACTTTATGCAGTAAAGTGCCCCACTTTATGAAGCAATCTCTATCAAATTACCGCGCAATCTATACGATATTACGATGCAATCTGAAGGAAAATGGTTGAAAAGGTGAAGGGAGAGGCTTGAAAAGATGGCTTTCTGTCTGCGGTTTAAAGGCATGATTGCGCCTGCTATGTGTCGTGGTGTGTGAGCAAGTCGTAATGCTTTCGTGGGTTGAAAATTTATGGTATGTGAGTGTTTGCTGCATGAAAAATGCGGCGACGGGCTTTGCTATGTCGTGGGTTTGCTGTAACTTTGTGGGCAATAGAAAAAGAACTTGATTAAAAATAAAGATTATGGCAAAAAAAGCATTATTGATGATTCTCGATGGATGGGGAATCGGAAAACGTGGAAAGGGTGACGTAATATACAATACTCCAACACCTTATTTAGATTATTTGAATGCCGTTTCGCCCCATGCACAACTGCTTACATCGGGCGAAGACGTTGGTTTGCCTGCCGGACAGATGGGTAACTCTGAAGTGGGTCATTTGAATATTGGTGCCGGTCGCATTGTATATCAAGATTTGGTGAAGATTAATAAGGCTTGCCAAAACGGTGATATTTTGAAAAATAAAGGCATCGTTGAGGCCTACAGCTATGCTAAATCGCAAGGTAAGAAGCTGCATCTCATGGGGTTAACTTCTACGGGTGGCGTGCATTCTTCGCTCAACCACTTATTTAAACTCATTGAGATTGGCAGCGAGTATGGTTTGAAAGATCAGGTGTTTGTGCATTGCTTTATGGACGGACGCGATACCGATCCGAAGAGTGGTAAGGGCTTTATTGAGCAAGTGCAGGCTTGTTGCGACAAGAACGGAGCACATATTGCGAGCATTGTAGGACGCTTCTACGCCATGGATCGCGACAAACGGTGGAATCGTGTGAAAGAGGCTTACGACCTTTTGGTAAAAGGTGAAGGCAAACAGGCTACCGATTTGGTGAAGGCAATGCAGGAAAGTTATGACGAAGGTGTGACCGATGAGTTTATCAAGCCTATCAACAACAGCACAGTGAACGGCACGATTGAGGCCGGCGATGTGGTGATTTTCATTAATTATCGCAACGACCGCGCCAAGGAATTGACACAAGTGCTGACGCAAGAGGATATGCCTGCCGAAGGAATGGCGACGGTGGAGGATTTGAAATATTATTGCATGACTCCGTATGATCCTAACTTTAAGCATGTGGAAGTGCTGTTCCCGAAAGAGAATGTGCAGGACACGTTGGGCGAATATCTTTCGCGTTTGGGCAAACGTCAGTTGCATACGGCTGAAACAGAGAAGTATGCGCACGTGACATTCTTCTTTAATGGTGGACGCGAACAGCCTTTTGAGGGCGAAGATCGCATTCTGGTTCCGTCGCCAAAGGTGGCTACTTATGACCTAAAGCCCGAGATGAGCGCTTTCGAAGTGAAGGATAAATTGGTGGGAGCCATCAACGATGACATCTATGATTTCATTGTTGTGAACTTCGCAAACGGCGATATGGTGGGCCATACAGGTGTATATCATGCCATTGCGAAGGCCGTTTGGGCTATTGATCATTGTGTGGAAGAGGTCGTGGAAGCCGCTAAGAAGAACGACTATGAGGTGATTATCATCGCCGATCATGGTAATGCGGACAACGCAATCAATCCCGATGGAACACCCAACACGGCGCACTCGCTGAACCCCGTGCCGTTTATTTATGTCACAAACAATAATTCGGCAACGGTGAAAGATGGTCGTTTGGCTGATGTAGCTCCTTCAATTCTTCATATCATGGGCTTGGAACAGCCTGCTGATATGACAGGAGAATGTCTCATCTCTGATAATCGTTAAGCGATGGATGTAAAGATTGAACCCACGTGGAAACAGCAACTTGGCGCAGAGTTTGACAAGCCTTATTTCGCAACCTTGGCCGAACAGGTGCGTCAGGCCTATAGGATGGGGCCGTGTTTCCCGCCCAGTAGGTTGGTTTTCAATGCGTTTAATCTTTGCCCTTTCAATGAAGTGAAGGTGGTAATCATGGGACAAGACCCTTATCATGAGCCCGGACAAGCCATGGGATTGAGCTTTTCTGTGCCCGAAGGTGTTGCTATCCCGCCTTCACTTCAGAATATTTTTAAAGAAATTCAGACTGACTTGGGGAAGCCTTTGCCCACGAGTGGCGACCTAACGCGTTGGGCTTCGCAGGGCGTTTTGCTTTTAAACGCCACACTTACTGTGCAAGCCCATGCGGCCAACAGTCATCAAGGACTGGGCTGGAGTGTGTTTACCGATGCTGCAATCCGTGCGCTAAGTGCGCATCGCGAGCACTTGGTTTTTATGCTGTGGGGCGGTTATGCGCGCAGCAAACGCAGTTTGATTGATGGGCAACGGCATCTCATTTTAGAGTCGGTTCACCCCTCTCCGCTCTCCGCTAACCGTGGAGGTTGGTTTGGAAATCATCATTTTTCGCGGTGTAATGCTTATCTTCGGTCGCATGGGTTGACGGAGATTGATTGGTAGCACGTTTCAAAGACTGGATGAAGAAAGAAGATTTGCACATTATTCAAGTGGGTAATGTGCTCGTTTCACCGGATATTTTTACTGAGAAGTTTTGCTGCGATCTCGATAAATGCCATGGCATTTGCTGTGTAGAAGGGGATGCCGGTGCACCCATAAGCATGGATGAAATTGCCGAAACAGAAGCGGTTTTGGATGTCGTTTGGCCCGATTTGAAGGCTTCTGCACAAGCTGTTATCGATAAGCAGGGAGTGGCTTATGTGGATGAAGAGGGTGATTTGGTGACAAGTATTGTGGGAGGAAAGGACTGTGTCTTTACTTATGACCATGAAGGTTGTTGTCTTTGTGCACTCGAAAAGGCCTATCGTGGGGGAAAAACACAGTTTAAAAAGCCTATTTCTTGTGCGCTTTATCCCATCAGAGCCAAAGCATTTGCGGGTGGGTTGGTAGGTATCAATTACCACAAATGGCACATTTGTCGCGATGCTGTGGCAAAAGGGGAAGCGCTGAATATGCCGGTTTACCAATTTTTAAAAGCGCCTTTGATAGAACGTTTCGGCGAAGATTGGTATCAAGAGCTATGCCAAGCGGCGGCCGAAATAGAGGCTTTATTAGATGAAACGAAAAAATGAATAACGAAAAGGGTTCGTTATTCATTTTTTGATGTGCTATGATGAGCTGTTTGCGCTCCTTTTGGGGCGTAAGGGATAGTCTCTCAGCTCTAAATGCTATTCCCATGTGCGATGGAAAGCTTGCTTATGCTTGGTTGCGATATTGTCGAGGCGACATGCCTACATGCTCTTTAAAGAACTTTCCCAAGAAACTTTGGTTGGGAAAGTTGAGCAATTCGGTGATGTCTTTAATGCTCTTTGCAGTGGTTTTGAGCAGCACACGTATCTCCATGACGACGTAATAGTCGATCCATTCGTTAGGCGTTCGGTGGCTGGCAGCCTTAATTGACTCGGATAAATACTTATGCGTGATGTGTAATTGTTGTGCGTACCAACTCACACGTCGTTGCACTTTGAAGTTCTTTTCGACTAAAGCAATGTAATCTGCAAATATCTTATCAGCACGATATTGCTTGCGATTATCACTGCTTTGAATGCGAAACAGGGTGTCACCTAAGTCATAAATCATGGTTTTAAGTAGCGATTTCACAAGTTCTATGCGGAAATGGTGTGCTGTATTGTCGACCATTTTCTGCAACACTTTGAAATAGTTTTCCAACTTTTCAATCTCGTTTGGCTGCAATTTGCAAACGGGATGGGTTTTCGAAAAGATAAAAAGACTGGAGAGTTCATGTATGTTTGCGACGATCTCTTGGAAGAAATCTTCTGAAACCATGATGCCAAATGCACTACTATCTGCACCGACTTTTGCGTAATCGAGCGTCTGTCCGGGACTAATAATGACAATATGATTGGGCTCTATTTCATGGGGAATGGTGTCGAGTGTGTAGTTGAATTGCCCCGAACGGCATACGGCAATGAACAAACAAGCTACTTTTCTGGATACCTGGGGCATGGAGAATTTCGCAATATCTTCTATTAACAACAGGTCTTTATCGATGTGGCTTCCACCATAAAGCTCAAGCGTTGACGCAATAGTAATATCTTGATTTTGTAACATATTGATGTAGATTTGCTCTACAAAGATACAAAAAACGAAGGAAAACGGCGTTGTTTTCTGAAAATAGTCTATTTAATCGTGCCATTTATAGGACAAAGTGGGGCAGACTTCTATCCCTTCTACTTTCTCAATCTGTTCGGATTTGAAGGCACGATCGCCTGTAATCCACAGGCGATGTATCGGTTGCAAAGTGAATTTTCTATACGCTTGTTCGTCGGTTTCACCGCTGCATTGGTAGTGCAAACCGTTGATATTGACCCATTCTTGCGGACGTGTATGGCGGAAAGTTACACGCGCATAGCCATAGAAAGCCTGTGGAAAGATGAAGCAAACGGTGTCGCCTTGCACCACAAGATAGTCGGGGCGGAAGACGTGTGTAATGCGTTCTGAGGCATGAATGGCGTCGAAGTCCCCACCACTTTGCGTGCTTTTGCGCTGCGATGGCAGTGCAGGTTGCCACAAAGCAAGGGCACATTCGTTGGTGTTCCATTGCTGTTCTTCGAGCGATGGCGCACGAAATATTTCGCTATGGTCTTTGGTTAATGCCACATTTGCATGTCGTGTAAGCCACGAATCGTCACTAACAAAGGAAAAAGGTGTGCCTTCTGCCTGCTCACCATGGTAGGAAATGGCAATCTGTTGTGCTTGCAAATGAGGAAAGGCAGGGCTAAACCATACGGCAATAGTGTTGCTATCGGACTGCAAAAAGTGCGTAACATCTAACGAAGCATATAGGGGACGGTCGTCATTGGGCTGCATTCTGCAGGGCCATCGCTTGCTCTTCAACACATTATAGCCATTTACATAAACCTCAATATAGCCCGTTGTCGCAACGTTTAACCATGCGCGTTTGGGGCGTTGTGCATGGATATAGGTGCGTCTGAACCACACTTGCGAAGTGGAATCAGTCATCGTTGCGCCAATCCAAGCATGTGATAGTGCGGTAGAAGCCAGCACTTGCTCTATCCATGCGGATTGTTTTTCCTCAGAAGTTATGTTATTTTGTGCACTAATAGGCAATTCAAAAAGCACTAAATGACATAGCAAGAAGAGCTTTATGATGAAACTTCGCTGTGGATAATAGCCTACAAAAAAGCCCCATTCTCGTGATAGAAAGGGGCTTTTCTCATCTGTTTGAAACAGCATATAATAGGATTTAGAAGACCTTATGCGTCAATATTGGCATAAGTTGCATTCTCTTCGATAAACACTCTGCGCGGTTCTACGTCGTCACCCATCAGCATTGAGAAGATTTCATCAGCTTCTGCAGCGTTCTGAATGGTCACTTGTTTGAGCAAACGCTGTGCAGGATCCATGGTAGTTTCCCACAGTTGGTCGGGATTCATCTCACCTAAACCTTTGTAACGCTGTGTATGTAGAGCCTTATCATCTTCTTTTCCTTCCACATATTTGTCGATAAAGGCCTGACGTTGTTGCTCAGTATAGCAATATTCGCTCACCTTTTTATAGGTACATTTATAGAGAGGTGGTGTGGCAATATAGAGGTGACCATCCTCAATAACCTTAGGCATAAAGCGATAAAAGAGTGTCATAATGAGCGTATCGATGTGCGAACCATCGACATCAGCATCGGTCATTATGATGATTTTGTCGTAGCGAAGTTTATCAATATTGGCCTCTCTGTCGTCTTCTCCTTCAACACCAAAGCGCACACCTATGCTTTGAATGATGTTCATTACCGACTCAGCTTCGAACACTCTATGCCATTGTACCTTCTCAACGTTGAGGATTTTACCACGCAAGGGCAATATGGCTTGAGTGTAACGGTCGCGACCTTGCTTGGCAGAACCGCCTGCAGAGTCACCCTCTACAAGAAAGATTTCGCAATCTTTTGGGTCTTTGTTTGAGCAATCGGCCAGCTTTCCAGGCAGTCCTCCACCCGACATCACGCTCTTACGTTGTACACTTTCGCGGGCTTTACGTGCGGCAATACGCGCCGTTGCAGCTAAAACAACCTTCTCACAAATCTTCTTTGCTTCAATAGGATGCTCTTCTAAATAGTTAGAAAGCGCCTCACCTACGGCCTGTTGCACGGCACCTGAAACCTCACTGTTGCCGAGTTTCGTCTTTGTTTGACCCTCAAATTGTGGTTCAGCCACCTTAATTGAGATGACAGCTGTTAATCCTTCGCGGAAGTCTTCCCCCGCAATTTCAATCTTAGCCTTTTCAATTTGCTTGGCAATAGATGGCTCCGCATCGGCGTATGCCTTCAGGGTTCGCGTTAAAGCTGCGCGGAAACCTGTGAGATGTGTGCCGCCTTCGATGGTGTTAATATTGTTGACATAGCTATGAATGTTTTCCGAATAGTCGGTGTTATACATAATAGCTACCTCAATAGGGATGCCTTGTTTCTCGGTTTTCAAGTAGATAACGTCATCAAATAAGTGGGTGCGGTGTCGGTCAACATAGCGCACAAACTCTTTCAATCCATCCTTAGCATGGAACACTTCTTCGCGTGTTTTGCCCTCTTCGTTGGGGCGAAGATCGCGCAAAGTGATGCGAATGCCGGCATTTAAGTAAGCTAATTCGCGCATACGGCTGGCCACAATGTCCCATTTAAACGTAGTAGTTGTGAAGATAGTTGGGTCGGGCCAGAACTGTTGTCGTGTGCCTCTTTTGGTTGTTTCACCAACCACTTTCACAGGATAGAGCGGCTTCCCCTTCTCATACTCTTGTTGATAAATCTTGCCATCACGATAGACTTGCGAGAGCATGTGCGTTGAAAGGGCATTCACACAGCTGACACCTACACCATGAAGACCACCACTTACCTTGTAAGAACCTTTGTCAAACTTACCTCCGGCATGCAGAACTGTCATGACAACTTCAAGTGCTGACTTGTGTAATTTCTTGTGTTCGTCAACCGGAATACCACGACCATTGTCCTCAACGGTCACGGAGTTGTCTTCATTGATGGTGATTTCAATGTCCGTACAATAACCCGCCATGGCTTCGTCAATAGAGTTATCTACGGTTTCATTGATTAAATGATGCAATCCTTTTTCGCTAATGTCGCCAATATACATGGCGGGACGTTTGCGAACGGCCTCCAAACCTTCCAATACTTGGATATTGGAGGCGGAATAATTGGCCTCGTTATTGAGATTTTCTGCCATTGTTTTGAATCGTGTGATTTATCTGCAAAGATACGGAAAAAGCCGCAATTATAAAACTTTTTGCCATGAAAAAGCATGTGGCACCGCGTGAAAAGGTGCCATAACATTTGGAATAATAAGAAGAAAACAGAGTCTTTCTTGGTGAGATGACAAGAAAAAGGGGAGCAAATCTGTTAGAGGACGCATTTAAGAAAGCATAGAAAGTGTATGCAACCTCTTTTCCACTTGCCTTTTGGTAAAGTCGCTATAGATGCCACTTCTTCTATGAAAGAGATGTCTTTGTATCCATACGACATGCATAAAGGTCGCAACTTCCGTAGAAATTACGACCCTTACCATTGCAAATGGATGCTTAACCCAATTTGCTGATGTGCTGTGCTAAGCCCGATTTGATGTTAGCTGCCTTGTTGGCATGAATGATATTCACTTTAGCCAACTTATCTAACATTGCCTGAACAACGGGATAAAGCTTCAAAGCCTCTTCTTTGTCGGCAAGCGAACGCAACTTACGTACAGCGTTACGCATGGTCTTTGCGTAATATTTGTTGTGCAACGTTCTCGTCTTTGTCTGACGAATTCTCTTTACGGATGATTTATGATTTGCCATCTTTGCTAATACTTTACTTTTTAATTTGTAGTCCCTAGCAGAGTCGAACTGCTCTTTAGAGAATGAAAATCTCTCGTCCTAACCGATAGACGAAGGGACCATCGCACTTATTTTGCGGGTGCAAAGTTAGTATATTAATTTGGTATAGCCAAACATTTGTAGAAATATTTTTCGCAAGTGCCTGTTTCTCGGGAATAAGAGCTACCTTTGTTCGTGATGATGATCAAGACAAAAGCAATCGTGTTGCATGCGTTTAAGTTTGGCGAAGGCAAGCTGATGGTGGAAATGTTCACCCAGAAACGGGGCTGTGTCACCTTTGTTGTGCGTCCATCGGCATCGCCAAAGGGAGCCATGAAAAAGCAATATTTTCAGCCTTTTACACTGCTCGAGGTGGAGTTTGATTACCGCCCGAAGAACGATTTGCAGCATTTAAAGAGTGTAGGGCTTGCTGTTCCGCTCGCATCTATCCCTTTCGATGCCTACAAACTGTCCATCACCCTCTTCCTTTCTGAATTTACTTTACATGTGGTGCATCACGAACCCGTCAACGAACCCCTGTTTGATTATCTTTTTCATAGCATTGAATGGTTGGACAGTTGCGACCATAATTTTGCCAATTTTCATTTGGTTTACATGATTCACCTATTGCGTTTCTTAGGGGTTTATCCCAACTTAGACGACTATGTGAGCGGTTGTTATTTCGATATGCGCAATGGATGTTACGTGCGAACGCTGCCCTTGCATGGTCAGTTTCTGCCGGTTGAGGACGCAGCCTTGGTGGCAACGTTCTCACGAATGGACTATGCCAACATGCACTTATTTAAACTGTCGCGTGCAGAGCGCAATCGATTTTGCGACATTGTGTTGCACTATTATGCCTTGCATCTGCCGAAATTTCCCGAAATCAAGTCGCTTGCTGTGCTGCGTGACTTGTTTTAAGCTGCAAGATGATACCACAAGGTTGGCCGTTGCCGTAGTGATGGTCGTGGTACCGCCGTCTCTTTAGAAAAGAAAGGAGTAACAAAGGCCCAGAAAAAGCATCGTCTTTGCAGTGCAATCTGCATGAGATTGTTGCATAATATGATAGCTTTTGCCGCACAAAATGCACCATTTTACAAAGCAAGGGAGTAAGTAGCTCTGAGCAAGCATGATAGCTTAACAACTCACTTACTACAACAACTGATAGGATGGCCTTGGTGTATGGATTGCCATTCCGCAAAGACGACACGGCGTAACAGCAGGAATGAAAGGCGGCATGATGCTTTCCTATCAACGCATGTGGATGAGACAAGGTGACACATCATTTGCTTTCACTTCTGCTCCCTCTCTTGATTATTCCCCAAACGGCAGGCGTAAAAAGTAGCACCACAAGCCACTTTTAGAAAAAATTACGTCATTTTGTAAATCGCATGCGATGAAACTGGCATAGTTTTTGTATCTTTGTAAGCGTAAGAAGAAAATCATACACTATAAAATTGAAACAGAAAAGAAGATAAAAGATGGAAAGTATTCAGAATAAACAATATGGCGGTGAGCGTCCTCTATTTGGTATTCACGACACAAAATTAGAACATATCACCATCACGGATGGCGAATCGGGGATTAAATGCTGCAAGAATGTGGAGTGTCACGACTCGAAATTCTATGGCAAATATCCTTGGTGGCACGTTGATGGCAGCGTGATTACAAATTGTTATTTTGCGCCTGAGAGCCGTTCAGCTATTTGGTACAGCCAAAATATGGTGATGAAAGACTCGGTCATTGATGGGCCTAAGTTCTTTCGTGAGATGGAAAACCTCAGTTTAGAGCATGTAACAATCAACGATGCCGACGAGACTTTTTGGAAAGTGAAGGGCATAAAGATTAAAGATGTGACGTTGCACGATGGCACTTATCCCTTTATGTTCTGCGAGGATATCTATGTGGATGGGCTGACAAGCGACAGCAAATACATCTTTCAATATTGCAAAAATGTAGAAGTTCACCATGCCAATATCACAACGAAAGACAGTTTTTGGGAATGCGAGAATGTGGTTGTCTACGATAGTGTGCTCGATGGTGAGTACTTAGCTTGGCACTCTAAGAACATCAAATTGGTGCGTTGTCACATCAAAGGTGAACAACCATTGTGCTATTTGGATGGCATCGTGTTGGAAGACTGCACGTTTGATGCCGAGTGTGACCGCACATTTGAAGATAGCAGACACATTGATGCGTCGATAAAGGGCTGCATTACGGAAATTAAAAACCCGATTAGCGGGCGGATTGTGGCCGACGAGATTGGCAAAATCACTTATAATGCGTTTGCAAAAGGTAAGGATTGCGTGATTGAAACGAGGAAATAAAAGGTAATGGAACCATTTGATTTTGATAAAATCATCCCGCGACGGGGCACAAATTCCTACAAATGGGATGAGCCAAACGATGCCGATGTGCTCCCTATGTGGGTGGCAGACATGGACTTTCCCACGGCACATTGCATCATTAACGCCTTAAAAAAGCGCGTTGAGCATGGCATTTTTGGCTACACTTTCGTGCCCGACAGCTATTACGAAGCGCTGATTCATTGGTTTGAGCGGCGTCATGGGTGGCATATTCAGCGTGAAGAGGTGCTCTATACCACGGGCGTTGTGCCGGCCATCGCCTGTGCTTTAAAGGCTTTAACATTGCCAGGTGAGAAGGTGTTGGTGCAAACTCCTGTCTATAATTGTTTCTTTTCATCGATTAAGAACTGTGGATGTGAGGTGGCAGAGAACCCTCTCCGCCGTGAAAAAGACAGCTATGTCATCGATTTTGAAGACTTCGAACGTAAGTGTTCGGATGAGAAAACCACGGTGTTTTTGCTTTGCAATCCGCATAACCCGTCGGGACGCGTGTGGACAAAAGCAGAATTGCAACGCATGAACGACATCTGTTTGCGACATGATGTGCGGGTGATTGCCGATGAGATTCATGGCGAACTCATCATGCCGGGCTATCGTTTTCAGCCTTTTGCTGCGGTAAATGAGGCGTGCAAAGCCAATAGTGTGGTGCTCAACTCGCCCACAAAGGCTTTTAATATTGCGGGATTGCAGATTGCAAACATCATTTGTAGCGATGCGAGGTTGCGCAGAAAGATCGACCGGGCCATCAATATCAATGAGGTTTGTGACGTCAATCCATTCGGCGTTATCGCGCTACAGGCGGCCTATAATGAAGGAGAAGCGTGGCTCGATGCGCTCAATATTTACTTGTATGAGAACTATCTTACGTTGAAAACCTTTATCCATGAGCAGCTTCCTGCACTGGAAGTGTGTCGCTTAGAAGGCACTTATTTGGCCTGGGTGGACATTCACCGCACGGGATTAACGGCCGATGAGGCCTGCAAGAAGCTGCTGCATGAGGCAAAACTCATGCTGAATAGCGGTACGATGTATGGTGAGAAACAAGGTGGACATTACTTGAGAATTAATCTGGCATGCCCAAAAACAACGCTTGTCGAGGGCTTACATCGACTCAAAAAAGTGTTGACTTTGGAGATGAATAACCCAAAGGGATAGGGGTTTATTCTGCGATAGTGCTCTAAAAAGCGTGGCTTCTCCCTATGATGTATAAGGAGAAGCCACGCTTTTTATACGGCAGTAAGTTCCCCGGTGACCGAATTGATGATGAAACCGCGCACGGAAACGTCATGAGGTACTAAGGGATGATGCTGAATAACATCAACGGTATGGCGCACTGATGCCTCGGTATCGTGAAAACCTTCCAACCATTCGTTGAGGTTTATGCCACTCCGGCGGATGGTTTCCAACGTAGAATCGGCAATACCTCGCGCTTTCATGTGTGCATGAAACGCGTCATAGTGCATGTGACAGGCGCCACATTCTGAATGAGCCACCACCATAATCTCATTCACTCCCAACTCAAAAATAGCTACAATGAGGCTGCGCATGGCCGAATCGAAAGGCGAAATGACCAAGCTCCGGCATTCTTAATGAACTTAGCATCGCCATTTTTGAGACCTAAAGCGGCCGGAAGCAGCTCGGTTAAGCGCGTATCCATGCACGAAAGTACGGCCAAATGCTTGTCGGGATATTTGGAAGTGATATACTTTTCGTAACCTTTCGCGGCTACAAACTGCTGATTATATTGGAGAATTTCATCTATCATAGCTTGTCATGTGAAGGGTTTCTATATCCAAACCTGCTACAAGAGCAAAACAAAAGGGTGGACACTGCTAGCGCAATGCTCACCCTTTTGCTGAACTGTTAACCATAAAGTTGCTGCTATTTATTGCGTAACGAGCGCTTTTGTGTCGCGCGCAATAACGATTTCTTCATCAGTGGGTACGACAACTACTTTCACTTTGCTGTCAGGAGTAGAAATGATAGCTTCCTCACCATGAATGGTTGCATTCTTTTCTACATCGATCTTAATACCCATATACTCAAGACCTGCACAGGCTTTCTCACGTGTTCCCGTTTGATTCTCGCCCACACCGGCCGTAAAGACAATGGCATCTACACCGCCAAGTGCTGCAGCATAAGCGCCAATATATTTCTTAATGCGATAGTCATACATCTTCATCGCCAGCAAAGCACGCTCATTTCCATCCTTAGCGGCTTGCTCAATATCGCGCATATCGCTTGAAATTCCGGTAATTCCTACCACGCCACTCTTCTTGTTTAGATACTCAGACATCTCGTGAGGTGTCATGTTTAGCTTCCTCATAAGATAAGTAACTGCCGACGGATCTATATCACCACAGCGCGTACCCATCATCAAACCTGCCAACGGAGTGAGCCCCATTGAGGTGTCAATTACCTTTCCATTGCGCACAGCTGCTACGCTTGCACCATTGCCTATGTGGCAAGTTATGATCTTAGAATGGTGAATATCCAAGCCTAAGATTTCACAAACGCGCTGCGATACATAACGATGTGAGGTACCATGGAAGCCATAACGGCGCACATGGTATTGCTCATAAAGGTTGTAAGGGATGGCATAAAGATAAGCATAATCGGGCATGGTGCTATGGAAAGCATTGTCAAACACACACACTTGTGGTGTGTTAGGCATCAACTCATCCACGGCCTTAATGCCTTTTAAATGCCCGGCATTGTGCACAGGTGCAAGATCACAGAGGCTTTCTATATCCTTTTCAACCTGCGGAGTGCAAATAACACTTTCCGTATAGATATCACCTCCTTGCACGATACGATGCCCTACGGCATCTATTTCATCAAGACTTTTGATAGCACCAAACGTTGGATCGAGCAAACAATCGAACACAAGGCCAACGCCTTCCTTATGGGTTGGCAGGTCGGCCATAATGGTTTTCTTTTCACCATTGGGCAGTTTCACCTTGATAAAGGCATTATCTATGCCAATTCTCTCGACACCTCCTTGTGCCAACACCGACTCATTGTCCATGTTGTAGAGCTTATATTTGATAGAACTGCTCCCACAATTTAAGACTAATACGTTCATAAATGGATTTAATGTGATATGTGATACGTTGAATTTGAATGATTTTTCAGACCTTTTGTGCAGCAAATCATGCTCCACTTCAAACCTTTTCCTCCTAATTATTCTTTGCTTCTTGCGCCTGACAAGCTGTGATAGCAATCATATAATAAATGTCTTCTACCGAACATCCACGGCTTAAATCGTTCACAGGACGTGCAATCCCTTGCAAAATCGGACCGATAGCTTTGGCATTTCCCAAGCGTTGTACGAGCTTATAGGCAATGTTTCCTACCTCAAGATTGGGCACAATGAGCACATTTGCCCTACCAGCAATCGTGCTACCCGGTGCTTTTGTTGCCGCAACGGACGGCACTAAAGCTGCATCTGTCTGCAATTCGCCGTCGATATCTAACGTTGGATCCAACGTCTTTGCTATCTTTGTTGCCTCAACAACCTTATCCACTACCTCGTGAGAAGCGCTGCCTTTCGTTGAAAAACTCAACATAGCCACACGTGGATCATCAAAACCTGCTACACATTTTGCGGTCTCTGCCGTGCAAATAGCTATCTGAGCCAATTGGTTTGCATCGGGAACTGGCGTAACAGCTACGTCACCCATGAACACAACACCATCGTTTCCATATTGCTTTTGCGTGGTAACTAAGAGCAAACCACCGCTGATACACGTAATACCCGGGCGGCATTTGATAATCTGAAGTGCAGGTCTTAACGTCTCAGCCGTGGTGCTTAACGCCCCACTTATCTGCCCATCAGCCCCTTTTGTCTTAATAATCATGCAGCCTAAATAAAGGTTATTCGTGGTAACCAGTTGGCGTGCTTGCTCCAAAGTCATCCCCTTTTTCTTGCGAAGTTCACACAAGAGTGCCGCATACTCTTCGCTTTTAGGATTGTTTTGAGGATCAATAACGGTTCCTTTCCCGATGTTTTGCAGGCCCCATTGTGCTGCAAGCTGTTGGATTTTCGTTGGATTACCGATTAAAATAATATCGGCTAAGTCGTCAGCCAATGCACGATCAGCTGCACGGAGCGTGCGTTCTTCCTCTGCTTCTGGAAGCACAATACGCTGTTTGTCAGCCTTTGCGCGCGCTACAATCTGCTGTAATAATTCCATTTTTTATATTGCTTATAAAATATTTCAAATGTTCTTGTTGTTATAACAATGCTGAAAATTGTCATTTCTACTTTGCAAATTTAGTGAATTTTATGGAACATTGCCCGATAAGCGCTCTAAAAAAAATAAAAAATCAAGATAATTCTGTCGTCAGAATCTGTTCCAACTCCTCGGCCGATAACCGCAGATAGAATTGCCCTCCCATAGCAATACTGATGCGACCTGTCTCTTCACTCACCACAATGGCTATCGCATCGCTGACCTGACTGATACCCATTGCCGCACGATGCCGCAGTCCTAACTCCTTAGGAATATTCAAATCGTGGCTCACAGGCAAGATACATCCTGCCGCTTTAATACGCTTTTGCGAAATAATCATCGCGCCATCGTGCAAAGGAGAGTTCTTAAAAAAGATATTTTCGATGAGCCTTTGATTGATATTGGCATCAATTCGGTCGCCCGTATCCATAATATCATCAAGCGGAGAAGCCCGTTCGATGATAATCAATGCACCCACTTTCCCTTTACCCATGCTCATACAAGCCAGCACAATAGGCACAATCATCTGACGTGTCTCCTCGCTTTGCCGTGCATTTCGGTGTCCCTCGAAGAACTTTGCCAAACGTTTAAACTGCCGATGTGCACCTAAGGAATAAAGGAAACGGCGAATTTCTTCTTGGAAAAGCACAATCAAAGCCAAAGCACCCACGCCAACCAACTTGTCAAGAATGGCTCCTAAAAGCCGCATTTCGAGCACTTGACTGACGAAAAGCCACACCAAAACAAACACGATGACACCAATAAAGATATTCAACGAGCGGCTCTCTTTCATCAAACGATAAATATAATAGAGCAACAATGCCACTAAAACAATATCGATGACATCCTTAATTCCAAAATTAAAAGGCATCGTAAAACTAATTTATCAAGTTGTTTTATGTTCTATTTTAACATACATCAATTCTCAACAGGGTGCTGTTTTGATGGAAATGAACACTCTATGGATGACCTTTCCGCACGAAACGCTGCCTCATCTTGCCGCATATTCACGTCTTTATGCCCATTCATCACTCGGTGAACTTTGTTGCATCGCCGAGATAATCTTCACCGTTTCCACAGCTTCAGCTACGTCGTGCACCCGCAAAATGTTAGCTCCTTTCATCAAACTTGCGGCATGGATGGCCGTCGTTCCATTCAAAGCGGTCGACGCATCGCCACCCACTAACTGGTAAATCATACGTTTACGCGACACACCTATTAATAAAGGAAGTTCCAAAGTACGCAGTTCTTCCAAGCCATTGAGCACGGCATAATTCTGCTGTAAGTCCTTTCCAAAGCCAAAACCCGGGTCAAGAATAATATCTTTCACCCCTCGATCGCGTAATTGTTGCACCTCCTTTGCAAAGGAAAGTATCATGTCGTTGAGATTTGATTTCACCGACATTAAGATATAGGGCACCTGCAACTGACCCACCACATCAAACATATTCTCCGTTTCATGAATAGGAACATTGGCAATACCAGTGATACCTCCTTCGCTCACATCGTTAATAATATCGGCTTGCCACTCCTCAATGCAGCGACGAGCTACAAGCGGTCGGTAGGTATCTACCGACACAATAGCCGTGGGTTGCTCCCGTCTTACGATGGCAAGTGCACGCTTCAAACGCTCCATCTCCTCGCTTTCGCTCACAACAGACGCCCCCGGACGTGTCGAAAAGGCACCCACATCAATCATCGTTCCACCTTGTTCGACAATCTCATTCGCGCGATGAGCAATCTCTTCTTCGGTTTGTTTGCGACTACCCGCATAGAAACTATCGGGCGTGCAATTCAATATTCCCATCACTTGTGGTGTGGAAAGATCTACCAATGTTCCTCTAACTTGAATAGAATAATGTATAGGCTTCATCGCTACAAAGATATATTTTTTTTATATAGCATGCAAATTAAATACCACGCTTACTGCAAATCATTAACATTCTATATCCATCGTCACCAAAAAAGCCTTAACTTTGTATCGACAATTCACAATAACAGCATGAATATAGAAGATTTGTATCAGCTTTATTTGCAGCATCCGTGCATCACAACCGATAGCCGCAACTGCCCCAAAGACAGCATTTTTTTAGCCTTAAAGGGCGAATCGTTTGACGGAAACAAGTTTGCACAAGGCGCTTTAGATAAGGGATGTGCCTATGCTATTGTCGACAATCCGCAATATGCCGACCCCAATCAACCCAAAATCATTTTGGTTAACGATTGCCTTCTCACCTATAAAGCATTGGCAAGAATGCATCGTCGCCAGTTCAACATCCCCATTATTGGCATCACAGGCACCAATGGTAAGACCACAACCAAAGAACTTCTCTCGGCTGTTTTAAGCGAAAAGTTCAACGTCATGCACACCGAAGGCAACTATAATAATGATGTTGGTGTGCCCAAAACGCTTTTTCGCCTCAACGACAGCCATGAGATTGCGGTGGTAGAGATGGGAGCCAGCCACATCGGCGATATTAAAAAGCTTGTGGATTACGTAGAACCTACCTGCGGATTGATTACCAATGTGGGGCGCGCTCATCTGCAAGGTTTTGGCAGTTTTGAAGGCGTTAAACAGACAAAAGGCGAGCTTTATGATTATTTAAAGGCACACGACGGATTGCTTTTCCTCAACGAAAGCAACCCCGACTTAGTGGAAATGGCCAACGAACGACAATTCAACCGCATTGTTTCCTATGGACAAAGCGACGATGTGAACGTCTGTGGAACGCTCATTTCGTGCAGTCCTTTTGTGAATTTCAGCTGGACCGACCTTTCAACCCCGCACACAAAGCTGCGCACCTACGAAGTAACAACCCATCTCATTGGCGCTTACAACATCGACAACCTGCTGGCTTCCATTGCCGTTGGCTTGCATTTTGGCGTCACACCTGAGCAGATTAATCATGCCCTTTCACATTATATTCCGTCCAACAACCGCAGCCAGTTGGAAGAAACGGCACACAACAAGCTCATTGTTGACGCCTACAATGCCAATCCTTCGAGCATGAAAGCGGCGATAGAGAATTTTAAATGGATGGATGTTCCCCATAAGATGGCCATCTTAGGGGATATGCTTGAGTTGGGCGAAGTGTCTGCATCGGAGCATCAAAAGGTGGTCGATATGCTGCAAGGCGATGGCTTTGATAAGGTTTGGCTTGTGGGAAAGGAGTTTGAAAAGACCCACACCACCTATCGAAAGTTTAAAGATGTGGAAGAGGTGAAGGCGGCTATCGCTGCCCAACAGCCACAAAACCATTCTATTTTGATTAAAGGAAGCAACAGCATTCGCTTGTTTGAGTTGCCACCTTATTTATAAACAGCGCAGTACCTGCGTTGCCTTTTAACCAAAAGTAGCGATGAGTGGAGCAGAAATGCCCACCTCATCGCTACTTTTTTAATGTCTGCCCTACCAACGTTGCCTACAAGAAACGAAAAAAGGCGCTTGCCCATAAAATAGGTAAAACGCCTTAATGAAAGGAGGAAGTGGTACCACCAGGAATCGAACCGGGGACACAAGGATTTTCAGTCCTTTGCTCTACCAACTGAGCTATGGCACCTTTTCTTCGCTATTTGCGGTTGCAAAGGTATACATATTCTTCCACATCACCAAACTTTTCCCCGAAAAAATTCGTCAGTTCATAAAAAACCACTACCTTTGCGTCCACAAAACACAGGTTAATCGGGATGTAGCGCAGTTGGTAGCGCACTACGTTCGGGACGTAGGGGTCGGGCGTTCGAGTCGCCTCATCCCGACGATTTAACCGCAAAGGAGCATGCAACAGTGCTCCTTTTTTGATGTATTGGCGCGTCGTCCCATAGTCAAGGCTCCCTGTTCTCCATTCCTCTGCATCTCAATGATGCAGCCTTCACAACACATCCTCCACCCAACGACGCGCCACCCTCATCTCAATTTGTATGCTTTGCGCACAAAATGCTGCCACTTTGGTTCGTGTTTATTCCTGCGATACATTGTGAAGTGGCCTCCAAACTGTAAACTTTTAATACCAAAAACACCACACACCGGTTTCCTCGAAATAGCACTTCTGCCACAGAAATGAAACACCTTTTCCACCTTTTTCTGTTCCTTTGCACGAGAAAAGCAATCACATGATTTTGCAAAAACGCCCATTTCATCGCGAAAACACCATGCTTTTACACGTCTTTTTTGCCCCGAAAAACATGCAAAATGGCTGAAAAAAGCCTCTATTACAAGCGATTTTTGCGTCCTTTTTCATAGCAGTTTTCGTAACGTTCTCATTATAAAAATATTACGAAGACGGCTTCTTTTTGCGTTATTTTCTGCAACTGCTTTCGACGTTGTGAATATGAAAAATACAGCGAAGCATTTGTAATAGAAAATGATTTTTATAACCCTCTTTGTCAAGTCCGTATCAAAAGTGCCACATACCCTCCGCAGAACATGGAACACGACGTGCCTGTTCCCTCGCCATTACGCGTCTATGCCTGCCGGTAGTGTTGCCCTTGACACCCAAATACAAAAAAAATTGATTATTTTAAGGTAAAAAAGAGCGATTTAGAAAAACTTATATTATTTTTGCATGTCTCTTGCATTTGAGTGAAATGAAGACAGAAGTGATAGAGAAAACCATCGATATTGAGAAGGTGCTGACCAGCAAAGTGGGCGCAAAGGCACGCTATGTGCCACGTTTTCTGATTTCCTGGCTGCGGCATCTTGTGCACGAAGACGAAGTAAATGCGTTTCTTGCAGACCATAAAGATGTGCAAGGCACAGAATGGTTAGAGGCTTGTGTGCGCTATTTGGATATGAAAATCGAAGTCGTTGGTGCAGAGAACTTGCCCCGAAAAGACGACGGAAAGCTCTACACTTTCGTATCCAATCACCCCTTAGGCGGACAGGATGGTGTTGCATTGGGAGCCATCATTGGTCGTCATTACGATGGCAACTTCCGCTATTTGGTCAACGACTTGTTGCTCAATCTTCCCGGATTGAAACCCGTCTGCATTGGTATCAACAAGACAGGCAAACAAAGTCGCGACTTTCCTCGCATGGTAGAGGCGGGCTTTAACAGCCAAAACCACCTGATAATGTTCCCTGCCGGGCTCAATAGTCGTAAGATAAAAGGGAAGATTCATGACCTGCCTTGGAAGAAAACGTTTATCACAAAGAGCGTAGAAACCCACAGAGATGTGGTGCCTATACACTTTAGCGGACGCAATTCTAATCGTTTTTATCGCATCGCTAAGTTCAGTGATCGCTGGCTTCCATTCAATTTAGCCATGTTGTTTTTAGTCGATGAAATGTATAAAAATGTAGGGAAGCACTTTAAAATCACCATCGGAAAGCCCATACCTTGGCAGACTTTCGACAAGCAAAAAACACCGATGGAATGGGCAAAATATGTAGAAAACGAGGTGTATGCGTTGCAAGCGCACCCAAACAAATAAAGAAAACGAACGAGAGAACCCACAAAAATGGAAGAAGAAATCATTCAACCCATTGACAAAGCTTTGTTGAAAAGCGAACTAACCGCTGAGCGTCAGCTGAGAATGACGAACAAAAGCAACAATGAAATCTATGTCATCACGGCACAGAACGCCCCCAACGTGATGAAAGAGATTGGCCGTTTGCGCGAAATGGCATTCAGAACGGCTGGCGGGGGAACGGGAAAAGCAATGGATATCGACGAATTCGACACGATGGAGAATGGTTGCAAACAGCTCATTGTGTGGAATCCTGAGGCCGAAGAGATTATTGGTGGCTATCGGTATTTGTTTGGATCGGATTGGCAAGTGGATGAAAACGGGCAACCAAAGCTCGCCACCAGTCACATGTTTCATTTCTCAAAGACCTTCATGCAAGACTATGCGCCCTACACAGTTGAGTTAGGTCGCAGCTTCGTTTCATTAGAATATCAGAACGTTCGCAAAAACTCTAAAAGCATTTTTGCATTAGACAACCTATGGGATGGGCTGGGAGCGCTCACCATTATCAACCCTAAATGCAAATATTTCTTTGGCAAAGTAACGATGTATCCATCGTATATTCGTAAAGGGCGCGACATGATTTTATATTTCCTAAAGAAGCATTTTGATGATAAAGATCACCTCATTTCGCCGATCAAACCGCTCAAAATCGAAACGCCTATCGCAGAGTTAGAACGGTTGTTTAACAAGGACTCGTTTCATGATGACTATCGCATTTTGAACAAAGAAATCCGACAATTAGGCTATAACATTCCGCCTTTGGTCAATGCTTACATGAGCCTTAGCCCCACAATGAAACTCTTTGGCACGGCCATCAACTATGGTTTTGGCGACGTTGAAGAAACAGGTATCTTAATAGCTGTTGATGAAATCATGGAAGAAAAGCGTGTTCGCCACATCGATAGCTATGTGAAAGAGCACCCCGAAGCATTAAATATCACCAGCGGAGCCAATAAAGTAATCTATAAGGAACGTAAAAATGCAAAATAAGGAATGCAGGCATTGTCAGTAGTACCGATGCTTCCATTCCTCATTTCAAGCAGGAGCACTACACGATGGGTAGCGCTATGCCCTTGATTTTTTGATAAATATCCAACGCATAAACATCGGTCATGCCGCTGATGTAATCGATGATGGCCATGATACGCGTCTCTAAATCCTCGCTATGAATGTCATATTGGCTACTCACACGTCGGATAAGTTGCTGTGAATAGAACCGCTTGGGGTTAACAGCTGCGTCAATAAACACCTCCATTAAGGTCTCCATAATTTGGAAACCGGATAGCTCTATGTCCAAAACGGGCTTACTATGATAGATTTTCTCATAAGAAACTTTTACACAATGTCGATAGGCTTGATGTTGAAAAGCAGCGATATGCTGTATCAAACTTCCTTGGAACGTACCGTCAAGTATTGCTTCTTCGTTGGCAACAAAGGCCTCAACGCACTCACTTTCGAGCTTGCCTATGACATTGGCACGCATATAAACGACACGTTCATTGGCATCAGTTACGCCTCTTCCTCCATTCTTTGCAGAATAGTTTCACGGGTGGTTGCATCGAAAAAGCCCAACAACAACTCTTCCGTTTCTTCATAAGAAAGAATCTTTAGCTTATGAGAGTCTTCTATATCCATAATCTCATAGCAGATGTCATCGGCTGCTTCGACCAAATAAACCAACGGGAAACGGGCGTATTGCAGGGGAGCTCCGGGCTGAGACCGACGAATAATGCCCAATTCATTGGCAATCTTCTCATAGTATTCGGCCTCACTTTGAAAGAAACCAAACTTGCCATGAGTCCCCGAAAGCATGCTCGAAAAAGGATATTTCACAATACTTGCCAACATCGAATAGGTCATTACAAAGCCTCCTATGCGCCGACCTTTGAAACGATGCGTCAGCAATCGAAAGGCATTTGCATTGCCTTCAAAATGTGTAATGTCGCTCCAAAATGGTGCCGAAACACGGTCTTTCAGTCGTAATCCCTTGCCCTCTGTAAAGAAAGACTGTATTGCTTTCTCACCAGAATGGCCGAAAGGAGGGTTCCCCATATCATGAGCTAAGCAGCTGGCACTAACAATTGTGCCAATCTCTTCAAACAAAGTGTTGGCTAATTCGGGATGCTTTCGCTTTAAACGTGTCGCCACATCATTGCCCAAAGACTGCCCCAATGAGGAGACTTCTAAACTGTGTGTCAACCGATTGTGCACAAAAATGCTACCCGGAAGCGGGAAAACTTGCGTCTTGTTTTGCATCCTTCGGAATGGAGCCGAATAGATAAGACGATCATAATCGCGTTTAAATTCCGACCGATCATCGTGCCTTTCGGCATGCTTATGCTCCTGACCGAAACGCTTATTGGATATTAATTGCTGCCAATTCATAGGGCAAATATAATGCTAATCTATCGAATTTCACGCTTTTTCAGTAGAAAAGTGAAGTTATCTGCATAGAATTGTTTACTTTTGCACATTATAGATTGCGCGCAATGAATATTAAAATCATCAATAAAAGCCATCATCCGTTGCCTTCATTTGCAACGAAACAGAGTGCGGGAATGGACCTAAGAGCCAACCTTGAAAGCCCTGTTGTGCTGAAACCCATGCAGAGAATGTTGGTGCATACAGGGCTCTTTATGGCACTTCCCATAGGCTATGAAGCACAAATCCGCCCCAGAAGTGGGCTCGCTTTGAAGCATGGTATCACCGTTTTGAATAGTCCTGGCACCATAGATGCAGACTATCGGGGGGAGTTAATGGTGCTCTTAATCAACCTTTCAGACGCCGATTTCACCATTAACGATGGCGAACGCATTGCCCAAATGGTGGTAACTCGACACGAACAACCCACCCTTGAGTTGGTAGATGCGCTCGATGAGACCGAAAGAGGCACCGGAGGTTACGGACATACCGGTGTGAAATAAACCCTAAAATTGAAGAAATTGAAACATACAAGCACACCTATTGCAACGCTGTTGATCGTTGGATGCGTCACTTTCTCAATCGTCTTTCCAGCAATAGCGCATAAAAAAGCTGAGAAAAAGCCTGCACAAAAGGAGGTTGTTTCACCATCGCTCACCGATGAAGACAGCATGCGTTACAACCGAATGTTCTTAGATGCTATCATCGATGAGGTAGCAGATCGTTACGATTCAGCGTATCAAAAGCTCAATCATTGCATTGCTTTAAACCCCAATGCCGCCGAGGCTTACTACTTTTTAGCAACACTTGACACCACATCGCGCGGCGATTCGTTGCGCATTGAGCGTCTTTCTCAGGCCGTAAAGCTATCCCCTCGTAACGACATCTATCAAGAACGATTGGGCGAAGCCTATATCGATGCAGGGCAATATGACAAGAGTATCGAGGTTTATGAGCAGCTTTCAAAGCGCCATGCCGACCGAACCGACGAGCTACAGGTGCTGCTTCAGCTCTACAACCAGCAGAAAGATTATGACAAAATGCTGCAAACGCTCAATCGAATTGAGCAGATTGAGGGGACAAGTGAGAACATAACGTTAGCCAAAGTGCGCATCTTTGAGTTGCAGAAAGACGAGGGAAAAGCCTATCAAGCGCTACAAGATTTATGTCAATCGCACCCCAATGACCCGGCATATCGCATCATGACAGGTAATTGGCTCATGCAAAAAAAGCGATTAAAAGAGGCTTTTGACTGCTATCAAAGTGTGCTAAAGGAAGATGCTAACAACGTGATGGCGTTGGAATCGCTCTACGATTATTATGCAGAGCAGAACGATAGTGTGCAAAAACATGTCCTGATGATGCGTGTGTTGTGCCACAAAGATGCAGACGCAAAGACCAAACAGACGCTCATTCGGCAGCTCATTCAAGAGCAAGAACGGGCGGGTGGCGATAGTTTATCCATCATCAAGACCTTCGATTCCATTCTTAAAACGGTTCCTTCTGATACGACTATGCTCGAATTAAAGGCCGCTTACATGGTGCTAAAGAAGTTTCCTATGCCCGAAACCAATGCTGCTTTAACGCAACTGTTGACACTTTCGCCCAATAATAAAGCCTCACGTATTCAGTTGTTGCAGAACCTTTTGGAGGAAAAGAAATGGCAACAAGTTCTCGAGATAGCGCAGAAAGGCTTGGATTATGACGCCAATGAGATAACCTTCTACTACCTTAAAAGTATCGCTTATCTGCAAAAAGACCAGTTCAATGAGGTGATAAAAACCATCCAAACGGGCATGAAGCATTTGCCAAAAGAGGCTAACAGCAACTTAGTATCTGATCTTTACGCCATCTTAGGCGACTGTTTACAGAAACAACACCGCATAAAAGAGTCTTTCGAAGCGTATGACAGTTGTCTCAAATGGAACGCCAATAACATTGAATGTCTCAATAATTACGCCTATTTTTTAAGTGAAAGTGGGAAAAACTTAGATAGAGCTGCCCAGATGAGTCAGCAGACAATCCAGGCAGAACCCAACAACACTACCTATTTAGACACGTATGCTTGGATTCTTTTTCGGCAGAAAATTTGCCGAAGCGCGCCTTTATATTGACCAAGCACTAAAGAATGGCAACGATTCGACGATGAGTTCGGTGATTTTTGAACACGCAGGTGACATCTATATCCAGCTCCATCAACCCCAAAAGGCGATGGAATTTTGGCAACAAGCCTTGCAAAAGGGTAGCGAACGAAAAGCCATCTTGACACGCAAGATGAGGCTAAAGAAATATATTCAATGATGAAAAAAATAAAGATTGTAAGGAATAACGCTTGCTCGGCGATAGCTTTGGCCCTGCTTTTTGCAGCATGTGGCACCAAGAAAGCTGTAGTATCGAGCAGCTCTTCATCGCCCAACACAACGATGAAAACGCCAAAAAGCAACGAAAACAACGCTTTTCCAAAACTCAATTTCATTCAAAAAGTGGCCGACAATGCCGTGTATGCAACCGACATTGTGGGCGATTTAAAGCTCAATATCAAAGCGAATGGGCGTGACATTTCTGCGCCGGGTTCGCTCCACATGCGCAAGAATCAAGTGATACGCATACAGGTTTTCATCCCCATATTGGGCACAGAAGTGGGACGATTAGAGTTTACTCCCGACTATGTTCTATTGATAGATCGGCTACATAAAGAATATATTCAGGCCAGTTATCAGCAACTTGATTTCTTAAAAAACAATGGATTAAACTTTTATAGCCTGCAATCCTTGTTTTGGAACCAGCTCTTTTTGCCCGGAACCAATCAGTTGACATCCGACTTATTGCAGCGTTTTGATGCACAAAGAAACGCTCATTCATCGCTTATTCCCGTCACAGTGCAAAATGGAGATCTGCATTTCAACTGGAATTGCAACGCAGAAAGTGGACTCATTCAAGCCGCATCGGTGGTTTATCAAAGTCAGAAACATGGGCGTTCGACCTTAGATTGGCACTATGACAACTTCAAACCAGTGGGCGTTAAACAATTCCCTGCCTGGCAAAGTTTTACCTTTACAACCACGGCTACACAGCGAAAGCAAAGCGTTCAGCTCACCCTTGACATGGAAGAGGTGACTACTAAAGCTAATTGGGATGCCAAAACGACCGTTTCTCCCAAATATAAAAAGGTAGAAACGCAGGATGTTTTGGGAAAAATCATGAACCTATAGATGAAAAAAATCGCATTTTTCCTCCTCGTATTGTTGCTGGCTTGCGGTGCACACGCACAGCATAAACAAAAGAGTGCACAAGTCAAAAAGCCACAAAAAACGATTGTAAAGAAAGCCAATCCCACTCAAAAGCAGGGCACATCGTCAAAGAAAGCAAAGGCAACAAAGAAAAAAGCACCTGTTTACACCAACGCTTCGATACGCGGTTTGCAAGGACAACGCTCGCAAATTCAAAAGAAAATCAAGGAACAAGAGCAGGCGTTGAAGAAAAACCAAGCCGACGTGAAGCAGCAATTAAACACCCTTATCACGCTGAACACGCAGATTGATGAGCGCCAAAAGAATATCGATGGCATCCAAAAAGACATTAACAACATCAATGGTAACATCGATATTCTCAACGCACAGCTCAAAACGTTGGAGCAACAGTTGGCCGATCGCAAGACAAAATATATCCAATCGATGCGCTATTTGGCCAAACACCGCAACGTGCAAGACAAGTTGATGTTTATTTTCTCTGCAAAAAGCTTCACACAGATGTATCGAAGGCTGCGTTTTGTGCGCGAATATGCCGATTTTCAAAAGGCACAAGGCGAGATGGTTATAGCCAAACAAGCGCAGGTTGACGGCAAACAAACGCAACTCAAGCAAGTAAAAGGCGAGAAAAACAACCTTTTATATAAAGGTAAAAAAGAAAAAGAGGCCCTCGAAGGACAACAAGAAGAGCAGAAAAAGGTAGTGGCATCTTTGCAAAATCAGCAAAAGACCATTCAGAAAGTCATTGCTGAACAACGGCAGAAAGATGCGGCTCTGAATGCCCAAATCGATAAGTTGGTGGCCATAGAAGTGGCTAAGGCCCGTGCAAGAGCAGCCGAAGAAGCCCGTCGAAAGGCTGCTGCTAAAGCCGAAGCCCAACGCAAAGCGGCAGAGATTGCACGCAAAAAGGCTGAGGCAGAGGCCGAAGCTCGCGAGAATGCACGTCGCATTGCAGAGGCGAAGGCCCACGAAGCGAAGCTCAAAGCAGAGGCCGTTGCTGCCGCACAAGCCGCAGAACAGGCACGCAAAGCACAGCAGACGGCCGACGAAACCAAAAAGAAACAAGCGGCATTGGCAGCTGCACAGGCGGCACAAATGAAGCGCGAAGCAGCCGAACAAGCAGCTCGTGAGGCCGAAGCACAGCGTGTTGCCGCAGAGAAAAAGGCAAAGGTTGAGGCCTCAAGGCAAAAGCAAGAGATCGCCGAAGCCCAGAAAGAAGCTGAAAGTTCGGAACGTCTTTCGAGCGTGGACCGCATGATTAGTGGTGGCTTTGAGGCCAATCGTGGGCGTCTTCCCATGCCTGTCACGGGTGCATATAAGGTGGTTAGCCACTTTGGGCAGTACAATGTGTCGGGCTTAAAAGGGGTAACCCTCGACAACAAGGGCATCAACATTCAAGGCAATCCAGGCTGTTCGGCTCGCGCTATCTATGATGGCGAGGTGAGTGCCGTGTTTGGTTATGCCGGAAGCATGGTGGTAATGCTGCGTCATGGCACATTTATTTCGGTATATGCCAATCTTAAATCGGTGAGTGTCAGCCGTGGACAAAAGGTGAAACCACGTCAGGTTTTAGGCGCAGTAGGTACCGATAACATTCTTCAATTCCAGCTCAGGAAAGAGACTTCCAAGCTCAATCCCGAAGTATGGTTAGGCCGATAGTCAGCCCATTAAAAAGCAACTTGCAGAGAAAGTATTGAATTGTGCTGAGAAAAGTGTACCATTTTGTGCGCTAATTGCTATTCTATTAGGTGATAAAATGATAGTGATTGGCGCACAATTTGATAGCTTTTGTTTTGCCGTTGCGCTACCAAACAGAAGCAAGCCCCCATTGACTATTCGCCGGTTTGTGGATGACCTTAGATGAAGCCCATCGCTTTTTGGCCATCTTTCATTTGCTGATTGGCGTCTTGTTGGTTCTCTTCTCTCGACGTAGCCGGCTACAACTTCGACAAATCGGCAACCCTTCTGCCCCGCAAGGAAATAAAATCAGTGCAGCCTTTCACAACCCATTCGAGGTGAAGGCCGTTTCATGCACGCACCTTTTCTGTTTCTTTGTCCGAGAAAAGGTCTATTTTTGTTTTGTTGTTTCCTTATTTTCTCCTATCTTTGCATAGATTAAGTTCTACAAAGATGCAAACAATATGTCCGCTATCCGTGCTCATTCACGAGCAAGCTAAGAAATATGGTCAACGCGATGCACTCACCTTTCGCCGTTTTGGCAGCAGAGAATGGCAAACCGTTTCATGGGATCAGTTCTCGCTTCGCGTGAAACAAGTGAGCAATGCCCTGCTCAACTTAGGTGCAAAGCCCCAACAAACCATCGGTGTTTTCTCGCAAAACTGCATCCAATATCTCTACACAGACTTTGGTGCTTATGGTGTAAACGTGATTTCGATTCCATTTTATGCCACCACAAGTGAGCAGCAAATTCAATACATGGTGAACGATGCGCAGGTGAGATTTCTGTTTGTTGGCGAACAAGAGCAGTATAACAAAGCACACCGTATCTTTGCTCTTTGCCCATCGTTAGAACGTATTATCATTTTCGATCGCAATGTAAGGATTAGCAGCCATGACCCCAATGCGCTCTATTTTGACGACTTCATCGCCTTAGGAGAGAACCTTCCAAGGCAAAGTGAGGTTGAAATGTTGTGGACAAAGACAAAAGATGACGATATTTGTAATATTCTTTACACCAGCGGAACAACGGGCGATAGCAAAGGAGTGGTGCTCACCTATGGGCAATACACTGCGGCTATGGAGGCCAATGATAGGTGTGTTCCTGTGGGAGAAAGCGACCGTGTCATCAGTTTTCTGCCGATAACCCACATCTTTGAACGCGGATGGGCCTACCTTTGTCTATCAGAAGGTGCACATTTGATTATCAATACCGATCCCAAAGAAATTCAAGAGAGCATGCGAGAGACGCATCCTACATGTATGAGTGCTGTGCCTCGGTTTTGGGAAAAGGTGTATATTGCCGTGAAATCGAAGATTGAAGAGGCGAGCAGTGTGCAGCGAAAACTGTTTGAACACGCTTTGAGTATAGGACGGAAACGAAATATTGAGTATAGAAGTCGCGGAAAACGGGTGCCGTTGCCCTTGGAATTAGAATATCAGATGGTGAATAAAACCATCCTAAGTTTGGTGAGAAAGCAGATGGGATTGCTTAAACCCAACATATTTCCTACGGCCGGCGCCTACGTTTCGCCCGAGGTTGAGGAGTTTGTACATTCGATTGGCATTGAAATGATTGTGGGATATGGGCTCACAGAGAGCTTGGCAACCGTGTCATGTGACCGCAAAAACAAGCCCTATACCATTGGTTCTGTGGGACGTCCCATTCATAGTATTCAAATTAAAATAGGTGAGAATAATGAAATCTTGCTGAAAGGGCCAACCATCACGCGCGGCTACTATCACCGAGATGCCATCAATGCACAGGCTTTCGATGCCGATGGCTTCTTTCATACGGGCGATGCGGGCTATTTAAAGAATGGGGAACTCTTCTTGACGGAGCGCATTAAAGATCTCTTTAAGACCTCAAACGGGAAATATGTTGCCCCACAAATGGTGGAATCGCTGTTGCTGGTGGATAAATATGTAGACCAAGTGGCCGTGATTGCTGACCAAAGAAAGTTTGTTTCGGCACTCATTGTGCCCGAGTTTAGGTTATTAGAAGACTGGGCAAACGAACAAAACATTGCGTTTGAAAGTCGCGAAGACCTGTGCGAAAACAAGCAAATTCAGGCCATGATGTTAGAAAGAATCAGCACACTTCAACAGCAATTAGCTCCCTATGAGCAGATTAAACGCATCACCTTGTTGCCCCATCATTTCTCAATGGAGAACGGAGAACTCACCAACACACTCAAGTTGAAACGTCCTGTCATCTATAAAAACTATCAAGATGACATTGAAAAAATGTACGAAGAATAGCGCATGATTACGGCAGAACAATTAAAAGATGTGACAGAACGCACGCAGGCCTTGCAACGTTACTTAAACATCGATGCAAAGAAGATAGAATTTGAAGAAGAACAACTGCGCACACAGGCACCCGATTTTTGGGATGATCCGAAACGGGCTGAGGCGCAAATGAAGAAAGTTAAAGACATTGAGAAATGGCTTAAGGGCTACCATGCCTGTCAACAACTTGCAGACGAGTTGCAGTTGGCGTTTGATTTTTACAAAGACGACATGGTGACCGAGGAGGAAGTGGATGCACTCTATGCCAAAACGCTTGCAGCGATTGAGGCACTTGAGCTGAAAAATATGCTGCGGCAAGAGGAAGACTCGATGGATGCTGTGCTGAAAATCAACTCGGGAGCGGGCGGAACAGAGAGTCAAGACTGGGCACAAATGCTCATGAGAATGTATCAACGTTGGGCTGAAGCGCATGGATATAGTGTGAAAATTACTGACATCCAAGAGGGCGACGAGGCAGGTATTAAGAGCGTAACGATGACCATCGAGGGCGGAGATTATGCTTATGGCTACCTGAAGTGTGAGAATGGCGTGCACCGTTTGGTGCGTGTTTCGCCCTATAATGCGCAGGGAAAGCGCATGACGAGCTTTGCAAGTGTGTTTGTTACCCCTTTGGTTGACGACACCATTGAAGTATATGTAGACCCGGCTAAGGTGAGTTGGGACACCTTTCGGTCAAGTGGTGCGGGCGGACAAAACGTGAATAAGGTGGAATCGGGTGTGCGTTTGCGCTACCAATATGAAGACCCTGATACGGGAGAGCATGAAGAAATTCTCATCGAAAACACTGAAACGCGCGACCAACCCAAAAATAGAGCGAAGGCTATGCTGCTGTTAAAGTCGCAATTATACGACAGAGCGTTGAAAAAAAAGCAGGCTGAACAGGCTAAAATTGAAGCCGGGAAGAAGAAAATAGAGTGGGGAAGTCAAATCCGCAGCTATGTTTTCGACGACCGGCGCGTGAAAGATCATCGCACCAATTATCAGACTTCGGATGTCGATGCCGTGATGGATGGTAAGTTAGATGACTTTATTAAAGCCTATTTAATGGAGTTTGCGGCAGCCGATTCGGCAGCAAAAGAAGCATAAAGAACAACTTCAACCATAAAAATTTTATAACGATGAGCAACAACAAAGTATTGAGAAAGGCTAAGAAGGCCGCTCATTTAAAGAAAAATGAAGAACAAGGTAAAGGCATTGTTCGCATCATTTGCATCGTGTTAATCGTGTTAGCACTTGTCTATCTGACCGTGATTGCCGTCATGCAATGAGCGGATTAGAAATCGAACGCAAATTCTTGGTGAAGAAAGGAGGCGCCTATCGCAACGCCTCCTATGCCAAAAGCCACATTCAACAGGGCTATATCCCTGCTGAAGGGGCTACTGTTCGGGTGCGCATCCGCGATGAAAAGGCCTACTTAACCATAAAATCTCGCTCAACGGATGGGGGGCTTTCGCGCTACGAATTCGAAAAAGAAATTACCTTAGATGAGGCAAACAACTTGATGAAATTATGTAAAGGTGGTTGCATAGACAAGTGGCGTTATTTGGTAAAGAGCGGCAAATATACCTTTGAAGTGGATGAGTTCTTAGGAGAAAACGAAGGACTTGTGATGGCAGAGGTAGAGCTTTCGCAGAAAGATGAAGCTTTTATGAAACCTGAATTTATCGGCAAAGAAGTCACGGGTGACCACCGCTTTTATAACTCATCGCTGCTGCATTATCCCTTTAAACAGTGGCGAGACACATTGCCTGAGGGCTATCTTTAGAGGGGATAAAGATTATGAGCGAAGGTATATTGAGGGCATGCGCCTTGTTTGTGCGAAGCTTTTATCATAACATTACCGAGGATTGATGTGCGAAAGCGGGGGCCATCTTTCCGCATTGTGGCAAATGATGCTTGTGCCTTTGGCTCAAATTACCGGAATCTCACATTGCAATTTATTTTTAAAGGCTAAGAAATTCATCTCAAAAACAAGCTAAAAGGCTGTCTCTTGACCTATTCTTACTATTGGAATATAATTAAATTTATTTTTTTATTTCAATTTATTCATATTTCTTTTTAAATTATTTGGCAGTAAGAAGAAATCCGCTTATATTTGCAAACATATAGCTAAAAAAAATAAGTATTATTAAACTAAGACCTTTAACTATGACAAGTCAAGGTAAAAAAATTGGTACAGCGTCGACACTACTCATTAGTGTTATGATGCTATCAGTGCCGCAAACAGGCTTTGCGGCAGGGAGAATGCCGGCTCCGTCGGCAGTTGTGCAACAACAAAAGACCATTACTGGTACTATTGTTGATGAAAAAGGCGAACCCATTGTGGGCGCCAGTGTCTTTGAAGAAGGTACACGAAATGGAACAATTACCGATGCAGACGGTAATTTTTCACTGCGTGTGAAACCTAATGCTACGCTCACTGTAAGCTACATCGGCTATGGAGATAAGATGATCGCCGTAGAAGGTAAGACCCATTTAAAGATTTCTATGAGCGCAGAAGACACCGAACTCAATGAAGTTGTGGTTACTGCACTGGGGATTAAACGTGAGAAAAAAGCCCTCGGTTATGCGCTGCAAGAAGTAAATACAGCAGGGTTGACCGAAAATAAATCAACCTCTGTAGCCAACATGCTGCAAGGAAAGGTGGCCGGTGTGCAGATTACTCAATCAGGAACTGGCTTAGGTGGCTCGACACGTATCGTGATGCGCGGACTTAATTCACTTGGAGGTAACAACCAACCGCTTTGGGTTGTCGATGGAATTCCCATCAATGATGAATCCGCTCAGACCGCTAGTCAATGGGGAGGAACTGATAGTTATGGGTCGGCTTCGCAGATTAACCCAGAGGATATTGCAACGATTTCCGTGCTAAAAGGCGCTAATGCAGCCGCACTCTATGGTAGTCGGGCGCAGAATGGTGCTATTGTCATCACGACTAAGAGCGGTGCTTATGGGCAACCTCTAACCTTTGAATACAACGGTAATGTGGAATTTACCAATATCTACAGCCCCTATAAGTACCAAGATGTGTATGGTCAAGGGTCAGATGGTAAGTTTAACTCGGGAGCTTCAGGCAGTTGGGGACCGAAGATGGAGGGACAAACCATAAAGAGTTGGCGCAATATTTATGGTTATGACACTGAGAATCGCTCTTATCCAATGCTTCCCCAAAAGGATTTCCTCAAAGAGTTTTATAATACCGGAAGCCAAATGAACAACTCTATCGTTGCTTCTTCGGGTAGTAAAAATGTGCGTACACGTTTCTCTTTCACAGATTCGCGTAACAATGGCATAACCCCTAATCATAAACTCAATCGTCAATACTATGGTGTGAATACCGAACTCAATAACGATTGGATTAGCCTTGGGGTTAAAGGTACCTATATGCACGAGGTAACACGCAATGCACCGGGTATGGGTGAATACGGAATTATGCAACGTTTTGTCCAAATGCCGCGGAGTATTCGTCTGCAAGATTTGGCAAATGATTTCATTCGGAATAGGCATACCATCAATTGGACGGGGCCTTCCAATTCGAATACGAACCCTTATGGCTTGATAATGCCTGATAACGGCAATGAAAATGTACGCGACAGGCTCATGGGACAAGTGAGCGCTACCATTACTTTCACCAATTATCTTAAGCTCACCGGTCGCACAAGTATCGATATGTACAATGACAAATATCGGAATTATACGAAGTATTTGGGTGATGGTTCGAACGATGCTACGCAATATACGCATAGTCGTACGAGCACTAAGGAATTCAATTCAGACCTCATCTTGGCATTTAATAAAGGGTTTGGCCTCTTTGATGTCAATGTAAACTTAGGTACTTCCGTTTATAATATCACTCATGAGACGTTGTCTGGCAACGCAGGCTTATTCCAAATACCGCTTTTTATCTACATGGGTAACGGCACAAAGCGCGAGGCTTCTGAATATTATTCTAAGAAAGAGATTCAGAGTGTCTTCTTCAGTGGAAGCCTTGGTTATAAGAGTATGCTCTATCTTGATGTCACAGGGCGCAACGATTGGTCGTCAACTTTGCCAAAAAGCAATCGTTCCTACTTTTATCCTTCAGTCAGTCTCTCGGGCATTATCTCTCAAATGGTGAAACTTCCGGAAGCGATTGATTACTTGAAAGTACGCGGATCATGGGCGCAAGTGGGCAATGATACAAACCCATATCAGATTGCTTATACCTACGCAACGCGCTCCAGCAACGTCAATTCATTGCTCGAAATGCAACTTCCCACTACCTATCCGTTGTTAGATCTTAAGCCTGAGAAGACCAATTCTTGGGAAATCGGTTTGGAATACCGTATGTTTAAGAATCGTTTGGGGCTTGATTTCACCTATTATAATACGATAACGCGCAACCAAATACTTTCTATTGGCACCGCTTCTTCATCCGGTTATGAGGCAAGAATGTTTAATGCCGGTGAGATTACGAGCCATGGTGTGGAGCTGATGTTAAATGGAACGCCCGTGCAAACCAAAGACTTGCGCTGGGATATCAATCTCAACTGGGGCATGAACCGTACAAAATGTAACGCGCTTACCAAGCAAATCAAGCGCTATACACTCGGTTCAACGCGCGTCGCTTCAGTAGTTGTGAATGAAGGAAGTCAATTTGGTGACATCGTAGCTGCTAATGCTTATAAGCGCGATGCCAATGGTAATGTACTCGTAGGAACGGATGGTTTACCATTAAAAGAGACCGATAAGGTCATTGGTAACATGATGCCTAAGTGGACAGGCTCTATTGGTAACACCGTAACTTGGCGCGATTTCTCGCTCACAGCCTTAGTAGATGTGCTCTATGGTGGTGACTTTATCTCCATGACCGATGCTTATGCTACGACTGCAGGAAACTCAAAACGTAGCCTTAGTGGTCGTGATGGAATGGTTTTCGATGGTATTGTCGAGAGTACTGGCCAAAAGAATACAACCAGTGTTAAAGCAGAAGCTTTCTATAACTCTATTGGTGGCTCATCTGCAGTAGCAGAAGAATTTATGTATAAGCGTACATATATCAAGATGGGTGAGTTGGCACTCGGTTGGACTTTGCCTAAGAAATGGCTCTCACAAACACCATTAAAGGCTGTAAAGCTTTCACTTGTAGCCCGTAATCTCTTCTACTTCTATAAGAAAGCTCCCGTCAGTGCAGAGTCGTCTTTCTCACGAGAAGACTACGCACAAGCCTTTGAATATGCTTCACTTCCACCTACACGGGCCATCGGTTTCTCACTTAATGTCAAATTTTAAAACTACAAGACGACTATGAAACAGTTCAATAAATTTATCGGTTATTGTGCACTTGCCATTCCATTGATGACAGCTTGCACAGATAGCTTTGACAGTATGAACACCAATCCCGCAGCAGCTTTGGATGTTAGTCCGGCTTATACGCTGCCTTCGGTCATTGAATGGGCTACGAATGTCGATTGTTTTGCCTATCAGGTTGGTGAGAATCTATATACACAGTTCTATGCACAGTATTTCACAAACACGCAGAATGGTTGGAATTCAGACCGCTATGGCTACAATGATGGGTGGGCAATGGCTGGATTTTGGAACCCTTATTTCACGGCACTTAAGCATCTAAAGATGCTCAAGAACGAAGTAGCTACCCACCCATCTTATAGCAATATCTACCAAATGATGCGCATCATCGTGGCCGAACGCACAGCAGCCATGACCGACATCTATGGTGATATTCCCTATTCTGCAGCTGCATTAGGTAATGATGGCCCTGCTTACGATGCACAGAAAGATATCTATTATGACATTTTTAAAGAGCTTACCGAGGCCAGTGATGCGCTCAATCAGAACCTTACCGGGCAAGAAACCTGCACCGATCAGCAAGATTTAATCTATGCAGGCAACATACAAAAGTGGAGAAAGTTTGCAAACTCGCTACGATTACGCTATGCACTGCGTCTTACAAACATCGATCCTGCGAAAGCAAAAGCCGAAGGTGAAGCCGCACTTGCAGCCGGTGTGATGAGCGATGAAGACGAAAGTGCCATGGAAAAAATCTTTGCTACGGCCGGATGGGGCCATCCTTTGTACATGATTTGCGCGTGGAATGGTTTCGTAATGAGCAAGACAATGGAGAATATTTTCAAGCATGAAAGCACCGTTGTTGACCCTCGTATGCCGATGTGGTTTGGCCAAACGCAAGGCTATCTCAACGCTGCAAAGGCCGGAACGTTGGCTACATTCCCCGGCGAACAGTTCCAAGGTGTGCCCAATGGTGTTACCGATCAAATGTTGTTGGCTAAGGATGCGTCGGGCTATGCGCAATATGGTTTCGAGAATAACTCCTTTCCTTGGGGACTTCAAGCCTTTCCACAGTGGAACACTTCAGGCAAAGATATCGACAATACCGTCCTCACTTTACCCCTCAAAATCATGGGCTATTCTGAAGTTTGCTTCTTAAAAGCCGAAGCAGCCGTGCGTGGTTGGGCTGGAGCCGGTAATGCACAAACCAATTATGAAAAAGGAATTCGTGCATCGTTTGCAGAGTCACGTGCAGGTGTTGATGATGCTTTATACTCAACAGCCAATGACAACACCTATATTACCACAGGCAATGTAGCATGGAACAACGCTGCTCCGACTGCAACCAAGCTCAAACAAATCATCACTCAGAAATGGATTGCGCTCTATCCCGATGGTATTGAGGCCTGGGCTGAGTTCCGTAGAACGGGCTATCCCAACTTAATGCCTGTTCATAAGAGCGATAATCCCGACATTAATCCTGCCAATGGTGAGTTTGTTAAGAAGCTCCGCTATCCCGATGCAGAACGACGTGACAACCCACATGCCACAGCAAGCACCCTCAATGGTGGCAAAGGAGATGGCATGAACGTGCGCGTTTGGTGGGATACCAACAGCCATTAATCCCCTATTTATCTTCGATGCTTTGCGTAAGTCACCCGACTTATGCAAAGCATCTTTTGTTTAAGCGCCATAACCATACGGTAGAAAAAGGCGCAGTTAGCATCATTTACAATACTTTTCATGGCAGAAATAGATAAATATCATCATGAAAGGAAATGCTATTCGTTATTTATTGAATCAAACCTAATTGCACTAAAAACTTTTATTTTAATAGAAAATATGGATTATTTTCTATAACTTTGCAATTCAATTAGTGTAAATTGTAATAAAATGGCAGAAGAAAGAGCAAAGTTTGGAAGCAAAATAGGTGTTATTTTAGCTACCGCCGGGTCAGCCGTCGGGCTTGGAAACGTTTGGCGTTTCCCCTATATGACCGGCGAAAATGGTGGCGCTGCTTACATTTTTATCTATATAGCGTGTGTCATTGTGTTAGGAATTCCCTGCATGATTGCCGAGTTCTTAATTGGCCGTCACGGCGCTTCCAACACCGCAAGAGCCTACACACGTTTGGCAAACGGCAGCAAATGGAAGTGGATTGGCTACTTAGAAGTGCTCACAGGTTTCCTCATTACGGGCTATTATGCCGTGGTTTCGGGATGGTGTTTGAACTATGTTTATGCGTCCATCATGGGCGAACTAAAGGGCGATCCCAACTACGTTAAAGACTATTTCGTTGCTTTTTCCACTGACCCTATACGCCCTATATTTTGGACAGTGGTCATCTTTCTCATCACACATTATATCATTGTGCATGGCGTGCGCAACGGAATCGAGAAAGCTTCCAAACTCATGATGCCCACCCTTTTCATCCTTTTGCTCATCATTGTTGTTGCAGCGTGCTTGCTTCCAGGCGCTTCTGCAGGCATAACGTTCTTGTTAAAGCCCGACTTTTCAAAGGTAACGGGCGACGTTTTCCTCAATGCTTTGGGGCAATGTTTCTATTCTATGAGCATTGCCATGGGCTGTTTGTGCACCTATGCCAGCTATTTCAACCGCAAAACCAACCTCACCACCTCGGCCATACAGATTGGTTTCATCGACCTTTTCGTAGCTATTCTGGCGGGATTGATGATTTTTCCAGCCGCTTTTTCTGTCGGAATAAGCCCTGATAGCGGTCCATCGCTCATTTTTATCACGCTCCCCAACGTGTTTAATCAAGCTTTTTCGGGAGCACCTGTGTTGGGTTGGATCATCGCTCTGCTGTTCTATGCGCTACTTTCATTAGCGGCTTTAACATCATTAATATCGCTTCACGAGGTCAACACCGCCTTCTTTTATGAGGAGTTGCACATCTCGCGCAAAGCAGGAGCATGGATTGTCACCCTCTCTTGTGCCGTTATTGGTGCTGTTTGTTCGCTTTCCATCGGTCAAAAAGACACCCTTTCCTTGTTTGGAAAAGACCTTTTTGATTTATTCGATTTCGTCACCGGGCAGCTGATGCTGCCCATAGGCGGCATGCTAATGTGCGTGTTTGTGGGCTGGGTGGTGCCCCAACAGATTGTGAAAGACGAGCTAACCAACTGGGGAACCCTGCGCTATCATTGCTATTCAGCCTTCGTTTTCTCCATGCGCTATGTCTGTCCGCTGGGCATACTCGCCATCATGCTCCACCAATTCAACCTCATTTAAACAACCCTATCCCTCCTTTTTCAAGGTTTTCCACCATAGAACAGCAAGCAGAACCCCACATTCCACACCCACCCTTATGCCTATAAAAGACTTTTTCTACTACAACAAGGCCGATAGGCGCGCCATCTTTGCCTTGCTATTCATCGCCGTTGTGGCGCTTGTCGCCGTCTTCCTGCTCGACACCGAACAAACGACGACCGAGGCAAGCTATGCCCCTTCGTCGCAAAACTATGGCTATAAAGGTCGACATGCAAAAGAAACCACCTATTACAATGTGCCGCAACGACGTATTGAGCGTTTTGTTTTCGACCCCAACACCGCCGACTCCACAGCCTTTTTGCGCTTAGGTTTGCAACCCTGGCAGGTGAGAAACATCTACAAATACCGTGCAAAAGGGGGCATTTATCGCACACCTTCAGACTTTGCACGCCTTTATGGACTCACCCAAAAAGAATATCTTTCGCTCAAACCCTACATACAAATTGGCGCAGACTATCAGCCGGCAGCCCATCTTGCCGAAGCCATACGCACAAAAACGCATGGCGATAGCCTTGTAACCACCCATCCCTATAAACTCAAACCCGGGCAAACCATTGATTTAAACACGGGCGACACCACACAATTTCAGCACATTCCGGGCATCGGTCCCTACTATGCTCGGCAGATTGTTAACTACCGCATGCGTTTAGGAGGCTATGTAAAAGTGGAACAGTTAACCGAAATCAATGATTTTCCCGAAAGCGCTTTAAAATATTTCTCACTCGGAAACGTCGTGCCATCAAAGCTGAATGTAAACAAATTGTCACTCTATCAGTTGCGCCGTCACCCCTACATCAACTTCTATCAAGCGCGCGACATCGTGGAATATCGGCGTTTAAAGGGAAAGTTGAAGCAATTAAATGATTTGAGATTGTTAGAAACGTTCCCCCCGGAAGCCATCGAACGGTTGCGCCCATACGTTGAGTTTTAAACCCCAAAAAGCATGAAAAGATGAATTACCTTGATGCTTTTTGTGGACATCGCCCTTGCTTCACTCCCGCAAAAGAATGTTGATGAAATCATCGAACAATATTCTCAGGACAAAGAGGTGGAGTACATTCATTTGCCACGACTGTTGATATGGGCCGGCATTGCACAGATGAAAGCTTCGAAAGCAGCTCAGATGGCCCGCAATATCAATGATCTCCGCATCCTGTTATTAGATTGTTGTCGGAATAGGAAGTGCAAAAAGTCTCGTGAAAAGGTGGAACAACTCACGCAAAATGGCTACCAAGTGTTTGCAAAAATGAAATCTTCCGACGAAGATGTTCTCATGATTGTAGAAGGCGATGCAGAGAAAATCAGTGAGATTGCGGCCTTCATGATCGGAAAACGGGGCTGCAAGTTCATGCAAATTAAAGGTAATTTTAATACACAAGACATTCATGTCGTGGTTGACGATGTACGCAACATGCAAGTAAAAGCATAGCTATTGCCTTGTAATATCGTGCAGATTAGCACCCAAAATGGATGCTATTGTGTGGTAAACTGGGCTATTTTGTGTGGCAATCTCCATCATGTTGTTTTATGATACCGTCCGAGTGGTAGGCTATAAGGGAAAAATTGGGCAGCAACTCGGTGCGGATTGTGCTTCTGATAGCCATGTGTCGGCGAGCAATCCAAATCGTTCATTAAACCGTTTCTCCAATCATTTGATGAAACCTCATGGCTTCTTGCACAGATTTCATTTGCTGGTCGGCACTTTGTTAGTCCTCTCTCCAGGGATATGGCAGCCCATCTGCCCCGTCATCAAACAAAATCTGTACGGGTTCTAAGCATCCATTTGGGTTGGAATGAGACTGCCCGAAGAGCGGAAAGCGGATGCAAAAGCTTAGAACTAATGCTAATGTTGAAATGAAAAACATGTACAAAATATTTTAAGTAAACTACTTTGTAATTGCATTCTTTTTCTTATCTTTGCAGAAATATTTAACTTTCAGTAAACAATATCGTTGGATAGTTAATACCGAAGTGAATAAATGAAATATGCGTTAGTAACAGGTTCGTCGCGTGGAATAGGCAAAGCCATTGCCATTCGATTAGCAAAAATGGGCTATCCAGTGCTCATCAACTATTTAAAGAATAAAGAAGCGGCCGAAGAGGTGGTGGCAACCATCATTGCAAATGGCGGACAAGCCGAGTTAATGCCGTTCAATGCGGCCGACGGAAAAGCTATCGAAGCGGCTTTAGATGCGTGGGAATCGGCACATCCTGATGACTATATAGCCGTGTTGGTGAATAATGCCGGCATCCGAAAAGATAATGTCCTCTTTATGATGAGCGACGAAGAATGGCACGAAGTGCTCGACACGACGCTCAATGGTTATTTTTATTTGACCCGAAGGTTGCTCAAACACATGATGCCTCGACGCCGTGGTGGGCGCATAGTCAACATGGCTTCGCTCTCGGGAGTGAAAGGATTGGCCGGTCAGAGCAATTACAGCGCTGCCAAAGCTGCACTCATTGGTGCCACGAAAGCCTTGGCACAGGAGGTGGCTCCGCGTCAAATCACGGTCAATGCCGTGGCTCCCGGGTTCATAGAAACCGACATGACGAAAGACCTTCCGCAAGAAGAACTGAAGAAGCTGGTGCCGGTTGGACGGTTTGGAACAGCCGAAGAGGTGGCCGCAGCGGTAGCATTCTTGGTATCGGATGAGGCGGCCTATATCACGGGTGAGGTGATTAACATTAACGGAGGATTATATACATAAACGAAAAGTAAATGGAAAGACGCGTGGTAATAACGGGCATGGGCATTTGGTCGTGCTTAGGAACAAATCTCGAAACAGTAAAAAATGCATTATATAATGGTACGTCGGGCATCGGACTTCAGCCCGAACGGCTCACCTATGGCTACCGATCGGGGCTGACAGGCATCGTTGAAACACCGGTCATTACCAAGCAAATGCTCGATCGTCACACGCGGGCGGGCATGTCGGAAGAGGCACAATATGCCTACATGGCGAGCTTGCAGGCTTTCGAGCAAGCACAGATTAACGACGACTATCTGCTGCAAAACGAGGTGGGTTGCATCTTTGGCAACGACTCTTCGGCAAAACCTGTGATTGAAGCCGCTAAGATTATGGACGAGAAACACGACTCGGCGATGTTGGGTTATGGGCTCATTTTCCAGTCGATGAACTCCACTGTGAACATGAATCTCAGCACCATCTTTCATTTAAGAGGCGTTAACTTCACCATCAGTTCGGCTTGTGCGAGCGGCAGTCACTCCATAGGTTTGGGCTATATGATGATTAAACAGGGCTTGCAAGACTTGGTGTTGTGTGGTGGTGCACAAGAAACGAATTACTATTCCATGGCCTCTTTCGATGCACTGGGCGCTTTTTCGGTGCACATGGACGAGCCAACTAAGGCCAGTCGCCCGTTTGATCGCGACCGCGATGGGCTTATTCCGAGTGGCGGTGCAGCTGCTTTGGTGCTCGAAGACTATGAACATGCTGTGGCACGTGGAGCCACCATTTTGGCCGAAGTGGTGGGCTATGGCTTCTCAAGCAATGGCGGTGGCATCTCAGAACCCAGCGATAAAGGCAGTGTAATTGCCATGACGCGTGCCATGAAGGATGCAAAGGTGGCGCCGAGCGATATTGATTATATCAATGCGCATGCCACTTCTACCCATCAAGGCGATATGTATGAGGCCATTGCTTTGGCTAAACTGTTCCACGATGAACGTGCGTTCATCAGCTCAACCAAGTCGATGACGGGGCATGAATGTTGGATGGCGGGTGCCAGTGAGATTGTTTATTCCATCTTGATGATGCAACATCATTTTGTGGCACCTAATATTAATTTGGAGCATCGGGATGAATATTCCGAGAAAATTAATCTCACCGCGAAGACCATTGACATGGAAGTGAACACCGTTTTGAGCAATTCTTTTGGCTTTGGGGGTACAAACTCGGCTTTGGTCATTAAGAAAGTGAGTGATGAGAACGGTTGAATCGAAGCGTAATCCATATAAGTATAACGTTTAAATAAAATAGGTTATGAAAAAGATTTTATTGGTATTGGCAGGTTTGATGTGCAGCGTTGCAGGTGTGTTTGCAAAAGCTGATGTCACCGTGAAGAGTGGTTCGTTGGCAGAACTCAAAGGTGTGAAAGAAAAAATCTATGTGGTTTGGGATTACAGTCACGCCACTTTAGAAGGAAAAGAAGTGCAGGCTTTCTTAAAAGAGAAGGGTGCTGAATGGCAACGTGATTATCAAAAAGAGTTGCAAACGGCTGAAGAAAACTTTGCAGAACGCTTCAATGACAAGAGCAAAGACGCAAAGATTACGACTGAAAAGCGTGATGCAAAATATAGATTTGTAGTCGAAGTGAAAGACTTCCACTATGGTAGTACGGGCGTATCTGTTGTGTTTGGCATGGGCGCTGGCGATGCACACATGAGCGGATTGGTGAAGGTTTATGCAGCGAATGACAAGCAACCGTTTGCCGTTATCGACGTTGATGGTGTGGCAGGTGCAGGCTATGGCAACGAAAAGCGTCGTGTAGAAACCTACAGAGAATTGGCCGAACAGATTGTAAAGCTCATTAAGAAAGCTAAGAAATAAGGGCAAGCGCATGAAATTGTCACCTGCTTTAAAGCCCTATACAGAAGAAACACGCTCGGCAAAAGAGGCACAACGCTTGGCAGAGTTTATCGCTTGGGGACCGATCGTGTTTCAAGCGTCGCGCTTAATGGTGAAGTTTGGCATCTTAAGTCTGCTTCGTGAGAGCGAAAAGGGGCTTACACGTGCTGACATCTGCCGTGAAACAAAACTGTCAGACTATGCAGTTAAATGTCTGTTGGAGGCTTCTTTGTGTATTGGGACCGTGCTTATCGACCCTGAAACCGACCGCTATTCGTTGTCGAAAACGGGTTGGTTTCTGCTCAATGACCCTGCGACACGCGTCAATCTTGATTTCAATCACGATGTGAATTATGAGGGTTGGTTTCATTTAGAAGAGGCTTTAACCACGGGAAAGCCTGCCGGTTTGAAGCATTTTGGCGATTGGCCGACGGTTTATGAAGCGCTCTCTGAGCTGCCGGATCATGTGAAAAAGAGCTGGTTTGGCTTTGATCATTTCTATTCCGACCACTCTTTTGATGAGGCTTTAGCGATTGTTTTTGGCACCTATCATCCCAAAACGCTCTATGATGTGGGCGGCAACACGGGGCGATGGGCCTTGCGTTGTGTGGACTATGATGCCGATGTGCAGGTGACTATCTTGGACCTTCCCCAGCAAATCAAGATGATGCAAGCGCAGATTGCAGGTAAAAAAGGATGTGACCGCATACAAGGTTATGGCATTAACCTGTTGGATGATGCGCAATTATTCCCCGAAAAGCCGGCCGATGCCATCTGGATGAGTCAGTTCTTAGACTGCTTTAGTATGGACGAAATCGTGGGTATTTTGCGGCGATCACGTCGTGCAATGAATGCCAATTCACGGCTTTTCATCATGGAAACGTTGTGGGATCGGCAGCGATTTGAACCCGCTGCGTTCTGCTTAACGATGACAAGTCTCTATTTTACAGCCATAGCGAATGGCAATAGTAAGATGTATAACACCGAAGATATGGAGACTTGTATTCACGAAGCAGGCTTAGAAATTGAACAGATTCACGACCATTTGGGCCAGGGACACAGCATTTTGGTGTGTAAGTTGGCTGCGGTGTGAAGTGAAAATGGTGCGAACAAGATGATTTAAAATAACTAAATATAGGTATGAACAGAACAGAAATTGAAGAGAAAGTAAAGGCCTTCTTGATTGATGACCTTGAGATTGATGAAGAAAAGATTGCTCCTGAAGCAAAATTGAAAGACGATTTGGGTATTGATAGCCTCGACTTTGTCGACATTGTTGTGATTGTTGAGAAGAATTTTGGCTTCAAAATCAAACCCGAAGAGATGGCAGGTGTGACCACATTAAGCCAATTTTGTGATTACATTGAAAGCAAAGTAGGGTAGAAAGAAAGCGCTTATGGCGGAAAAGCAATGGCAAGGGCAGACTTTTGGCAGCGAGAAAATGCACCGTTATCTCATCAAGATGTTGCGTTTTATCGATGTAAGGGTGCTCTATGTCTTTGCCTATTGTTTCGTCATTCCCGTTTGTTTACTCGTTCGTCCAAGCCGAAAAATCATCTATTCTTATCTTCGTCGTCGCATGAAGTATGGTCGATGGCGTGCCATTTGGGGCACGTATGTCAACCATTGTCTGTTTGCTGAGGCGGTGATTGATAAGTTTGCGATGTATGCCGGCAAGCATTTTCAAGTGCATATTGAAGGCTATGCGCATTACGAAGCATTGTTAAAGCGCCCCGAAGGCTTTGTGCAATTGAGTGCACATGTGGGGAATTATGAGCTTGCGGGCTACACTTTGCAGGCCAAAGAGAAGCGCATCAACGCCTTAGTTTATGCAGGTGAGAAGGCATCTTTAATGGAACGGCGCAACGAAATGCTGGGCAACAGCAACATTTGCATGATTCCTGTGGGAACAAATATGGATCATCTGTTTGCCATTGATCAGGCATTTAAGCGGGGAGAAATCGTTAGTTTGGTGGCCGATCGGCGTTGGGGATCCTCTAAAACGATAGCCGCTACCTTCCTATCTGCTCCCATTCGCTTGCCATTGGGGCCTTTTAGCGTCGCCGTTATTGGGGGATTGGATGTTGTTTCCATACAAGTGATGAAGACATCTTGGCGAGGTTACACCATCTTTGTGCATCCATTGGCTTATGATAAGGCCGCATCGCGTCGCCAACAGGTAGAAGAACTGGCGCAGGCTTATGTTGATTGCTTGGAAAAGACTGTGGAACGCTATCCCTTGCAATGGTATAATTACTTTGATTTTTGGGCACAATGACCATCGATTACTTACATCCTCAGGAGAAATTTCTACGCACTATCGATATCAAAACGCTGTTACCGCAACAGCCTCCGTTTGTGATGGTGGGGAAACTGACGTTCTTTGATGCACGAAAGACCATCACAGAGACCCTCATTTCGGCTGAGAATATCTTCACAAATGCAGGTACATTCTCTGCAAGTGGCTCATAGAGAACATCGCTCAGACATGTGCTGCGCGCATAGGCTATGTAAATCAGTATGTGTTGCAGCGTGGAATACAGATTGGTTTCATTGGCGCTATCCGCAATTTGGACATCTATCGGCTGCCGAAAGTGGGTGAACGGATTACAACTATCGTTGAGGTGATGGAAGAAGTATTTGGTATGACGTTAGCCAAAGCGCAGGTAGTGTGTGATGAAGAAGTGCTCGTTACCGCCGAAATGAAGATAGCTGTAAAGGAGGAGGAGCGTAAATGAAAGAACTAAAGTCATCAAAAGTCTTAGACATTCGCTTCAGTGAAGTCGATTCTATGAATGTGGTTTGGCATGGCTCCTACCCACTTTATTTTGAAGATGCGCGCGAAAAGTTTGGCGAAGACTATGGTTTAGACTATCCAAACTATTTCAATCATGGTTATTTTGCACCGTTAGTGGAACTTAATTTCCAATACAAGCAGCCCATTCGCTATGGAATGCACCCGCGAATCGACATTATTTATCGTCCTACAGAGGCTGCAAAAGTGGTGTTTGATTACGAAATTCGCGACTCAGAGGATGAGCGTTTGCTGGCTACAGGCCACAGTGTTCAGGTGTTTATGGATACGAATTATCAACTTGTTTGGGATAATCCTCCGTTCTATCTCGAGTGGAAAAAAAAGTGGAATCAGCTATAATGGTCTATCAAGTTGCTCATAATATCGTCTCACCGTTAGGCTTTTCAACCGAAGAGAACTATGTTTCGGTGTTGAAAGGCCAATCCATGTTACGACCTTATGCGCCCGGAACGCGTATGCATGATGCTTGTTGTGCCTCACTTTTCAGCGAGGAGCAATGGCAAATGCTGATGCTTGAAGGCATGACCCGTTTCGAATCGTTGGCCATTCAGTCGATCCAACGTGCCTTAAAACAGGTGCCTATCGACCTCCATTCCCCCCGAATTGTTTTCATTTTAAGTACGACCAAGGGCAATATTGAATTGCTTTCGTGCAGCGAAGATGAGCAAAAGCGCATTGAACCAGGCCTTGCTGCGGCACATATCGCCCATTATTTCGGTTTCAAGACCGAGCCTATTGTGGTGTGTAATGCCTGTATCTCGGGCGCTTCGGCTTTGATTTTAGCACAGCGTTTGTTGCAAACGAACGCCTATGACACCGCTGTTGTCTGTGGTGTTGACGTGCAATCGCCCTTCATTTTGTCGGGTTTCCACGCTTTCCATGCCCTCTCTTTGCAACCTTGTCGCCCCTTTGATGCCGAGCGGTTGGGGTTGAATTTGGGCGAAGGTGCCGCCACGATGGTGTTGCAACATGGTGGTATCGTGTCTTCTAAGCAGCCCCTTTGGGCACTCATGCTGGTAGTATTCACAACGATGCCTATCATATCAGTGCACCATCCAAGCAAGGTGAAGGTGCTTATTTGGCTCTATGCGATGTTGTTGCAGGGCAAGAAGCCGATGCTTTAGCCGTGATTAACGCCCATGGTACCGCCACATTCTTCAACGATCAGATGGAGTCGATGGCCATCATGCGTGCAGGTTTGTCGCAAGTTCCCGTCAATGCGTTGAAAGGAACCTATGGCCATACCCTTGGATGTGCAGGTGTTTTAGAAACAGTACTCACGGCCTTTGCGTTAGAACAGCATACCCTTTTAGGCACAAGAGGCTTTCATGCGTTGGGCGTTTCGGGTAAAATCCATGTGCAGGCGGACACTATTTCTACGCAAAAGCAAGCTTTTGTGAAGATGCTTTCGGGCTTTGGGGGCTGTAATGCCGCTTTAAGGATGGAACGTTTGCAGCCGAAGCATGATGCAGTTGCGACGGTGTTGCGACCTGATGTACGTGTGATGCACGAATTGATACTGTCTCCTCAAAGGTGTATATGCGATGGAAAAGCCATTGCTTTCGGCGCGAATGAGGACGAACCGCTCACAGCTCTCTATAAAACCCATCTTGAAAGCTATCCCAAGTTCTATAAGATGGATGGGCTAAGCAAATTGGGTTTTGTGGCTTCAGCGTTGCTTTTGCAGGCCGAAGCCCATGAGGATGCGTTTGCAGGTAGTCGACGTGGCATTGTGTTTTTCAATCAATCGTCGTCTATCAGCACCGATAAGTGTTATTATGCTACGATTGCTGATGCCGAAAACTACTATCCCAGTCCTGCTCATTTCGTCTATACGTTGCCCAACATTGTGACAGGTGAGGTGGCTATCCATTGGCAATGCCATGGCGAAACCTCCTTTTATTGTTGGGAGAAGCGCAGTGAGAAGCTCTTCAATGAGGTTGTTGCGGCGACTTTTGCAGGCACCAATCTTGATAGTTTGCTTACGGGTTGGCTTGACTATTGGTCAGAAGACCGCTATGAAGCCCACCTATTTATTATACAACGAACACCAAAAGAACATTCAAACGATATGGAAGAATTAGTCTTAGAATTGAAGAAAGCCATCATTAAGGCTTTGAATTTAGAAGAGATGACGCCCGAAGACATCGACGCAGACGCACCTTTGTTTGGCGATGAAGGGTTGGGATTAGACTCAATAGATGCATTAGAACTGATTGTTTTGTTAGAAAAGAACTACGGCATCAAGTTAGAAAACCCTGCTGCGGGCAAGGAAATCTTCAAGAGTGTGGCAACGATTGCCGCTTATGTGCAGCAACATCGTACCCGGTAATACCGTTTTTTGTTCACCATTATGACGCGAGGAGTAGCTATAACAGGCGCAGGAATTGTTTCATCTATCGGCTGTAATCAGGCCGAAGTGTGGCAATCGATTGTGCAGCAACGGCGGGGCATTGGGCCGATGAAATATCTTTCGTCAACCCATCGCGAGCTTCCTGTGGGTGAAGTGTCCATGTCTAATGACGAGATGAAGGTGGCATTGGGCATTGATGCGTCAGAGGAAGTGAGCCGAACGGTGCTGTTGGGCATGTTGGCTGTGCGCGAATCGCTCGCCGATGCAGGGCTACTTTCGTCAGAACCGCATTTGAAAAGTCGGCGCGTGGTGCTCATCTCGGGTACAACGGTGGGCGGAATGGACATCACCGAGCAACACATTGCCGACCTATCAGCCGGGAAAGGCGATGCAGACTGCATCAAAACGCATGATGGGGGTAGCACAACACAGCTGATAGCCGACCATTTTGGCTGCTTTACCGCGTGCACAACACTCTCCACGGCATGCTCTTCAGCTGCCAATGCCTTGATGTTGGGGGCACGATTGATTGCACATGGTGAGGCCGACATCGTGGTTGCGGGCGGAACAGAGGCGCTTTCGCGTTTTCATTTTGCAGGTTTCCATTCGCTGATGATACTCGATCAAGCCCCTTGTAAGCCTTTGATGCCCATCGTGCGGGTTTAAATTTGGGCGAAGGTGCCGCCTATGTGGTGTTGGAGTCGGCCTCGTCGGTGGCCCAACGCCATGCGACCGTGCGGGCCTGTCTCACGGGTTACGGCAATGCTTGTGATGCTTTTCACCAAACAGCGTCGTCGGATGACGGGCAAGGAGCTTATCTTGCCATGGAAGCGGCGTTGAAGATGGCTGGTGTTGCGCCAGAAGAAGTTGATTATATCAATGCACATGGCACGGGAACACCCAACAATGATGCCAGTGAGAGCCAGGCCATTCGGCGGGTGTTTGGCGCCCATCAGCCTTTGATTTCAAGCACAAAGGGATTCACAGGGCACACGACGAGTGCATCGGGGAGCATAGAAACCGTGATTTGTCTGCTGGCTATGCAGCACGAATTGGCACCGATGAACATCGGATGGCACACAGAAATGCCCGATGGCATTGTGCCTTTGGCGGCGAATAAAGCCTGCTCGTTGCAGCATGTGTTGTGCAATTCGTTTGGATTTGGCGGTAACGACACCTCGCTGCTATTCTCTTTGCCGAGTAAAGTGCAGCATATTGGTGAGCAATCTATCGCGAATTGTCGTACCATTTGCACCAAATCGCGTGTCAATATGGCGGACATTGCCGACCCGTCAGAAATCAAACGTTTTGTGAAGCCCATGGAACTGCGTCGCATGAGCGGTTTGATGCGCCGTGCAGTGCTCACTTCTATGTTGGCTTTAGAGGAGGCAGGAATTGCTGTTCCTGATGCTATTATCACTGCAACGAGCTTGGGTTGTTTAGAAAACTCTGAGAAGATGCTGCTCGACATGGTGCAACAGGGCGAAGACAGTGTGAGCCCTACGCTCTTTATGCAGAGCACCCATAACACGATCGGCAGCACCATTGCCATTAAATTGGGCTGTCATGGATATAATGCAACCTACACACAGGGTGAAAAGTCGTTGGAGTGGGCGCTGAAAGATGCCGAGTTGCTGTTGCAATCGGGTGCATGTCGCAGCGTGTTGGTGGGCTATCACGATGAAACCACCGCCCTTTATCGTCAGTTGTTGGCGCGTTTGGGCAAGCAAGAATCGGCCGAATATTCGGCCATAGCAATGGTGTTGACATGTGGAGACTGATTATCTTGTCTGTTGTTCAGAGTGCTTTGCTCGCGGGCGGGCAGGTGTTTTTGAAGTTTGGACTATCGAAGTTGGCACCGTTTGGGTTTAATCGTGCGTTTTTGTGGTCGCTTTTGCCCAACTGGCAGTTTGCTTTGAGCGGCCTACTTTTTGGTGGCAGCACGGTGTTGTGGATGTATATTGTGAAGCGTTACCCTTTGAGCATGGCTTATCCGATGATTAGTTTGAGCTATGTTTTTGCGCTTTTGTCGGCCATGGTGTTTTTCCATGAGTCGGTAAATGGTATGAAATGGATGGGAGTGGCGTTGATCATGTTGGGTTGTTTTTTCATTGCCCGATGAAGAGGCGCCCTTATTTAAACAGAGAAAGGAAAAGAGACAAATGAAGAAAAGCCTGTTTTTATGGAGCTTGTTGTGGTTGATGTTTTTGCCACTGCATGCGCAAACGATGACCGAAAGTGAGGTAAAGGCCAAGGTAAACCAGGTTGCGGCACAGCTGCAAAGCATGCAATGCGACTTTGTGCAAACCAAATCGCTGAAGTTGTTGAACCAAAAGATGGTGTCGAAGGGGAAGATGTATTACCAAAAGAGTGACAAACTGTGTTGGCAATATGTGAGTCCTTACAGTTATACCTTTGTGTTGAATGGCGCAAAGGTGATGCTTCGCAACGAGAAACGGAGTGATGTGATCGACGTGCAGCAGAACAAAATGTTTAAAGAGATTGCGCGTATCATGATGAATAGCGTTTTAGGCAAGTGTCTCACCGATGAAAAAGATTTTAAAGTGACGATGCAACAAGGCAAAGGGGAGTGGGTGGCCACGCTCGTTCCTTTGCGTTCGAACATGAAACAGCTGTTTCAAAAGATACAGATTAGTTTTCACCAGGCCCAGATGATGGTGTCGATGGTGAAACTATTTGAAAAGAATGGCGACCAAACCACCATTCAGTTGAAGAACATTAAGACCAATGCGCCGCTCAATGCACAAGTGTTTTCGATTCATTAGTATCGTCTTGTTGAGTGGCCTTTCATGTGGTATGGCCGCTCAAAACCTATTGCCCGACAGCCTTGGTGCACGCAAAAGCTATCAAGCCATGATTACGATGCCGAAGGGATATGTGAGTGGCGTATGCATGATGGTGCGCGATTCGACGGGGATTGTGGGGAGCCTGTTCAATGAGTTTGGCTTTTCGGCACTCGATTTCCGCTATCATGAGCGAAAAGACAAGGTGGAGATTGTGCATGCCATGGCATTAATGGATAAATGGTATATTCGCAAAGTGTTGCGCAATGATTTGCGTATGCTATTGCAGTCGTTGGCAAAAGGCGACACACTTTATGAAGACAAAAAGTATAAATTGACCTACGTGTTCACCCCGATGCGTGAAGAATTGAAGAAGGAGGCAGCCGATGATCTTGAAGAATGACTTTTATCACATCGCACAGGCCAGCGTTGATTTGCCCCGGGCGACTTATGAAATTGCGCTCAATGCGCAGCATTTCATCTATCAGGCCCACTTTCCCGGCGAACCGATTACACCGGGTGTGTGTATTCTTCAGATGGCTTGCGAGCTGTTGGGCGAGGCACTTCATCGGCCGTTGGCATTGTGTGGTGTGAAGAATGTGAAATTCCTTTCGGTATTAACACCTACTGAAACGGAAAACATCGTGTATCAGTTCTCAGGTATAGAGGAGCAGCCCGATGGAACAGTGAAGGCCAAAGTGAATGTTGTCTCGGGCACAACGGGCTATGCGAAGTTGTCTTTTACATGCCAACCATGCAGGGAATAGAACGGGAAATGTTGAAGGAACGCCTGCGGGCTCGGGGAATTTGCGTCATCATCCCCACGTACAACAATGAGCAGACGGTGCGGCAAGTGGTCGAAAGTGCCCAGGAATATTGTGCCGATGTGATTGTTGTGAATGACGGAAGCACAGACTGTACGGCTCAAATCTTGTCAGAGATTTCGGGTATCACGTTGGTTTCGTACGAGCATAACCGCGGGAAAGGCTATGCGTTGCGACAAGGTTTTGAGAGGGCGAAGGCGCTATCGTTTGCTTATGCCATTACCCTTGATGCCGATGGACAGCATTATGCGAAAGACATTCCTTCGTTTCTGCAAGCGAATATTGCGCATCCCGGTGCACTCATCGTGGGCGAACGCGACTTAAATGGTGTGGAACGCTCGAGTGGTAGCAGCTTTGCCAATCGCTTTTCCAACTTCTGGTTCTTTGTGCAAACGGGCAAACGGTTGGCCGATACGCAGACGGGTTATCGCCTTTATCCCATCAAGAAGCTGCGCTATCTGCGTGTGATGCCTGCCCGTTACGAGGCGGAGTTAGCGTTGATGGTGTTGGCTTCGTGGCATGGTGTGCCGCTCGTTTCGATACCTGTCGATGTCTATTATCCGCCCAAGGAGGAGCGAGTGAGCCATTTCCGGCCCTATCAAGACTTTCTACGGATTACCGTTCTCAACACGGTGCTGTGCTTCTTGGCCGTCGTTTACGGACTGCCCTGCCGGTTGGCTCGTGGACTTGTGCGCATGGTTCGCACGGTGTATTCGCTCTTTATCTTCTCCTTCTTCTCGTTTTTCGTTGTGACACCGTTGGCTTATCTCTACCTGAAATGGGGAAAGATGACGGAGGCAAAACGACGCAGTCTACATCGAATGATTTATAGTATTGCGCGAATCATAGTGTTGAAACATGGCATTCCTGGCGGAAAGTTTAGTTGTCACATTGCCAAACAGGTGGACTTTAGCAAGCCCTCGGTGCTGATTTGTAACCACCAGTCGCACTTAGACTTGATCTGTCAGCTCACATTAACGCCAAAGGTGGTCTTTTTAACCAATCAATGGGTGTGGAGAAATCCTTTTTATGGCTATGTTATTCGTCATGCAGAGTACCAGACGGTGACCGAGGGGATTGATGCTTTGTTACCGAAGTTGCGCTCGTTGGTCGACCGAGGCTATAGCATAGCGCTCTATCCCGAGGGAACACGTTCGGTTGACTGTCGCATATCGCGTTTCCATCGTGGTGCTTTTTACATTGCCGAGCAACTGCATTTGGGCATTACGCCCATGTTCTTATATGGCACGGGACGGCGCTTACCCAAGAAGAAGTACTCCCTTCATCGGAGCCCCATCTATTTAGAAGTGGATGAAACCATGACGCAAGCGCAGCTGCAAGCCATTGGTTCGCCAATGGAACAGGCAAAATGGATGCGCAGACACTATGTGGAGAAGTATAACACACTCTGCGATGAGTTTGAAAAGAACAGTTAAGACATGCAACAAAAGAAAGTAGTGGTTATAGGAAGCGGGTTAGGTGGTCTCTCGACGGGCGTCATCCTGGCAAAGAATGGCTATCAGGTGACGGTGTTGGAACAAGGCCAACAGATAGGTGGGTGTCTGCAATGCTTTTCGCGTTATGGCGCAAAGTATGAAACAGGGATGCATTTTATCGGAAGTGTCGTGCCGGGACAGACGCTGAGAAAACTGATGAACTATTTGGAATTGACCGCCGATGTGCCTTTGTCTTTCTTGGATCAAAGCGGTTATGATGTCGTGGCGTTACAAGGCGAACAGTTCCGCTTTGCAAATGGGCGCGAGCCATTTATTGAAACGATGAGCTCCTATTTCCCACGGCAACGCGACACATTGGCGCGCTATTTCGATTTAGTAAGTCGGGTGGCGGGAGCTCTTCGCTCCACTCATTGAAATACGCCGAGTCGGATGCAGCCATCAATACCGAGTTTCAACTGCGCGCTATCGACGACGTTTTGGATGAGCTTTTCGACGACGAACTGCTGAAACGGGTGTTGGTGGGCAATCTTCCGCTCTACGCAGCCGAACAAGATAAGACGCCTTTCTCTACGCATGCGTTCATCATGGACTTCTATAACCAAAGTGCTGCGCGCGTGGTGGGAGGCAGTGACAGCATAGCAACCTCACTGAAGAACACCATTTTGCGCTATGGCGGCACGGTGAAGACGCAGCAAAAGGTAACGAAGATTGTGTGTGATGAGGTGAAAGCGACGGGTGTGGTGATGAATGATGACTGCTTTATGGCTGCCGATGCGGTTGTGTCGGCCATTCATCCCATGCGCACATTGGAACTTTTAGACACGAAACTCATTCGACCCGCCTTTCGTAGGCGCATTCATGCCATGCCGCAAACCGTAGGAGGCTTTTCGGTTTACTTGGAGTTTAAGCCTGGCGTGGTGCCGTATATGAATCACAACTTTTATGGTTATGCCGGCGACACACCGTGGAACTGTGAGCACTATACGGAAGAGACCTGGCCCAAGGGCTACCTTTATATGCACTTTTGTCACGAGCGCGCGCCGAAGTTCGCCCATACAGGTGTCATCCTTTCCTACATGCAGATGGAGGATTTGCAACCCTGGTGGGGGACGAAAGTGGGTCGACGCGGTGACGATTATGAGGCTTTCAAGCGGCGAAAGGCCGAGCAGTTGCTCGATGCTTTGGGCAAACAGTTTCCCGACATCCGTCAAAATCTTGTGCGTTATAGCACTGCGACGCCTCTGACCTATTATGATTACACGGGAACAGAGGGCGGTTCGATGTATGGCATCGCGAAAGATATTCATCTCGGTGCAGCGGGACGCGTGCCCCAACGCACGAAGGTGCCCAACCTTTTCTTGACGGGACAGAACATCAATTCGCACGGCATGCTGGGCGTCTTGGTGGGCTCGATCGTGACGTGCAGTGAGTTTCTAACCGCAAAGACCATTTACGACCAGATTATTCAAAGCAACCAAGGCGAATGAAACAACGTGTGTTGATTATAGGCGGTGGCTTAGGTGGCCTGTTTTCGGGTGCCATCTTGGCGAAGGAAGGGCTTGAAGTGACCGTTTTGGAAAAGAACAAGATCATAGGAGGTGGATTACAGTCCTTCCGCATGTGGGGTGAAGACTTTGACACAGGCATGCATATCATAGGAGGCATGCGTCCCGGTGGCAACATCTATCGGCTGTGCTCCTATTTGGGAATCATTGATCAAGTATGCGTGAGAGATGTGGACCATGACTGCACGGATCGGCTTTACTTTGCCGAAGACCAGCGCTATTATACCATTGCCGAGGGGAAAAACACGTTCGTGGAGACCCTTTCGCGGCAGTTCCCGCATGAGCATGACGGGCTAAAGGCCTACGTCGAGGCTTTGTTTCGCCTTTCCGAAGAGGTAGACCTGTTCTATCTTCGCCCTTCGAAAGACTTGATACCCATGCACTCGGCGCAGTTTAACATGTCGGCCGAGGCCTTCATCGCACAATATATCAACGATAAGAAACTGCGCAGTGTCTTGGCTTATATGAACCCTTTATATGGTGGACGTGCGCAACAGACACCCGCTTACGTCCATGCCATCATTTCGGTGCTCTACATCAATGGGCCAAGTCGTTTTGTGGGCGGTAGTCTACGCTTTGCCCATCTCTTAGCCGAAACCATACAACGGCATGGAGGAAAGGTGCTGGGAGCAACCGAAGTGACGCACATTGGCGTAACAGATAGGCAGGTGACCTGTGTGGAAACGGCAGACGGACAGCATTTCGAAGCCGAATATTACATCTCGGCCATCCACCCTTGCGCATTGCTCAAGGTGATCGACAGCGATGCCTTTACCAAGGCCTATCGCACCCGTTTGGAAACCATTCCAAACTCTTACTCTGCTTTCTCGCTTTACGTGAAACTAAAGCCAAACAGCTTCCCTTACATCAATCATTCGGAGTATTTCATGACGCGCTATGCAGACATTTGGCAGTTCGGACGCGATGACAAGCCGTGGCCCTTGGGCTTTCTCTTCATGACCCCGCCGAATGAAGGGCAAGGTGCCTTCGCTTCGAAAGTGTTAGTGACAGCACCCATGGCATTCTCGCAGGTGGAAGCATGGGAGCAGACAACGATAGGACATCGCACGGCGGACTATCGGCAGTGGAAAGAGCAGCAATGCAACCAACTCTTGGCCATGGTCGAAGTGCTCCACCCTGGCTTTTCAACTTGCATTGAGGCGGTTAACACGGCTTCACCCCTGACCATTCGCGATTTCTATGGCGCAAAGGAGGGAGGCATCTGTGGATACAGCAAAGATTGTAACAATTTGGCTTTGTCACAGCTGCCCGTAGTGACAAAAGTGAGCAACTTATTCCTTACAGGGCAAAACAACAACCTGCATGGGTTTTGCGGTGTGCCCTTAACAGCCATCCAAACTTGTGAAGCCATCTTAGGGCGCAACTATGTTTTGAATCAACTCAATCATGAAACAGCGAATAGTACTCTTTCTGTGCCTCGCGATGACGCTCGTCTCGGCTAAGGGGCAAGAGAACATCTGGCAGCACACAGCCTGCAAGGCGAAGGTTTGGCTCACCCCCTATCTCGCACAAGGTCAAAAGCGCCCTGCGATCATCGTGTGTCCGGGCGGGAGCTACTTTTGGCACGACATGAAGGCAGAGGGTAAAGATGTAGGAGCGTGGTTACAGCGCAATGGCATCACTGCTTTTGTGTTGCGCTATCGCACCGCTTATGTGCCGGCCTTTGTCACCCATTATCGTTGGATATGGCGGGGCAACCGTTACCCCGACCCGCAAGACGACCTTCGACAAGCCATTCGCTATGTCAAACAACATGCCGAGCGATGGAACGTCGACACGACAAAGATTGGAGCGATGGGCTTCTCGGCGGGCGGCCATTTGGTGGTGTCGGGCGGTTTGTTCTTTGCCGAGCACGACCGTCCGGCCTTCATTGCATCACTCTATCCCGTGGTCACAATGTCGGCACCGTGTGTGCACAAACGTTCGCGACGGGCACTCATGGGCGAAAGCAGGATGCGCAACCACGCCCTTCGCGATGCACTCTCTTTAGAGAAGCAAGTGACGAGTGTGTGTCCACCCGTATTTCTGGCAAACTGCATCGATGATCCCATTGTGGACTACCGCAACGCCATATTGCTTGACTCTGCCCTAACGGCGCAGCATGTACCCCACGTGTACTATCAATACCGCACGGGTGGTCATGGCTTTGGTGCTTCCGAAACAAAGGGCAGCGCCGAGTGTCGCACATGGAAACAATCGTTTCTGGCTTGGTTTTTGCAATTATGGAAAGCCAAATGACCTGCAAAACGACAACCCAATGAACATCCTTTTACGAAAAGATATGCAAAAGAACCCCAAGTTTGATGACATCCGTCCGTATTATGAGGACGAGATTCCCGCTGCGATGGCGCGCATCGCCGAGAGCAGCTCCCTGCCCCTATTGGCATCTTACGTTTACCCCGATGAGTCGTTAGAAGACGTGCGGAAGCGAATAGCCAACTATCGCACAGTGAAAGACTTTCAAACGGAGACCATGCGCAAGGTCAACGAGCAGGTTATCGCCAACAGTATCACAGCGTTCTCGTGTGATGGCTTGCAACAGTTGAGCCCCACGCAATCCTACCTCTATGTGTCCAATCATCGCGACATCATGTTGGATTCGAGTCTACTGCAATATTTCCTGGTCACGCAAGACTTTGACACTACCGAGATCACGTTCGGTGCCAACTTGATGATGAGTCAGCTGATCGTCGACATTGGCAAATGCAACAAGATGTTTAGAGTGGAGCGTCCCGGTGGAAGTGTGAAGGATTTTTACCGCAGTTCGCTTCACCTCTCAGAATATATCCGCTACACCATCGCAGAGAAGCAACAGAGTGTGTGGATAGCACAGCGCAATGGGCGCACGAAAGATGGTTATGACGCCACAGACCAAGGCATCATCAAGATGTTTTGCATGAGTGAGAGTAGCGATAAAATCAAAGCCTTGGCCGATTTGCACATCGTCCCGATTGCCATATCGTATGAATGGGAGCCTTGTGACGTGCTTAAAGCCTTGGAACTTTACGAATCGCAGAGCATGCGCTACACCAAGAAGCCCGGTGAAGATCTTAACAGCATCCTCACGGGAATCATCGCGCCAAAGGGACGCGTACATATCGAGATTTGCAAACCGATTACCGTCGCCGAACTCACAAGACTGGAGGCTTTAACCAATAATGAGTACCATAAGGCTGTCGCCAAGCTCATCGATCAGCGCATCCACAAGGCCTATCGCTTATATCCCAACAACTATATAGCACACGATTTGCGGTATGGCAGCCAGCGTTTCGCTGCGTTATACACGCCCGAAGAACAGGCGTTGTTCCAACAGCACTTGGCCGCTTTAGACCAATACGACACGTGCAATCTCGACCAATTGAAAGATATCTTCTTGGGCATTTACGCCAATCCCGTTGAGACGTCGATGCTGTGAACAGCATAGCATGACCATGAAGGCCACTCGGGACGAGTGTCCCACTGCTAATTGAATTTTAATGGTATGGTTTCAATAGTACTAAAAGTTTATGATTTCCTGCGCATGCACCGTTTCATGCGCCTATTTTCTTTCCTTGTAACAACTGCACTCTTGGTGGCATTGATACTGACGTTGCAATATAAAGAAGACATCTCGGATTTTCTTCCGCTCAGTTCAACCCACCAAAGCGGGTTAAAGGTTTATCAAGATATTTCGGGAGCCAATAAAATCTTTGTCATCTTTCAGGCGAAAGAAGGGCAGAGGACTGATGCCGATGCGATGGTTTCGGCGATCGAACGCTTCACAACCAACCTACAGGCCGCCGATACGGCAGGCATAGCCCGACAGCTGACGGCACAAGTCGACATCGAGAAAATGCAACAGGTGGTGGACTTTGTCTACCGCTACATGCCGCTGTTCCTCACCTCTCACGACTATCAGCGCATGGACAGTCTCTTGCGTGAGCCGGGGTTCGCAGCGCGTCAACTGCAAGAGGATAAGCGTATGTTGATGTTCCCCACAGGCAACATGCTCACCAGCAACATCCGGCGCGACCCCTTGGGGCTCTTTACCCCCGTCGTGGCCAAACTGCAACAGCGCCATCTCTCGCTCAACTACGAACTTTATGACGGCTACATCTTCTCACCCGATATGAAACGGGCCATTGTGATGGTTGAGTCGCCCTTTGGCTCGAGCGAAACGGAGCACAATACACAGCTCATCGCCTTGCTCAAAGCGCAAGCGGCCAAGGTAAAGCAGAGCCAACCCGCGCTCGAAGTGCACTTGACAGGCGGACCGGTGATTGCCGTTGGAAACGCTACACAAATCAAGACCGATAGCCTCTTGTCGGTGACGTTGGCCATCCTCCTCATCACCGTGTTGCTTTTCCTCACCTTCCGGCGACTTAAAAACCTGCTCCTCATTGTCTTGGCTGTGGCTTGGGGATGGTTGTTTGCCATGGGGGGCTTGGCGTTGGTCCACGATCACGTTTCGGTGATTGTCATTGGCATCTCGTCGGTCATCCTGGGCATTGCCATCAACTATCCCTTGCATTTCATCTCCCACCTGTCCCATACCTCCACCATTCGCAGTGCACTTAAGGAAATTACCGCGCCTTTGCTCGTCGGCAACGTGACCACTGTGGGCGCCTTTTTGGCGTTGGTTCCGTTGCAATCGGTAGCACTGCGCGACTTGGGGCTCTTCAGTTCGTTCCTCTTGGTGGGCACCATCCTCTTGGTGCTCATCTATCTTCCCCACGTGGTGAAACCCGTCAAGGCAAAGCCGTGGAATCGCTTTGCCCGTTTCACCGACATTTCGTTGGAGCGCAAGCGAGGCGTAGTATGGGCGATTGTGCTGCTTACGGGGGTGTTGGGCTATTTTAGCTTGCAGACAAAGTTCGATGCCGACATGAGCCACATCAACTACATGACGGAAGAGCAAAAGGCCGATATGCGCTATTTCCAAACCTTATTGCAACGCGACACCACCACCGAAAAGGTCTACGTCGTAGCACACGGTGCGACCATGGATGAGGCCTTGCAACACAACCAACTGTTGCAACCGGCTTTGGAGCGGGTGCAACACCACGTGAAAGGTTCCACCCTGTCCACCTGTGCACCCTTCCTTGCCTCCAACGCGGAGCAAGTGCGCCGGCTGAAACAGTGGGCCGCCTTTCGCCAGCGGCATAAGAATTTGCCGGATGTCTTGCGCCATGAGGGCATGAAGGCAGGCTTTGCGCCCGATTCATTCCACGACTTCGAAGTGATGTTCAACGGCAAGTTCATGCCCCTTTCTCCCGCCTCCTTTGCGCCTTTAACCTCAACAGCCTTTCAGAGCAATTTGAGTCACGACAGCATTGCGGGCACCTTCAGTGTGGTCAATGTGTTGGATGTTGCCCCTCAGGCAGTAGCAAAGATTGAGCAACAGTTCACTGGTGACACGTGCTACAGCTTTGATGTGAAGTCTATGAACTCCGCTTTGGCCAACAACCTGTCCGATAACTTTAATTACATTGGATGGGCGTGTGCACTCATCGTGTTCTTTTTTCTGTGGTTCTCCTTTGGCAACATTGAGCTGGCGTTACTATCGTTTCTCCCGATGGCCGTCAGCTGGGTGTGGATCTTAGGCATTATGTCACTGCTCAACATTCAGTTTAATATTGTCAATGTCATTCTCGCCACCTTCATCTTTGGACAGGGCGACGACTATACCATTTTCATCACCGAGGGCGTGAGCTACGAATATGCCTATCGGCGCAAACTTCTGGCCGCCTATAAGCAATCCATCATCATTTCGGCGTTGATCATGTTCATCGGTATAGGTTCGCTCATCTTGGCCAAACATCCGGCACTGCATTCTTTAGCCGAAGTGACGATCGTAGGAATGTTTGCCGTGGTGCTGATGGCCTATATTTTGCCTCCGCTCTTATATAGCGGGTTGGTGGGCACGAAGAACCATTATCGGCGACGCCCCTATTCCTTGAAACCGTTCCTTGTGATGGCACTCTCGGCCACGGTCTTCTTCGCACAGTTGGCTTACATCTATGCGTTGGGGTTCCGACTCTTTGTGCTGACGAAACCGAACCTGCGCAAACGAAAACGTTTTCAGGCACGGGTGCATCGGCTCTTCCGTTATGACTTGCAACACATTCCAACGGTGGCATGGCATGAGGATGCAGCCATTGCAAAAGCGCTCGAAGAACCCGCTGTGGTGGTGTGCAATCATCAATCTATGTTAGATGCTGCCATTGTGATGGCGCTATCACCCCGATTGCTCATCGTGGCCAACGAGCGTGCCAGTCTCAACCCCGTTATCCGTAAGGTGTTCGATTGGTTTGGCCACATTCGGTTGGTCGGCAGCCAAGCGCTGAACGTGCAACTCCTTCAGCAAGCCCTTGCCGAGGGCTATAGCATTGTGCTCTTCCCCGAGGGCGAGCGTAATGCCCACTCGTCGATATTGCGTTTCCATAAGGGCGCCTTCCATGTGGCCGAGACGTTGCAGGTCGACGTGGTGCCGTTGTTATTGCACGGTGTGAACGAAGTGCTACCGCGCAACAGCTGGTGTGTCTTTGCCGGGAAGATAACGGTTGGCATGGGGCAACGCATTCTGGCCGCCGATACGACATGGGGCGAAGACTATGTCGTGCGCACCAAGCGAGTGCACCAATATTATGTAGACTGGTATCGCGAGGTGGCCGAGCAGATTGAAACGGCGGACTATTACCGACGTCTGACCTTGGACAAGTATCGTTTTAAGGGCGTCGACGTCATGCGCGAAGTGAAGCGCAATCTGAGAAAGTTTGACAATTATGCTGCATGGGTCGACACACCTTGCACGGCGCAGCGCGTAGCGGTGTTGAATAGTGGCTGGGGTGAGTTTGCGTTGCTCTTCGCACTGACCCATCGCCACATAGAAGTGATTGCGGTAGAAGCCGATGCCGACAAAACGCAATTAGCACGCTATGTGGCCGACGGATTATCGCTGAAATGGAAAGCTGTAGAAACGCTTTCAGCAAATGACATGGCCGATGCCGTCATCTTTTTACTGAACCCATCAGTCGAAGAGCGTGCAAGGTTTGAAGGGCGCAACGTGGTAGTGATTGAATAGTTGCAGTGCATGGTGCTGATGCAAGGGCGATAGATAAACAAATGGCGCACAGCCTCCCTGTCATGACTGTGCACCATCCAACAAAGGGGACACACGGTCGTGTGCCCCCTTTGTGAATGATACAAACGCCTCTTGCTGCAACCCTTTATTCCTAACGACTTAGCCTACAACAAGAAAAACTTGGAGAAAGGATAATAAGAAATAACCTTGCAAAGATTTGTGCTCTTTGTTCTCCAAGGTGAATACTTCATTGAGTTCTTGATTAACTATGGGTTTGTCTTTATGTGAAACGCTGTTTAATATCTGCCGTTTGACATGGGCAACACAAAATTGGGCTTATATGACAAAAGTGTGTTTTTTTATTACTTAATGCAAAGATAATAATTATGTTGAGCTTACACTTTTTTTTAGACACTACCTGCTTAAGGTTCTCTTTACCTCATCAATCTGTGTAAACAAACTATTTTAGTCAAGGCTGTTCTATGGTATTATACCCAACATTCAACATGGCTAAGCCATTGGTTTGCATAGGATTTTTCTCCGCATGAAGCCAATCTATTCCACAAAAACAGTACGTTGTCAAACAAAGACGCTAAAACCTCATTTGAGGTTCAGTCGTACAATTTTGTTTGACAACGCACCGAAAGAAAAGTCGGTTACAACAGCTCTCTCAAGACATGCACGTTTGAGCGTAGCCCATTCGCTGCAACCTGTTGGGAGAACAAGCCTGACTGCGTTGATTTTCCCACGCGCCGTTATCCCTAATTACCAATCTACAAGATGATTGTTGTTGGCAAGATGGGAGGTAACGGCCTGTTTATTTCGCGTTAATCTCTTTGATTAAGCGGTCGCATGCCCCCATTTATCCATCATAAAAAGCATATAGCGGATATCAACACCTATGCAACGCGCTAAGCGGTGGTCGAAGTTGATGTCGCTACTGAGGCTATCCCAGTTGCCATCGAAGGCCAAACCCATGAGTTGTCCCTTGCCATTAAAGATGGGAGAACCCGAGTTTCCGCCCGTAATATCGTTGTTGGTAAGGAAGCAAAGTTGCAGCTTCCCAGTGGTTTTGTCTTGATAAGGACCAAACGATTGAGCACTCAACAGTTGCTGCATGATGGGTTCTGCCTTATAATCGAACACGCCTTTGTCACCGCGTTTCATCTTCTCTACAAGGCTTTCTGCCGTGGTATAGTAGTTGGAAATATGCCCACCGAGGTCATAACCACCCACTTGTCCGTAGGATAAACGCATGGTAAAGTTGGCATCGCTGTAATGAGGTTGATCCTCTTCCATGCGCAGTTTGGCTGCACAAAGATACTGTTCTTGCAGCTCGATGCTGTCGGTTGGTGCAGCCAATTCGCGGTTGATACGGTTGCGCAAGGCGTTGAGTTCTTGACCATATTGCAAACCTGCATCCTTGGCAATATTGGCTTTTGTGAGGTAAACCTTAGCCCCCTTCTTCATCAGGGCCGAGGTATTCCACAAATAATCGACATATTTTTGGTAGTTACCACCAAATTTTTGGTCGATGGTTTTGTAGAAAGCGGGCAGATATTCGGCAGCGATTTGCGCGCGATAGTTCTTCAACAACGTGGCTTGCACTTCGCGATCGAGAGCCGCATCCCACGTGTTACTGTTGTCATCAAAGGTCACATAGGCGCTTTGGCCGTGCCTTGCTTCTCCTTTTTGAATGCCTTCAGCGCACGGTCACTCAGTTCATTGGTGCGCATAAAGGTTTCGTTGAAGAGCGTTGCCGCGCGACGTGCATTGAAACGCTTGGCATAAAGCGCTTTCAAGGCATTGAAATCGAGCTTCCCTTGCAGGTATTTTGTCGAGTCTTGCCAACGCTGTAATGTCGCTTCATAGCGTGCTTTTTGGTCGATGATGCCGATAGAATCAATACATTTGTTCATGCCAATGGAGTTTTTCCAATAGTTAGCACTCTGCGCAAACTTGCTGTCATATTTGATACGCACGGCCTCATCGGCACGCATGTAGCGTGTCATCACCTCCTGTTTCACACCTCTTACCTGCGCTCTTGGGGCGTTAATGGCATCTCTTCTTTCGCGAATGCCATAGCTTGAAAGGTAGCGACTGGTGCTGCCGGGATAGCCCATGGTCATGGCAAAGCTACCCTCTTTGTAGCCTTCTAAGCTCACCTGCGCCCAGTGTTCGGATGATAGGGCACGTTGTCCTTGCTGTAAGGCGCCGGTTTATTGTCCTTATTGGCGTAGATTCTGAACACACTGAAGTCGCAAGTTTGACGCGGCCACATCCAGTTATCGGTCTCTCCGCCAAACTTTCCCATCGACTTTGGGATGGTGAACACCAAGCGCACGTCGGGGAAATTGCGATAGGTGGTGGCATAATATTGGTTGCTTCGTAGAACGCATCAACGTTTACATAGAGTGTAGAGTCTTGCTTTCGTGCCGCTTTTGTGTAGGCATTCTCCAACGAGTCGAGCACACGTGCCTGTGATAGCTTGCTCATCGTGGCAAAACCTGTTTTCATCACCTCAGCTGTGATGTCCTTTTGACTCACCATGAAGTTCACAAAGGTGCGCTCGTTGGGCAGCTCTTCGGCGAAACTCTTGGCCACAAAGCCATTCAACAGGTAGTCGTGTTCAACGGTAGAATGCGAGCGAATGGCCTCAAAGCCACAGTGATGGTTGGTGAAAACGAGACCGTCGGGGCTCACAACCACGCCCGAACAATGCCCCGAGAAATCGACAACGCTGTTCTTAATGGCGTCTTTGTTTGCATAGAGGTCGCCGTAGGGCAGTTGAAAGCCCTCGGCTTGCATCTGTTGATACACAGCCTGTGGAAGATTATAGAGCGTCCACATGCCTTCGTCGGCATGCAAAGGAGCTGCTAAAAGCAGCAATGCGGGTAGCAAGTGCCACCATCTTTTTTTCTTCATATCTATGATTTTATTAAATGATTTGTACGATATTGCTGAATAATTTGCACGATATTGTGCCACAATCTATGCGATATTACGGCACAATATGGGCTATATTTTCAGACCTTGGATTTGAATTTATTTTTAATTTTGACGAAACTTTCAGACGAAAAGTTGCGCTTCACGATAATCACCACAAAGCAACCAACGAGCAAAGTGTTGACAGTCAAGGCGCCGAGCATCGGCAAACGGGCGTTGCTCAGGCTGATGAGTGCAAACAAAACCATGGCGATGAGCGTATAGAAAGCAATGTCTTTGAGCGGATAGCGAATGGGATAGTACTTTTGTCCGAATGCGTAGCTCAGCAACATGCTCATACCATACGACGCAAATCCCGCCCAAGCGCAAGCCCAATAGCTGAAATAAGGATGAGCAACAGGTCGACTCCGATGAGAATCACAGCACCGATGCCCGAGAAATAGGCCCCCCAAATGGTTCGGTCGATGAGCTTATACCAAAAACTGAGGTTGAAAAAAATGCCAAACATAATCTCGGCGGCCATCACAATCGGCACAATCTGCAGACCTTCCCAATAGCTTTTGCCCACAATGTAGCGCAGAATGTCCATGTAGCCATCACAGAAAGGAAGGCCAGCAGGGTGAAAATGATGTAGAATTTCATCGCTTTGGCATAGGTCTCCTTGTTGTCTTTGTCTTTGGTTTTACCGAAAACAAAGGGTTCATAAGCATATCTAAAGGCCTGAGTGATGATGACCATAATCATGGCTAATTTGATACAGGCGCCATAAATGCCCAATTCCATGCGTGCTTCCTGCGCATTGCCGTTGTACATCCATGGGAAGATGATCTGCGAAGCCGTTTGATTCAGCTGCCCGGCTAAGCCCATAATGAGCAGCGGCCAGGTGTAGTTGAGCATGCGTTTGCAGGTGGCTTTGTCGAAAGGAAAGCGGAAACCTTTCAGCTCTTTGCCCAAGAAAAACAGGGTGATGACGCTGCCTGCCAGCTCAATCCAAAACACATAGACCACATGAAGGCTGAAATTCTCGTCATAAAGCCCGAGGAAATTGATTTTGAAATAGGGAAAGACAACCAAATAAAGCAGCACACCTACGATGTTCACCACGATGCTGATGAGGCGGATACTCACAAACTTCACAGGACGATGTGCATAGCGCAAATAGGCCAAAGGGATGTTGATAAAGGCATCAATCGCCACACATGCGCCCATAATCATAATGAATTCGGGGTGGTCGGGATAGCCAATGCCGTCGGCAATAGGATGCAAAAACAGCGCCACGAGTGCGATAAAGAGCACCGAAGTGGTGGCCACTAATCGCAAGGTGGTGGCATAAACCTTCTCGGCATCTTCGCCTTGGCGGTTCATAAAACGGAAGAAAGTGGTCTCCATACCATAGGTAAGGAGGATGATGAGCAAGGCCACGTAGGCATAAATGTTGGTGATGATGCCATATTGTCCGCCGGCTGCGTTAAACTTTACCGTTTCTATGGGCACCAATAAATAGCCTATGAAGCGGGCAGCAATGCTGCTCAAACCATAAATGGCGGTGTCTTTTGCTAATGATTTTAAATTTGCCATGCGTAAATCTCAATTAATCGAAGGAAGAATTAGGCCGTTTCAAAACATCATGTAGGCAATGCTTATCGCAGCAAGCACACCAACCAAGTCGGCCAACAAGCCGCAAGCCACCGCATGTCGGGTGTATTTGATGTTGATACTACCGAAATAAACGGCGAGAATATAGAAGGTGGTGTCGGTTGATCCTTGGAAAATGCAACTCAAACGCCCCACAAAACTGTCAGCTCCATAGGTCTTCATGGCTTCCAACATCAGCCTCTTGCGCCGCTTCCGCTAAGGGGTTTCATGAAAGCGGTGGGCAAAGCGTTGACAAAATCGGTGGGCAGTCCGCAGGAATGGATGCACCATGCCAAGCCCGAGAGCAGCATATCCATGGCACCCGAAGCGCGAAATACGCCAATAGCCACAAGAATAGCTACCAAATAAGGAATGATTTTAACGGCTGTAGTGAACCCTTCTTTCGCGCCTTCGATAAAGCTATCGTAGACATTTACACGTTTCACTACGCCTGCAAGAATAAAGATAAGGATGATGGTTAGCAAGATGATGCTGCCTCCGACATTGGCAACTATCTCCATCATCTGCTGATCCATGTGGCTAAAACCCCAGATAACGAAGCCCACAAAGGCAACCATTGCCCCTAAGAACGCCAATAACACGGTTGAAGGAGGTTGATTTTCTGCCATATTGCCGTGATGATGATGCCTGCAAGTGTGGCGATTGTCGTCGCCAAAAGGATGGGAACAAACACGTCTGTGGGATTATGTGCCCCGTATGCGGCGCGAAATCCTAAGATAGTTGTGGGGATGATGGTGAGTCCACTGGTGTTCAATACCAAGAACATAATCATGGCATTGGTCGCAGTATCTTTCTTTTCGTTGAGCGTTTGCATCTGCTTCATGGCCTGAAGACCCGTTGGTGTGGCGGCATTGTCAAGCCCAAGCATGTTCGAAGCAATATTCATGAAGATGCTTCCCATGGCGGGATGGTTCTTAGGAATGCCGGGAAAGAGCTTTGAAAACACTGGACTAAGCATGCGAGCCAGCACATTTACCGCGCCAGCCCGTTCGCCAATGCGCATAATTCCCAACCACAAGGATAGAATTCCCGTGAGACCTAACGAAATTTCAAATGCGTTTTTGGATGAATCAAAGGTAGCTTCTACAATCTTTTGAAAGAGCGTTGCATCGCCCATACATAACCCGATGATTGCAAAAATGAACGCAATCACGAAAAAAGCTACCCAAATATAATTTAAAACCATATCGTCTGCAAAGATAAATGAAATCGACTATATAAGGAAAAAAAACATTAAAAACCTATGCTTTTCGATGCCATTAGCCTGCATGTCAAGTGCCTTTGGCACAAAATAAAGCAACAAAAATATGGCCTTTTCGATGGCTTTTTCTCCTGTTTATCACCCGATAACCTCAAAATAGCCCTTGTTTTCTTTGCCATCTCAGGTGGAATTTCTACCTTTGCAACGAGGCTTCTCTTATTTAAAACAGCAAAAACATGCGTGCAACAGCTGGCTGAGAGCCCCATTGTTTTACTGCTTTTTTAGGAAATTCTCATTGCAACATGACGTGGAGCAGACCTAAATGGCACATAAAAAGTGCGATAGCACAAGATCATATAGAATGAGTAGACGTTCCTCTAACGATGCACGACATTTGTTTCGAGTGGAAATGAAGAATCGTAAGCGTAGAAAGAAGTTAGCCAATATTTTGTTTTGGATAGCTTTTATCCTATGCCTTTGTGTGTGCATCGTGTGCCTTTACCTTTATTTACATCCCGATTTATAGTTCAATTCCTCATCTTTTTCGTGTGTCTTCATGTGGGAAAGGGAGTGAAAACGCATTTTCATTACACTGAAACGCATGGTGGTCTCGGTGCAATGAAACGGTTCTTTGTGCCTGCTGGCGTGGGTTATCATCGAGCAGGTCGTGGCTTTTGCCTCGTTCTGTTATACACTTGCAGCAGCGAAGGAATGAGAATGCAAAGCGAAAAGAAGATGTAGAGCAGCATGGTTGTGGTGCTTCCGTTGGCCAATTCACGCAGTGAAGCATTCTCATACCCCGGCATAAGATGAGCTAATAGGTAGACAACCGAATTGTTTACCCAATGAAATGCAATGCCGGGAATGATGCTTCGCGTGCGCACATACAGCCAACCTAAGAGTAACCCCATGAGAAAAGCATGCACGCCTTGTGCAAAATTCAGATGAATGAGACCAAAAAGCAAGGCCGAAATGGTGATTGCTATCCAAGGATTGGCAGCAGAACCTACCGCTAAGAGGCGGCGAAGAATGGCACCTCTGAATACAATTTCTTCTGCAAGTGGAGCAAAGATGCCGATGGCTACATAGCCTAAAGGATGATGCATCATGCGTGTAAGCATCACTTGTAGTGAAATTGGCAACTCGAACGGCAGCAAATTTTCGAAAGCCATGGCAGGAATAATCGCGCCAAGGGCAATGCATAGCACCCAGAACAACACGCCCCAAGGACGTGATTGCACATAATGTCGGGAGACAGGTGTCCACTTTCGCCAACAAAACAGCACGGCAAGCAGGGCGCTACCCACGATGTTTGCTGCTATGGTGAGCGTGAGATCCGTCGCCATGAGTGTTTGTATTTGTGTGAAAGGAAGCCCTTTGTAGAGTAAAAAGCCAATGGCAAGGACGATAGTTATAACAAGCTGAATCGCGACAAACAACACGATGTAGAGTGCAATGTCGAGCACTAATTTCTTATATGGATTCATATTGGGATTGATTTGCAAAGAAATTGATAATCATTTCACGATCTTTTGTGAGCTGTTTCGCCAATTCTGGCGCATTTCTGAACTTTTTTTCGGTGCGGATACGCTCATAAAAAGCCACGCTTAACGGCTTGTCATACAGGTTATTTGCATAGTTAAAGATGTTGACCTCAATGCTCTTTGCTGTGCCATCAAACGTGGGACGATAGCCGATATTCATCATTCCGTCATGCCAAGTAGTTGAATCGGGGCATTTCACGCGCACAGCATAAACGCCATTAGCTGGCAGAAGCTGCTCTATACTCGCCGGAATAAGGTTGGCAGTAGGATAACCTATGGCGCGACCTTGCTGGAAACCATGCCCCACTTTCCCGGTAAGGGTGTAAGGATAACCTAAGCATTCATTGGCAAGCGCTGCTTCTCCTTCGTGCAAAAAGCTGCGAATGACCGATGAACTAATCTTGATACCTTTATATATATAGGGTTGGGTGGGCAACACTTCAATTCCTAAATCTTGCCCATAACGTGCATAGTCGTCAAAACACTCGTTGTTTTTCCGGCCAAAATGGTTGTCATAGCCCATGAGAAGAGCCTTGACCTGTAATTGTTTCTGCAGCACTTGTTGCATGAAATCGTGAGCTGAAAGTTGCGCCATTGTGGCATTAAATGACAAAACGGCCACGCCATCAATTCCCGTTTCAGCCAATAATTGCAGCTTTTCATCAAGCGTTGTCAGCAGTTCGGGGATGTAATTGCGTTGCAAAACACGGCGCGGATGTTGGTCAAACGTGATGGCTACTGCCTTTAATTGGCGCTTCTGCGCAGCAAGAACCAACTGCCTGAGCAAGAAACGATGTCCCAAATGCACACCATCAAAGAAGCCTATTGTAGCAACACAAGGGGCACTCGCGCCCCTATGTTTATTCCATAGAATGCAATCCATATTCATTTTTACGCTTGCAAACTTACGCAATTTTTCTCATATCAACGTGACTCGAGACACAATTTAGTCCATTTTAAGCCCCTTTCGCAGCTCTTTGATAAGAGCATCTCCGCACCATTGGAGGATTATCATAAACAAAAATGAGTGAGAACCCTTGATAAGAATTCTCACTCTATGCGCTTCAAGATGGGCTTGAACCAACGACCCCCTGATTAACAGTCAGGTGCTCTAACCAACTGAGCTATTGAAGCCTGTGCAAAGGAGTTACCCTAAATTGCGTTTGCAAAGGTAAATGCTTTTTTCTGAACTACCAAATTATTTGCAGAAAAAAACAAATCAGATGTGATTTTTATGTAAAACACGGCTTGTGTTGTAAGCTTTTACACATTAATGTATTACTTTTGTTGACATGAAGAAACGAGTATTGCTTTATATGTTGACGGTGTTTTGTTTGCCTATGGCAGCGCAAAACAGCAAGGATCATAATTTTGAAGTGGCGAAAAACCTTGAGGTGTTGAATGCTATTTATAAGAATTTGGACTTAATGTATGTGGATCAGCTCTCGGCAGACACCGTTGTTGGGACGGCTATTGAAGCGATGTTGGGCTCGCTTGACCCCTACACTGAGTATTATTCTGACACACAATCGAAGGATTTAAAGATGATGGTCACGGGCAAATATGCTGGTGTCGGAGCCTTGATTCGCTATAGTCCAAAATACAAGAACGTGTTTATTGAAGAGCCTTATGAGCACATGCCTGCGGCAGAAGCAGGGTTGCGCAAGGGCGATTTGGTGCTGGCTATCGACAAAGAATCGATGGAAGGCAAACAAACAGCGTATGTAAGTGATAAACTTCGCGGCGATGCCGGCACCTCATTTATCATCACAGTGCGCCGCCCTTCCACGGGAAAAGTGTTGAAATTGCGGCTCACTCGCCGTGCCATCAAGCTGCCTTCCATCCCCTATTATGGGCTGCAAAACAATGGCATTGGTTATATCAACCTGAATCAATTCACTGAAAATTGCGCACAAGATTTTCGCAATGCTTTTATTGATTTGAAGCAACAGGGGGCCAAGAAATTGGTTATTGACCTGCGAAACAATGGCGGAGGCTTGGAAAACGAGGCCGTAGACATCGTTAATCTCTTTGTTCCCAAGGGGGTAACAGTGGTTTCTAATCGTGGAAAATTAAAGCGATTGAATCACGCTTACCAAACAAAGAATGAACCGCTCGACACTCTTATGCCGATTGTTGTGTTGGTGAATGGCAACACAGCCAGCTCAAGTGAAATCACGAGTGGTGCGCTTCAAGATTTAGATCGTGCTGTGGTTATGGGCACAAAAACCTTTGGTAAAGGACTCGTTCAAATGACAGTCGATTTGCCTTATCATGGTAATTTGAAGCTAACCTCACAAAAATATTATATTCCCAGTGGGCGTTGTATCCAGGCTATCAACTATAATCGCAGACGAATGGGGGGAGATGTGCAGACACCCGATTCGCTATTGCGCGTTTTTCACACGCGAAATGGCCGTGAAGTGCGCGACGGTGGAGGCATTCAACCCGACGTAGAGGTGAAGCCCGATACAGCCTCTAACATACAGAGTTATCTCATGACGGTGGTCGATTCCACAGAAACGGTGTTAGACTATGTCACCCACTATCGGGCTACCCACGACAAAATAGCAGAACCTTCGGTGTTTGAATTGTCGGATGCTGATTATGAAGCTTTTAAAAAGCATGTGCTGTCAAGTGGTTTCAAATATGATGGCGTGAGCGAAAAGATATTGGCCGAGCTCAAGAAAACAGCCGTATTCGAAGGCTATTACGATGGTGCAAAGGCAGATTTTGCCGCACTTGAGCAGAAGTTGAAGCACAATATGGCGAAAGATTTAGACTATAATCGTGAACGAATCATGCAGGCTTTGGCCGGCGATATTGTAACGATGTATTATTATCAGCGCGGGGGTGTTGAATATTCGCTAAAGCATGATAAGCAAATCAAAGCGGCAGAAGCTTTGTTAAACAATGAAGAGGCTTACCAAAAGATGTTGCACCCGGCAAAGAAATAAAAATCATCTTACAACAAACTAATAAATAGCGTTTTATAAAATGCAGCATATTGTATGACAATATGCTGCATTTTGCGTTGTAATATGGGTGATATTACAGGCTAAAAGCCTATGTCTTGTCGGTGCATGTGCAGGATATGGGCGATTGACATCCTTTCTATTTTGTTAAAATTTATGTGCAACTATTCTTTAGTGCGCTAAAATAAAAGTGCCAAAAAGTTTGCAGCCTATTCGTTTTTTTCGTAATTTTGCAGCGTTCAGTGGAATGGGGGGCTCCTTAAGAGTTCCTCATTTTATTTTAATATAACATGTATGATTGACAAAAATGTCGTAAGAAAATTAGTTGAAACATGGCTTGAAGACAAGGAATATTTTCTCGTTGATGTCGAAATAAGCCTGATGACAAGATTGTTGTAGAGATTGATCATGCCGATGGCGTTTGGATTGACGATTGTGTTGCATTGAGTAAATACATCGAAGACCATCTCAGTCGTGATGAAGAAGATTACGAATTAGAGGTGGGGTCGGCCGGATTGGGTCAGCCTTTCAAAGTGCTTCAGCAATATCTTAACTTTGTTGGCAAGCCCGTTGAGGTGCTTGCTGCCGATGGAAAGAAATATCAAGGCATTCTAAAGCATGTTGATGGGAACGATTTTGTGGTGACCGTGAACGAAAAAGTGACCGTAGAAGGGAAGAAACGTCCGCAAAAAATGGATGTCGATCATACGTTCCAAATGGATAATGTAAAATATACTAAATATTTAATCAGTTTTAAATAGAGCTATGGCAGCAAGAAAAAGTGATAGTGAGCAAATCAGCTTGATAGATACCTTTCGTGAGTTTAAAGACACGAAAAACATCGATCGCACCACGTTAGTGAGTGTGTTAGAGGAGAGTTTTCGCAATGTTTTAGCCAAATTGTTTGGCAGCGATGAGAATTTCGATGTGATTGTCAACCCCGATAAGGGCGACTTTGAGATTTATCGCAATCGCATTGTTGTTGCCGATGGTGAGGTAGCCGACGAGAATAAGCAGATAGCTTTGAAAGATGCTTTAGCCATTGAGCCCGATTATGAAGTGGAGAAGAGGTGTCAGAGCCTGTTAATTTCGCTAAGTTTGGGCGTCGTGCCATCTTAAATTTGCGCCAGACATTGGCCTCAAAGGTATTGGAATTGGAGCACGACACCTTATATAATAAGTATAAAGACCGCGTCGGTCAGGTTGTTGTTGCAGAGGTTTATCAGGTGTGGAAGCGCGAAGTGCTGATGATAGACGATGAAAACAATGAGCTTATTCTTCCGAAGAGCGAGCAGATCCCTGCCGATATTTATCGCAAGGGCGAAACGATGCGCGCAGTGATTTTGCGTGTTGACAACGAAAATAATAATCCAAAGATTATCCTTTCGCGCACAAGTCCCATGTTCTTGGAACGCCTTTTGGAGATGGAGGTGCCCGAAATCGGCGACGGACTGATTGCCATTCGTCGCATTGCACGCCTTCCTGGTGAGCGAGCTAAGATTGCTGTTGAAAGCTTTGACGACCGCATTGACCCCGTAGGAGCATGTGTTGGCGTGAAAGGTAATCGTGTTCATGGCATTGTTCACGAGCTTTGTAATGAGAATATCGACGTGGTAAACTACACCACTAACGTGCAACTCTTTATTCAACGTGCACTGAGTCCTGCGCGCATCAGCAGCATTAATGTTAACGAAGAAGAGCATAAAGCTGAGGTTTATCTGCATCCTGAGGAGGTAAGTTTGGCGATAGGTCGAGGCGGAATGAATATTAAATTGGCTTCAATGCTCACTGAATATACCATTGATGTGTTCCGTGAGGTGCCCGAAGATCAAGTGGATGAAGATATTTATTTGGATGAATTCTCTGACGAAATCGACCAATGGGTGATTGATGCCATCAAGAGTATTGGCTTAGACACGGCGAAAGCGGTGCTCAATGCGCCACGTGAGATGTTGGTAGAGAAGGCCGATCTTGAGGAAGAAACCGTGGATCAGGTTCTCAATGTGTTGCGTGCAGAGTTTGAACAATAATAGTAACAAACGCTATTTCGAAACACATGATATCATAAATAGGCAAAAAGATTAAGAAGAAAAGAAGTACATGAGCATCAGATTAAATAAAGCATTACGCGAATTAAACATAGGACTTCAAACGGCAGTTGAATTCCTTGAGAAGAAAAGTGAACTGGGTGAGGTGAAGTCTGATTTGAGTTTTAAACTCAATGACCAGCAATACCAGGCGCTTGTTGAGGCTTTTAAGCAAGATGCAGCCGTGCGTACTGAAGCCGAAAAGCTTTTCCAAAAGAAACCAAAGGAGAAGAAACGAACGGCTGAAACGAAGGAAACACGTGCAGAAGACTTGCTGAAAGCGACGCCAAAGCAGGTGTATACGCCAAAAGGAAAGATTGATCTGGATAGCGTAGGAAAGAAACCTGCGGCTAAGAAAGCTGTTGCTCCTGAAGAGAAAGAAGAAGAAAAGGTTGAGGTTGCTGCCGTGAAACCTGAACCCAAGAAAGAGGAAGTGGCTCCTAAAGTTGAAGAAAAACCTATAGAAAAGGTTACCGAAGCTCCTGTAAAGGATGAGAAAGTGGAGGAGAAACCCACCGAAAAGCCTACAGAAAAAGCCGTTGAAACTCCTGTCGAAGAGATGAAAAAGGAGGACAATGTTGCTGAAACGGAGCTGTATACACTGAAGAGTGAGCAGAATATCCAGAATGCCCCTGGCGTGAAAGTGTTAGGAAAAATGGATTTGGATGCGCTGAATCAGAACACGCGCCCTAAGAAAAAGTCGAAAGAAGAGAAGCGAAAAGAGCGCGAAGACAAGACAGCTCAGCAGGGCGGTGAGCGCAAAAAGCGGGTGCGTATCAATAAAGAACGCGTGGATATTAATGCCGAAGCCAAGCAGAACAACAATGCTTCACAAGGCAAAAACGGCAATAATAACAATGCAGGGCGCAACAAAAATAAAAAGAACCGCAACAAACGCAATCAGAAACCATTGGAGGTTGACGACGAAGCTGTTGCACGTCAGGTGAAAGAAACGCTTGCCCGACTCACCAATAAGACCCAGAATAAGAAGGGAGCTAAATATAGAAAGGAGAAAAGAGAGGCCGTTCAAGAGAAGCTTCAGCAAGAAGCTAAGGCCGAAAAGCGCGAGTCAAAGGTGCTTAAACTCACCGAGTTTGTGACGGTAAGTGAGCTGGCTACGATGATGGACATCACCGTAACGCAGGTCATCTCCACGTTGATGAGTGTTGGAATCATGGTGTCTATCAATCAGCGTTTGGATGCAGAAACCATCAATATGGTGGCGGATGAGTTCGGATTTAAGACCGAATATGTGAGCGCTGAGGTGCAAGAAGCTGTGAGTGAAGAGGAAGATGACGAGAATGATTTAGTCTCTCGTGCGCCTATTGTGACTGTGATGGGACACGTAGACCATGGTAAAACCTCTTTACTCGACCACATTCGCAACACCAATGTGATTGCAGGTGAGGCCGGAGGGATAACCCAACATATCGGCGCTTATAGTGTAACGCTGAAGAATGGGCAAAAGGTGACGTTCTTAGACACGCCAGGTCATGAAGCATTTACAGCCATGCGTGCCCGTGGTGCACAAGTAACTGATATCGCAATCATCATCATTGCCGCCGACGACTCGGTGATGCCGACCACCAAAGAGGCCATCGCTCACGCCCAAGCAGCAGGTGTTCCGATGGTATTCGCCATCAATAAAATCGATAAACCCGGTGCTAATCCCGATAAGATTCGTGAGGATTTATCCAACATGAACCTATTGGTTGAAGAGTGGGGAGCAAGTATCAATGCCAAGAAATCAGTGCAAAGAAGGGCTTAGGTGTCGAGGAACTGTTAGACAAAGTGCTGCTCGAAGCCGAAATGTTAGACCTCAAAGCCAACCCCAACCGCAAGGCAACAGGCACGATTATCGAGTCTTCGCTCGACAAAGGACGTGGCTATGTGAGCACCGTTTTAGTAAGTAACGGCACGCTTAAGATAGGCGATGTGGTGATTGCCGGCACAAGTTGGGGACGCATCAAGGCCATGTTCAACGAGCGTAACCAGCGCATTGAGCAGGCAGGTCCCGCAGAACCCGCTATTATCTTGGGTTTAAATGGTGCCCCAACCGCAGGAGATCAGTTCCATGTGCTTGAAACTGAGCAAGAAGCACGCGAGATTTCGAACAAGCGTGAGCAATTACAACGCGAGCAAGGTCTGCGCACTCAGAAGCGTATCACGCTGGGAGACATCTCCCATCGCATTGCGAAAGGCGAGTTCCATGAGCTGAATGTCATTGTGAAGGGTGACACTGACGGCTCTATTGAAGCCTTGAGTGACTCGTTTATCAAGCTCTCTACCGAGAAAGTTCAAGTGAATGTGATTGGTAAAGCCGTGGGTCAGATTAGCGAAAACGATGTGATGTTGGCCAGTGCTTCCGATGCCGTTATCGTGGGTTTCCAGGTTCGTCCGTCGTCAGAGGCACGCAAATTGGCCGACCGCGAAGGTGTGGAAATCAACACTTACTCCATCATCTACGATGCTATTGACGACATCAAGAGTGTCATGGTGGGCATGCTTGACAAGGTAAAGAAAGAGGTTATCACCGGACAAGTAGAGGTACAACAAGTGTTTAAGATATCAAAAGTGGGTACTATTGCCGGTGGTTTGGTCACCGAGGGTAAGGTTCACGCCAAGGATAAAGCCCGTGTGGTGCGCGATGGCATTGTGATTCGCACGGCCGACATCAACGCATTGAAGCGCTATAAGGACGATGTGAAGGAGGTTCCAATGGGCATGGAGTGTGGAATTAGCCTCGTCAACTATAACGATATACAGGAAGGTGACGTGATAGAAACCTTTACTGAAATAGAAGTAGAACAGAAGTTATAATATCAGCACACAACAGCTGCCGAGTAAAGTGGCATGGATTGCCACGCAAAACATGCGATATTAGCTGCTAAAGTGGCCTATATTGTGCAGCAATTTGGTAGTGATTGTGTAGCGATTCTACCTTAAACATAGTGGCACTCTCTATCCATGGAAGGGTGTCACTATTGTGTTTTGTAACAAATGTGACCACTTTTGTTTGTGGTATGCAGTTTGTTGCAGGTAGCAGAGCAAAAGAAGTATTCAGTAAACATGGCAGAAAAAGAGAAGAATGGGTTTGTCAAGCAGGTGGCAGAGCGCAAATATGCGTTTGGCTTTACCACCGATGTGCAAACCGAAATCATAGAAAAAGGACTCAACGAAGACATCATTCGCTTGATTTCGAAGAAGAAGAATGAGCCTCAATGGCTGTTGGATTTCCGCCTGATGGCCTATCAATATTGGAAAGAACAGCAACAACCTACGTGGGGACATCTGCATCTTCCCAAGATAAATTACCAGGACATTTCCTATTATGCCGACCCTTTGGCCAGCAAACCCAAAAACAAAGAGATTGATCCTGAGTTGGAAAAAACGTTCGATAAGTTGGGCATTCCGTTGGAAGAGCGTTTGGCTTTGAGCGGAACAGCCGTGGATGCCATCATGGATTCGGTTTCGGTGAAAACCACTTTTAAGGAGAAACTGCGCGAGAAAGGCATCATCTTTTGCAGCATCAGCGAGGCCGTTCGCGAGCATTCTGATTTGGTTCGCGAATATTTAGGTTCGGTGGTGCCCTATCGTGACAACTATTTTGCAGCATTGAACAGTGCCGTTTTCAGCGATGGCTCGTTTGTTTACATCCCCAAGGGCGTGCGCTGTCCGATGGAGTTGAGCAGCTATTTCCGCATCAACGCAGCCAATACGGGGCAGTTTGAACGCACACTCATCGTGGCAGAAGATGGAGCTTATGTCAGCTATCTTGAGGGATGCACGGCACCTATGCGCGATGAAAACCAGCTACATGCTGCCATTGTAGAGATTGTTGTGAAGGATAATGCCGAAGTAAAGTACTCAACTGTGCAGAATTGGTATCCGGGTGACGAGCAAGGCAGGGGCGGAGTGTTGAATCTTGTGACCAAAAGAGGCGACCTAAGAGGGGTGAATGCCAAGCTCAGTTGGACGCAAGTGGAGACGGGTTCGGCCATCACATGGAAATATCCTTCGTGCATTTTGCGCGGCGATAACTCCGTTGCCGAGTTCTATAGCGTAGCCGTTACCAACAATTATCAAGAAGCCGACACGGGAACAAAGATGATTCACATGGGCAAAAACACCAAGTCGACCATCATTTCTAAAGGCATCTCGGCCGGGAAGAGCCAAAATTCCTATCGCGGTTTGGTGCGCGTTACGCCCCATGCTGACAATGCACGCAACTATAGTTCGTGCGATTCTCTGTTGTTAGGTAGCACGTGTGGCGCCCATACTTTCCCCTATATGGACGTGCATAACGACTCGGCTATCGTTGAACATGAGGCAACTACATCGAAAATCTCAGAAGATCAGCTCTTCTATTGCAACCAACGTGGCATCCCAACCGAGCAAGCTGTGGGCTTAATCGTGAATGGTTATGCCAAGGAAGTGCTCAATAAACTGCCGATGGAATTTGCGGTTGAGGCGCAAAAGCTATTGAGTGTTACGCTCGAAGGCACGGTAGGATAATCATCATTAATCATTATTTTTGAAGAAACAACCATGTTAGAAGTTAAAAATTTACACGCAACGATTGCGGACAAAGAGATATTAAAGGGTATAAACCTCACAGTGAAGGATGGCGAAATCCACGCATCATGGGGCCAAATGGCTCGGGTAAATCAACATTGAGTGCCGTGCTGACAGGCAATCCGCTCTACACCGTCACCGAAGGCGAAGCGCTTTTCAACGGAAAAAATCTGTTAGAGATGAGTCCTGAAGACCGTTCTCATGCGGGATTGTTTCTCTCTTTCCAGTATCCTGTAGAGATTCCGGGGGTCTCAATGACCAATTTCATGCGGGCAGCCATTAATGCTAAGCGCGAATATCAGGGTAAAGCGCCGCTCAATGCGGCCGACTTTCTGAAGCTGATGCGTGAGAAACGCAAGTTAGTTGACCTTGATAGTAAGCTCTCAAATCGTTCGGTTAACGAGGGATTCTCGGGCGGAGAGAAGAAGCGAAACGAAATCTTTCAGATGGCAATGCTTGAACCTACGCTCAGCATTCTCGACGAAACCGACTCGGGTTTGGATGTCGATGCCATGCGTATCGTGGCAGATGGGGTGAATAAAATGCATACACCGCAGACTTCGGCCATCGTGATTACGCACTATGAGCGCCTGCTCGACATGATTAAACCCACGCAAGTGCACGTGCTCTACAAAGGAAGAATCGTGAAAACGGCAGGTCCCGAGCTGGCAAGAGAGATTGAACAACACGGCTACGACTGGATAAAAGAAGAAGCCGATGCACGCTTTGGCGAATAAAAAGGAGGCACATCATGAAGAGTGAACAACAATATATAGACCTTTATCAGCAGGCCTCGCAGCTGATTAAAACCCATTCTGCCGATGTGTTGAATGCGGTTCGCGATGAGGCTTTTGCTGATTTCAAGGCGCAAGGCTTCCCCACAAAGAAGGTAGAGCGTTATAAATACACCGATATGGCGGCGCTTTTTGCACCCGATTACGGGTTAAATCTCAAGCGATTGCCTATCCCTGTTGATCCATACGAGACGTTTACATGCGATGTTCCCAATCTTAGTACGTCGGTTTATTTCGTGGTAAATGACGGCTTTTACACGCAAGCTTTGCCACAAAACAAGCTGCCTGAAGGCGTCATCATCGACTCTTTAAATCGCATTGCAGCCGAACGTCCCGATTTAGTGGCACCTTATTATGCGGGGTTGGCACAGACAAAAGACGATGCTATCACGGCGTTGAACACCATGTTGGCGCAAGATGGGCTCTTCATCTATGTGCCTAAGCAGGTGAAAGTCGACCGCACTATCCAGGTGATTAACATTCTTCGTGCCGATGTTGAGCTGATGGTGAACCGCCGTGTGTTGTTGGTTTTGGAGGAAGGTGCCGAACTGAAGTTGCTTTTTTGCGATCATGCGGCCGACAATCGCCGGTTCCTCACCACGCAAGTCATCGAGGCTTATGTGGGCGAGGGTGCGCAATTAGAGTTGAATTGCTTGGAGGAAACACACCTAAAGAATACGCGTGTGAGCAATGTTTACATCGATCAACAGGCCAATAGCCGTGTCAATCACAACGTCATCACGCTGCATAACGGCATCACGCGCAATCGTTTAGATCTTGTTTTCAAAGGCGAAGGGGCCGAATGCCATTGCAATGGCTGCGTGATTGCCGACAAAAGCCAGCACGTAGACAACAATACGCTCATCGATCATCGCGTGCCTCATTGCACAAGCAATGAGCTTTACAAATATGTACTCGACGACAATGCCGTGGGAGCCTTTGCCGGTCGCGTGTTAGTGAGGCAGGAAGCGCAGCAGACTGTGAGCCAGGAAACCAATCAAAACCTGTGCGCTACGAAGACAGCACACATGTTTACGCAACCCATGTTGGAGATTTATGCCGACGATGTGAAGTGTGCTCATGGCTCGACCGTGGGGCAACTGAACAACGATGCCTTGTTCTATATGCAGCAACGCGGCATCAGCAAGCGCGAAGGAAAGCTGTTGTTGCAGTTTGCTTTCGTCAATGAAGTCATCGATAAGATGGAGTTAGTGCCGCTTCGTGACCGACTTCACCACTTAGTGGAGAAGCGTTTCCGAGGCGAACTGAATAAATGTGAGGGCTGCCAGCTATGCAAATAGGTGGCCTTTTGAAATAAGATAATGATGGATAAGCTTGATATAAAGCAGATACGTGCCGATTTTCCCATCCTCGCGCGCACCATTTACGACCGTCCTTTGGTATATTTCGACAATGCAGCCACCACGCAAAAGCCTTAGTTGTGCTTGATGCGATGCGCGAAGAATACCTCAATGTCAACGCAAACGTGCATCGTGGCGTGCATTGGTTGAGCCAACAAGCCACCGATTTGCACGAACAGGCACGCGAAACGGTGCGCCGTTTCATCAACGCCCGCAGCACAAACGAGATTGTTTTCACGCGCGGAACCACTGAAGGGCTCAACCTTATTGCGTCGAGCTTTGCCGAATCGATGATGAAAGCGGGCGACGAGGTGATTATTTCTACCGTAGAACACCATTCGAACATCGTGCCTTGGCAGCTGCAAGCCACACGAAAAGGCATCGTGTTGCGCGTGATACCGATGGACGATTACGGGCGAATGGACGTGCAAGCGCTACGCAACATGATCAACGAGCGCACCAAAATCATCAGCATTTCACAGGTAAGCAATGTGCTGGGCACCATCAATCCTGTAGCCGAAGTCATCCGCATGGCCCACGAATATGCCATTCCCGTGGTAGTTGATGGGGCGCAAAGCACACCCCATTTCAAGGTCGACATGCAGCAGATGGATTGCGACTTCTTTGTGTTCAGCGGTCATAAAATCTATGGACCAACAGGCATTGGCGTGCTCTATGGCAAAGAAGCATGGTTAGAGCAGCTGCCTCCTTATCAAGGTGGCGGCGAGATGATTGCCCATGTCAGTTTTGAAGGCTCCACATTTGAGCAGCCCCCGTTGAAGTTTGAGGCCGGAACACCCGACTATATCGCCACCAACGGGCTGGCCAAGGCGCTTGATTATGTGTCGGCTATCGGCATGGATGTCATTCAAGCCCACGAAGAAGCGCTCACAAAATATGCCATCCGACAGCTGCAAACCATCGAAGGCATGCACCTTTATGGCATTCCTCAAGATGCCGACCTCGACACTTTGCAGCACGATGCCGTGTTGAGTTTCCAAGTGAAAGACATTCATCACATGGACATGGGCACGCTGTTAGACCATTTGGGCATTGCCATTCGCACCGGACATCACTGTGCACAGCCCCTCATGCAGCGCTTAGGTGTGCTCGGAACCGCACGCGCGAGCTTCGCATTCTACAACACATTTGAAGAGGTTGATGCATTAGTGGCCGCCATTAAGCGCATTGCAACCATGTTTTAATGGCGCCCGATGGTGCCCGAAATGACCGACAACGATGCTCCTTCCACACTATTACACCGACAAAATCGAGGCTGGCTGCGACGAAGTGGGACGCGGTTGCTTGGCCGGAAGCGTCTATGCGGCCGCTGTTATTCTGCCGCAAAATTATGACAACCCCCATCTAAACGACAGCAAAAAGCTCACGCAAGCCAAGCGTTATGCGCTGCGTGATCAAATCATGCAGGATGCTTTGGCCTGGGCTGTGGGCATTGTGACGCCCCAGGAAATTGACAAAATCAACATTCTCCATGCCAGTTTCCTGGCCATGCACCGCGCCCTCGACCAGTTAAGCGTGCGTCCCGAGGCCATTTTGGTGGATGGAAACCGTTTCGATGCCTACGTGGTTGGCAAGGGATTGCCCGGCGAAGGCACCACATTGCCCCACACTTGCGTGGTGAAAGGCGACGGGAAATATCAGACGATTGCCGCTGCCAGCATCCTTGCCAAGACCTTTCGCGACGATTATATGCGCGAGATGGCGGCGCAATACCCTTATTATGACTGGGAACACAACGTGGGTTATCCCACGAAGAAGCACCGCATGGGCATCCTCACGCACGGCATTTCGCCCTTGCATCGCAAGAGTTTTCAGCTCATTGCCGAGCCCGATTTGTTTCAAAATCAGCCTTAATTCAGCCCACCTGCACCCACAATTTGTTCCAAAACCAGCCTTAATTCCACCCTTCCACACCCACAATTTGTTTCAAGGCCAGCCCTAATTCCACCCACCCTCATCCGCAATTTGTCTCAAAACCAGCCCTAATTCCCCCCACCCTCACCCACAATTTGTCTCGAAATCAACCTTCATTCAACCCACCTGCACCCACAATTTGTTTCAAAACCAACTCTAATTCCACCCACCCTCACCCGCAATTTGTCTCGAAATCAGCCTTCATTCAATCCTTTCTCACCCGCAATGTGTTTCAAATCCATCCTTAATTCAGTCCTTCCACACCCACAATCTGTCTCGAAAGCACCCGATTTGCCTCCTAAAGCAGCCCACTTTTTCGTCCAATCTGTTTGTTTTTGGCGTGCATAGGAAGGAATATTAACCCACTTTTAATTGGGTTATTGTCGAGCAAGAGAAATATTAACCCACTTTTAATTGGGTTACTTTTGGGAAAGAACAATGTTAACCCACTTTTAATTAGGTTGTTTTTGCGCAAGAACAATGTTAACCTACTTTTAATTGGGTTAATATTTCGTCGAAATATGCGCTATCATGAGGACAAAAGAGCATCTTGTTGTGCCATTTTTGCCGGTCGAAGGTGCCTTGTTTGCTAACAAAGGCAGTAAAAGATGCAGCGTTTGAAAGGTGAAAGATACAGCGTTTGGCGGTGAAAGATGCAGTGTTTGGAGAGTGAAAGATGCAGCGTTTGGAGGGCAAAAGAACAGTGCCTGATTTGCTCATGTCGGCAAATCAGGCACCTTGTTTTGTGGAGCTTATGGCCCTATTTTAATGGGTTTTCCACCCGATGGCTACCGATTGGTTTCGCACTTGCAATTCCTTTGTGGGGTAAAAGCTATCATTTTAGCGCGCAATCTCTATCGGTTTGCCATGCAATCTCTATTGTTTTACGACACAATTTGCATGCTTTTTAATCGCCATAGCCCGGTGTTTGTGTCAACAGGTTGTTGGTAGAGAGCGTTGTTTCGTCAATAGGCCAGAGCAAACGCGTGCTGTTAGCCGTGGAATATTGCGTGGCTTTGTTGAACAAACGAATGTCGTGCCAGCGCTTTCCTTCGAACAAAAACTCGCGCATACGCTCCTTTAACACGGCCTCTTCGGGCGTTTCGTCGCCACCAACAAAGGGATTATTGGTGTAGAATGCCGTCAAAGCGGGCGAGCCACCGGTGCTCTTTTCATTGGGATATTGCACCTCGGGGTGAGCAGTGAAGTAGGTAACGCCATAAGCCCGACTGCGAATTTGATTGATTTCTGTCGCCGGACTTTGTCCCAAAAGCACCTTCGCCTCGGCCATTCCCAGCAGACATTCGGCATAGCGATAGATGGGTTGGTCGTCGAACCACGAGGTAGCCGATCCGCCGGCAAGCAGTGTTCCGTGGAACTTATTGCAGATGTTGCCCACGTAGGTGGTGCCATCGCTTTCATAAACATCGGCTAAAGAGCCGGCTCTGCGGGTGTCGTTGCCGTTGAAATAGAGCTTGGTCCACAGCTGTTTGTCAAGCGGAAAGCGCATCACTCCGCTGCCAAGGCTGAGGTTTAAATACTGTGATTGGCTGAATTGGATGGCATTTCCGCCGGCATCGTGCAGGCGATAGCCACTCACATTCTGCTTGTTCATCACCAAAGAGGTGTAGAGCCCATTCCACAACGAGGTTTCGTTTTCACGGTTGTGCAAGGCAAAAATCACCTCTTTGTTGCCTTTCTTGTCGTAGGCAAACACGTCATTGTAGTTGTTGAGCAATGCAACATCGGCATTGTTTTTCACATCTTGATAGGCTTGCAGCGCCGTTTGGTAGTCGCTTGTGCCGCCTCCCATCTGCTTTCCGCTCCACAAATAAACCTCTCCTTTGAGCATTTTGGTGGCTGCGAGCGACCAATACATGCGCCCGTCGGCAAAGGAATAGTTGTTGTTGTAGGCGTTTTCAGAGGCCTGGATGTCGGCTTTTATCTGCGTCATCACGTCGGCTGCCGCATCTTGTTTGCGGGCTACTTTGTCCAAATCAACGGTGTTGCCTTCGGTGTGTTGCAGGTAAAGAATGACATCGCCATAGCTACGCAGCAGCTGGAAATAGAGAAATGCGCGCAAACCATGGCTGCTGGCGAGGTATTTGTTTTTCTGTTCGTTGCTCAAAAACGTTGCCTCGTGAATCTTATCAATCATCAGGTTGATTTGATTGATGCCCGTGTAAAGGCCGCCATACTTGCTGATTACAGGACTACTCTTTTCAAGTGTGTTGTTCCATAAGCGCTCATAGCCTTGCGAAGCCTCACCACTGAAGGGCGTTCCGCTGTAGATGTTGCTGCGCATCTCGCCCCAAATGATGTATTCATAGCCATAGTCTCTCACAAAAGAGTGGAGACCTTGGTTGAAAGATTGCACCTGGTCGGCGTTCTTCCAGAAGTTGGCATCGGTGATACTACTAGTGGGTTCTAAGTCCAAACAGCCCGTAAGCGACAGGCTTACCACGGTGGCTGCGATATAAGAAAATAGCTTTTTCATTGTAAATTACTTTGTTTTGTTAGAAAGTGATGTTGAGCCCAAAGAGTAAAGTGCGTGGTGCCGGGTAGCGACCATAGTCAACTCCGTTGGTAGGTTCGGGCGAAGCACCATCGTAACTGGTGAGATAAAAGAGGTTTTGTCCCGTGATATACACGTTGGCATTGCTCATTTGGAGCGCCTTAATCCATTGTTTGGGCAGGCTATAGCTGAGGGTTATCTCGCGCAAAGCCATGTAACTGGCCTTCTCATAGAAGATAGAATTGCCGCGCCAGATGTTATGTTTGTTCAGTTGGTCGGCGTAAGTGAAGACCGGATACTTGCTGTTGGGGTTGTCTTCGCTCCACATTTCTTTCACTTTCGTGATGAGATTAAACTGCCCTTGAAACTGTCCCATAGAGCGAGACTTGAGGTCATTGTAGATGGTGTGGCCCAAAGCATAGTCGCAACGTGCATACAAAGACAGGTTTTTATAAGTGAGTGTGGTCGACCATCCGCCTGTTACGCTGGGTCGTTCGTTGCCGACTACCTTGCGATCGAGCGTGTTGATGATGCCATCGCCATTGATATCTTCCCAGCAAACATCACCGGGTTCGATGGGTTTCCAACCGGTTGAGTTCTTATAGAGCACGCCCGTTTGCGGATTTATCTCGTCAGCGAGGCCCGGTCCGTAAAGTTTTGCCACGTTATCGATGCGCTTATTGGCATGCGTGCGCACGTCATCCCAGTCGCGGAAGATGTGATCTTGCTGATAACCATAAAGGTCTCCGAGCTTTCCTCCTTCGCGATAGCCACCAATCCACTTTGTAGGTGTCTTGCCATTTGCATCAACCGGCCCGGCAGCTACTTCCACTCCGTTGAGCTGATTGAATGGACGATCGCTCTTAGGCAGCTTGATAATGGTGTTCTTAACTGTTGAAAGGTTGAACGAAAGGTCCCAACGGAAGCCGTTTTTCAGGTGCACTGGTGTGGCACGCACCTCCATTTCGAAACCTTGGTTGCGCAACTTTCCTAAGTTGGTTTGGATAGATTGGAAACCCATATACGAAGGAAGATTGACACTTTGCAGCAGGTTGCTGGTGTTGCGCACGTAGTAATCGAGGATAAGTGCCAAGCGATTTTTGAAGAAACCAAAGTCAAGACCACCTTCAAACGTGTGACTTTGCTCCCATTTCAGTGCGGTGTTAACGAGCGAACGGTCGTAGAAGGCCGTGTTTCCGTTGTAGTTTGTCTGCTGACCATACACACCATAGATGTAGAAGTCGCCGATACCGCTCACGTTTCCGTTGCTACCATAACTGATACGCGGTTTGATATTGCTCACCACTTTTGCGAGTTTAGAATCTTTCCAGAAGTCTTCTTCCATCACATTCCAGCCCAATGACACACCAGGGAAGAAGCCCCAGCGATGATCTTTGAGCTTAGAATTGCCGTCATAACGGAAAGTAAACGAGAGCAAATACTTTTGCATGTAGTCGTAATTGAGGCGACCAAAGAGCGATTCTATGCGATTGCGCGATTTATATGAGCTGGGATTGTCGTCTTTATCAGCACCAGCATTGAGCGTAGGAATATCGTCTGTGGGCGAATTTTTCGTTGAAGCATACAACTGATAGTAGTTGTAATCGAAGTATTCGCCACCCAACATCACGTCAACATTATGTTTCTCGGCAAACGTATTGCGATAGTTCAAGAAAGCATTGAGCTGCGTTTGCGTGTCTTTCATCAAATAACCATACGCGCGACGCGTGGTATTCATCTTGCCGGGATTGCTTTGTGTGTAGTAAGCCTTATTGAATGTCTCCTGTTGATCTAACGTATGATAGACCGAAGCATTGGTTGTCAGCGTGAGATGTTTCGGGATAATCGTTAAATCAAAGCCCAAATTGTAAGTCTCTGCGCGGTTACCATTGCTCGTAGTGAGCTTGTCATTCCAATACAAATAGTTACCATCTGAGGAGCTCCAACCTGGTGCTGGGCTACCATCTTCCAAGTAAGGATTCCACGTTGGACGCTGAGAACGCGTGCGATAGAAGAGTGAAGACCACGAGCCATAATAGCTATTGGGCTGCGTGTACCAGGTGTATTGTGCACCGGCACGCACCTTTAGCCAGGGTTTAATTTGGTAATCGCCCTTCACACTACCCGTGAAACGCTTGTAAGAGGTGTTGCGAACGACACCATCCTCGTGGTAATAGCCCAACGAAGCCACAAACGATCCCAAGTTGTTGCCACCCGAAAAGCTCATGTAATGGTCTTGTGTGGTGGTCTGATTGTGGAAAATAGCATCTTCCAACAGGCCGCTATAGTCTTTAAACATCAGTTTTTTGCCGGGCCCAGTGTTGTAATAAGGGTCGTCCATCAGCTGCCATCCTCTTGTTCCAACATGCGTTTGTGGTCGGGATTGGTCGCATCATAGTATAACACATCGGTGCGTGGGGTGTAATGGCTGTAACCATAGCCCGAATAACCATTCTGAGCATCTACATTTGCAGGCGTTCCGTGCCCGGCCATTGACGTTGCATAACGCTTCATCCCTAAACGATTATAATAGATATAATCGCGTGCGTTCATGAAATCGTAGTCATCCCGACGGAAGTTCACACCCACTTTCATGCGGTAATTGATGCTCGATGTGCCACGTTTTGCCTGCTTTGTGGTAATCAAAATAACACCTCCGTTGGCTCTTGCACCATAAATGGCGGTCGAAGCCGCATCTTTCAGCACCTCCATCGACTCAATATCCGATGGGTTTACCTCTGAAAGCGTGCGCTCCACACCATCAACAATGATCAAAGCAGGTGCATTACCGGTGATCGAAGCGCCACCACGAAGCGTGATGGAAGGTGCTGTTCCCGGCTGTCCCGAACCGTTAAACACCTGCAAGCCCGTCACACTGCCTTGCAAAGCGCTACCCGCATTGGCGAAAGCAGCCGCATCCAACACCTTATTATCCATCTTCGAGATGGCCGTTGTCAGCGTGGCACGCTTCTGTTGTCCGCCATAACCCGTCACAACCACTTCGTTCAGGGCATGCGATTGCTCTCTCATGTGCACCTTAATCGGTTGTCCGTTCCATTTCACTTCTTGCGAATCCATGCCGATGTAACTCAAGATGAGCACACTACCACGGTTGACATTCTGCAAAGTGAAATGGCCATCGAAGTCGGTTATCACCCGATTGTTCGTGCCTTTTACTTGAACAGTTGCCCCAATAACGGGCTCTCCTTGCTCGTCGGTAATGGTTCCTGTGCACTGATTGCTTTGTTGCGTGTGCTGTGGAGCAGGCACTTGCGTTGCCCATCCCACGGCAGGAGTCACGAGCGATGCGCCTAACCATAGCGCAAAACTGATAGGTTTCTTGTGTAAAGTCATATATATTATGTATTAAAATAGATGATATTTTAGTAGAAAACAGCATAAATTGCAACCTAATCTGCACCACTTTACTTAGGACCTCCGCGCGGTTTGCTTGGGAGTATATCGGATAAAGGAACTTGTTCTTCCACGCTTTGTCGTATGGAAGATGCGGTAAAGTGCAATAGTAGGATAGTTTTATTCATTCACTTACGCGATTTGATTTGTCTCAGTTATGCGGTGTAAATGTACAAACTTTTTTTTAAAAGCAGACTAAAAAATGCGGAAAAAGTTTGTTCCCACCTATAAAAAAGCAATGTTCAGCGATGATTATGGCGACAGATGTGCTTGATAATCCTCTTTTAAGCAGCCTTAAAAACCTTTTTCTTGTAGTGCGATGTGTTTTTGAAACATTATTTTATAGGTGGGTTATAATGCGCGAAATACAATGAAAAGATTGTTGCACAACTCATTAAAAGTTACTACTTTTGCCAAAGGCTGCTGCAAACAGGCGCACGTGAAGCGTGGCATCGTCTGCCACAGAGGAAACCATGCCGGCGCAAGGTGCAGACCAAAGCAAGGAAAATCATAACGATAAACAATAATAAAACATGAACGAAATGTCAGAAAAAGAGGAATCTAAGGGCGAAAAGAAAGAGGGAAAGGTGCAGGGAAAGGCGACCCAGGCGTTGCATTTGGCCTATCCTCGCCGCGATGTTTATGATGCTTTGAGCATGCCTGTATACCATGCTGTGGCCTATGAGTTTGACAATGCCGCAGCCATGACCGAGGCTTTTGCCGGCCGTTCGGGCGCTCCTGACTATTCGCGCACGGGCAATCCCACGGTGACCTATTTTGAAAACCGCGTGAAAGCACTCACCGATGCGCATAGTGTGACGGCATTCAACAGTGGCATGGCTGCCATAAGCAATGCTTTCTTGGCGTTGACCTCGCAAGGAAAGAACATCGTAACGTCGAAGCATCTCTTTGGAAACACCTACTCATTGCTCACCGAATCGCTCGTTCGTTTTGGCATAGAAACGCGCTTAGCCGACCTCTCTAACATAGAAGAGACGTCACGATTAATCGATGAAAACACGGCATGTGTGTTCTTTGAAATCATGACCAATCCCCAAATGGAGATTGTTGACATCGCCGCTTTGGCGCGTGTGGCCCACGAAAAGCATGTGCCTTTGGTGGCCGACACGACGATGATTCCTTTCACTTGCTTCTCTGCCCACGCCTTAGGTGTGGATGTTGAGTTGGTTTCGTCGACCAAATATATCAGTGGTGGCGCAACGTCTTTGGGCGGACTCATTATTGATTATGGCACGGTGAAGGGTTTTGACTACAAAATCCGCATCGAACAGCTTTATAATTTCGGTGCCTACATGACGCCACAAGTGGCCTATCTGCAAACGCTTGGGCTCGAAACGCTCGATGCACGCTATCGGGTTCAGGCCGCAAACGCCTTGGAATTGGCCACTCGGTTGCAGCATTTACCCGCCATTCGCTATGTGAATTATGCCGGACTGCCCCAAAATCCCTACCATCAGCTTACAAAACGCCAGTTTGGTGCGACATCTGGCGCCATGGTTTGCATTGAATTGGCGAGCCAGGAAGCTTGCTTCCGTTTCATCAATCGCTTGAAACTCATTCATCGCGCCACCAATTTGTTTGACAATCGCACGCTGGCCATTCATCCCTATAGCACCATCTTCGTGGCTTTCACGCCCGAACAAAAGGCGAAAATGGACGTGCTCGACACCACAGTGCGCCTCAGTATTGGGCTGGAAGATGTGGATGATTTGTTTAACGACATTCAACAAGCCCTCGCATGATCTACGATTTCGACACCTTAATTTCGCGAAAAGGCAGCGGAGACCTCATGCACGAGGCACTGCTCCCGCGTTGGAAGCGCGACGATTTGCTGCCCATGTGGGTGGCAGACATGAACTTTCCCGTCTGTCCGGCTATCATTCAGGCACTGAAAGCGCGCTTAGATCATCCCATTTTGGGTTACACCGTCGAGCCAAAGGACTATTTTCCGGCCATTCACGACTGGGTGTTAGCCCATCATGGTTGGGCTATTCAGCGCGAATGGGTGCGCTTCATTCCCGGCATTGTGAAGGGCATCGGCATCATTTGCAACCTGTTTGTGAAGCCCGATGAGAAGGTAATTGTCATGCCCCCCGTCTATCATCCATTCCATTTAACGCCACAAGGCAACCATCGTGAGGTGGTTTGGAACCCTCTTCGCAAGCGCAGTGATGGCTATTATGATATCGATTTCGACAACTTGGTGCAGGTATGCGACGACAAATGCCGCGTGCTCTTGCTCTGTAATCCCCATAATCCCGGTGGTTTGGTGTGGAAAAAGGCAACACTTCAACGCTTGGCCGACTTCTGTTTCGACCACCATTTGTTGGTGGTGAGCGACGAAATCCATGCCGATATGCCCCTCTTTGGCCACCAACACACGCCGTTTGCCTCGGTAAGCGATAAGGCTGCGGCCATCAGTATCACGTTTCAAGCGCCCACAAAGACCTTTAATATTGCGGGCATCGTATCGGCTTATGCCATCGTTCCCAATGAAAACATTCGAAAAGTGTTCTACGATTGGCTTGCAGTCAACGAGTTGGACGAGCCGCATATCTTCGCTCCTATTGCCACGATAGCGGCCTTTCGTGAGGGCGAAGCATGGCGCAAACAGATGATTCACTATGTAGAACGCAACATTTTGTTTGTTGAAGCGTTCTGCCAACAGCACATGCCGGCCATCAAACCCCTGCGCCCTCAGGCGTCATTCCTCATTTGGTTAGACTGTCGTGCACTGCATTTGTCGCACGAGGAACTGCTGCATCTCTTCATCGATGAGGCCCATTTGGCCCTCAACGACGGTGAGATGTTCGGGCCAGGCGGCGAAGGTTACATGCGATTAAATGTGGGGTGTCCACGGCAATTAGTGGAACAAGCGTTGCGACAGCTGCGCGATGCCGTGCAACACCACGTGTGATTGAACAGAAAAGAATATTCAAATCCAACAGAAAGAAAAAATGAAACGACTACAAACAATGATGAAGCGCACCCTGATGACAACGGGGCTGGCTTCGACAATGGCACTCGTTGCGGCCGCACAAACTACTCCTGCCACCGCAATGAACAACCCACTGCTCCAAAAAAGCAAACTGACATTTGGTGCACCCGACTTCAATCGCATTCAAGAGGGCGACTATCTGCCGGCTTTGAAAGAGGGCATTCGGCAACAACGCGAAGAAATTCAGCGCATTGTGAACAACAAACAACGGCCAACTTTTGCCAATACGGTGCTGGCTTACGAGCAATGTGGGCAGACCTTAGACCGTGTTTCGAGCATTTTCTATGCACTGGTGGGCGCACACAAGACGCCCGTAATCGCGCAAACGCAGCAGGAAATCACGCCGTTACTCACCGATTTGCAAAACGAAATCACGTTTAATGTGAAGCTATTCCAGCGCATTAAATATGTTTATGACCATCAACGCCAACAGTTAAAGGGCGAAGATCTGCGCTTGTTAGACGAAATCTATAAAAATTTTGTTCGCAATGGTGCACTGCTCTCGCCCGAAAAGAAGGTGCGGATGGGGCAAGTCTACAAGCGAATTTCAGACCTTCAACAGCAATGGAGCAATGTTTTGCCTGCTGCTACCAATGCTGCTGTGGTGTGGGTGAACAGTAAAGACGAGCTGAAAGGCTTGAGTGAGGCCGACATTGCGCAATGTAAAAAGATGCAGAAAGTCGCGGTGGCAAGGCTCCTTATTGCATTGTTATCGTCAATACCACGCAACAACCCATCTTAACCAACTTGGAAAATCGCGGATTGCGCCGCAAAGTCTACGAGGCTTCGCGTCATCGTGCCGACGGAACAAACGCTTTCAACACTTATCCGCTTGTGGTTGAGTTGGCTAAACTGGGCGCCGAGATGGCAAAACTCATGGGCTATCCCAACTATGCTGCCTATTCTTTGGAGAAAACGATGGCCAAAACGCCGCAAAATGTGCAGACCTTTTTGCAGCAACTCACCACGGCTTATCAACCCAAGGCACAGCAAGAGACACGCGAGATTGAAGCCTATGCGCGCCAAACCATGGGCAACGATTTCCAATTACAGCCCTACGACCGCATGTTTTATTCGGCAAAGATGAAGCAAGAGAAGTTTCATTTCTCCGAAGACGACGTGAAACCCTATTTCAATATCGACAGCGTTTTGGTGAATGGCGTGTTCTATGCGGCCAACAGGGTTTATGGATTGACCTTCAAAGAACGTAAAGATTTGCCCACTTATCATCCGACATGCGTGTTTTTGAGGTCATTGATTACGACGGGAAGCCCTTGGCTTTGTGGTATTGTGACTATTTTCGCCGGCCAACGAAGCGTGGAGGAGCGTGGATGAGCAGCTTTGTCAAACAGAGTAAAGCGCGCCATCAACAGCCTATTATATATAATGTGTGCAACTATGCCAAAGCTCCCGAGGGGCAACCCACCCTGCTTACGTGGGATGAAGTGACGACGATGTTCCATGAATTCGGTCATGCTTTGCACGGTATGCTGTCCGATTGCAAATACAACACGTTGAGTGGAACGGCCGTAGCGCGCGACTTTGTGGAGATGCCTTCGCAATTTAACGAGTCGTTTGCCACCATTCCCGAGGTGTTTAATCACTTTGCCAAGCATGTAAAAACGGGTGAATCCATGCCCGATACGTTGCGCAATAAAATCATGTCTGCGATGAATTACCATTCAGCTTATGCTTTAGGCGAAAACCTTGCCGCCTCTTCTGTCGACATGGCATGGACTACTTTGCCCGAAAACGAAGTACCTTCGGCCGATAAAGCAGATGATTTTGAACGGCAGGCACTGGCTAAAGTGGGCTTATTGGATGCGCAAATTCCACCCCGTTACAGCACTTCTTATTTCAATCATGTGTGGGGTGGCGGCTATGCTGCAGGCTATTACAGCTATCTTTGGACCGAGGTTTTGGCCGATAACATTGCCGATTGCTTTGCCAAGCGTGGCGCTTTGAAACGCGAAGTGGGGCAGGCGTTCCGCCAACAAGTGCTGAGCAAGGGCAACACCGAGGACTTAATGCAAACCTTTACCCGCTTCACGGGGTTGAAATCACCCGATACTTCGGCCTTATTAAAGGCGCGCGGCTTATAAAAAGAAAAGGCTTTTGCATGGCGAACATGCAAAAGCCTTTCTTTCATTTGTTACAGATGCTTAGCTCAATGTAGCAACTAACATCCAAACATTCTTCTCTTGACCGGTCAAATAGTCATCCATTAAGGCAACGGTTACTTCGTCCTCGGCTTCTTGTGCAGCAGCCAATACACGACGTTCCTGTGCAATAATCACCTTCAACGTGTCCAAGATGTATTTCAAACCTTCCATCTTCTCGGGCTCAAAACCAGCCTCTTTCAACTGACTCTGCTTCAAATATTCGCTGAAACGGTTCTCAGGACGAGCATCCAATTGCAGCAAACGTTCTGCAACCTCATCCACTTTTGCAGCTGCATCATTATACTGACCTTCATAATACTCATGGAGTTGATAGAATTTATCACCCTTAACGTTCCAATGGAAACCACGAAGATTAGCATAATAAACTTGGAAATCAGCCAACAGTTGACTTAACTCTTTTACAACTTTCTCTACTTTCTTAGCATCTAAGCCTGTGTAATCTAAATTTTTCATATCTCTATATTTTTAAAAAATACAATGTTTATCTTTCTATTTCGTTCTCTGTTGTGGCAAAGATAGACAAAAACGAATTGCAAGCCAAATGATTTTATCAATAAAAGTATTTATAGTATAAATCATGACCCATCAGTAATTGTCATCTTGTTGGCTCACCTTTATTTAATAAACGACACCCAAACTCACCCCCATCTGATATTGATGATAGTTGTTGCCCCGATACTTTGCCGTTGCAATCGCATCTATCCACCCCTTGATGAATGCTTTGGTGCGATAGTTTTTAAACGCGAAGGGATGCTCATAAGCGACATCTACGTGGCCGAAAGCATAGTTGAGACTGTAATAACGCATATCGGGCAACAGCACTTGCCGTACATAATCGGTATGCACATCGGCCAAATCGAGTCGGCTTCGCGTAGAAAAGCTGTAGCCACCTTGCACGTTTAGTGTGACGGCATGGCAGCTTCCACCCATTTCTAAAGCCGCATTGAGTCGACGATATTGCAGTTCCGAGGTGGGCAACAAATAGCGATTGGTCACAGTTTGATAGGTAAGCAAGCCGCCAATGTAGCCCCATTTACCTTGTGTTTCGAGCGTACTCAAACGATAGTGTGCGTTGGCATTGAGCACTTTCACTTGGTAACGTTTCTTGAAGGTGAGCTGATTGTCGTAGCGATAGGAGCTGATGCCCGTCGCAGGGTCGGTGGTAATAACCAACTGTGGACGATATTCGTTGGCATAAGCCTCTTCGTATTGTGCCCCCAAGTCAATGCGATGCAACAGATGTTGCGTACGAATGAGCGTTTGATGGGTGAAACCATAATCGTAAGAGTAGTAGTGCCCAGGCCGGTATTTATATTGTCCTAACACACTTTCGCTGCCACGTTGCAGTGTGAGTGTGGTCAAACTGCGCAGCGCTTCGTCAGTTGTTTGAGCATACCAAGATAGCTCTGTGCCCAAAGTGTGGTTCACCCATTCGCGCTGAAACGCACTAAAGCCGCCCAAAGTGCCCACAGCATGCTCCATACCTGCCATCAAATAATACTTCAAGTTGGCATCTTGTTGCACGGTAGTAAGCCCATTTATCTTCTCTTTTCGGCGGTCATACCAACCCGAAAGACCGATGGCTTGCTGCCCAAAGTGGTAGAGCAGGCTCGGCGTAATGCGATAGTTGAGCAACTCAGCACGTGAACGTGGGTCGCGCAAACGGCTCAAATCACCCACCGCATAATCCAACTTCGCACCAAAATTCCATGCACCTATCTGGGTTGTTCCTACTGAAGCCGAGAGTTTAATGTTCTGAAAATCGTAGCGACCTGCACGAGATGAGCCTGCAAAATAGGGATTACTGTTGTAAAGGCGCATCACATCGGCCCACGCTTTCTCCTTGGTTCGTCCCGTGTTGAAGTCAAACTTCCCGTAGGCATAGAGCCATTTGGAGAGCTTTTGATAGCTTTCAGTTACAAAATGCAACGCATGTGTCGACGTACCCTCTTGCACACGACGATAATGTCCGCCATCATAAGTGTAACGAAAAGCTGCTGTTCCACGGTTAGGCGATGCGTCAATGCCCAAGCCTGCCGCATTATTCGTGTGGTGAAACAGCAGTTGTTGGTCGAGCATCTGGTAGTGTCCCAGAGACATCAGACTATCGTTTGCAGACTGACTCCATGCAGGAAGTGTCGCCATCACACATAGGATGAGACTATATTTACTCTTCATATTCCCGAATATTTATCGTTGTTGAGCGACCAAAATCGCTGCTACTGTTGTTCGTATCCTGCAAAATGCGCTGCCCACTACCGCCCGTTTGCCGGGAAACACGTCGGTAAAGCACCTCGCTGTTATAACCATTCGCGGCATGAACAACCCCATATCCCGCATCAATATCATTGTTGAGGCGTTTCGTAGCCACATCAACTCCGGCAGGTTTATATTTTAAAATGTCAACACCATCCATGACATAGCGTTTAGGAATGGCCAAATATTGCATGCCATTGTTCTTGCCAAAGGCATAAATCTTTGGGAACATTTGCACATGAAGCGTCGTTTTAAAAATCACAACGCCATTGGGTCCACCCGCAAGGAAATTCATATTTGAGAGCGCAGGCAGGTTAGAATACACTAAATCCAGCGCTGCAACGGCAGGATTATTTTGTGTTTTGCCTCGTGCATCCTTCGCTTCGTAGTCGGCAGTGGTGAGGTCTTGTGCTAAAGGAATATTCAGTTTGTGGTTCACCGCACTATTCGTTATCACGACACTACCGCCGGATTGCACCACATGAGGCGTGGAAGTGGGGATTTGAAACACCTGCTTGCACACAACAATGCTGTCGTTATATGCCGTATGGAGGTTGGAAAGGGTATAAGCCGGCATGCTACCTGTCTCCAATAAACCGATGTATAGGCCTGCCACATCCACAGGTTGGTCGCTCTGATTATAAAGCTCTATGTATTGTGCTGCTGTCGAATTCCGGTTGTTTCGGTCTTTATTGCCGGCATAAAACACCTTGCTGATGACCAATGAGCGTTTAATCGCGAGGATAGTGGGCAACGTAATGGTGGTAGATTGATCGATGAGTTGGTTGTTAAGTGTGGCCGATACCACAGCACCCTCATTCACTTGTGTGTCGCCTGTGGCCTGACTGTATTCGGCAAAGGATAGGTTCCATGCCGCCGAGACGGTGTAAACGTCGGGCACAAGGTTGGCAAATGTAGCTTCACCCTGCGCATTTGTCGTAGCCGTTAGCTTGACACCATCGGCATTGGTGAGCGTGATAGTGTGCCCGTTCAGCGCCATTGTGCCGGTAAGTGCCGTGGGAACGGTCAGTTTTATCGTAGTGGAAACGGCTTGTGTGGTGTCGCTATAGTCAACACAACCATTTAAAAGCAAAGTTAAAACTACGGCTATATAGCCTTCGAAGCATTTCATTCTTGAAGCAATGCGCCCTATAAAAGCAGCCTTTACAGCCATCTTTGCCGTGTGATGATGATATTTTCTCATATTTTCTTGTTGTCCATTATAAATTAAAATAAAGCTCAACGCCATAACCAAAGCTGCCCACATTGCGCTGAGAAAGTGTGGTTGTGGTGCTATTGTGCAGGTAGGGTTCATAGAAGAGGGCGTTGTTTACATATAAACTCAAGCCGCCAATATTGCCCAACTCTTTGGTTAAGCGTGCGGAAAGGTTCCAGGTGATGGGCGTTTTCGAGGGCACTGCATCACTGGCACGCACCACAACATCGCTTAAACGCACATAGTGACCGGACGGAGCAGCGGCATAATAATGGCCATCTAAGTCTAAAAAGCCTTGCATCATGTCAGGGGTAATGGGGTGATAGTTGAGGTCGGGCGTGAGATAGCCGATGGGATTAGTGGTGCTCACCTTGTTAAAACTATAATTATACCAAATCACTTGTCCCGTGAACGAAGCCACCATGCGCAGGCGTGGAATATGGGTTACCATGCGTAGCGTATTGATAAATTGGCGATAAATGTTGCGATTGCAGTCCGAAGGATAAACCATTTTGAAAGGAGTCAGCCCATAGGCAGAATAAGTAGCAGGCAAAAGAGACGGAGAAACACTGCTGTATGTGCGCCCCTTCTGCCATGTTTCCATTTCAGCATAAGCCCCATTGAAATAGATAGTCGTGTTGATGGGGTTGATAACACCTAAATCAAAATCGAATTCTATGCCTTTGTTCACCGTTACATTCTCATTACCAATCTCGCCTGTTGTCATAAATCGCAGGTCGCGGCGTGCGGGATTGCTGAAATTTACCTTCGTGGCTGCCCCCGGTGTGAGCACCAATCCTTGTGTGGGGGTGTAGACATTGCTATAATAGGTGATGTAGTTGAAGAGCGGACTAAAACCATTTGGCGTCCGGTCTTGATAGGCTAAGAGGCTCAATTTGCGGTTACCTGGCAAACGAAGGTCAAGGCCTAACTCCACCTTTGTTGTCGTAGCATTCTTCATTCCCTTGCTATAAGGCACCTGATAAACCTGCGTGTGGTAGAGCAATAGCTGCGCAGCAGGGTCGCCAACGGGCATATAATTCGCTGCAACATGGTCCTCATATTTGGGCGAAGGATAGAGATAGTCTAAACTTGGCGTCTTGCTATTGAGGCCGATTCCACCGCGAAGATCTATCCATTTTGCCGCTCTATACATGAGATTGAGCCGAGGTGAGAGTGCGGTTGTAGACACCTGGGCAAAGGGTTGCTGCGTCGTGAAACGCAAACCCACATTGGCACGGATGAAATGCTGTTTCGTAACGTGCCACGTAAGGTTGTCTTCGGCATAGAAAGAAAGCTGATGCAACGCCGGATAGGACGAGAAAGCACGTGGCCGACCATCGCTGTTGGGGGTATAAGGGCGTTCATCATTCTCGTTATAATAGCCTCGTCCACTATTCCAACTCACCCGATAATCAACACCCATCTTAAAGCTTTGGTTCGTTTTTCCAGCATTGAAGAAGAAGCTATCATTTAGCTTTGCAAAGAAATTGGCCGGACTACTCTGGGTATTTCCTGTGGCCAAATAGCTCGAAGTCGTCCAAGGCACGGCGTGATAGCCCGTCTCTTCGGCCGTAAGAATGGGTAAAAGTCCCGATGAAACGGGGACAATTCGGGTGTTTTTACTATTCACTTGCGAGAAACTTCCACCTAATGTGTAGGATAATGTGCGCATCAAAGGGCGGTTCATGCTAATGCGTCCGTTGTGGGTGAGGTTGAAACTGTAATTCTTATTGTTGTTTTCTGTGCCGTCATTAAGAGCATCTGGGTCCTTACCACTCCAATCATTGGCATAGAACAAACGCAGTTTGGTGTCGATATGCCATTGCTTCGAGAGGTTATAGCTATGCCCCACATTGAACGTATAACGACCATAAGAACGCGTCTTCATGCGCGGATCGCCCCACGCTTTGGCATAATCGAAATTGAAATTCATGATGCCTGCCTGCGCCAAACGGAACCCTTTGCCCAACGAATAGTTCTGTAAAGCGGGATTTACTTTCGCTCTAAACTGCCAAGGAGTGAGTCCCACTTTAGAGTGAACAATCACCAAACCGCTTGTTAAGTCGCCATATTCGGCAGAAGGAATGCCACGGACCACTTCCACATTGTCGATGTTGTCGGCGCTAATCTGACGCAAATCGGTGCCCACAAAAGCCGCGCTTGAGAAGCCTCCGGCCGTCATTGTGGCATTGTTTGAAAGGGGCATTCCGTCAACAACAATGCTTGAACCAAAGGCACTGGTGTTGTTATTGACCAACGTTCTGAGCTGAAGGTTGCTCTGTTGGGTAAGGTCTAAGTTCCCCATTTGCTTGCCGGGAAGCAGCTGCATGATGTCTCCTAACGACGAAGCCTGCAAGTGATCAATGGCTTGTCGGCCGATAATGCTCGTTGTTGAAGCACCCGATGCCTTTTGTTGTGCCGTCACTACCACCTCCTTCAATGCTAAAGAGGTGGGTGTGATGCTGATTTTAAAATCTAAATCACGCGTGACATCCACAACCATCTGATATTTTTCATACCCCACATAGCGCACTTCTAAGGTGTAACGCCCGTTAGGAATTTTGCTGAAAGTGGCCTTTCCATCGATATTGGTCACGGTGTAGGCCTCCAAAGGGTGCAGATAACAACTGGCCATCATGACCGATTCGTTCGTCCCTTTCTCAAGAACCGTCACACGAACAGTGAACGCATTGCTTGCCGTTTGTGCTTGTACACGGTTCATGAGAACGCTAAAAACGACAAAGAGAATAATGAACAGGGAAAATCGCTGTTTCATATTTTGCATAAACTTTTTTCGAAAAATCCTAAATACAAATTCATTTTAAACAATGCAAAGATATGAGAACAGATGGAAAACCACAATACCTGCAAATAGGTATTTATGCCTTTTTTGACTATCTTTGTCCATAACTAACATAAAGAACATAGAAGATGGACAACGAAGTATTAAAAGCTTTGCGCGAACGGCGTAGCATTCGCAGCTTTAAAGCCGAACAAATTACGGTCGAAGAACTGCAAACGGTGTTGGAATCGGGCACGTGGGCGCCCACTGGAAAAGGATTACAAAGTCCCTATATCGTGGCGGTTCAAAACGCAAAACAGTTGGAATGGCTGCGCAAAGAGAATGCAAAGCTGATGGAAGTGAGCAGCGATCCTTATTATGGTGCACCCACCATTGTGTTGGTTTTTGCACCAAAAGAGTGGCCCAACAACGTGAAAGATGGCAGTTTAGTGTTAGGCAACATGATGTTAGCAGCCCATAGTTTGGGCTTAGGTAGCTGCTGGATTAATCGGGAAGAGAAAATGTTTGAAACTGCCGAAGGACAGCAACTGATGCGCGATTGGGGACTTCCTGAAGCACTCATGGGCATTGGTGCGTTGGCATTGGGCTATCCTTCGTCTCAGCCAAAGACGGTGAAACCTCGGAAAGCCGATTATTATCGCATCATAAAATAGCCCATTCCATCGCTATTTTCAGAAGGGAAAAGCCACCAACGCTTTCCCTTTTTTGATTCATTCTGTGCTCAAATCGCATGAAAACCAAATCACCCTTAGACTGTCTTTAAACCGAATGCGAAAAGGTAAAACTCATACTGGGCCTATTTCCGACGCGCATTCCATCCCACGTAGGCACATTGCATTCACCAACATGGGACAATCAAAAGCATAACTCGTATTGAGTTGCCACCCCATACTCCCCCTATTATCTTGCCACTTGGACAAGACCATAAAACATTGCGATAGCGATTGCCAAACAATATAGCATAGATTGCCCGGCAAAGAAGCCCACTTTGCCGGGCAATTCAATAGAGATTACCGAACAATTTGGTATATATTGTTACACAACTTATCCACCACGGTGTGATAAGTACGGATAAAACAGAACGCCGTGTGGAACTTTTTTGGGAAGGAGACTGGTATTTTAGCCTGCTTCGTTGGGGCAATATGGACACGAAGCCAATGATGGTAAGGCACCGGGAAGCGTGATTGACGAACTCACCGCACCTGCAACATTTATTGAAATCAAAACCGATCGCACGGCAGCTTACGTGGGTAATGTGCAATTATCCAACGACCAGCGCACGTTTGACACCCGTTCTTACCTCTTCCCCATCACAAAATCTGTGATACAAGCCAATTCAGCCATCAAAGATACCGACCAAAATCCAGGTTGGGAATAATCACATCATTCAAATTTTTAGGATATGAAACAAATAAAATCACACCTTTTCCTTCTTCTGAGTCTATTATTTTGTACCTTTGCGTTGAGCGCATGCAGTTGGGAAGACCTCCCTTCTTATGAAGAAGCCAATATCAGTGCCGTGCAATTCTACTATCGTTGGGCCAGCGATGTGAAAGATCCTATCACGCAAGAGCCTATCGTTAAAGAAGTGCGTTTAAACACCACTTCGGTGGTAAATGCCGATGCCGGCACGATAGAAGCTACGGTAACAGTTCCCGCAGCATCGGGCGATTTCACAACAGCCGTGCGCAATCAAGTGTCACAGCACCCGCTTTGGGCACAGGTAACGGTGTCAACAGCCGCACGCATCACGCCAGTTGATGGCGCGGCAGCCTTGGGAACACCCGACGATTGGAGCCAAGAACGTAAGTTTAGTGTGAAAGCTGCCAACGGGAACACCAAGATTTGGAAGATTAAGATTGTTCAGTTCACAAGATAGTTCTTACTTGGTTCTATATTTAGAAAGCGCAAAAGGGTGGCTGTAACATGCTGATTTTTCTACAAATGGTGTGTGAGCCGCCCTACGTTTTTTCTTTAAAGCACAAGCAATCCGTTGCAAGCCCTTCAAGAAGATGTAGACAAACAGCATAGAAAAAATTGTTTTATGAAACAGATAAAATTAGGTTTAGGATTATGGTTGTGCCTCTTAGCGTATGCCCTACCCACGCAAGCGGCACCTCATGACACCTTGTTTGTGGCCGATTATGGCGTGCATCCCGACACACGTGAGGACCAAACGGCACGTTTGCAACAAGTGATTGCCGATGCCAAGCGATGGAAAAGCCGCGTAATGGTGTTTCAATCGGGTCGCTATGACCTGTGGCCTACCGAGGCAACGCGCAAGGAATATTATATTTCGAACACGTCTTCGGAGACCGAATGCCCCTCAAAAGTAAAAACCATTGGGCTGTTTCTGGAGGACATGGAGGGCTTAACCATTGAAGGAAACGATGCAACGCTCATGTTTCATGGCAAGATGACGATGCTCACTTTGGCACATTGCCGCAACATGCGGTTGCAAAACATTCATTTTGACTTCGAAAGACCAGGCGGTTCTGAACTCACTTATCTCAAAGTTGATGCGCAAGGGGTGACCGCACGCGTGCATCCTGATAGCCGATACATCATTGTTAACGGCCGAATGTCATGGGTAGGTGAAGGCTGGCGCACAAACTATCCGCATTGCATTGAGTACAATCCTGAGACCCATCATTTTGAATATAGCAAAGGGTGGGAAATTCTTTCGCAAGCAAAAGCTACTGAATTGTCGCCAAATGTGGTGCACTTTACCACACAATATGGTAGAGATTTCCAACCAAATCATACGATAACGGTGCGCGATATTATTCGCGACCAAGTGGGAATGTTTTTGTTTGAGAGTCAAAACATCACCATTCGCAACATCGGTGTGCACTATATGCACGGTTTAGGCATTGTAAGTCAGTATTGTCGCAACATCACTATGCACCAAGTGCGGTGTGCTCCGCGCGAAGGGAGCACGCGTTTGTTGGCCTCTTCGGCCGACTTTATGCACTTTTCGGGTTGTAGTGGTAAGATAAGCATTGACAGTTGCCGGTTTGTTGGGGCGCAAGATGACCCCATTAATGTGCATGGAACGAACCTACGGGCGGTGGAACGTGTGGACGATTACACGCTGCATCTGCGTTTTATGCATCCGCAAAGCTATGGTTTCCAGGCGTTCTTTGCCGGCGACACCGTGGCCTTCGTGCAGGCATCAACCATGCTTCGGTATGCTGAAAACGTGGTGAAAACGGCACGATTGTTGTCGCCACGCATCATGGAAGTAACGTTTTTGCGCCCCATTCCCAAAACCCTTCAATTACAAAGTGATTGTGTGGAGAACCTCACTTGCACGCCCGAAGTGGAAATTAGCCATTGCTATTTCTCGCGAACCAGCACGCGTGGGACTCTTGTCACCACGCCACGACGCGTGATCATCCGCAACAACACCTATGATTATACAGGCATGAGTGCCATACTGATAGAGGGAGATGCCTCGGGATGGTATGAATCTGGCCCGGTGAAAGATGTGCTCATCGAGGACAATCGCTTCGAGGGTTGCGCCTATAACGGACATCCTTCTCATGCCGTGATTGCTTTAAATCCGTCGAACACAGTGATTGATGCGCGCCATCCCGTGCACCAAGATGTGCGCATCATCAACAATCATTTCGTCACTTTCGGCAATCCTCTGCTCTATGCCAAGAGCACTTCAGACTTAGTTTTTAAGGGGAATAGGGTTGAAGTCCATCCGTCAGCCTCGGAAACCGGCAGCAAATGGTTCATCCTTGATGGATGTAGTGATGTCGTTATCAAAGGCAATCGCTTTCCGGTTCCTTTCACACTTCGCACCATTCAGTTTGTCAACATGAAACCGAAACTTGCAAAATGAGGCAATGTATGGGCAACCATTGGTGGCAGCACACGGTGCTTATCCCGAAATGTTATTATACATTAAAAGACAGAAAATAAATAAAGGTAGAATACGTAATATGGATTGGTTGGTTGTTTATAACTAAAAGACCGTTCCTTTTAATGGCTTATGAAAAAAAGATTATCATTCATTTGTGCCGCATTTGCACTCTTTAGCTTTGCGGCCTCAGCTGTAACAGCTCAGCAATTGGACAAGAAGTATGCGCCAATTGAAGTAGTAACTCCCGCACGTCCTGCCGGACAACAAGACGTTATAGGCCTCACCGCTCCCAAATTGAAAACCGTTCGCATTGGTGTTATCGGTTTAGGTATGCGTGGCATCGGCGTCATTGAGCGCTGGGTGCACCTGCCCGGTGTCGAAATCAAGGCTATTTGCGACTTGGTTCCGAAGAATATTGAGCGCGCACAAAACGAACTTGTAAAGGGAAAGTTCCCTAAAGCTGCCGTTTATACCGGTAGTGAAGATGCCTGGAAAAAGCTGTGTGAGCGCAAGGATATTGACTTGGTTTACATTGCAACCGATTGGAAACACCATGCACAGATGGGTGTTTACGCAATGGAACACGGTAAACATGCTGCGATAGAAGTGCCTGCTGCCATGACTTTAGATGAGATTTGGCAGCTCATCAACACGTCAGAACGCACCCGTAAGCATTGCATGCAGTTGGAGAATTGCGTGTATGACTTCTTTGAAATGACCACACTCAACATGGCCCAACACGGTTTGTTTGGTGACATTCTGCATGTAGAAGGTTCGTATATCCACAACCTTGAGGAGTTTTGGCCTTATTATTATAACAACTGGCGCTTGAATTATAACAACGAATATCGTGGCGATGTGTATGCTACACATGGCTTAGGCCCGGCTTGTCAGTTGTTGAATATCCACCGAGGTGACCGTTTAAAGACGCTTGTTGCCATGGATACGAAGGCCGTTACAGGCCCCGAATTGGCAAAGAAATATGGTGTTGACGACCACAGTAAGCCTTTCCAGAACGGCGATCACACGATGACTTTCATTCGAACAGAGAATGGAAAGACCATTCAAATTCAGCATGATGTGATGAATCCACGCCCCTATAGCCGCATGTATCAGCTCACCGGAACCGATGGTTTCGCGAATAAATATCCTATTGAGCAATATTGTTTCCGTCCCAAACAGCTCAAAAACAGCGAAGTTCCCAACTTGGAGAATTTGAATATGCACGCTGCTGTGCCCGAGAATGTGAAGGAAGCCTTGATGAAACAATATAAGCATCCCATCACAAAGATGTTGGAAGAAGAGGCTAAAAAGGTGGGTGGCCACGGCGGTATGGACTATATCATGGACTATCGCTTGGTTTATTGCTTGCACAATGGTCTGCCTTTGGACATGGATGTCTATGACTTGGCAGAGTGGTGCTGCATGGCTGAACTCACAAGATTGTCGATTGAAAATGGCAATGCGCCTGTAGCGGTGCCCGATTTCACGCGTGGTGGCTGGAAAAAGCTCAATGGTTTCCACCATGCTATGGCCGAATAAATCATTTTATTTAGAATTTAATTTTTCATATAGTATTAGTTTGGACTGCTGATAGCAAGTGCTTTTAAGCTTGCTTCAGCAGTTTTTTAATTTCAAAATCAGATGAAAGCGATGACGAAAATAGGATGCCCTGTTCGTGTTTCCGCCCTGTTTTTCCTGTTTTTCAGTGCCCTTTCGGGGCATGCCGGCAGTGCTGTTACACACCGACCACTGCACATTTGGTTTGACACGCCGTGCACATTAAAAGGTAAAGCCGTGTGGTATGGAGGGCGACCAGAGATGTGGAAAGGAGAAAACAAACCCGAATCGGCGGGTGACACTGCCAAAAATCCCGACGAAGAGTGGGAGTCGGCCTCGCTACCCATCGGCAATGGCAGCTTAGGAGCAAACATTTTGGGGTCGATTGCCGCAGAACGTATCACCTTAAATGAAAAGAGTTTGTGGCGCGGAGGCCCCGGAGTGAGTAGCGATGCAAACTATTATTGGAACGTCAACAAGCATGCTGCGCCTGTGCTTAAAGCCATTCGGGCGGCCTTTTTGGCGGGCGATAAGGCCAAAGCCGACAGCCTAACGCGTAAAAACTTCAACGGTTTGGCAGCCTATGAATCGTATGCTGAGAAGCCTTTCCGCTTTGGAAACTTCACCACCATGGGCGAATTGACCATCGAAACGGGGCTCAATGAAGCACAGATTAGTGGCTATCGACGCGAATTGTCGTTAGACTCGGCGCGCACATTGGTGCAATTTGTGCACGATGGTGTGCGTTATGCGCGCACGGCCTTTATCTCTTATCCCGACAACGTAATGGTGTTGCGCTTCAAGGCCAATGCTAAAGGTATGCAGAACCTGTGTTTTCACTATGCGCCCAACCCTGTTTCAACGGGCAAGATGCAGGCCGATGGTGCCAATGGATTGGTGTATCGCGGTGCTTTAGACAGCAATGGCATGCAGTATGTGGTGCGCATTCAGGCGGTAACGCATGGTGGAACGCTCGAAAACTCGGGGCAAACGCTGACGATAAAAGGAGCTGATGAGGTGGTTTTCCTCATCACGGCCGACACCGATTACCGCATCAATTTCAATCCTGACTTCCATAATCCCAAAACTTATGTGGGTGTTCAGCCCGAAGTAACCACCGAAAAATGGATGCAACAGGCTGTGGAAAGGGGCTATGCACAGCTGTTTCAGCGTCATTTCAAGGATTATTCGCCTCTCTTTCAGCGGGTGAAGTTGCAGCTCAATGCGGTGCAAACAAACGATAAAGATGTGCCCACTACACAGCGTTTGGCAGCCTATCGCAACGGCGCTACCGACAATTATTTGGAAGAACTCTACTATCAGTTTGGCCGTTATCTGCTCATTGCCAGCTCGCGTCCCGGCAACTTACCGGCCAATCTGCAAGGCCTTTGGCACAATAATGTCGATGGTCCGTGGCGCGTAGACTACCATAATAACATCAATGTGCAAATGAATTATTGGCCCGTGCACACCACAAACCTCAATGAGTGTGCGTTGCCTTTGGTCGACTTTGTGCGCACATTGGTGAAGCCCGGTGCAGTAACTGCGAAGGCTTATTATGGTGCACGCGGCTGGACCACCTCGGTTTCGAGCAACATTTTCGGCTTCACTGCCCCTCTTGCGAGTGAAGATATGTCGTGGAATCTTTGTCCAATGGGTGGTCCTTGGCTTGCTACACACTTGTGGGAATATTATGATTTCACCCGTGACAAGCCGTTTTTGCGCTCCACACTCTACGACATCATCAAGCAGAGTGCCAACTTTGCGGTGGATTATCTGTGGCACAAGCCCGATGGAACCTATACTGCGGCACCTTCAACTTCGCCCGAACATGGGCCTATTGACGAAGGAGTGACCTTCGTACACGCCGTTATTCGCGAGATTTTACTTGATGCCATTGCGGCCAGTAAGGTGCTTCAAGTGGACGAGGCAACTCGCAAGCAGTGGCAAACGGTGCTGAAGAAGTTGCCACCTTATCGCATAGGACGCTATGGTCAGTTGCAAGAATGGTCGGAAGATATTGACGATCCCAACGACCATCACCGCCATGTGAACCACCTCTTTGGTTTGCATCCCGGCCACACCATTACGCCTTCTACCACACCTGCCTTAGCAAAAGCCGCAGGAGTGGTGTTAGAACATCGGGGAGATGGTGCTACAGGTTGGAGCATGGGATGGAAAATTAACCAGTGGGCACGCCTGCACGACGGCAATCATGCTTATCTTTTGGTGCGCAACCTGTTGAAAGACGGCACGCTCAACAACCTTTGGGACACGCATCCTCCCTTCCAAATTGATGGTAATTTTGGTGGCACTGCGGGCATCACCGAGATGTTATTGCAAAGTCATGCCGGCTTCATCGACGTGCTTCCTGCACTGCCTGATAGCTGGAAACAAGGCGAAGTGCGTGGCCTTTGTGCCCGCGGTGGCTTTGAAGTGGGGCTGAAGTGGCAGCAGGGCATATTGCAATCGGTAGTGGTTAAATCGCTGGCCGGCGAACCTTGCACGCTCAACTACCACGGAAAAACGTTGCGTTTTGACACAAAAAAAGGCCAAACCTATAGGCTTTTATGGCGACAAGGCCGGTGGAAACGATAGCCTTCATGAGAAAAAGTGTCTGTGCATAGTACGTGTGCAGGCCACTTATTGATTCAACCTCTGCAAAGCTTTCTCCCAAATGCTTTGCAGAGGTTCTTTTTAAGTGTTACGAAAGGTAAAAATAATTGGCGCACAAGGGCATCGCATAGACACGTATAGTCCACGGAAAATATCTTGTAAGGAGCCAAAAACAAAAAGCGGGCTGCATCTTGGATAGAACTTATCCGTAATACAGCTCGCTTTATTTTCGTTATTATAACGAACGGAGTTTATTTATAGACCTCGATTTCGGACAATGAACCGAAAGAGTCTGAAACGCTAAACTCTAACTTCAAATAGCGCACATTGACAGACTTTGTGGCGTTGATGTTGTTCCATGTGGTCTCATGCAAACGAATATCTTCGGACAGCGGCAGCCATTTGGCACCATCGGTGCTGCCATACACGCGCACTTTATCGGTGTAATATTCAAATCCTGTGAGGATATACATGCCGATTCTGATGCCCTTCACATTTGTCGTTTGGTTTAAATCAATGGTCAACGTCGATGTCCCATGGGACAGATAGCCATATTGTTCGGTATCACCATCGGTCAGATTTTCAATCGTTCCATACTTCAACGGAGTAGAAAGCGAGAGCTGATAGTTGCTACTAGGTATCATTGTGCCCGATGGTGTGGCTGCAGCGTTTGCAAAAGCAATGTCAACCACATTAATAGGAATGAGCACCTCGCCACCTGCGATGTTGTGTTTGTTGCCATCTTTGTCGTAGAACACGGCACGCATGGGAAGTACATATTCACCCGCTATAGTGAATTTCTCCGCATGTTGCAAGTGTACGGTAGCCTGAACATACTCTTGATTGGTGGCATCTACTTGCGTAGTGGTAGAGATTCCCTCGGGAGCCAACTCCTTACCGCTATTGCTTTTGAAGAGCGTATTGTCGCGCTCAAGTCCCACTTTACAGTTCTCACGCACAACTTTTTCGGTAGCAAACAACACATTAAGTGCTGTAGAGCCCGTGTAACTATTGCCCAAGCCGGTCATTCTCACTGTTGCTCCATCGCCATCGAGTTCCGCAGACCACATCTCTTTGGGCTGGATGAGAATGTAAGCATAGTCCTGTTTTACCGTAGAAGGACTTGACAGGGCATCGGTAGTAGGCGTGATGCGAACAGGAACTACTGAAGGTTTCGTTAAAGTGCCAAGGCTATTCACCGTTAAAGCAACTTGTTGCTGTATGCTATCTTTGTTCCATTCGAAAACACCATTGTTGGGAATGGCCAACTGCTTAGCTGCAACCACCTGATAGTCTTTATAGGTAGTGGTGAGCAAAGGCGCATCGGCGGCATAGGCAACTTGCACTTTTGTGGGTGCTGTTAAGTTGCGACTAATGCGCGCAGTGAAAGTAAAGGTGTGGCTATCTTGCCCAACAGGAATGCCTGCTGTAAACGCATTATCGTATTCTTGCACATTGGATGGGAAACTGATGAGGTTGCTGCGTGGGTCAGAACCACTGAAATAACCTGCAACATCATATTCGCCATCGTAGTTATAGTCGGGGCTACAGCCCGTAAAGGCTGTAGCTACGCATGCAAATGCGATGATATATATGTTTGTTTTCATTTTGTTTTATTTAAAGATAAGGATTATTCGGGGAACTGTTCGTTGTGCCAAGTAATCGAATTTTGATTGTATTCGTTCGTGTTAGAACCTGCAACATACACCTTAATAGCATGATGGTTCTTGGAAACATCCTTCACACCCGTCTGCTGATTGAGCGGTGCGTAGAACAACAAATTAGGATTTTCGGGCGTTTCAATATAGAGATTATCCATGACTTGGAATGCGGTGAGCGCCTTGTTATAAAGACGTATCTCGCGAACATAACCTACGAATGCACCCCAACTCATATTCATCTTTGTGAAAGTCTCCACCTTTGGCACGTCAAACTCGTTGTCGAGTACACCATTGAGATAGCATTTCACGTGTTGACGGTTATAAACCCATGCGATGTAATACCACTTACCGGGCTGGAGTTTGGTTTTAGCAAACGCCTTAGGATCGTCCGTTTCGCCTACCTTCATTTGCAAAGCACCATCAGCAGTGACGCGAGAATAGAAATCAGGTGAGAGCACTGCCTGGTTATCTTTGTTGCGATCGAGCTTTATAGCATACGACATCGTCCACTCTTGCAAGCCTGTATAAGGAGTCGCAAATGTTGTTTTGAGGTAGAAACCCTGCTGACGCATAGAGGTTGTATAAAGCACTCGGTCGATAGCAAATATCTTTGTTGCGCTCGAACCTAAGAGAGTTGCACCTTCAGCTGACACCAATTTTACAGGGATAGCATATTTGGTAGAGGCATCTAAATCGGTTCCTAATGGACGAACATTGACATCAATAGCCCCATTCGACACGCTATTGGCTGCAATAGTGAGATTTTCTGCCGACAAGCTATAATAGTTTGCGGGCAACAGCTTGTAGTTGGTGCCATTGGCTGCATTATATTCTGCCAACGCTTTCTCGTCGATAGCAAACTTCAAGGTGGCGGAACCGCTCAGCTTATTGGCTGCACGTGCGGTGAAAGAAGCTTTTCCACCGGTGCCATCAACTGTGAGTTTTGTCAAGGGAGCCACATCCGCTCCGTCGATATAAACCGCATTGGGCAACTTGCTTTCATCGCCTACGTCGTCATAATCAACACTGGAACATGCCCATGTGAGACACGCTAAAGAAGCGATACCAAAGACTTTAATGATATATTTCATATTCGTTATTTTTATTATTTAACAGCAGGGTTCATTAATTGAATGCCTTGACGCAAGTATTTGTAAACAGGAGTGGCTGCATAGTCCTTCTCCATGTGGTAACTTCCGATACCACCTTTGCGTCCTTTCAGCGGTTGCCAGGTAGCCATACCAATGTAAGAGGGTACTTTCTTACCATCACGTGTGGTGAAAGTCACACCGCCTGTGCCCGAATGAGCTTCGAAATTCTCGGTCACAATGAGCTTCTTGGCAATTTCTTCTTCGCTTTGTTTCGAAGAGAATTGTGCAACAAGACCCCCCAAGCGGTTATCTAAGTCGGCATAAGAACGGCAGTCGTAGGCCTGAAGAATGTAGTAGTTGAAATATAAAGCCATGTCGGCAGAGAACCAATAGGGTTCACCATCGACAACCAACAGTTTCTTTCTGCCTTCAGGAGTTTCGGCTTTCGGACCGATACGCTTGCCCATTGTGCGGATAAAGATATTCATGCGGTCGCCTTGCCACATCTCTTTGTTCGTGTGGAACGGCTGTGCATAGTTGGGTTCTGCATCAAGATCGAAGCCATCCAAGTCGTACTTATAGATGGTATCGCAAATGGCATTGGCGTATTTTTGAATAGCAATGGTAATCTTTGCCTCATCACCATCGACCCAACCCCAATACTTTTTATTGTAGGTTTCCCACGATTCGCCTGCCTTTTTTGATGCTTCAGGCTGCGCAGGTGTTACGCCTTTGCCGATATCAAAGAGCAAAGCGCAAGCCAAAGCACGAATGCCTTTCACCTCTTTTGCACGCTTCAAATCGGCTTGTTGTGCAGCAGTTAAGTTTGAAAAGCCATCCCATAGCGACACGAAGTCGGTGCTATCGGGAAGATTATAGAGGCAACGTGATGCAGGACTTTCGCCGTTCCATCCACCAAACCATCCGAAGGTGACGGGATGATCGGTTTTCTTATAAGCGCGTAAGTTCTCTAAATAGGCTTCATAAGCCTTAGCTTGTGCAGCATCGGCACCAGCTAATAGCTTATCAATATTCTTGCCTTCGGTCTCGGTCCAATCACTACAAGCGGTTGCAGTGAAGAGCAATACGAGACAACTGAAAATAAAATATTTCTTCATTGACGTAATCTTTAATTGTTATTTAACCTTTTTATCCCACCAAAGACGGGTTGCACCGTTATCAGCTCCATGGAGTAATTGAACTGCTTTCTTCACATTCGCCAGATTCTTAATGTACTCATCATTTGAATAAGGAATGCGCGTTGGGCGAAGATCGCCATCAACATCGCAATCTGTAGCTGTCAGTACGGCGGGGAAAATGCGGGGATAACCCGTGCGACGATACTCTGACCATGCTTCTTGTCCATCGGGATAGATGGCAAGATACTTCTGCGTGATGATACGTTCTAAGTTGCGTTCGAAGTTTGTTGCTCCTGTTTCCCATTTGATGGTGATGGTAGATGTGGCAGGAGTATCGTATTCTGAGTGCAAGGCATCAACGAAATTTGCAGGAGTAGCCGTGCTGTTTGCCGCATAGGCTGCTGCTTGTGATGCACTCAAATCATTCTCTTCGAAAGAAGTTGCAATACCCTTTTCATAATAAGATTGGGCCGTTCCGCCACCCATATTCCAACCACGGAGAGCACCTTCAGCGCGAAGGAAGTAGACTTCTGATGCCTTCATGATGTAGATAGGTGTGCCATCTTGCACGTTAAGTGAGGATGATTTGGTTTTATCCAAATAGTCATCGGTAGTCGGAATATTTGTTCGAACGGCATAATATCCCTCAATGCCATTGTTTTTTGCTTTCACAAAGTAGCTGGCAATACGTGGATCGTTGTAGCCTTTGAGATAAGATGAAATCTCAGCACCCATGCGAACATCGTTATAACTGCCATTGATGATAACCAAAGGATTGCGCAAAGACACGCCTGCTCCTTTGGATAACTGAGCTGCATCGCGTGTAGATTCTATCACTCCGTATGGATTATTGATGGCTTTCTCTGCATATTGCTGTGCCAATGAGGGATTAGCATAGACCACACGCATCGCTAAACGCAGCATCAAAGAGTTTGCAAATTTGCACCATTTGGTGTAGTTCCCTTCGTAGATAATATCATATTTCGGGAAAACATCATGTCCACCGTTGGCCAAAGCCTGCACCGCTTCATCCAACTCTTTCAGCATTGCCTTGTAAATATCCTCTTGAGCGTCATATTCTGCTTCGGTAGATCCTTCTTGACCTGCCTTGGTATAAGGGATAGGACCAAAGGTATCTGTAGCTTTATGCACGGCAGCTACCTTGATAATCTGTGCAACAGCAAAGCCTTCGGGGTCGTTTGTTGTGCGCTTTTTCACGTCAAACCAATTACGAAAAGCTTTTCCGGCCATCACATTATAAGTGTATTGGCTCCAGGGTTTCAAAGCAAAGCTGGGGAAACCACGTCCAACCCACTTGTTAGCTGCGGGCGCCATGTAACCAATCCAACATGCACCTCCGAGGGTATAAGGTATCTGATAGTCGTTCACATAGCCTGTACCGGAGGCTCCTACAGGGAAGATATTCTCCTCGAATGCCGTTACAAAGCCACCAACATTGAGGTTGTCTTGCTCTAATTGTGCTTCCGTGGGCTGACGATGGTCACGGTTTATGTCCTCAAAGTCAGCTTGACAAGCAGTGAAGAGTGTCGTAGCTAATGCTGACACACACAGTATTGAATAAATTTTTTGTTTCATAATCGTCATTTTTTAGAAGTTGAGTTTCAAGCTGAAACCAATGTTTCTTAAGCTTGGTGCACTGAAATAGTCGCTTCCTTGACCGTATGTTCCTGTTGAAGCAGCAATCTCTGGGTCGAAAGGAGCCTTGTTATAAATCATCCAAAGATTGTTGGCAATGAAACCAACCGTGACACTTGGCCAATCTTGTCCCAGCAAAGTGCGTGGTAAGGTGTAGCTAAGACTGATATTTTGCAAACGCACATTGGTTGCATTATAATAGTAATAGCCCAATAATTGCTGATTGGCAACCACCTCATAATATTTCTGTGGGTTAACTTTTAAGCCGCCAGCCAACTCAACATAACCACGATCACGTGCTTCAGCAGATGCTTGTGACACACCGAATTGGTCGAGAACGGCCTGCGTTGCAGAAGTAACAATGCCACCAACACGTGCATTAATGAGGAACGAAAGGTTCACTCCCTTCCACGAAATGCTGTTTCTCCAGCCCATATTAAAGTCGGGATTGGTATTACCTATGCGCAAACGCTCACCATTTGGCAAATCCATTGACGAGAGACTACCATCAGCACCAACGGCAATCTTACCTGTTGCATCACGCTTCAACACTTTCGTTATATACACATCTCCCATGCGATCGCCTTCACGAATATAGCCTCCGCCAGCCGATGTCTCTGTGAAGTTGATAATCTTACCATCTATTCCCGTGTTATAGTTGTGCACTAACTTCTTCACTTTGTTCACATTACGGCTATAGATGAGGCGTGATTCGAAATCAACACCGCCGATATTATCGTTATAAGCCAACGACATTTCTACACCAGAGTTCGCAATATCGCCTGCTTGAATATACATACCCGTGTAAGGAGATGTTGCAGAAAGCTCTGCCAAGAAAGTCTGATTATAAGTATTTGAATGATACCATGTGAGGTCAAAATTGAGCTTACTATTGAACATTCTCAAGTCTAAACCCAATTCGTATGAACGGGTACGCTCTGCTTTAAAGTCATAGAAAGGCAGAATAGTGCGAATAGAAGGAATGCCATCTACGATAGGATAGGTGATTGTTCCGCGCGTCACACCACGATAACGATCAGGAATAGGAGAGCCCACTTCGGTAAATGAGCTTCTCACCTTCATGAAAGAGATAGCCTCTGGCAATTTAACCATTTTGCTAACGATGGCCGATAAGCTACAGATGGGTAGAAGAACGAGGGTTCTTTCGCATTCACCAAGAGCGAACTCCAGTCATTACGGCCCGTCAAAGACAAGTAAAGCATATCCTTCCACGACAACTCTGCACTGGCAAAGATAGCTGTTCCGCGTTTACGGAATTCTGAATCGTTCGCACGTGTGTTAGCAGGATCGAGTGCAGCCGATGAGAAAAGGTTGGGAACCTTCAATATCGGGCCACCAAATCCAACGCTGCTCGAACGATAATCTTCTAAACTTGCACCAAAGTTTGCCGTCAAACGATAGTCTTTTCCAAAGCTCTTGTCGAGGTTAAACATAAAGTCTAAGTAGGTTTGTTGGTCACTGCCCATGGAATGATTGTATATACCATTGCCATGAGTTCCTGCATAAAGAAGTCCCTGTCCGGATGCATGGAAACGGCTTTCTGACTCGGTATTGGTGTTATCAACACGCACACGTCCCGTTACATTCAACCAAGAAAGAATGTCATATTTCAAACTACTCATAAACATGTAGCGCTTACGGTTCGTTGGTGTCATCATATCATTCACGATGAAGTAAGGATTTTGCAGCTGCATTCCTTGGTCACCATAGGGCCAATACTGCGTAGCCAACTTGCGAGATGCATCATAACGCTTATACAACTCTACCGCAGACCAGTCCTCTCCACGTGGGAACAGATAGGCAGCAGTTAGTGGATTGTAGTATTCTCCAGGGCGATACATGTTCTGTGTGTTCTGGATAATATAGCTTCCGCTAACATCTAAGTGCAGTTTGTTGTTGAGAAAATCACTCGTATTGCGTGCGGTGAAGTTATAACGGTTGTATTTATTGTTGGGCAATATACCCGTAGCATTCGTTGTTGCAACCGAGATATAGGTCTTGTTGGTCTTGGTTCCCGTTGTCAACGTCACCGAATTGATGTAGTTATGACCCGTGTTGAAGAAATCTTTTGGGTTATATGAAGACGGAGTTGCCAACCGGTCGCCCCAGCTATAGAACGACCCAGCCTTGTTACCATAAGTGTTTTGGAACTTAGGCAAGATGAAAGGATTTGAAAACTCCATACTGCTTGACACAGCAACTCTCACCTTTCCTTCCGTACCGCGCTTCGTATTGATCATGATAACACCATTAGCGGCGGCCGAACCATAGAGAGCTGCCGAAGAAGGACCTGTCAAAACGCTGATGCTTTCGATGTCGTCGGGGTTAATATCCGCAATACCTTCGCCACTGGGTTGGCTCGAATAACGGCCGCCACCAATATCACCACCACTCTTATTGAGCATGGGAACACCATCAATCACATAAAGAACATTGTTGCCACCAGTGATAGATTTCGTACCACGCATAACTACACGGGTCGGTCCTCCTACACCAGCTGTCGACGCATTGATATTCACTCCGGCCACAGCACCATTCAAACTGTTCACAAAGTTCACGTTCTTCACGTTGGTAAGCTGTTCGCTTCCAACCTTTTGCACATTGTAACTCAATGCTTTTTCCGAGCGTTTAATACCCAAAGCGGTTACCACAACCTCATCAATTTGGCGTGCAGTAGCTGCATGGTGATGTGAAGGTCGCGTGCATTTTCAACTTTCACCTCTTGCGTTTGCATACCAATATAACTCACAACGAGTGTGCTTCCTTCGGGACATCAATCATAAACTTACCATCAATGTCAGACACTACACCATGTTGCCCATTCTTTACACGCACAGTTGCACCAATAGCAGGTTCCCCTGTGTTGTCAACAATGGTTCCGGTAATCTTAACATTACCACTTGCTTGTTGCGCTCTCACGCTCTGCATCGCTGATAAAGCGGTAGCAGGCGCCGGATTTGTTGTCAGATTCCCTTCTGCGGCAGCTTGCAAACTGCAACAGGTTAGGAAGAGAACGCTCAACGGAAAGAGTTTTCCCTTTTTCATTCTAATGTTGATTTTTATTTTTGTTGTAATCCTTATCCTAAATAGATACTTTGTCACGCATGGTGAAATACTATTTACTCCATCTGATTTTATAATCTAATAAGCTATATTTTTTGTTTCGATATTCATCTCATCCTTGAAAACAATTTATTCCTATATCCTACATTCCCTGCTGATGTTGCCCAACATCAATAGCCGCCAAAATCTCTTTTCATAGGTTTTTCAGCGGACTTCCATCGCATGTGGAGGCACGTCTTTATGGTGACTGCCGATAAAGTCCTATCTCGGCTATGGTCGGTATGCCACGACTTTCGTCAATTGTGAGTTTTATTTTCTTCGCCTTTACCTCCGGGAACGACAGCAATCGCTTATGTCCAACGGTTGTTCCTGTGGCAATCTTTTGCCATTTCCCCTGCACATCCAGGTAAGATAAGCTGAATTTCTCCACACGTTGTCCTTTGCGAATATCCTCTTGCACCGACAACACATTAAAAGAAATTGGTTGGGGTGTGGTAAATATAAAGGTAGCCTTACCTTGAATGGCTTTCGGTTCACAACTCGTATCATAGTTGTTATCCACGACAGCAGCACCTTTTCCTGCAACCGTCTTACACGTTACCGCAGCATGTTTCAGCAGGTTGTGTCCGAAAATCTGTTGTTGGAGTTGTGCAAATCCACGCAGACTCTTCACGTCGGCTTCAGCAAATCGCCCCGCCTTATTGGGTGGAACATTGAGCAACAACACGCCGTTTTTCCCCACCGAAGTGAAGTAAATATCCATCAATTCTTTGGGTGTCTTCACCTTGTTATCTTGATCTGGATGGTAAAACCAGCCCGGACGAATCGACACATCGGTCTCTGCAGGATACCAAACCAATGCCTTGGCATCCATAATCACGTGCCGACTGCCCAAATCTTGCCCACGCATGTCCCCCGCAGGTTGATGTAATTGCTCCTGTTGTGAGTTGGCCATAATCGCCGTTTGGTCAAGGTTATTCATCGGAACCACACTCCATTCGGTGTCTCTTCCACGCCCTGTTTCAGTACCAACCCAACGCACATCAGGCCCCATCACAGCAATAACGGCCTCGGGTTGCAGCTTTCGAATGAGCCGATACCAACGAACAAAGTCATAAGTTTGTTTCTTTCCGTTCGGACCTTCGCCGCAGGCACCATCAAACCACACCTCGTTCACAGCACCATAGTGCGTCAACAGTTCGGTGAGTTGATTTACAAAGTAATCATTGTAAGCGTCTGTGCCATATAAAGCAGAGTTCCTATCCCATGGAGAGAGATACACTCCAAAGCCCATTCCATATTTTTTGCAGGCATCACTCACGGCTTTCACCACGTCACCTTGCCCGTTTTCCCAAGGCGATTGCTTCACACTGTAGTCGGTATAGGCTGATGGCCACAAGCAAAAACCATCGTGATGCTTACACGTGAGAATAGCACTTTTAAACCCAGCTGCTTTTAACTCCTTAATCCATTGGTCGGCATCAAGCCCCGAAGGGTTAAAGGTTGCGGCAGGAGTCTTGCCATCTCCCCATTCCTTTCCTGTGAAAGTGTTCATGCCGAAATGCAGAAAAGCCGTCAATTCTTGCCGTTGCCAGCGGAATTGTCGGTCAGAAGGGCGCACGTTGGCCGCCTTTTCAACAATCTTTTCGGGTGTATCGGTAGGCAAAATAGCAACACTGTTGCTCACCTGTGCCGACATCAAGGTGCACAAACTACCCAAACACAACATTCCTATCCATCGCTTTACTGTATAGTGGTGCATAGCTTGTTCCTGCTCCATAGTTTCTTTGTTCTTATCTTCGTATTTAGTTGTTGGCTGCAAAATTAAGTATTTATTCAGAAAAAATGCAATACTTTACGAAAAATCTTTTGCGATTAGTGTATAAACGCCCCATAAAACCATAAAAAGACCGCCCACAAAGGACGGTCTTTTTATCATATTTTCCTCACATGCACAGCCTATCCGTGCACAAAAAAATCAATAGGACGGATTCTGTTGAATATCATTTCCATTCAGTTCCATAGAAGGAATTAAAGGAAGTTCCTTTTTAAATGTCCACGTATTAAAAGATTGTACGTCGGCATTTAATACTTGGTGCCATCCTTGATTTGTTGCATTGGTATAGCGAGTGATGGTCTCTCCTCTGCGTAATGCATCGAAATAGCGGTGGCCTTCGCCCACTAATTCCTTTCGGCGCTCCATATAAATGCGGTCAGCCGTGATAGAACTTGCTGTAACCGTTGTCGCACTGGTCGTTCTATGACTGATAATGGCATTCAAATAGGTTGCAGCATCTGTCGTGTTACCTAATTTAAAAGCAGCCTCAGCAGCATTTAAATACACCTCAGACAGCCGCATCAAGGGAACATTTGAATAGCGAGGGTCGGTTTGTGTGGTCGAACCTATGAATTTACGCAAATAGACTTTACGGCCAAGGAATGTGTTCGCATCAACAACTTTCTGTGACGTGGGAGCCGCAACGATATTATTTCTGATGTCGTTAGCATCTGAAAGCAATGCATCTGAAAAGGCTTTTGTGATAACCATGTCACCATAACCCGAAGGTCCTTTGTCTGTATCTTCGGTCACTAAGTAAGGATAACCTTCACGATCATTCCAGTCATTAAACCCGGTAACGGCAATTTCAAACAGCATTTCGTTACTATGTGCCGCATCATCTTTGTACCAAGCATGCACATATTGGTCACGAGTCCAAAGCTGATAGGGCGAGTTGTCAATAACATCTTTCGCTAATGTCAATGCATTGGCATAGTCTCCCTTTGTCAAATAGACACGTGACAACAATCCCTTTGCAAACCATTGATTCACATAACCCTCAGTCTTTTCGGTCGATAAAGCGCCCGATGCAATGACAGCCTTTAATTCATTTTCCACGAACGTATAACATTCTGCAACGGTACTACGCTTCACCTTTGCCGCAGGATTTAGCGTTTGCGTGGATAAAGCTGCGCCCCACGATGCACCGTTATCCTGCAAATAGGGTTTGCCATAGACGCGGGTAACATCGAAAATAGCTAAGGCACGCAACACACGAGCCTCTGCCTTGATGCGATTAATGGTGGCAGCATTTGATGAAGCATCGCTCAAATTGTTGGCTTCTATAATGCGGTTGGCACGGCTTACAACAACATAAGGTGACTGCCATACAGAATTTCCGCGCGAGAAGTCATTCGCTGTGCTATATTCCATCTTGTAATAAAAGTCGGCTCTGTTACTGCCATAGATGCTGTGTTGCATGTCTTCACCACGCACTTCACCATAGACAAACATGTTTCTTCCATAATAGTCAGACATGTCCGAAGTGCCTTTGAGCGCTTTATACAACCCCACACGCGCACTTTCTAATGTGGCACTATTCTTTAATGCACCATCGGCCGGCACACCATCGCTGGGAGATACGTCTAACCAGTCACTGCCACAAGCGGTCAATCCTGTTGTAAGAACTGCACCAATACCTATATTATATATTAATGTTCTAATCTTCATAACCATTCTTTTTTAAAAACCAAGTTCTACACCAAAGGTGAATGTACGCAAGTTTGGTGTTTCGAAAATTGCAATACCATTAACAGGTACTTCCGGATCAACCCGCAACTTCTCTGATTTAAACGTGAGAAGGTTTGATGCAGAGAAATAAATACGTGCCTTATTGAGACCCAATGGGCGGAGATATTGCTGTGGAGCCGAGAAGCCTAATGACAGATTCTTCAACCGCAAATAGTCCAAAGGCATCAACCAACGCGATGAATATTGATATACGCTTCCATATTGAAACTTAGGCAATTTTGCACGTGTGTCTCCGGGACCGGTCCACATATCGCTCAACTTATAGTAGGCCGGAACCGTTCCTAAATACAGGTCTGAACCACCGTTTGACTCTTGCCAACGGGTATAGTCAAAGGCATCACCCCCAAGTTGATAGGTGAAGGTAAAGCCAAAGTCGATGAATTTCCAGCGCATGGTGTTCGAAATACCACCTTGTAAAGCCGCTTGGTTGTTACCAATAACCACTCTTTGCGCCTTGTTTACATCCGTTGTCGTGTTGCGGGCATTGGCTGTGCCATCATTTATATAATAAAGTTCCTTACCGGTTTGTGGATCAACGCCTGCATATTCATAACCATAATAAGAATAATAAGGTGAACCTACCTGGTGAACCAACACGGTGTTAGCATTGTCCATCACCCTGTCCGAACCGTTGAGTTTAACCACTTTGTTACTGTTGTGCGCCATATTGAGCGTAGATGTCCAAGAAAAATCTTTCTTGTTCAGCCAATTTGCCGACAAGGTAAGCTCAAAACCGTTGTTTCTCAGCGAACCTATGTTGGTAGGCATAACGGTTTGATAAGACGTACCATAATAGCCTGGGACAGAAGAGATGGGCATGTTGTAAATCAAATCTGATGTCGTGCGGGTGTAATAGTCAAACGTCAGGTTATATTTCTCCAAAAACGTCAAGTCTAACCCTACGTTGAAAGTCTCATTTTTCTCCCATTTCAAATCAGGGTTGGCTACACCTACGATACCAATGCCCGACACACCATTGTAGAATTCGCCATAGCTATAGGTGTTTAAATAACCATAGTATGAGGAAGGTTGCGTACCATTCACACCATACGACAAGCGAAGTTTCCCATCAGTGACTACACCATTCACCGGTTCCATGAACTTTTCTTCGCCAAAACGCCATGAACCCGATAACGACCAGAAGTCACCCCAGCGGTTATCTTTACTCAATCGCGAACTACCATCGCGGCGATAGCTGACACTTGCATAGTAACGGTTGTTATAATTGTAATTCACACGTCCTAAGTAAGACAGCAATTTGGACTGCGATTTGTTAGAACTTGCATTCGTTGTGCCTGCATTGCCTATCTCATAAAGCTCACCCGGGTAGTCTTGTGCCTTTATAAAATCATAACCATACTGGAAATTCTCGGTCTCATAGCCTACTAAAGCATCCACATTGTGCAAGCCAAACGACTTGATGTAGTTCAATTGGAATTGCGAATTCAGCTGCCTGATTTCGTTCTTCAAGCGTTGCAACGAACCGTTCACGCTGCCACCATCGCCCGAATAGCGATCCCAAAGCACATCTTCTGTACCAGCTGTATAGTCATAAGCCAATTTACCACTGGCGCTAAGCCCATCAAATGTGCCAAGTCAGCTTTAAAGTGTTCAACGAACGAATGACATTGTTCACGTCGCTGTTGTGTAATTGCTCGTAAAGAGGATTACGTTGTACACGGCCAATCTTCAAATTGTAACCCCCATCATTGTTAAATGGTCTTGTAGATGGGTTCTGAAGGAAAGCATAGTTAATGGTAGGTGCAATGTAAGAGTTACCTTCATTGGCTAAGCTTTGTTTCATCTTTGAGAACAAAGTGGTCACATCTACATTGAAATGCCCAAACTTATGGGTGAGGTTGGCATTACCTGTATAACGTTTTAACCCCGTATTAGCCACGATACCATCTTGATTGGTGTAGGCCAATGAAGCATAAAAGCGCGTGCTTTCACTACCTCCCGAGACACTTGCCTGATAGTTTTGATGATGACCTGTGCGGAAAAGCAACTTTTTCCAATCGGTCCAGGTCTGTCCTTTGCCAGGAAGTGGCGCATAGTCATCAATGTCACCGGCAGCCGAAGCAGCAGCTTGTGCAGCCGTTTGTCCCTGGTTATAGATATAATAGTTTTCTAAACCTTTGAGCAATACTGCGCGGCGGTCATCGCCATTGAGTTGAGGACGATAGTTGATAGCCATGTTGGAGAAGCCCCAATCGCTGCGGAAGTCAATCTGAGTCTTACCCGTTTTTCCACTTTTGGTCGTGATAACGATAACGCCATTGGCTGCGCGTGACCCATAAAGTGAAGCCGCTGCAGCATCTTTAATAACGGTCATGCTCTCAATATCATTACTATTGATGGTCGAAAGAATGTTCGTTCCTGCAGAAGAATACTCGAATTCACTGAGGTTGCCCGAGTTTACTGGTGTACCATCAATCACGATAAGCGGATTATTTCCCGCATTGATAGAACCCATTCCACGAATGCGAATGCTGCTTGTTCCGCCGGGAGAACTCGATTTTGATGTAATCGTTACACCCGAAACACCTCCGGCTAATTTATCTTCTACCGATACAACGGGGACATCTTCAAGTCCTTTGGTGTTCATTGTCGCTGCGGAACCCGTAAAAGACGATTTCTTTACGTTGCCATAACCCGTTACAATGACTTCTTCTAACGCCTTAGCCTCAGCCTTCATCGTTATCTTCATGTTGGCTTTTGCCACAACAGTCTGCGATTGCATACCAATGTAGTTCACTGTAATCTTACTGCCGGTAGGCACATTGAGGCTGAATTTTCCATCGACATCGGTCACGGTTCCCGTCTTTGTTCCCACCACAACCACCGATGCACCCACAACGGGTTCACCGTCTTCTGACGAGATAACGGTTCCGTTTACCTGTGTTTGCGCGAACGCTATCCCTACACTTACGAATAGCACTGCCAGAAACAGACAGAGTCTTTTTCCCATAATCTTTCTCTTTTAAAATTTAACTTAGGAATGAACAAAAATCACTTTTAAAAAAAGTAATGCTACAATCTTATTTCATGATAGTTTTGTTATCCGGCGTGCAAAGTTAATGAATGTATAAAAAACCACCAAACATTTTGGCAAAAAACTATCATTTTAACAAAGAAACAACCCCAAAGTAAGCACTTTCGTAAATAAAATAGAGCTTTGAATGTTATTTTATTAGTTTAAACCCCACCCCATCTTTGAACCGTCTACCCCATCATCATACATCACTTCCATGGGCTCCTCTTCATCTTTGGTTTGCATATCGGCATTTTGCACGTTATCTTCGCTTGGCGTAGTCTGCTACTTTTTCGATAAGGTGATAGTTCATTTGCTTGCCAAGCAAACGAAATCGGGGCAGACACGAACGGGCGATTGGGGTGATGTGAAAGGTGAATATGGTATTGTCCTAAAAAGTGTGTAACCATAATTTCCATATCTTCCATTTTGTTCAAAATTATTTACTCTCTTTCCAGCATCTCCATTGATAGACTTTCCTTCGATATGTAGTCTGTGTTTCTTCCATTGCAACAGATGCCAATAGAAATAAAATCGATTGACTTGATGGCATTGCAGCTCTCATCTTAATGGTTCTTTTATACTTTCTGTTGAGCCGCTCAATCCAATTCGTCGTATAAATGCATCTCTGTACTTCTACAGGGAAGTCCATATAGGTGAAATAAGCAATATTACGCTGGGCTTTATATTTGCGTAACACGGGGTATTTCTTTTCCCATTGGTTCACAAAAGTAATAAAATGTTTGTAACCTTGTAAAGATTTGTGCTTTTTGTTCTCCAAAGTGAATACTATTACTTTTTTGACAACAAACCTGAGGAACTACCTGTTTATGTTGAAAAACCAAAGCGGTTAAAACTATTTGCATACTAATCTTATACCGAATTCGCGTGTTAATTTTGTATATATTGTCACACGACTTATCCATCATGGTGTGATAAGTACGGATATAACGTTACAGGATGAGGAAATTGTTGCACTACGATTTACCCCTCATTGTGCGACAACTGCACTACATTATAGTCTAATTTGCACGTTATTGCGGCATAATCCATACCTATTTCAGCAAAGAAAACGGAATCAATCGTATTGTATGCCAAAGAAAATGTGCCTATTTCCATTCCACGGATTTACAGGAAGATGCCCAAAAGTACAAATATCCAAAACAGAAGTGCAATGTTTTAATGGATGATGGTAAGAGTTTACCACCATATTGGAGGTAAACGTTCTTGACACGAAGCAACAAGGTAGTAAACCTCCAACACGGAGAAATAAAAACAACTGGCAATATAAAAAATAAAAAAGGAGCGTGGTGGCCTGTTGCTTGGCTTACAAATTTACGGTTTTTGTGGCGTGAAGACAAGAAAACATGACAGAAATGGCACCAATGTTTTGTAGGAACAAGTGGAAATCGCTATATTTGCAGCGTACGACGGCGGTGCATTGGGGTGTTTTTTGTAGCTACGGAAGGTTGCATGTGGCCTGTAAATGCCGTTGGAAACAAGCTTGTAGAAGTTAGTAAGATTCGAACATTTATTTAATATTCAAGATAATGACAAAAGAAAAGTTTTTCGAAAAATTAGGTTGGATTGGTATGATTACCTCCGTGTTGATGTATGTTTTCTACATTGCACAGATTCAAAACAACCTCTCAGGCCAAAAAGGCACGTTCATTCAGCCTCTCATGGCAGCCATCAACTGTACACTTTGGGTGTGCTATGGTCTCTTTAAAGAGAAGCGCGATCTGCCTCTTGCCTTAGCCAATGCTCCAGGTATCATCTTTGGTTTAATCACTGCTTTCACCGCTTTGTAAGCCTGTCGGGCTGCAATAAAACTCAAAAAAGAGCCTCCCTCTTGCACGCTTTCTTTGAAACGTGGATGAGGAAGGCTCTCTTTTGATGCCTTAATCTTGGTTATGGAAGATTCTTGTTCAAGCGATGTCTGAATTCAAGGAATGTCGACGAGAACTTGATTTGTACTGAAGTGGAATAGACTCTCTACGCAATAATATGGAGACAGGCGAGAATTTCGGTCATAATTTTGCGTTGGATTGGAAGAAATAATCCTGCGGTGTTGCGCTTGTCTGGGGGTGATAGGATGAAAAAAGGGTAGGGGAAGCAATGTCATTGGCTATTCCCGTTTGTGGGCTTACGGGGTTGTGGTGGCACGAGGACTATCGTCTTAGGTTGTAATTTGCATGCTATTCTGACGTAAAGTCGTCGCTTTTGGTGGGTAATCTCTATCAAATCGTGAGGTGATTTATACTGCATTGTGAAGCAAACTCTATGTTTTTGTCGAAAGCTATACCCACAAAAGCGAAAAGGCTCACACCCCATTAAGGAGTGCAAGCCTTTCTTTTTATCAGTTATGAAACATTTGAGAGAAATGAAACTTCGCAGTTTCGGTTTTGTTTTAATGTAAAATGATTTATAGAGAAAGCATAAAATATTTCTTATTTGATGAGCGATGGGGTGGGCTGTTGCGGCACATCAATGCAGCTTTGGTGCATGGTGTCGACAGCAGCCGAGTCACTAATCGCTACCGATTGCCCATGTTGCAGAGCCGGAGTGCCTGCAGTGGGCGCAGGGGTGGTGCTGGATTTGAACGAAACCTGTGCAGCGTTGCCCAAGGTAAGCATAATGGCTACGATGGCAGCTGCCTTGAATAGCGGCTTAAGCTTTTGCTGGAACGTGATGATTTTGGCTTTCACCGTCTCAGGTTCGCAAATCATGGACATCATCTTCTCGTCGAAATCGGCCCCCAACCGATCGTCTTCCACCTCTTGTGCTTGATAGCTAAAGAGGGCTTTGTAGCGCAATAAGTCAGCGGGAACATTATCCTGTCGGAAGAAAGCCTTCAGGATTTCCTCTTCTTCAAGGGTGGTTTCCGCATTCCAATAGCGTTCCAAAAGTTGTGATATGTATTTATAGTCCATAATTTTCGAGTTCTAAAAATCGTTGTTTCACTGCTTGTCTTGCCCTGTAGATATTTATTTTTACTTGTTCTTCTGTCAGTTCAAGCAACAGCGATATGTCTTTATATGTCTTGCCTTCGAAGTCACGTAGCTGCATACAACTGCGTTGTTTCTCGGGCAGTTCGTTTACGATTTGCTTCACAAGGTCTAAACGATTTTTGTGAATAATGTCATCGTAAGGGTTGTAATGCTGCGGTGAGGGCACTTGCGTTTGCTCCTCAAGCGGCACATCATGCGCGCTATGTTTCTTAATGCTGTCTAAAGCTTTGTTGCGGCATATCGTGAAACAGAAGGCCTCCATCGACGCGATTTCATCCCATTGCTCACGTTTGTTCCACACTTTTATCAGCGTCTCTTGCACAATATCTTCTGCTTCCGCACGATTTGTTGTAATGCGAAGTGCAAGGCGGAAGAGCTGATTCTTCAGCGGAAGAATATCGTTTTTAAAACTGATATGTTTCATCTGCGCGCTATAAAGATGACGATTGGCGGATAAAGATGTTACAACTGGGACTCGCTTTTAACACTAATTAAGGGCTAAAAGCCTTGTAAGGGGCTTTGAAAAAACGGAAAATGGAGGAGGAATAAAGGGGCAAAACACCATGGAGAGCGCCGCTATTAGTCCCTAAGAGTTACTGTTTTAAGGGTGCACACGTGTGCATCCTTAAAACAGGTGATAGGGATGGCTCCCCATTCCCTATTCAAGATAGGTGTAACCATAGAGCCCCGAGCGATAGTTGTTGAGGAATTCCTTACCCTCTTCAAGCGAGATTTTTCCTTGTTTGACGCTCTTGGTCACCCATTGTTCTAATTGTCTGACGAGCTTTTTGGGGTTGTATTGCACATAATCGAGCACCTCTTCAACCGTTTCGCCATCGAAAATTTGGTCGATATGATATTTCCCATCCTTCACAGAGATATGTGCTGCGTTGGTATCGCCAAAGAGATTGTGCATATCTCCTAAGATTTCTTGATAAGCACCCACTAAGAAAACACCTAAATAATAAGGTTCGTTTTTCTTCAAAGCATGTAGGGGGAGCACATGACTGACATGGCCATCGGTGACGAAATTGGCAATCTTTCCATCGCTGTCACACGTGATATCTTGCAGCGTTGCTTGTCGGTTGGGGCGTTCTGCAAGCCGTTGTATGGGCATAATGGGGAAAAGTTGGTCGATAGCCCAGCTGTCGGGAAGGCTCTGGAAGAGCGAGAAGTTGCAGAAATATTTATCGGCTAAAGTCTTATCTAAGTTGCGAAGCTCTTCGGGAACGTGCTTGATGGTTTTGCAAAGCATGTTCACCTCGTGGCAAACGCTCCAATACATGGCTTCGATTTCGGCACGGGTCTTGAGGTCGACAATGCCATGTGAGAAGAGTTCTAACGCCTCATCGCGTATCTGTTCGGCATCATGCCAGTTCTCAAGCATCGTGCGTGAGTTGAGATTGTCCCATATATCGTAGAGGTCTTTCACCAACTGATGGTCGGTTTCTTTAGGCTCAAACTCTTCTTTCATTTCGGGAAGGCTGGCCGTTTCGAGCACATCTATCACCAAAACAGAATGGTGTGCAGCCAGGCTTCGACCGCTTTCGGTGATGATATTGGGGTGTTGTATGCCGTTTTTGTCCGCAGCATCAACAAACGTATACACGCAATCGTTGACGTATTCTTGTATGGTATAGTTGACCGAACTCTCGCTGTTTGAGGAGCGTGTTCCGTCATAATCCACGCCCAAACCACCGCCACAATCCACAAATCGCACATCATAACCCATCTTGTGGAGGTTGATATAGAACTGAGCTGCTTCGCGAAGCGCCGTTTGAATGCGGCGGATTTTGGTGATTTGGCTACCAATGTGGAAGTGAATGAGCTGCAGACAATCGTGCATTCCCATATCGTCGAGCTTTTGAAGTGCCTCTAACAATTCGGCACTGGTAAGGCCAAATTTCGAAGCATCGCCGCCACTTTCTTCCCATTTTCCTGATCCCGAAGAGGCCAATTTGATGCGCATTCCAAGATTAGGTTTCACCTTTAGCTTCTTAGCGGCTTTGGCAATAACCTCTAATTCATTGAGTTTTTCAACGACGATAAAGATTCTTTTACCCATCTTTTGTGCCAACAAGGCCAATTCTATGTAGCTGTCATCCTTATAACCATTGCAGATAATGAGTGAATCGCTTTGGCATTGCACGGCAATAACCGCATGGAGTTCGGGCTTAGAGCCTGCTTCTAATCCTAAATTAAACTTGCGACCGTGTGAGATAATCTCTTCAACAACGGGCTGCATTTGGTTGACTTTGATGGGGTAGATGATGAAGTTCTCACCCTGGAAGTTATATTCTTTCCGGGCTTTTTGGAAGCAACTGAAGGTCTTTTCAATGCGGTTGTCTAAGATATCAGGAAAGCGTAACAGCACGGGTGACGTGACATCGCGCAGGGACAGCTCATCCATAATGTCGCGAAGATCAATCTGTGTGTTGTCTTTGCAGGGAGAAACGTAGACATCTCCCTTGTCGTTAATTCCAAAATACGAGGTACCCCAACCCTTGATGTTGTAGAGTTCCTCAGAGTCTTCAATAGTCCATTTTTTCATTTTCTATCCAAAAAAGTTAATGGGGTGTTATTTATTCTGCCTGTCAATCGATGATGATTGCAAGTTAAGCAATGCACTTAACTGTGCAACCGAAGCATTTATTTTCTCAAAATTATCTAAAAGATTTACTGAAAATGTGTGCTTTGCTTGTCGATAATAGGGCTCACGCTCCTGCAAATGTGCTTGGATGGTGGCCAAAACAGCTGCGGGTTCTCTCTGTTTTAACAGTGGACGCTCCTTCTTTCCCATTTGCAAATGGGCATAAAGCACATCGGGTGAAGCCTTTAAGTAAATGGTTTCACCCTGTTGATTCATATAAGTTATGTTATCGAAATAGCAGGGAGTGCCTCCTCCACAGCTAAGAATTACCCGGTCGAACTCGGCCACTTCGTGGAGCATATTGTACTCCATGCGACGGAAACCCTCTTCGCCTTGCTCGGCAAAGATTTGCGGTATCGTCTTTCGCATGCGCGACTCTATATACCAATCTAAATCGTAGAACGGTATGTTGTGGGCTTTAGCTAAAGCTCTTCCGAGTGTGGTTTTGCCGGCACCCATATAGCCAAGGAGGATAATTCGCGTCATGCTTTGCGACGTCTGCTTTTAGGTTCGGGAGCTTGTTTCACAATTTCCATACATTGTTCGTAGGATAATTCGCCCGCTTTCTCATGCAAGTTCTTGGGCAACCGATAGTTCTTGCCATCATAAGCGATATAAGGTCCGTAACGACCATTGAGCACTTCGAGCTTTGTATCTTCCTCAAAGCTTTTCAGATGACGCTGTTTTTCCTGTTCACGCTTAGCGGAAATCAGTTCAATCGCCCGCTCAAGCCCTATCGTTAAGGGGTCTTCTGACTTGGGTAATGACACAAATTTCTTGTTGTGCATAATGTAAGGACCAAACTTTCCGGCACCAATCACCACATCACTATCCTCAAAAGTGCCAATGGTGCGTGGCAGTTTAAAGAGCTCTAAGGCCTCTTCTAACGATAAAGTCTCCATGCTTTTTTGGGCAGGGAGTTGTGCAAACTGTGGCTTTTCGTTGTCATCTGCGGTACCAACCTGCACAACCGGACCGAATCTTCCTATCTTTACGAAGACCGGTTTACCCGTTTTGGGGTCGTTTCCTAAGAGGCGTTCACCCGCTTTATGCTCTGAACGAGCATTCATTACCTTGTCAACGGTAGGTTCAAAATGCTTGTCAAAGTCCTTCATCATCATACTCCAGCCTTCTTTTCCTTCTGCAATTTGGTCGAATTGCTGCTCCACCCGTGCCGTGAAGTTATAGTCCATGATGTCGGGGAAGTTCTCCATTAAGAAGTCGTTTACCACGATACCGATGTCTGTGGGTAAGAGTTTACCTTTCTCATTACCCGTCATTTCAGTACGTTCGGTGTGTGAAACTTCCTTATTTTGTAGGATATCGACAGCATATTTACGCTCTTCTCCTTTCTTATCTCCTTTTTGTACGTATTGTCTTTGTTGGATAGTAGAGATGGTTGGCGCATAAGTTGATGGGCGTCCGATGCCCAACTCTTCTAACTTATGCACCAAACTGGCCTCCGTATAGCGGGTAGGACCCATGCTAAAGCGCTCTGTTGACGTGATTTCTTGCCGCAAAAGTGGAGCTCCTACAGGCAAAACGGGCAACTGATGCGCGCTTTCTTCGTTGCGATTTTCCTCATCATCGGTCGATTCCCAATACACTTTCAAGAAGCCATCAAAAGTAACTACCTCGCCTGTTGCAACAAATTGTGCGTCAACGGCACTGATATGAATGTTTACAGTGGTCTTGTCAATCTGCGCATCTGCCATTTGTGAAGCAATCGTTCGTTTCCAAATCAGGTCGTAAAGCCGCTTCTCTTGTGCCGTTCCTTCTATCTCTTGCACACTCATATAGGTGGGACGAATGGCTTCATGCGCCTCTTGTGCCCCCTTAGCATGGGTATGATAGTTGCGGGTTTTGCTGTATTTCTCACCCCACAGCTTTGTGATTTCCTCCTTACTCGTACCTAAAGCCAGCTGAGAAAGGTTGACAGAGTCGGTACGCATGTAGGTGATTCGGCCATTTTCATACAAGTGTTGCGCCACCATCATCGTCTGACTCACCGTAAATCCCAATTTCCTTGCCGCCTCTTGTTGCAGGGTTGAAGTGGTGAAAGGTGGGGCAGGCGTGCGCTTTAAAGGTTTTTTGGTAACCTCAGCCACCGTGAATTGAGCCTCTTTACATTGGTTTAAGAAAGCCAAAGCCTCTTCATGTGTGGCAAAACGGCGGTCGAGTTCGGCTTTAAACGCATTTTTATTGCGCTGCGCATTGTCGACACTAAATGTGGCCGTTACACGGTAATAGGGTTCCGAAACAAAAGCCTGTATCTCGCGTTCACGTTCAACAATGAGCCTAACTGCTACGCTTTGCACACGTCCTGCACTAAGCGCTGGTTTCACTTTTCGCCACAAAACGGGCGAGAGTTTAAAGCCCACTAAGCGGTCAAGTACACGACGTGCTTGCTGTGCATTGACCAAATTCATGTCCAAATGACGCGGATGTTGGATAGCATCCAGGATTGCTGACTGTGTAATTTCGTGGAAAACGATGCGGTTAGTTTTGGTCTCGTCTAAGCCAAGAACCTCACAAAGATGCCAAGAGATGGCCTCTCCCTCGCGATCTTCATCGGAAGCCAACCAAATCTTCTTTGCTTTTTTGGCGTTAGCCTTTAATTCATTGACCAACTTTTTCTTTTCTTCGGGTATCTCATAAGTCGGTTCTAAGGTGGTAGTGTCAATGCTTATCTCTTTCTTTTTGAGGTCTCTTATGTGGCCATAGGATGACATTACCTTGTAATCCTTACCCAGAAATTTCTCTATTGTTTTTGCTTTTGCGGGACTTTCTACAATGACTAAGTTCTCTTGCATGTTGCTTTCCTCTTGTTGTTATCTAAGGGCGCAAAAGTAATGAAAACTTTTTCTCTCACCTTATTATAAAGAAATATTTTCTACTTTTTTAAGATATAGCCCTTAATCCATTGTCTATGACGGGAAAAGAAGTTTAGAAAAGATGTGAATAAAAGTGTTTTTTACATATTTTATTTTCATTTTTGATAACGAGATATTACTTTTGCAACCGCGCATTTCGCCCGTCATCAGGCGATATTTGCGCATAAAATATCATTATCATAAGATTTAAAAAGAAAAGTTTATGGAGACAATCTCATCACGTTTGCAAGCTGGTTTGCAATTTATCGTGTCCACCAATCAATGGGGTGTACATGCCATTCGTATTGCCATCTTTATTATTTTTATATGGATTGGCGGTTTAAAGTTTTGGAACTATGAAGCAGAAGGCATCGTTCCTTTTGTGGCAAATAGTCCGTTTATGAACTTTTTCTACGAGAAAAAGGCACCCGAATATAAGGATTATAAGTTGAAAGAGGGAGAATTTGATGCCAAGAAGAAGGCTTGGCACACCGAAAACAACACCTATACTTTCTCCCATGGGTTGGGTTTACTCATCATGTCGTTTGGCATTTTGACGCTCTTGGGCATTTGGTTCCCACGTGTTGGCTTTGTAGGAGCAACCTTTGTCATCCTCATGACCATAGGAACGCTCTCCTTCTTAATCACAACCCCCGAGTGTTGGGTGCCCGATTTAGGGAGTGGCGAACACGGTTTTCCGCTGCTATCCGGTGCAGGACGCTTAGTAATTAAAGACACAGCCATTCTCGCAGGAGCCTGGATTGTGTTGGTTGATTGCGCAAGACGCGTCTTGAAGCAGCAGCAAAAGGCATAATGCCACTACGAGTTTAGTCAACAAAGCAACATAAAAGGAGCGAAAAGGCAGCATGCCTCTTCGCTCCTTTCTTGATCAATCAAGATGAAAAACCTATTCCCAGTTGTCGGTTCTAAATGGGAATAATGGCAAGAATGCACTGTTTTTCACATTGCCATAGCCCCAGTTTTTGAAAGCATAGCGCACGGCAACGGGCGCTTTCACTTCCTCAGAGATAACCAAAATCGTCTCCTTTCCTTTCTTTCTTGCACTCATGGCCACGGCCGGATGAAACACTTTGTCTGCGCCGGCCACTTCAAATCCTTGAAAATCGGTCATGCTGCTAAGCCCCGTATAGACATTATTGAGCCGAATGAAGCACGAGTCGCCTTTGATTTCCATATCGCGGAAGGATGGACTCTCACACCAAAGGTTCTCCCTTCCGTAGGTTTTGTGCAGGGCTTGTAAAGCCAATCGCTCACCGATGGCTTGTTTTTGGGCAGGATGAATCTGTTTCTTTTCGTAAGAATACACCAAATCATCCGTGCAAACCAAGCCGCTATGGGGAATGAGCTGCTGCGCGTTGAACTGTTGTTCACGCAACTTTGCACCAACCGTTCCCTGCACATTGTTGTACCAAAAAGGAGTGATTTGCACATAATAGAAAGGCAAATTAGGTTGCGGAAGCCTTCTCGCCACTGTTTTGCTAAGGCTGCGAGCCGTGTTGCATATTGATTGTCGGGATCGCCCACGTTGGAACACCCCTGATAATACAACACTCCCTTGACCGTGTAATTAAGGATGGGGCGAAAGTGCCATATCCCCAAAGCATGGGATAGTAGAATTCAACCCTGAATTTGCTTGCAAAAGTAGCCGAATCCAAAGGCTCTTGCGTGTGCGCAGCAAGGTATTCGCGGTTTAACCAGCTCTCAACACGCGAGCCACCTTTATTGGATAGGATGAGCCCAACAGGGACATGGAGCGCTTTTTGCAAAGGCTTTGCAAAGAAATAGCCCACCGCTGAAACGTCAGGGAGGCCGTCACGGTTGGCCATTTTCCACTGGCATACAGCATCTTTCAGCGGTTTTGTGCTCATGACGCTGGGGATTTTCACAAAGCGGATGGCACTCATCGTGTCGGCAGCCATCATCTCTTGCATAAAGTTTTCTGTGGGACAGCGGTCAAATCCGCGCATTGGCATCTCCATATTGCTTTGTCCTGCACACACCCACACTTCGCCAATGGCCACATTTTTAACCTTCACCATCTCACCATCATCAAACGACAACGTGTAGGTTTGATAGCTTCCGCGCGGCGTTTCCACCTCCACTTCCCATTCTCCTTGCGCATTGGTGCGGGTCGTGTAGCGCTTTTTGTTCCACGAAGGCACAACGACAACTTGCTTTCCCGGCTTATCCCATCCCCATAGCCTGACTTTTTGCTGTTGTTGCAACAGCATATTGTCGCTGATAAGATGGGGTAGTTTCACCTTTGCCCACATCGAAGTCGACACCATGCCTAATAAAAGGCATATCAAATAGCGTTTCATCATATCGTTTATTGTTTTAGTTTGTCGTTGCAATATTACTCTTTTTCTGTGAAAATAGCAACTAAAAGGGATAGGAAAATGAAACCTATCCCTCAAAATGCACTTCTTTTTCAAAGAGAATGTCGCCACAGTGCGCGTTTGTATATTGCTTTTATTTTAAAAAGAACGTCTCGCGGGATTGCATAATACCATCCATGTTAGTTGAAGCCCACGACAGAAGGTTGTCGATAAGCGGTAAGAGACTCTTGCCACGTGACGTTAATTCATACTCAACCCGGGGTGGAATCTCGGGGTAGGCCTTACGAATGATGAGTCCATCCGCTTCTAAAGTCTTTAGCGTTGTGGTCAACATTTTTTGCGAAATGTCGGGGATATTGCGCTGAAGTTCCTTGAAACGAATGGTGGGTGTGCTCTCTAACGTGAACAAAACCAACATGGACCATTTGTCACCCACCCTATTCAACACGTTGCGAACAGGGCATTTAGGATATAGAGAATCACGGATTTCACTACGTGTCATAACGATATATTTTGTATATTACACTACAAAAGTAACTATTGTAGATCGTCTTGTGAAATCTTTAAAGTTAAACAATGTAAAACCTCAGCGCACAAACGCCTCTTTTCATCCATTACTTACCTCCATGTAACCACCTCACTTTGGCGTGCCTACTTGCATTGCTTGCAAATAGCAGCTACCTTTGCAACCGAAATAAAATGAGCATTAAACAACCATTTAAACAAAAAAGCATAATGAAAAAAGTAGCAACAATTCAAAATGGCAAGAATTTCAGTGCCGTAAACGTAGGTAAACTTAGTGAGATCAAAGACTATGTACTGCAGCTTTCGCCCGAAGTAGCCATCCCGGGGAAGGTGTTTGTGGGGCAGGATTTAGGCACAACGGGCTGTGAACTCTCATTTCAAAGTCTCGTTCCAGGCCAAGACAGTGGCTTTTTACACACCCATAAAACCCACGAGGAACTTTATTTCATTCTTAAAGGCGAAGGACAATATCAAGTAGACGGCAACATTTTCCCCGTGAGCGAAGGGAGTATTGTGCGGGTTTCTCCTGCCGGGAAGCGCGCTTTAAAGAACACAGGCAAGGACGAAATGCTCATGCTTTGTGTGCAATATAAGGCCAACAGCTTCACAAAGAGCGACGACATCAACGAAGACGGTACTATTTTGAATGATAAGTTGGCATGGTAGTTGCAGCCTACAAGCATCGCACTACAAAGGTATCGCGCCGTAGCAAATGGATAATGTAGATTAAAACAAAGGAGCAATATGCGGCCACTCCGTCACAATTTCCTTGAAGTTGTTTCGTGGGTGGCCGCATTTTTTTGTAGCGTATTGGGAAATGCTTGTTTCAAATCCATAGCAAATGCAAAGAAGCAAAACCTGTACTCGGTTTATTTCCCCCGCATCTCTCATTCCATGTTGGCACATTGCATTCACCAACGTGAGGCTATCGGAAACGCAACGCGCACCGAGTTGCCACCCCATCTCTCCTTGACTCTCTTGCTACTCGGCCAACATCACAAAACAAGGTGATGGAGGTTGCTATCTCATCTCTCTCCTATCATCCTGCCACTCGGGCGGTATCATGCGACAATAGGATGAGGATTGCCGCACTATTTTTCCCTGATGGTTTTACTACTCGGTTGGTATGATGAAACAAAATATTAGAGATTGTCGCACAATATGGTGTAGATTAGGGCGTAATAAGGTGCAGATTACAACACAAAATAGTGCAGATTAGCGGGGCTTCTGTCGCACGTTCTGTTTCCATCGGCCCAGTCCTCGTGCAGACTGTGTTTGCTTATGTCATAGGGATTGCGTAATTTTGCACAACGATTATTTTCACAATGAGACAATTTATCATGGCAGCTTTGTTGCTGCTTTCCCTATCTGCAGCGGCGCAGCAGCTTGTTATCGACTGCCCCGACACCCTTTTGCTGCATCAACACCGATTGATGGATGCAACAGGTCGCACAACCAAGTTGTTACTTACACGCGAAGGTTTGGCTTTTTACAATGTGCCACAGTTGAAACAACGCACGCCTCTCACCCTACAACTGTCGTCGGGACAGACACTTTGTATGGTGATTGAGCCGGGAAAGATGCAGCAAGTGAAACTCACCCGCGACAAAGCGCAACGCGTGCGTGCTGTTTATAAAGGTGATAATGTGGCGTTAGCAGAACTGCTCACCGCTCAAAATGCTTTCGAAACGGCTACCAATCCACGTTATGGGCTCATCAACGACAAAGAGGCTCGTCATCACTTAGAGCATCAATACATGGCATTAAAGAAGATGATTGAGAAGCAAACCGACTTTTTGCCGAATGAACCTCGCGGCAGCAACGCTTGATCAGCAACCAACAACGCTACCTCAATGCGGCATTGACCAGCATTATTGCCGAAGCCTATCAACAACATAAGAACCATCGCGCAACAGTCTTTATCAAACATTGATTGCACAGGTTGACTTAAACGACACAACCCTGCAAAACAGGCCGCTCATTGACTACTATGTGCGGGGGAAAATGCAGGCCGAAGCAGGTAAAGATACGCCCGTAAGCAACTATGCCGTGGCCTATTTGCAGACCGTAAACAGCCACCTTAAGAATGAAAAGCTGCGACAGGTGCTCACAGATTCCATCCTCAACCGAATGGTAAACGAAAGCACCGAAACACAGTTAGACTCGTTTTGGACGGCTGCCCAACCGCTTGTTGCGCCGCAACTGTTAAAGCGTTATCAAGAAAAAGTGAACACAAAGAAGCTCATGATGAACGGCATTGCTTGTCCCGACCTCACGTTTAGCGACCTAAAAGGCACGTTGCACCACCTCAAAAACTTCTTTGGCAGCTATATATTGTTAGAATTATGGACCACATGGAGCGAGCAAAGCATGCGCGAACGCCCCTATATGGCACAGCAAGTGGCACGCTATCAAAACCAACCTCGGTTGAAATGTATCAGCATCAGTTTAGATGAAAATCGGCGTGCATGGGAGCAACAGATTGCTCTTGAGAACCCCGCTTGGCCTCAATTTTATGCCGATAAGCAGCAAAATGATGTCATTTCAGATGGTTTGTCGGTGGAAGATGTTCCCCGGTTTGTGCTCATTCAACCCGATGGAACGATTTATGACGCCAACATGTTGCGACCTTCCGACCCGCTTTTCAGTCGCAAATTAGACCATATTCTATCTATACCTTAAGCCAATCAAACGCTTGTACTACTGGATGTACAGGGGTTTGATGATTGATTTATCACAATTTTGTGGTAAACAAAAGACATTTTTAGGGTGAAAACATAGGCCATATCGATGAAAAAGCCGTACCTTTGCCGCCAGCTTTAAGGAAGTTTGAGTGAGTATAAAGATAAATAAACTTCCATCACACCGAAGGATTATCGCCCTATGTTATGGTTAGGAGGGGCGCAAGAACCTTCAACATAACATACAACAATTTGAAAACATTTGAAGAATTGGGCGTGAACGAGAACATTCGACGCGCCATTGAGGAATTAGGTTTCGAACATCCGATGCCTGTTCAGGAAGAAGTCATCCCCTATTTGTTGGGCAACAAGAACGATGTCATTGCTTTAGCGCAAACGGGAACCGGCAAAACAGCAGCCTTTGGCTTGCCCGTGTTGCAAAAGATTGACGCTGAAAACAAGGCTATCCAGGCCATCATCCTGAGTCCCACGCGTGAGCTTTGCGTGCAGATTGCCGACGATTTAAAAGATTTCAGCAAGTACATCAATGCACTTCATGTGGTAGCCGTGTATGGAGGCGCCGACATTCGCCCACAGATGAAGGCCATTAAGCATGGTGCACAGATCATTGTTGCTACGCCAGGGCGCTTGGTTGACTTGATTAATCGTGGCGTAATGGTGCTTGATGAAGTGAACAATGTGGTGCTCGATGAGGCCGATGAGATGCTTAACATGGGCTTTTCGGATAGTATCAACGCCATTTTTGAGCAGCTCCCCGACAACCGCAACACGTTGCTTTTCTCTGCAACGATGAGCCGCGACGTAGAGAAAGTGGCGAAAAGCTATTTGCATGACTATAAGGAAATTGTGGTAGGGAGCCGCAATGAAGGTGCCGAACACGTCAATCACATCTATTATTTGGTGCATTCGAAGGACAAATACTTGGCACTCAAGCGCATTGTTGATTTCTATCCCCGCATTTTCGCCATCATTTTTTGCCGCACAAAGATAGAGACACAGGAGATAGCCGATAAACTTATCAAAGATGGTTATAATGCAGAAGCCTTGCATGGCGACCTAAGTCAGCAACAACGTGACCTCACTATGCAGAAATTTCGGCAGCATCATGTGCAGTTTCTCGTGGCAACTGATGTGGCAGCACGCGGCTTAGATGTGAACGATTTAACGCATGTCATCAACTATGGCCTGCCCGATGATATAGAAAGCTATACGCATCGCAGTGGAAGAACGGGGCGTGCGGGAAAGAAAGGAACGTCCATCAGCATCATCCACATCAAGGAAAAGTGGAAAGTGAAGCAGATAGAGAAACAAATTGGAAAGGAGTTTATCGACGGAGAACTGCCGAAGCCCGAGGAAATCTGCAAGAAACAACTTTTCAAAGTGATGGACGACATCATGAAAACCGATGTTGATGAAGACCAGATAGCCCCCTATATGGCCGACATTATGCGCCAATTCGAATATGTTGACAAAGAGGATTTGATTAAGAAAATGGTAACGGTTACTTTCGGACGTTTTTTGGATTACTATGAGCATGCGCCCGAAATCGAGAAGCCTGTGATGGGGAAAAATACCCGAAGTGAACGCGATGGCCAAAAGATGCGTGGGAAAGGCAGCAACGGACGGTGCAAACATGAGGCTGAAGCGGGCTATAAACGGCTGTTTATCAATCTTGGAAAGAGCGATGGTTTCTACCCGGGTGAGATCATGCAATACATCAACAAGCACGTGCATGGGCGCCAAGATGTGGGGCATATTGACCTGCTTCAGAAATTTGCTTATATCGAAGTGCCCGAAGATGATGCCCGAAAGGTGATGAAAGCCCTCAACGGAACGACTTACAAAGGACGGGAAGTGAGATGCAACGATGCCGAAGAAGATGGACACGGACGTAGCAATCGCAGCACATCGCGCAGCGAACGAGTGGGGAAAGTGGCACGAGATGGAGGCCGAAAGGGAAAGGCCAACGACCAGAAAGGTGGCCGAACAAAAGCTAAACCCCAAGCCGATGAAACCGATTGGCGTAGTCTCATCAATGGAAAAGACTTCAAACTGAAAGGCGAAGAACCCGACTTTAGCGAAGAAGGATGGGCTCGACGCCGGCCCAAAAAGAAATAACACGGAAGCCTAACAGCATGTTATGGCTTTCTAAAAGGCCTATAACCAGTGACCCTCCAAACGAAAAAAATATTAAATCGCACGGAAGGTTGCTTGTTATAGGCACTTTATTTTATAAATTTGCTCGCATAGAAACCATGACCTTTTTAATAAGATGTGGTTTCTGCTATCATAAATATCAACCAATATTCATCGATTATGAACAAAATGCTCATGGTTTCTGCCCTGCTCGCAGCCACACAAATGGCTCATGCAGCAAATGGAAACTTCACTATTAAAGCCAATTTAAAGAACTTTGGCGACTCGATTGTGGCCATCATTCCAGAAGGAGACGATTGCAAACGCGACACCATCATTGCAAAGAACGATAAGTTTACGGCAACTTTTGACATCAAAGAGCCTGCCCTAATTTATCTTCTTTCGATGCGAACCCTGCATCGTTTGGAGCGCAAGCAAATAGATTTGATAGCCATTCCCAATGAAACGGCCGAACTAACCGGCGATGCAACAACTCGTTTTGATATTGCAGGAAGTGCTTTCTATAAACAATATCAAGAGCTACACAAGGTGATAGAACAAGCTGAAACGCCTATAAAGGAGCTTGGAGAATCGCTCAGCAAACGTTTAAAAGAGGGCGAAGACCGCAATAAAGTCATGGACGAATATGAGAAAAAGTCTGTTGAACTCGCTGAGAAGGAGCATGAGATGCTGACGCAATTCATCAAAACACATGCCGATTGGGATGCCAGTGCTGTGGCCATTGCACACATGAGCGGCGAGAAAATGGAAGATGCAGTGTCGCTTTTGTCTAATCGTGTGAAGGCAGGTCGCATGAAAGCGTTCTACGAAAAGCTGATTAAAACTTACAAAGATGCCTTGGAAACGGAGAAGAAAGCAAAGGCTATACAGGTTTCAGGCGCAGTAGCTCCGGCGTTTACGCTCAACGATACTCATGGCAAACCGCTATCACTTGCAAGTCTGCAAGGCAAGTATGTCGTGTTAGATTTCTGGGGATCGTGGTGTATTTGGTGCATCCGTGGCATTCCAGAGATGAAGAACTACTATCAGAAGTATGCCGGTAAGTTTGAAATTTTGGGTATCGATTGTAATGATGCCGAAGCAGAATGGAAAGAAGCCGTAAAGAAACATGAGATGCCATGGTGCATGTTTACAACCCACGCGATAGCAAACTGCTCTTAAACTATGGCATTCAAGGTTTCCCAACGAAGATTATTGTGGGGCCAGACGGCAAGATTGTGAAGACTTTTGTAGGCGAAGACCAGAGTTTCTATCAATATTTAGACGAGTTATTTGGTAAGTAGGCAACGGCTTTACCAAGCGAATATAAAACAACAGGCGAAGTTCTTGATGGAACTCCGCCTGTTGTTTTTGGTGCGATGACAAGTTATTTCACGTTATGAACTTAACCTTTGGCTTCATGGTTTGCCGACAAACGTGCTCGACACTCCTCTAAAATAGCGATTAAATCGTTGACCTTTGTCGCACGAAGCATCGCAATGCGTGTTTGTTTAAAGTCTGGAATGCCTTTAAAAATAGGGCTGGCTGCCAAATGACGTCGCGTGTGTAGGATGCCTCTTACCTCGTCTATGCGCGCCACATTGATGCGCAGTTGCTCTTCTAAAATATCAATCTTGTCATCCATCGTGAGGTGTTTTGCCACCGAAGTCCCATCCAACGCATCGCGCATCTCACTGAAAATCCAGGGACAACCAAATGTTGCGCGCCCCACCATCACAGCATCTACTCCATAATCTTGAAAAGCACGCACCGCATCTGCACCCGAAGTGATGTCGCCATTGCCGATAATTGGAATATGGATGCGTGGATTTTGCTTCACGCGGCCTATCAAAGTCCAGTCGGCTTTGCCTGTATACATCTGTGCACGTGTACGTCCATGAATGGTTAATGCTTGTATGCCACAGTCCTGAAGCTGCTCACAAAGCGTTTGTATCACAAGGTTTTCAGCATCCCAACCTAAGCGAGTCTTCACCGTTACGGGTGTTTTCACGGCCTGGGCCACACGCTTGGTAATCTCCAAAAGCAAGGGAATATTCTTCAACATGCCCGATCCGGCGCCCTTACCTGCAACCTTTTTCACCGGACAACCAAAGTTAAGGTCAATTACATCGGGATGGATTTCCTCCACAACACGTGCTGCTTCGACCATCGAATCAACGTCCCGTCCATAAATTTGCACACCAACCGGGCGCTCCTCAGCATTGATTTTCATTTTGTTGAGCGTTGATTGGATGTTGCGAATAATGGCATCTGCCGATACAAATTCGGTATAAACCATCGCCGCACCATAGCGTTTGCACAACATTCTGAAACCAATATCGGTCACATCCTCCATGGGAGCGAGGAAAAGGGGACGCTCACCAAACGTTAAAGAACCAATTTTCATGCGCGCAAAGTTACGATATTTTTCTGAAGTAAGCTGTGCTTAAGCCTGTCAAGCCCATCAAAAGGAGGCTAACACAGCAGGTGATAACACCCGCCGGGCAAGGCTTTTACCACCCCCTTCAGCTCTAATTGGAAAAGCAAACTGATGAGATGTGCCACAGGTTGCCCACTTCTCACGGTCAAAACATTAATCTGTTGGTCGTTATCTTTTGCCAAAAGGGTGACTAATTGCTGTTCTTCGGCCGTTAAATCAGGAAAGAGTTGCCGTTCTATTCCACGCTGTCTGGCATCTTGTATGCGCTGTTCCGTCTCCCAATTCATCGCCTGAACGAAGTCGAAAGCCGAAGTAATAAGTGCAGCTTTATTATCCCTTATTAAAGTATTACAGCCCATACTATAAGGCATATTCACAGCACCTGGGAAGGCAAACACATCACGAAAATAGTCGTTAGCCAAGCGTGTTGTGATGCGACCACCGCCATGTTCGGCACTTTCTACTAAGATACAAGCATCACAAAGCCCTGCAACAATACGGTTACGACGAACGAAATTTTGCTTATCGGCATTGGTATGTGTGGCATATTCGGTCAGCAAACCGCCCTGATGCAGCATGGCTTGTGCCGTTTCTTGGTGCACACGAGGATAAATTTGGTCTAATCCATGTGCCAGAACGGCAATGGTTTCAAAGCCATTTTGCAGTGCTTGGCGATGCGCTTGAATATCGATTCCATAGGCTAATCCACTCACAACTAACGTATTGGGGCACAAACGATGCAGCTCTGCCATAAAGTTTCGCACCAAATCCTGCCCATAAGTCGTGCAATGCCGTGTGCCAACCATGCTCAAAACATGCGTTTGATTGAGCGAAGCCGTACCTTGATAGAACAACACTAAGGGCGCATCCGGACATTCTGCTAAGCGCTTTGGATAACGTTCATCATGTAAACACAACACTTCTACATGGTTTTTAGCAGCCCAAGCCAATTCATCTTCAGCCCATCGGCGCACAGAATCGCCCCCTCGGAGTAATTCAATGAGTCGTGAAGGCGCATCAGGAAGGATCGAACGAATATCCTTTCGATGCTCCATAATCGCCGTAGCCGTCCCCATACGCCGATATAACTCGAGCATTCCAGCCAGACTATAGAACCCAATGCGTGAGAGAATGAGGGTGTTGAGCACCTCTTGTTGATTGGCTATCATCGTGCTATTCTCCGTCGTTAGCTTGAATAAAGGGGGCAAATGCACGGTCGTAATCCTCGCTCAACCCCAACTTTCCATGAATTAAGCACACCAATTCAACCGTAGCATGAAAGCAAAGTCGCTCGTCACTCGCCCGAAAAATATCATGTGTAAAGACATAACGGATGCCATTCTTTTGCAAATTCATGCGCGAAATGAACTCATCATCGCAACGAAGGGGTGTCTTATAAGCCAAATTCATACGGGCAACAACCGCGTCAACTCCCTTCTCATGCATCTGAACAAAGCTCAGTCCTGCATGTTTTAAAAAGCGATGACGCGTGTGTTCTGTGTAATGTAAGTAGTTGGCATTGTTCACAATCCCTTCGATGTCACACTCATAATCGCGCACTTCCATACGCGTTTCATAAACATATTTCTTCATTTTATTATTGTATGAGGTGCTGTTTGCACAGCATTCGTTGTTACATGCTCTGTTAAAGTCGTGCGTTTGAGATACTCATATCCAATGCGACAACGCAGACACTCACGCTTATCGCAATATTCATTCTTTAATTGTATCAACGCTTGTGCGTCACCTGCGTGCTCAATAGCCAATCCACAAGCTCGCCACAACCGCACAATGTGATTGTCTTCGGCTTTTAATTGCTCGAAAAAAGAGAAGCAACGGGCTACATATTCCTCCCTGCCTAAATAGCGACCGTAGGCAAAAAGCACAGGAATGGCTGTGTTAATCACCAGCAATAAGAGCGAATGGGGAGAGAGTTTCTTCTCACATTCCTTACTCAACACACCAAAAGTGTAATGTGTTTTCCAGTAAGTTGTCACATCGGCTTGCAACAAATTACCAACCGATTCCACAGTAAGACAATCGGTTAACTGGCTCAATTCGGTGCGCCGTTGATAATAAAGATTTGCTAATTGTGCCAATCGAATGTGTGGAAAATTCTGGGGTCTTAGCCGCAGAAAACGCCATAAATGATAGTCAATGGGCACCAAATTAAACTTGTGTTGCAAATAAAGATACTCCTTTTTGAGTCTTAAAAAATAGCCTTCATCAAGCGTTTGCTGACGATAACGATTAGGAATTGCCTCCTCACAAAGCAGTCCAGCTTGCCCTAAAAACAAAGCTTCGAGCTGGAAAAGGTTGTCGCGATGGTGGGCAATCTGTTGCAAAGGAAGGTGCAATGCCCACGTTTCAAACGTGTCACTATTCACACCAAAGCCAAAATTTCGTGCCAAAGTAGCAAAATAAGCCGCCTCCCATGAACCATTATTTTGTGCTAAACGCTGCAAGATGGCACGCTCTTTTTGAGCCAATCGCTCTACTTGAAGCGCATTCATCCAGCCGTGAATCATCAGACTACTCAGCTGAGGAATCACCCGATAGCAAGGTGGATATTCGGCCGTATGCCGCAACGTATCATAGGATTGCCGCAATAAGGGAGGAATAGGTAGGACGAATTGCGGAATCAGACGCCCCTGATGGTCATACAATTCAGCATCCTTCATTTCGCAAACATGCAAAATAACATTGTCATAATGTGCATCTTTATCGTGCCCATGGGCATACCAATCGCTCGATTTCACATGCAATTCCACATTTCCCACCCACAAAATGCCATCAATTTTCACTTTAGCGTTGAAGAAATCGGGTCCTGCATGCCGATTATGCAAGCCCACATCAATCACTTCTAACGCCTGTCCTTGATGGGTTTTCAGCGCAGAAAGCGGAAACATCTTATGCTTCCAAGCATAGTGAATCAACTCTTCCATGATGGTTTCTAAGGGTTATTGGTTGTCACAAAAATACAAAAAAAATGATAACATTCATGCTTTTTCAAGAGATTTGCTACAAAAGCCCATAAAAATCAACCAATAAATTCGTAACTTTGCCCCATATATCCTCATAGAAACAACTGATAAAAAGCATTTAAACATGAAGATAGCTTTGATTGGATATGGAAAAATGGGACACATGATTGAAGAGATTGCCCGGCAAAGGGGACATGAAATCGTGTGTATCATTGACGTCAATAATCCCGAAGACTTCGATTCTGAAGCCTTTTCAAGCGCCGATGTAGCCATCGAATTCACCAATCCCACCGCTGCTTATGGTAATTATTTGAAGGTTTTCAAGCATCATGTGAAAGTCGTTAGCGGCTCAACGGGATGGATGAAAGACCATAAAGCCGATGTAGAAGCGCTCACAAAAGATGGTCAGCAAACCCTCTTTTGGGCCAGTAACTTCTCGATTGGAGTCGCTATCTTTGAGGCAGTGAACCGCTATTTGGCAAAAATCATGAATGGATTTCCACAATATGATGTCACCATGGAGGAGGTTCATCATGTCCATAAGCTTGATGCTCCTTCGGGAACGGCCATCACCTTAGCCGAAGAAATCATCGAAAACCTTGATAGAAAGACCGAGTGGGTGAAAGGATTTCAACACCATGCCGACGGAAAAGAAGAGGGAACGAATGCTGTTTCACCTGAAAAGCTACCGATAGCCAGCATCCGTCGCGACGAAGTTCCGGGCATTCACAGCATTCAATACAACAGCGATGCCGACGCAATTACCATCACTCACGACGCACACAACCGCAAAGGATTTGCTTTGGGCGCTGTGCTCGCGGCCGAATATACAAAAGATCATACTGGATTGCTCACCACAAGCGACCTGTTTAAATTCTAAACTCTCATGATAGATAAAGAAAAAGCAAAGTTAAACCCACGGGTTCAGTGGACAAAATTCGTCATCGCCATCATCGCCTATCTGCTCTTTTTATACTGGGTTGGTAGTTGGTGGGGGCTGCTTGTCGTTCCATTTATCTTCGATGTGTACATCACTAAGAAGATCAGATGGCAGTGGTGGAAAGACAGTGAAGGCCCCACACGCTTCATTATGAGTTGGGTTGATGCCCTTGTCTTTGCCTTAGTGGCGGTTTATTTCATCAACCTTTTCTTCTTTCAAAACTTCGTTATCCCCTCAAGCTCATTAGAAAAGAGCCTCCTCACGGGTGATTATCTCTTCGTGAGCAAGGTGAGTTATGGACCAAGAATTCCTGAAACGCCACTCACAATGCCACTCACTCAGCACACTTTACCGGTGATTAACACCAAAAGTTATATTGAATGGCCTCATTGGGACTACCGAAGAGTGAAGGGGTTGGGCAACGTAAAGCTTAACGATATTGTCGTGTTCAACTTCCCGGCCGGCGACACTTTAGTCGCAGCTGAGCAGTATCAACAGAGCGATTACTATACTTTGATTCACAGCATTGGCCGGCAAATTGCCGAATCAAATGGTTCATCAACTCCCGATTTGAAGTTGATGAACCCGGTGGAACAGCGTGATTATCTGCTCCATATCGATGCTTTAGGGCGCCGTTATGTGTCAGCCCATCCCGAAGAATATGGCGAAGTGTTTACCCGTCCCACCGATAGACGCGAAAACTATGTCAAGCGTTGCGTAGGATTGCCTGGGCAAACCTTGCAAATCAAAAACCGCATTGTCTACTTAAATGGCAAGGCCAACAAGGAACCCGACAATGTTCAATACACCTATTACGTGAAGTTAAAGCAACCATTACCCACAGAACTGACCGATGAATTGGGCATTTCCAACGAGGATATGGCTTCACTTTCGCAATATGGCTATCTGCCTTTGACGAAAAAAGCGTGATGGCTTTAGCTAAGCGCAAAGACCTCGTGGCAAGCATTAAGCTCAACACCGATGCACAAACGGGCGATTTATATCCACTTGATGGCTATACGGGTTGGACAAGAGATAATTATGGTCCGATATGGATACCGAAAAAAGGTGTCACAGTGGAACTGAACATGAAGAATATTGCACTCTATGAGCGTCCTATTCGCGCGTATGAGCACAACGATTTAACGATAAAGAATGGACAAATCTACATCAATGGACGACTCGCTCACACCTATAAATTCAAGATGGATTACTATTGGATGATGGGCGATAACCGCCACAACAGTGCCGATTCGCGCTATTGGGGCTTCGTTCCCGAAGACCATATTGTCGGTAAACCCATCTTCATTTGGTGGAGCAAGAACCCCGACTATTCGGGCTTTAAGGGCGTTCGATGGAGCCGTTTGTTCAATATTGTTGACCACATTAAGTAAAATCATTCATCCCACCACGCTGCATCTCTGTCCTTTCGCCTGCGAACAACGACACGATGCAGCGTGATTTTTTTAATATGCAGCAACTTCGTGCATGGTGTTTCAGTATCGGTGTGGGGCTTGTTCTGTCGCTCTTGGTCAGAGCTTTCGTCTTCCCCATCTACCAAGTGCCTGCCCATGCGCTGTTGAAACAAGGCGATTGCGTCGTCGTCAACAAGCTCGCTCGAAAAGATTTTCAACGTGGACAACTCATTGTTTTCGGGAAAACACCCAACGAAATAGGCCGCATCAAGGCACTACCCGGTGACACTCTGCGCATCAGACAGCAACGTTACGTCATCCCTTCCACCTGCTGCAAACGCTGTTTGTGCACCGATTGCCACACCTTCTTAGTGCAAACGGGCAACGGCTACCGACTCATTCAGCAACATCAAATCATCGGTAAGGCCTATTGGCTTTATCATCTTCCGTTCTAACGCACCACAACCCACCACTTTTCAAACGCAGCCTATGGTTCAGAACGACACCGTTCTCCTCAGTTCTACTTATTTTGGTCCCATTCAATGGTACCAAAAAATCAATCGCTATCCGCAGGTTTGGATAGAGCAGCATGAGCATTTCGTCAAACAAACCTACCGTAACCGCTGCATCATTCCCACCACCAACGGCCCACAAGCACTGAGCATTCCTGTGACTTGCCCTGACAACCGGCAGCTTTCCAAAACTCCTTTCCGCGACATTCGCATCGCCAATCATGGAAATTGGCGACACATTCATTGGAATGCCCTATGCTCGGCATACGGTGAAAGCCCTTTTTTTGAATATTATCAAGACGACATCCGCCCATTTTTTGAAAAGAAATGGGACTTCCTCATCGACTTTAATCATGCCATTATGATGTGCATGCTCAACTTGTTGGACATCGAAAAACAACCCCAATACACCGCTTCGTTCCAACCTTTACCACCCAAAGAAGCGATGATGGCACTTGATTCCACCCTGGAAAGGACCGATTTCCGTAACAGCATCCGCCCCAAACACCCCGAAAACGACCCTACGTTTGTTGCAAAACCCTACTACCAGGTGTATCAACAAAAAATAGGTTTCCAACCCAACATGAGCATTCTTGACCTGCTTTTCAACGAAGGTAACGAGGCGGTGCTATGGTTATAATGCCCATAAGGGGGCGAATGGGCAGGCATGCGCACCTCGTTTTTTACCCTTTCGTTTGCCTATTCGCCCCTTTTCCGTTACCTTTGCAGAAATTAAAACAGGCATGTCTGAAGATTTCGATATAAGAGAAGAGACGCTTTCCAACGCCGAACGCGACTTTGAAAATGCTTTGCGACCGCTGAAATTTAGCGATTTCAACGGGCAAAAGAAGGTGGTTGAGAACTTAGAGATATTTGTTGAGGCCGCCAAATACCGCAGAGAGCCGCTCGACCACACCCTCCTTTACGGGCCACCTGGCTTGGGAAAAACCACGTTGAGCAACATCATTGCCAACGAATTGGGCGTGGGCTTCAAGCTGACCAGTGGTCCGGTGCTCGATAAACCGGGAGATTTGGCCGGCATTCTCACGTCGTTAGAACCCAACGATGTACTGTTTATCGACGAGATTCATCGCCTGTCGCCCGTCGTAGAAGAGTACCTTTACTCGGCGATGGAGGACTATCGCATCGATATTATGATAGACAAAGGTCCTTCGGCACGCTCTATTCAGTTAGACTTAAACCCCTTTACGCTCATCGGAGCCACAACTCGAAGCGGCATGCTCACCGCCCCTTTACGTGCGCGTTTCGGCATCAATATGCACTTAGAATATTATGATCCCGACACGTTGCAGCGCATTATCCAGCGCTCGGCCATGCTCTTGAAAGTACCGATTGAGAGAGATGCCGCCGTAGAAATCTGCCGAAGGAGCCGCGGAACGCCCCGCATTGCCAACGCTTTGCTACGCCGTTTGCGCGACTTCGCACAGGTAAAGGGCAACGGAACCATCACCCATGACATCGCACAATTAGGGCTTCAGTCGCTCAACATCGACGAATATGGGCTCGATGAAATCGACAATAAAATTCTTTTAACCATCATCGACAAGTTCAAGGGTGGTCCTGTGGGCGTGAGTACCATTGCTACGGCCATTGGAGAAGATGCAGGAACCGTGGAAGATGTTTACGAACCTTTCCTCATCATGGAAGGCTTTATCAAGCGAACACCACGCGGGCGCATGGCAACCACCTTGGCTTATGAACACCTTGGACGCAATCGCTACGAAGGAAACCTCGTGCATCCCGACCTCTTTGAATAGGCTTCTGATCAGAGAGGTATAGGGGAGAGAAAATAAAAGGGCATAGATGGTTTCAGAATAGCATATAAATTACCCCGTAAAAGCTATGGAATTACCCCGCAAAGTGGCTTACTTTGCGCTGTAATTCCATAGCTTTTATGCTGTATAGCTTTCTTAAAAGGTACATATTCACCGGTAGTGTCTAAATACTAGTGGTGCAATAAAATTGAGATCACATCTATATTGATTTGATATTTAATCAGTTAGAGCGTTCTTTGATTTTTTGATTTGAAATGGTAAGAGTAATTCAAATTCAAATTTTTAAATGTATGAACAATTACAGATTATCTGAAAAGGAGCAGGAGTTTGTATCTCACTTCTCCGAGTTCGTGAATGGCAAGATGAGCTCTGCAAAGAGTGTGGGTGCAGCAATGGCTAATGACCATCGCTACCTTGTAAATGAAAAAGCTAAGGTAATGTTCGCCTTTATGGAGCAGCTTGCCATGGACTACCAACAGGGACACTATGACCGGCGCAATGAATGGGCTTGTCGTTTGGCTGCGGAAGCCATTGAGCACCTTGCATCCCAAAGGTTGTACTTTGTACAAGCCGACAGCGAGTAAACAAAGCCAGCCGCAAAGTGAGACATAACGATCTCCTTTGCGGCTGACTATACCTACCGTTTTCATTCATCACTCAAAAATCTTGCTGAAAATGGGAGAACCAATCGAAATAGTCTCTGTGATGGACTTTAAGATAAGCACTCTTGTAGCACAATAATGCTCTATCTTTGAAGAACTTTCTACAAGAAAGACTGTATTCACGGAGTTCTATCTCATGAACGATAACACGTATTGGCATACGATATTGATTGCGTTGCTCTTCCGTCAAGCTATCAATGTAATTGAGAATGTCCTCTTTCTGTTCTTTTCATAGCAGCATTCCTCTTGTATCTGCCAGGATGCTCGCTATTTCTGGAATCTCTACCATTCTGGGATAAGTAAATGGCTTAATGTGGTTGAGTTTAATGTATGTGTAGATATACGGATTAAGTGCCAATCCATGACTGAGAGCCAAAGTAACTGTTAGCTCATCAATATTGGCTGATTTTATCAGCTTTAGGTCATACTTATCCCAATCACTCTCCATCATGAAAATGCCATCCGTATCTGCATTTTGAAACAACTTAAATGTTGCTTCGTCATCAAGCGGATATTCGCTTATAAGAGGCAGAGCTAATGTGATTAGCCGTTTCGTCTTCTCTTCAGTCATTCTTTGCTGTCTCATACGCCTTTCTCTCTTTTGATAAGTATAAATAAATGATTAAGTTTCAGAATTGGCTGGCCAAGATGTGTTGACATATTAAACCCATTGGTACGAGCCCATGAAACCACCTCGTTACGAATACTCTCAGGATAATAGATAGCTAATACTTTCTGGGCGATGAGCCTTCCCATGTCTTGGTGGGTATCTCTACTTTCTCAAAGTCTTCAATTTTACTTATGCCCAATGCTAAACAGACAACACTCTGGGTAAAATCACCCACACCGACTACTACACCACATCCAAGTTCATGTTTGACTTTATCAACAAACTGTTTAAGCATGAGTAAATCCTCTGTAAGACCCAATTCATTGATATATTTCAACTCAGTTTTGGCGTAGGTCTGCCATATGCTGCCTTCATCATAACCAAGTTGTTTCAGTCCCCACATGGTTAAAAAGTCGAGAGACTGAGCAGCACTTTTTCTTGCGAGTGCTTCCTGCCTTTTGGCATCTTTTTTCTTCTTTGTCATAATTCTATTTATTGGATTGTCCTATACTAATATACGAATTAGTGTCGCTCTCATCGGCAAAATAACGCTTTAGCTATGCAATACCGCTGCATAACTGATAAAAAAGGTATAAAATTCTACGTGTATTCCTTAGGTATGCAATACTTTTGCATATATTATGAGTATCTTTACGGTAAGTTAAACAATTAATGTGTACTAAAGATGATTAGCAAGACATTTAATCGTTACATCTGGTTGCTTAATACGCTGCTACAATATAAGCGACTCACATTTGAAGAAATAAGCAATAAATGGAAAGAAAGTTGCATAGGTGATGGTAGTCCTCTTGCACTTAGAACTTTCCATGTGCATAGGGATGCCATAACTGAATTGTTTGGTGTAGAAGTAAAGTGTGACACCTCTACATATAAATACTATATAGCATCCCCAGAGAAACTGCGAAGTGACAGAACTCATCTGTGGTTACTCAACTCGTTTACTCTATCAAATACGATTGAGGCTGGCCATAACATGAAGGACAGAATTCTCTTTGAAGAAATCCCTCATGGAACCGAGTACCTGCAGATTGTTATTGAAGCTATGCAACAGAGCAAGGAACTGGTAATCGACTATCAGGCATTTGGAGCTCATCGAACCACCTATCATTTGCAACCATATGCAATGAAGGTTTATCATCAACGTTGGTACATTGTAGGGTCTCTGCGTGAGCAAGATGGCATCCGCAACCTTGCCCTTGATAGAACCTTGGATATGGTTCTTTCAGACGAATCCTTTGTTTTACCTTCAGACTTTGATGCACAAGAATACTATGCCAATACAGTCGGTATATACGTCAACGAGAGTTTGAAACCTCAAAAGGTTATTGTCCGTGCTTACGGCAGACATGTTGATTATATGCGCACACTGCCTCTGCATTACTCACAAAAGGAGGTTATATGTAAGCATGAGCAGTATAGCGATTTTCAGTATCGCCTTTGTTTAACTCCTGAACTTACAAGCCAACTGCTTGCTATGGGTGAAAAGGTTGAAGTCATTGAACCAAAAGAGTTGCGAGAAGACATCAAAAATCGATTGAACTCTGCCATAAATCGGTACAATCAACAAGAAAAATAGAGATGTGTGCAGTGTTTTTGCATATCAAATGCTGATTTTTGTGCAATATTGCAAAACTCATTCGTATAATAATATAGAAACGATAAAATTTTGAAATATGAGCAAGAACATCATCATCATCCGCAGCAACGAGTCAGGAACCATCAACAACGTTGAAATGAAACCGCTTCTTTTTCTCTCGAAGAAGAACTTTCCTTGGTCAATCTGGTAAAAGACGGCAACGAAGAAGCTATCCACAAATTGTGCTCGAGCAACATTCGCATCGTGATGAGTATAGCCAAGCAATATGCAGGCAAGGGACTCTCTCTTGATGAGTTGATTGAAGCTGGAAACGAAGATATGGTCGTAGCTACTGAAAAGTTCGATGAATGTCACGGATTAAAGTTCATTCCGTATGCAACGTGGTGGATCAGACAGTTTATAATGAAGAAGGTCGGGATAGAAAATCCATCAAATGACGCGTCTTCAGATACTTCTGAACTATAAGCTCATGAAAGAACAGTAGAATTAAGAGAATACTCTTTTGAGTGACTTATAAACATGGCAAGAGATAACAAAGCATTTCAGTTACGTCAATCGATTATAGAAGACTATAAATCCATAATTGAAGATCCAGAATCCTATGGTTATGAAACTCTTGAAGGACATATAGATGAGATCTTAACTGACATAAAGGAAGATGTTGAAGTAGTCTTTAATTGCAAAATAGATAAAACACAATATCAAATATAGTAAAAGAATATGAAAGATAGAGATTCACGTAGAGGCAGTGGTATTACAGATACTTTTGCTGAAAAATTCAAGTCAAGCAAGTTCTACACTGAAATATATTGCAAACATGAAGATGAAGTTATCATAGGCATTCGTGATGGTTATATCTGCCTATATTACAACTGTGATTGTATTTCCAAAATAATAGAGAATGGAAATACAATATCAGGAACTATAAATAATTATTACATAGGTAAGAATAATAATTGTACAGATAGCTGTGTGAGTAACATCTCTGAGGACGACATTGTTTCCCTATATCCTTTGATAAAGGAGCAAAGTGACAACAGAAATAAATATGAGAAACAAGCCCAACAGAAACTTTTCATGCATAACAACAACAATTCGGAATCAAATTGGTTTTGTATTGATGTTGAATACACAAAATCACTCGAAGGAAATGATAAAGCTGAAGATTGGCGTTTCGATATAATTGCGATAAGCAAATCTAAGCCATATAAAATTGCTTTGATAGAATTAAAATATGGCTGTGGAGCCATTGGCGGAAAATCAGGTGTAAGAACACACATAAAAGATTTCTATTCTTTTCACAAGAATGACGGAACCAACAAATTTGGTTTCACAGAATTGAAGGAAGAAATTGTTTCTATCGTGAAAGCCTTGAAAAAGGTAGGTGTTTCAATACCTAAGGAAATTGAAGGATTAACAGAAAATGACATTTCGATGGCTCCTGAGTTCTATTTTATTACTCTTGACAATAATTCTCAGTCTGTTAACGGCTCTACACCAAAACAAACGATGAGTGGTTATCTGTTTGACGATAAGCGATGGAACTGCAAACGTATCTCTACACTTGTTAAGCGCGAGGGCGATTTCTACAAATTGACAGAAAACGATACCACCTTTTCGCCGGTATTTTTGTTCTCAAAAGAGACACTTCCCAATATTAGAATCACGGACATTATAGAAGACAACTTATACGAAACTGAGCATATTTGATAAAGGTATTTTCTTATGAATATCAAGGTACATAGAGGACTCGACCAGATTGGCGGCTGCATAACAGAGATTTCAACTGAAACCTCTCGAGTATTCATTGACTTTGGGCAGAATCTTCCAGGTAATGGTGAATCAACAACTTCAGAGCAAGACTTTAGTATGGTCATGGATATTATTGATAAAAATATGAAAGAACACGCAGCTGTGTTCTACACCCATGCCCACGAAGATCATGTCGGCTTGTTCTGGTATATCCCTATTGATCAGTATATTGGAGAAGGAAGTAAAGAACTGCTACTGATTAAGTACAGGATACTCGAAGAGGCCATTAAAAAAGAGAAAGAACTGTACAGCCAGCAGCTAGAACGTGATTTTCACAAGGAAATCATGCTTGAAATGAAATATATATCCGCAGTTGCTCATGCAGATGAAGTGAGGGAATTTAAAACATGGACGCGAGCAGAAGCAAAGAAGGCTCCTGCATCCATAACAATAGGCGACATAAAGGTTACTCCGTTCTATAATTGTCATAGCATTTATGATTCCTACATGTTTCTTATAGAGGCTGATGGCAAACGTATCTGGCACACAGGAGACTATCGCGAGCACGGCTATCTGGGCAAAGGACTTTTCCCGACACTGAAGAAATATGCCACAAATATCGACGTGCTAATCACTGAAGGCACGATGCTGAAGCGTGAGGGCAGATGCATCCATGAACGTGAGGTGTCAAGGAAGATGGCAAGCGTGATGCAGGCATTCAAATATGTCTTTGTCTTGGCATCAGCTACAGATATAGAACGACTGGCAGCAATAAAAGGAGCAGCAATAAGCGCACAGAAGCCTTTGTGCATCTGGTCCTTGTTCATGAAAAGAACGATGGAACTCTTTACGGAAAGGGAATCAAAACGCTCGCGAGGTTTGTTTTCCTTTGCCCCTCTGTTCTATAGTGAAAGACTTTACGGCAAGTTGAAGCGCAGAGGCTTTACCATGATTGTTGGAACATCACAAATAGATAGAGTCAAAGGCCTTATCGACAAACTTCCGCAGGAGGAGACCTTGTTGATATTCTCATCTTGGGATGGATATTACAAGATTCCTGAACAAGTGAAAGCCGACCCGAAATACAAGGAGTTTCGTGAACTGTTCCACAATGTTGTGGACATTCACACCTCTGGCCATGCGGACAAAACAACAATAAAGAAGGTTATAGAAACTATCAAACCAAAGAAGGTTATCTGCATTCATAAAGAGGCAGGTGTTAAACTATAAGTATATATGGACAGAAATATTCTAAAGGAAGCGTTAATAGGTGTAAACGGAAGACGAAAAGTGGACTTATTAGTCAGTTTGTCTAAACAACATTCTGATGAACTTAAAAATGGAAGTGGGAATGCATTTGAAGAATGTCACCTTATTGACTCTTCAACCGCTTTAGGTGTTAATTTCTTTCTTCTTTATGAGAAATTACATCCAGAAGCAACTGTCATATTTGAATGGGATAAGAGTTCACCGTTGAAGGTCGGTGGCAAATCGAATCTTGACGTTAAAGTCGATAAAGGCAAGAAAGTCATTTACTATGAGTCAAAATTCCTTGAGCCATATTATATGAACAATTCTCGTTTTACGGACTCGTACCGTATTATAAAGAACTATTATGATCACTGGAAATTCATAGAAGACAAGCTTCCTAATATATTAGAACGCATTCAGAAGCTTACTTATTATAACGCTTCTCAGTTGTTTCGGCATTTGCTTGCTATTGTCAATCATATAATTCATAATAAAGATGAGTATGAGAACGTTTCTATCGTTGAACTCAATAGCATCTCATGGGAAATGGAAAATGAATTCATAGATCTTCTGAAATTGACAAGTAGATCAAAGAGTCATGCTATTAAGCGACTCAAGATATTAAAAGAAGAGGAACTCATAGTTAAGGATATGTTCCAAAAAATTATTGAGGATTATATTTCTGATGTTATCCCAAATAATCTTACCCTTTTATTTGAGACCTCAAGGTACAACAATGTTATAGATTTGATTGATAACCACGAAGGTTTCAAAAAAAGATACTTTATTAAG
>NZ_BAJQ01000002.1 GCF_000613785.1 Segatella oulorum JCM 14966 | reverse complement strand
GGCGTGTTTAGCTCCCCTTGCCACTGAACGAGCAACCATTCTCGCCTCTTCGGTGCCCGAGGTCACACGCTGTTTTGCTCCCTTTACGACCGGATGACCAACCATTTTCGCCTCTTCGGTGCCCGAGGTCACACGCTGTTTTGCTCCCTTTACGACTGAACGACCAACAACTTCCGCCTCTTCGGTGCCCGAAGCTGCGGGCTGTTTTGCGCCCTTTTCCGCTTTCTTTGCAACGGCATCGGCGGCATCGGCGGCGGTGGTTTCTTTTTCTTCGTCGTTTTTCTTTTTTATCCTTTCATCCTTTATCCTATGCAGGCTAAGAGATTGATTATCAGATGGCTCATTTGTTAATGTTTCTAAACCGCAGGATTTTTGATTTATTTTTATTTTTTCTCCGCCCAAACACTGCCGCAGGTAGGGGCTGTTGAACACCTTTCCGCCCGCTTCAATTTCGAACAGCGTGGGATAGTCGGTGAGCAACGCCATCATCGAGCGCTTGTTTTTGTGGCACATGCGCGCCAAATCGGTCACGGCATGCAGCGGCGCACGTCCCCATTCGCCGTGTTCCAGCAGATAGTTGAGCACGAAGAGTGCCATGCCCCAGCCCTCCATGCCCATCGTTTCGCGCAGGCGAAAGAGGTCGGGGCTGTTGAGAAGACGTGTGTCGAGCAGCAGAAACTTGCCCGAGACTTTGGGTTGGTGCGGCCGTTTGTGGGCACCGCGTGTGTGGATTTCCTTGTTTTGCATTGTTAAAATTATTAAGTTGCAACATGCTGTGCGACAGTTTGTTGCGTTTGTTTCGTTCTGCTTGGGGCTGCTTTGTCCGGTGGGTTGCAGCGCACTTCGCATCAGGTTGTTTGGGCACAAATATACGAAATCGCGCATCGGGCTTGCAAGTTTTCGGCCAAAAAAATGGCAACGGCGGCTCCTGATGCCCCATCTTTTTCATGTTTTTCGCATTTGTGTGCCCACTTTCCTTTGCCGATTGCGGCGTTTCCATTAACTTTGCAAAACTAAACGCTCGGAAGACAAGGTTGATGTAAACAGCATGATGAAACAAGAAACATGGATGAAGTGGCTCGCGGTGGGCTGGAAACCGCTGAAAAGCAATGCGCTTTTCTTCGTGATGATGTACCTGTTGGGGTGCGTCAGCGCCTGGGTGACGCTGGGTCCTTACAAGGATGCCAGGCTCTATGACCACCTCTACACCGAACTTTTCTTCGACCTTTATTTGCTGGTGGCCGCCTTGACGTTGGTGCCCGAGCGGTGGCGGCGCCGGCTTCGGTTGATGCTCTATGTGGTGTTCTATGGCGTGGCCTTGGTGGATGCCTATTGCTACGTGACGTTCTCCTCGACGCTCAACCCCTCGATGCTCATGTTAGTGGGCGAAACCAACGGCCGTGAGGCATGGGAGTTTCTCACCACGCTGGTGTCGGCCGACCTCATTTTCAGCAACTTAGGTTGGATTTTGCTGCTCATCGGCGTCAACCTTTTGCTGCATTTCGCACCACGATACCGCCTGTTTTACTGGCCAAAATATGCGCTTTCGCTGCCCGTTGAAGTAGCTTTTTCCGTGCTTGCCGTGACGGGTTGGGTGGCCTGTGGCTGCGATGCGTGGGAGAACAAGGTGAAGGTGCATCGGCTGATGAGCGCTAAGACCATCGGCGAGGTGGAACATACGCTCACCAATAAGCACCACGGTGTGCTCTACAACCCCATGCTGCGCTTGGTTTTCAGCCTCTATGCCAACGACTTAGCCAGCCACCAGGTGGACAAATTGGTGGCGGCTGCCGACAAGGTGAGCGTTGACAGCTGCTCGTTTCGCTCGCCCACCATCGTGCTCATCATTGGCGAAAGCTATGGCAGGCATCACTCCCATCAGTATGGTTACCAGCTGCCCACCACGCCAAGGCAAGAGCGGCGCGCCCGAACAGGGTTCTTGGTGCCGTTCACCGACGTGGTTGCGCCGTGGAACCTCACGAGCTATGTGTTTAAAAATGTGTTCTCCATGCACGTCGTGGGGCAGCAAGGCGAGTGGTGCGACTATCCGCTTTTCCCCGAGATTTTCAAGAAGGCGGGCTACAAGGTGACGTTCCTCACCAACCAGTTTCTGATGAAGCCTGCCGCGGCTGTGTTTGATTTCAGTGGCGGATTTTTTCTCAACAACCCCACGTTGAACCGTGCTCAGTTTGACTTGCGCAATACCGCGCTCCACCGTTACGACGCGGGCTTGTTGCAGGATTACGACGATTTCCTCAAAGCGGGCAAGATTGATTTGCGGCAACACAACCTCATCATCTTCCATCTCATCGGCCAGCACATGAACTATCGCGACCGCTATCCGCCTGAACGCAAGAAGTTTGTGGCCGAACGCTACGAGCGGTTGCGCCCCGAACTCACGCAGAAGCAGCGCATGATTTTGGCCGATTATGACAACGCCGTGCGTTACAACGACTCGATTGTCGACCAGATTTGCCGGCGTTTTGCCAACAAAGATGCCATCGTCATCTACATGCCCGACCACGGTGAGGAATGCTATGAGGAAAATCGCGGCTTCTTTTGTCGCAACCATTCGGCGCAAATCGACTGGCCGTTGGCACATTATGAGTTCGAGATTCCGTTTTGGATTTATTGCGCTCCACGCTATGCCCATCGGCGTCCCGAGCTGTTTCGGGCCATCGTTCAAGCCCGCAAACGCCGGCTGATGACCGATGCCTTGCCCCACATGTTGCTCTATTTGGCGGGCATTTCGGCCAAGGATTATCACGCAAAATACAACGTCTTGAGTGATGAATATGACGAGGCGCGCCCCCGATTGCTCAAAGGAACGGCCGATTATGACGCCCTGCGCACCCAATTTTTCAAGCAAAAAAACAAAGCTAAACATGAGAAATGAACTGTTGACGCGCGGTGAATGCGAGGCCATGCGTGGTCTGGCCATCATCGGAATCTTTCTGCATAACTATTGCCATTGGCTCAATCCGGTGGTGAAAGAAAACGAATACCAGTTTTTCAGCACCAACGTGCGCGACTTTCTGCGCGCCATCGCCCACCCCGATGCGCTGCTGCCGCTGCATGTGTTGTCGTTCTTTGGTCATTATGGTGTGCCTATCTTCCTGTTTCTCAGCGCCTATGGGTTGGTGATGAAATATGAGAATGGCCCCGTGTTGCCGCCCATCATCGCGTCGAAACCGTGGCGAGGGCTGAACACCTTCATGCTGTTTCACTATAAAAAGTTGTTTAAGATGATGATTGTGGGCTTCGTGGCCTTCACCATGCTCGACCTCATCACGCCCCATTCCCACCATTATCAGGTGCTCGATGTGGTGGCGATGCTCGGCATGTTTAACAATCTTTTGCCCCATCCCGACGACATCATCTGGCCGGGTCCCTACTGGTTTTTCGGGCTCATGCTGCAATGCTATTTCGTTTTCCGCCTGCTGGTGTGTCGCCGTTCGTGGAAAGTGGTGGCAGGGTTGATGGTGGTTTGCGTGGCCGTGCAGCTGCTGTTGCCGCCCGAGAGCGAGGCCATGAACCGCTATCGTTATAATTTCATGGGCGGCATGTTGCCCTTTGGTTTCGGCATTCTCTATGCGCGTTATGGGCGCGAACTGTCGAGTCGTGCCGTGAGCTGCCTGTTTGTGGTGTCGACTATCGGCGTGTTGGTGGGAAGCACCACGATGGTGGGCTGGACGTTGGTGCCCCTGTTGGTGTGCATCGCCACGGTGACCTTGGTGAAACTCATCACCTATTTCCACGCCCACTGGCTGCAATCGGGACTCATTTGGATGGGCGGTGTGAGCGCAGCCCTCTTCGTTTGCCACCCCATCACGCGCAAAATCTTCATTCCTTTGAGCCGGCAAGGCGACTATTATGCGGGCCTTTTGCTCTATGTGGTGGCCAGTTTGGCCTTGGCTTGGTTCTTTCGCGAACTCATGAAGCGCATTCCTTTGCTATGAAAATCAACGACATCGAACTCTTCAACATCTCGAAATACCGGGGCGAGCTGATGGGAGCGGCCATGCTTTTCATCATCCTTTTCCACGTGAGCCTGCCCCGCAACGACCTGTTCTTTGGGCTTCGGCGCATGGGAAACATTGGCGTCGACATCTTTTTGTTTCTCAGTGGCGTGGGCTTGTGGTATGCGTGGATGAAAAATGCCTCGCTCAAACATTTCTTCCTGCGTCGCTATCTGCGCATCTATCCCGCGTGGCTCGTTGTCGCTTGCCTTTACTACATCCCGCGGTTCCATGGAGGCGATGCCTGGATGTGGCTCGACCTCGTGGGCGACATCGCCCTCAACTGGGACTTTTGGCTGCACGACGAACTCACGTTTTGGTATATTCCGGCCACGATGATGCTCTATGCGCTGGCCCCTTTCTACATGATGCTCATCCGCCGACACCCTGTTTATCGGTGGTTGCCCGTGGTGATGATCTTGTGGTGCGTGCTCGTTCAATATGTCACGCCCATTCATCAGGCCGTCGGGCACATCGAGATTTTCTGGAGCCGCATGCCCATTTTCTTCATAGGCATCAACATGGGCGAGGCCATTCGACGCAAGGAAACCATCGATGGCACAGGCATTTGGATGATTATCCTCCTGTTTTTGATGACCTTGCTCTCGAGCATTTTCTTAGAACAGCAGCGTCATGGGCTGTTTCCTTTGTACGTTGAGCGCATGCTTTACATCCCCCTCACGGTGACGGCTGTGCTGTTGTTAAACCGCATCTTCCGTCGTTTGCCCGACCGTGCGAACCGCATCTTCCGCTTTGTGGGCAGCCTGAGCTTGGAATGTTACTTGCTCCACATCCATTTTGTCTTGGCCTATCTGCCGCGCGACTGGGGCTATTGGGCCAAATTCTGGGTGTGCTTGGGCATCACGCTGCCCGTTGCTTGGCTGTTAAATGCGGCGGTTGGCCGGCTCATCTCGCCCTTAGAACGACGCCTGAAGGCCACTTCTTGAGCGCAAATCGTGGGGGAACATACCACACAGGGGCGCCTTTCACAAACGATAACCCCAAAAGATTAAAAAAAATATGAAAGAAAAGGTTTACATTTTTGACTTCGATGGCACCCTCACCACGCATGACACGCTGCTGAAGTTCATCCCGTTTGTCGTGGGACGGCTGCGCTTCTATGCCGCCTTGTTGCTGTTTTTGCCCCTCTTGGTGCTGATGAAACTCCGGCTTTATAGCAACAGTCGCACCAAAGAACGGCTTTTTGCCCATTGCTTTCGCGGCATGCCCGTGGAGCAATTCAACGTGCATTGCCACAATTTCGGCTTGCAACATGCGGCGTTGTTACGTCCCGAAGGGGCAGCGTTTGTGCACGATGTGCAGCGCAAAGGCCATTTGGTGATGATCGTAAGTGCCAGCATCGACAACTGGGTAGCACCGTTTTTTCAGAACGTTTTGGTGCTCGGCACGCAGATTGATGTGCGCAACGGCCGCCTCACGGGCAAGTTTCTCACGCCCAACTGCTATGGCGCAGAGAAGGTTAACCGTGTGAAAGCCGTGCTCAAACAGCCCCGCGAACACTATTATATCGTGGCCTTTGGCGACAGTCGAGGCGACAAAGAACTCCTAAGCTATGCCGATGAAGCCCATTTTAAACCCTTTCGCGCCTGAACATCGCGCACTCCTTGGCGAGGTGTTGCGCTTCGTTGTGGTGGGCATCACGGCCGTAGCGTTGCAATATGGCGTCTATGCGCTCATGCTTTTGGTGGTCAACGCGTTCATAGCCAACACCATAGGCTATGGCGTGAGCTTCTTGTTCAACTTCTTGGCCAGCACGCGTTACACCTTCAAAGTGAAGGGATCGGCGCGCAAGGGCGTGGGGTTCGCCCTCTGCCATGTGGTCAACTATGGCCTGCAACAGCTCATCCTCCACACCGCTATCGCCCTCGGTATGGCACCCACGCTCGCTCCTTTGCCGATGTTTGCCATCACCGTGCCCCTGAATTTCGTGCTCGTAAGGCTTGTATTAAAACGTTGAGCCGCCATCAGAGGTTACTGAGAGTGCATATCACCAAGTATATGCTGCTCGCAAAACCGATGAACAGCACCACGATGGCTTGTGCATCCCACCGCTTTAAGAAGCAATAGGCGCCGGCATAGCTGCTCGCTTGCATCAGCAAGGCTTGCATAATGGCGTAGTGAAGAGGCTCCATATTGGCCAAGTTTTCGAGACTTGGATGGAATGCAATGTCGTTAATGATGGTGATTACTAATCCTATGTCCAAAGGATAGAGCGCCAACAGCCGCTTTTTCAGGGCTACATGGCGGAACAGGATGAAATAGACCACGAGCAAGGTGAGGTGGGCTATGGCGAAAATATAAAATGTTTCCATTTGAATTGAGTTCGTTTAAAAGGTGCAATCCATGTGCTTCAACTGCCGTTTTTCTTATTTCGCGAATAGCGCGGCGCTCATTAACATGAAAGCAAAAGTGGTGCAAACCACAACCTTCGCACTGCTTTTCCATCCCCGACGATAGCAATAGGCGGCAGAAAACGCACCGGCAAGGGTGATGATGTTGAGGAGCAGAAAGGGTATGCCCAGCCCAAATGCAAATGCCACCAGTAGGTCATCACCTGAAAGGAGCGCAGCAACGAACAGCACAATCAGCTGAAACAGAACCGGACTCAGCGAAACGAGCTGCTCCTTAGTGGTTAAATGGTGGAAAAACCATAGAAAAATGAACAGCGGAAAGAAGTTGATGAGGAGAAAAAAGAGTAGAATTGCCATGCGGGAATGAATAAATGTTAGGATTGCAAACCTACCAAAAATTCCATTACATCCCACTCCTTGTTTTTAAAAAATAACTTTTTTTCACGCAAAAGAGCCCCCTCGTGTGCTCCCATTGGCACCATGTTGTTAACTCGGAAACGGTGTTATTGCATGCGTGAAGTGCTCCATTCATCGCCCATGCAAGGCGTGTTGATGGATGATGTGATGCAAGGAGGGCTGTGGGCAACATGCACTTCATTGCCTAAGCGTGCAGGCTTCGGTTGGGTAGAGAAGAAAAGAGGTGGTAACAATGTGTGACCACCTCGGTAACGCTGCCTATCTATAAAATAGGTATAGTGCGTGTGCGACGAAATATGCACCGCTTTGCACGCATGATCCGTTGCGATCAATGGATAATCTGCGTCGATTTCTGTTGCAATTCAACGCCCTATGCGTCATGTTTCGCGGCTTGCACCCGGCGCATCACGCGCAACCAGTTCTCGCCCCAAATCTTTTTGATGTCGGCTTTCGAGAACCGTTGCCGCAAAAGGGCGGTGGTGAAGTTGATGAGTTCCGACGCATCGGCCAGCCCTTTGATGCCGCCATCGCCGTCGAAATCGGTGCCAAGGCCCACGTGGTCGATACCCATCACGTCGATAGCATGGTTTAAATGGGCCATGGCATCGCGGATGTCGGCCTCACCTTCCTTGCGCAAAAAGCCGTGATAGAGTGTGATTTGCGCCACACCCCCCGCCTGAGCGAGCGCCTTTAACTGCGCGTCGGTGAGGTTACGCGGCACATCGCACAGCGCTTTGCAGTTGCTGTGGCTGCACACAATGGGCGTTTGGCTGATGGAAAGGGCATCGAAGAAACTCGTTTCGGCACCGTGACTGAGGTCGACCATCACGCCCAATCGGTTCATTTCGCCTATCACCTGCTCGCCAAAAGCACTCACACCGCCATGCGTTTGCGTGCCTCTTGCACTGTCGCAAATCGCGTTGTCGCCGTTGTGACACAGCGTGATATAAACGATTCCGCGTTGCGCAAAGTGGGCAATATTGCGAATATCGTCTTCAATAGCCAGCCCGTTTTCAATGCCGAGCATGATGCTTTTCTTGCCCATCGCCTTGTTTTCGTAGAGCTGTTGGGGCGTTCTGGCCAAGGCAACATAGTCACTCTCGTGCGCCACGATGGCCTCTATCTGGTCGAAAATGCTGTCGGCATACTGGCGAGGCGACATGCCTTCGGGCAGTTCTCCGGGCTTAGGATGCTGCGGAAGATAGGCCACCATGGTCACGGCATCTTGCTTTCCGTCGGTCATCTTGTGCAGATCGTAGAGCACCTTGGGGTCTCTTTGCTTGAAATGCACGCCCTGTGGGAAGAACATCGGCGTGTCACAATGGCTGTCAAGCGTGAGAATTTCGCGGTGAAGTGCCTTGGCAGCCTTGAACTCTCGGCTGCGTTGCGTGAGCCATTCAAACAGTTTCAGTCCCTCGTCGCCCATCCATTCGGGATGCCATTGCACGCCCATGAGCGCCTTTTGCTCGGTGCTTTCCACCGCTTCAATCACACCATCGGGTGCCGTGGCTACGACATGGAGATGCGAACCGCAGTCTTTCACCGCTTGATGGTGAAAACTATTGACAAAAGTTTCCTGCCCATAAAGGCCATATAGGGTGCTGCCTTCGGTGATAGTCACGCTGTGTGTGGCCTCCGAACGCGGTGCGTCCTGACTGTGTTTGAGGGGCGTTTTGAGGTCTTGCACCAAGTTTCCGCCCAAGGCAATGGCCATGGTTTGCACACCACGGCAGATGCCTAAGATGGGAATTTGGCGGTTGAAAGCCAAACGAGTGAGCAGCAGTTCGGGCAAATCGCGTGTGGAATTGATGGTATGCAGCTCTTTTTCAGGCTGTTCGCCATACCATAATGGGTTGTAATCGGCACCGCCCGTGAGCACCAATCCGTCGATTCCTTCGAGCATGTTAATCAACACTTCGGCATCATCGACTGGTGGAAGCACCACCGGAACACCGCCTGCACGCACAATCTGATCACAATATACGCGCCGAAGCGTGAGGTCGATGTCGGCCGTATTGGCCGAAATGCCAATCAAAGGGCGCGGCTTGGCCTCGGGAAAATGGCCATAGATGGCATCGAGCTGTGCCTGAAGCTGAAAGGATTTGTTCATGTCTCGAATGTTTATGAAAAAATATTACTTTCCGTTCTCCATGTGAATGGGGAGTTCACGCTGTATGCTTGCCTCCAAATTCACGAGCGTTTCGGTAGAAACGACACCCGCAATGGCTTGCACCTGCGTGTTGAGTAGTGCCATGAGATGGGCATTATCGCGCGCATAGAGCTTCAATAACATGGCGTAACGACCTGTGACGCAGTGACATTCTACCACCTCTGGAATGGCTTTCAGGCCTTCAACCACCTGGTGATAGAGCTTTCCATGCTCCAAATGCACGCCCACATAGGCATAAAGCGGATAGCCCAAACGGGTGGGATTGATGTCGAAACCGCTGCCCATAAACACATTGTTGTCGATGAGACGCTGCACACGTTGATGCACAGCAGCGCGCGAAACACCACATCTTGCTGCGATTTCCTTGAAAGGAACGCGCGCATTGTCTGATAAAATACGTAAAATCTTACGGTCGAGTTGATCTATTTTTTCCATTTTTTTCTCTTCCTCTTGTTTCATGTTGTTTATTTTTTCCATTCTTTGGGGCACATTCGTATGGCACTCGGCCCTTATTTTTAGGGCAAAGCCATGCACCTATGCTGGGTTATTGGCCATCTTTCGGCACGCTGGCTCTTCCTTTTTTGAAAACCTTATGGGCCTTATCGTGCTTTCAAAAAGAAAGGAAAAGTTACGCAATGAACGGCCTTGTTGTTGCGAAGCGTAGGTTTTGAAATGCGCCTTAAGCAGAGCAAATGTAAGGATTATAATTGAATTATGCAATAAAAAACAACGTTTATGTACTTTTTAAGCACTTTTTTCCACGAAAAAGGCAATGATGGTTCCTGAAAAGGGTTGCGCATGAGTGGAAATCTATCGCGTTTTTGTTTTCAAAACATGCGTAACGGTTTCTCCATCTCTGTGCCTTTCCCTCGAAAAATGTGTTGTTTTTGCACGTTGAACCCTCGAAAAATGTGTAAAAACAGTGTGATTATCCCTCGAAAAATGTGTAAATTTGCAGAAAAGAATAGTTTGGAATGGAACGAAAAGCCTTTCAGTTATTAGCGCAATGGAAAGCGAATGAGCAGCGCAAACCCTTGATTTTGTTGGGCGCACGCCAAGTGGGAAAGACTTGGTTGATGCGTGAGTTTGGTCGCCGGTGCTATTCATCGGTGGCCTATATCAACTGTGATGCCGAACCTTTGGCGCGCAGTCTGTTTGAAGCCGACTACAATCTGCCACGTATGTTGCTGACCATTCAGGCCATCACAGGTGTTTATCCCGAGCCACATCATACGCTGATTATTTTCGATGAGTTGCAGGAAGCACCTCGTGGGCTACATAGTTTGAAATATTTTCAAGAGCAAGCACCCGACTATCATGTGATGGCGGCGGGTTCGTTGCTGGGCATTACGCTCCAGCAAGGGTATTCTTTTCCTGTAGGGAAGGTGGATATGCTCACGCTCCATCCCATGGATTTCGAAGAATTTCTCATGGCGCAAGACGAGGAAGGCTTGCTTCATTTGTTGCAACAAGGCGATTGGTCTGTGGTCAATGGTGTGGCATCGAAGCTGATGGAGCACTTGCGTTATTACTATTATGTGGGAGGAATGCCCGAAGTGGTTGCTGCTTTCACACAGCAGCACGATTTAATGGTCGTTCGTCAGTTGCAAGAAAACCTCCTCAATGCCTATCGTAATGACATTTCGAAGCATTGTTCTAAGGCCGAGAGTGTGCGCATTGGGCAGGTGTTAGACAGCTTACCCTCGCAGTTGGCCAAGGAAAACAAGAAATTTCTCTATGGCGTTATTCGGCAAGGGGCGCGTGCACGCGAGTATGAGTTGGCTATTCAGTGGCTCATTGATGCAGGGATTGTGCAAAAGGTGAGCCGTGTGAAGGAAGTGCATGCACCGTTAAAATTTTATGAAGATCTCACTGCTTTCAAGCTCTTTCTGCTCGATTGTGGTCTTTTTGCTTGCATGGCAGGCGCGCCTGTGCAGCAGATGATTGTCAACAATGATGTTTTTAAGGAATTTAAGGGTGCTTTCACCGAGCAGTTTGTATTGCAACAGCTCACGGCATTGGGGCTGCAATCTTATTATTGGAGCAGCACTTCGACACCGGCCGAGATTGATTTTGTGGTGCAAACGCCTCTGCGAACGATACCTATAGAGGTGAAGGCTGAAGAGAATGTGCGTGCAAAATCGTTGAAAACCTATGTTGAGAGGCATCCCGAATACGGGCTTAAAGGTCTGCGTATCAGCATGCTTGGCTATGAAAATCAAACGTGGATGCAGAATATTCCGCTCTATGGCATTCAGAAATATTTTGCGTTGTGCGCACCCCAAGTGCCCTTTTTACCCCGCAAAGCGTGTGAGTAGCGTTACCATGCCGGCGGCGATCGGTGGGTAGAGACGTGGGAATGGGGCTATGCGGCGGTGCAGAGATAGTGGGCATAGAGCGCAAAGTTCCAGCAAAAGAGGAAGAGGGTGAGGGCGAGAAGGAGCGTGCGGAGCAGACGATGCCAGCGACGCTGTGTGGCCGTTTGGCGCAACAGGTAGGCGTAGGCGATGGGAATGACGAAGAGCCAATGGGCACCCATGATGTAAACCTCGTTCAGTCCGAAGCCCAAGCCCATGTGGATAGCCATGTCGAATGCCCAAAACGAGAGGGCAAGCCACAACAGACGGTGGCGCCGACCCGCCCAGATGCCCCATAGAAACAGCAGTGCCACGAGCCCTTCGACCACGTAGTTGAGGGCGTAACGATAGGGCACAAAGAGCGGACGGGCGCGCAACGTGTCTTGCAAGAGGTGGTCTTCGTGCAGCTGAATCGACTCACCCATGAGGTTGTCCACCGTCGACTGCCAGCGCGAAGTGGTGCCGTCGGTCCACTGGGTGAATTCACCTTTGCCCATGGGTTGCCCCTTGTGGCGGTTCCAAGGCTGCTTGTGGTCGGCCATATATTGCTGGTGTGCCTGCCGTTTGATGGCCTGTTGAATGGCGCGTTTGATGGCCGTGGTGTCGGTGAGGTGCGTGGTATCGCGCACGGCCTGTGCGATTTTGGCATGCGCAACAGCCACCTCGGCCTTGCGTTTTTGGTTTTTGATGTATTGTGAGGGGCGTTCATAATAGTTCCATTCCATGCGTGCCGCGCCCCACATCAGCAGCGACGGCAGCACAATGGCGAGGCAGATGTTGGCCGGACGCCAGAATTTTCGGCCATTGACCCACGCATTAGCCATGAAAATCTTGATGCCGTTGTTGAGCGAGATGCCCGCCGTGACGATGAAAAACAAGATGGTTTGCCACTTGGTGAACGGCTGTCCCTGCTGCATTTTGCGCCCTGCCACCCACAACGTGAGCAGCAACATGAACATCGAAAAGCAGAAATGGTCGGGCACACTCACTGAAACCATGACATAGGCCATGCTCATGAAAAAAGCCGACAGCAGTGAAGCGTCGAGACGTTGCACACCAATGACTTGCACCATGAGGCGATAGAGGAACAGGATGCTGTAGAAAGCGCAGAACACCAGCATGCAGCCCACGATGAAAGGTGCCATGTTAAGCCCCGTGATGGCCATGAGTGCTTGGTTGAGTTGCGCAGCAGGAAACATGAAAAATGCCAACAACGGGTGACGATAAATGTTGTAAGCCTGTTCCCATTGCGACACCACGGCGTAGCTCAGTGGGTCGAATCCCGAGATGTGGAACGTGCGAACGAACAGCTGATGATAGGCTTCGCCCACCTTAGTATATAGGGAAGCGTAGTGGAGGATGACCAAAAGGTTGAGCACCACGGCATAGAGTGCCGCGGAGAGCGCCATCCCTCGTTCGTCTTTCTTGATGCGGAAAATGCCAAAAATATGTTTCATCTTGCCTTTGTTGGCCTGCAAAATTAAGAAAAAGAACCGAGAAACGGCTTTATTTCTCAATGAGACACACGGCATAGGCCGACATGCCTTCCTCGCGACCCGTGAACCCTAAGTGCTCGGTGGTGGTGGCTTTGATGGAGATTTGGTCTTCGTTGATGTCCATCACCTGCGCCAAACACGCACGCATGGCCGGCACATGGGGATTGATTTTGGGTCGTTCGGCGCAAAGGGTTGCGTCGATGTTGCCAATGTGGTAGCCCTTTTCGGCCAGCAGGTCGACGACACCTTTGAGGATGATTTTGCTGTCCATGTTGAGCGTTTTGTTGCTCGTGTCGGGAAAATGATAGCCGATGTCGCGCAGATTGGCTGCGCCAAGGAGGGCGTCGCTGATGGCATGTGTGAGCACATCGGCGTCGCTATGGCCCTGCAAACCCATGCTATGCGGAATTTTGATGCCGCCCAACCACAGGTCGCGGCCTTCAACTAACTGGTGGACATCGAAGCCCATTCCTACTCTTATCATATTGGTTGATTTTGAATGTCGATGAAATTGCACGCCAATCTGCACGAGATTGTGCGGAAAAATGGCGTGGTTTGCGAGGCTATTGCTTTGCTTTTGCTGGGCGAACAATGCGCAAGGGTTGCGGCGCATGCTGCTTTTGTGGGGTGCATCAACCCCATGTGTGGCGCGCATAGCCCTTGTTGCTGTCACGCAACGAGCGTGACTACCGCCGGAAAAGGTCCTTGATGCCGTCGAAATCGAAGGCGAGCGAGAGGCGCAACGTTTGGTCCAAGGGGTTGCTTTTGGCCGTGGCGATGAGATAGGCCGCGTCTAAAGCGATGCCATGGGTTTTGAAACCGGCGCCGAGGGTGAGATATTTTCGGTTGCCTTTGTTGGCACTCTCGTGGTGATAACCCGCACGAACGGCAAACTGGTCGTGGTAAACATACTCGCCACCAAGGCTCCATGCCACCTCTTGCAGTTCTTCTTTCAGTCCGCCGGGCGCATCGCTAAAGCTCTTAAAGATGCCGTTGATGCTCGACACATCGTAGTAGTCGCGTTGCAAGCGCTTGTCGAAATCGGCGGGAAGTTCGTTGTCGCGCTGAATGGGGCGTGTGGGAACGAGCAGTTTGTTGGCATCCACGGCCACCGAAAAGCGGTTGTATTCGTCGATGGGCACCATCAAAGCGCCGCCCAAACGCAGGTTGGTGGGGATGAATTCACTGTTGTCATCGCTGCTGAAATTAATCTTACTGCCGATGTTAGAGATGTTCATGCCCAAGCCTAATTGGCACTCGCGCTGCCCCATCGTGACGTAGTTTTGATAGTAAAGGGCGAGGTCGGCGGCAAAAGCACTGCCGGGCTGGGTGGCATCGCTATAATCATAGGTGAGGTCGGAGTGGATATAACGCACGGCAGCCGCGATGGAAAAGCGCTCGCTGAGCATCAAAGCGTAGCCCACATCGAACGACATCTCGTGGGGATGGATGATGGGGATGGCGCCCGTCGAGCCGCTATGGGGCAGTTCCACCTCGCCCATGTTGAAATAACGCAGCGAGGTTGACACGGCACTGTAGTTGCCGATGCGATAAAATCCCGTGAGGTTGGCCAAATACATATCGTTGACCAAGCGGCGCAACCACGGTGTATAGTTGAGCGAAACGCCCGCCCGACTGATGTTGAACGGATATTTTGCGGGGTTCCAATATTGCGCATTCACGTCGGGATCGGTGGCTACACCCACGTCACCCATGCCGGCTGCTCGGGCATCGGGGGCGATGGTCTGCGACGTTACGGCCGTGTAGACGGGGTTGAAAATCGTTTCTTTGATGGATTGCGCCGCTATCTGTGGGCTGAAACCAGCCAGCATGAGGGCGACGAGCATCGTTGTTTTTACTTTCATTGTGTTGCAAATGTGTAATGACATAACGTGTTGGACGTTTATTTATTGCCCGCAACGAGCAATTTCAGGGTTTTCGTTTCGTGGTTGTTGCCGCCATTGACGAGGCGCACGCGGCAGAGATAGAGCCCCGGTGGCAAGCAACTTCCGCCTTGCATCGTGAGGTTATAGTCGATGGTGTAGACGGCGTGGGCGGGCGTGGCCTGCTCGATGTGGTGCCACAGGGGGCGGCCTACGAGGTCGAAGACGCTGATTTCTATCGACAGGGGGGAGCCTATCTGGTCGTGTTCGATGCGGAACTGCGTGTGGTTTCGCGCCGGATTTTCGGACAGCTGCACGTTGATGAGGTGGGGCTCCATGTGGCTGTCGACAACGAAGTCGAGCGTGGTGACCGACGAATTGTTTTGCACATCCCACGCACGGAACTGCAATCGGTGGCGGCCTTCGCTGAGTTGGGGCAGCTGGAAAGTCACCGTTCCCGAGGTGTAGCTGCCGATGTCGAACTGGAAATGGTCGTTGAGGTTGTAGGTTTGCTGCGGTTCGCCGTCGACAACGAGTGTCAAGTTGTGCCCAATGCCGCTGCCCGTGACGTTGATGCCGTCGCTATCGTGGAGCGATGCCACAAACATTGGCGTGGCATTCACGCGACCGCCCGACCGAAACGAGGGGTGGTTGAGGTAGCAAGTGACGGTGGGTCCCGTGCCATCGGTGGGGGGTAGCGCCGAACCGCCTACGGTGAACTGCTGCGATTGCCCATTCACCGTGAGCCGTTGGCTGTCGTCGGTGGCGAAAAGGGTGATGAGACCTTGCCCGTTGCTGTAGCGAATGTCGCGCGGAACAGCAAAGGTAAAGGCAAATTTTCCGGCGCGAACGCTGTCCGTTCCCGTGAAAATCACCGTCTGGCGGTCGGTGTATTGAAAGGCAGTGTCGGCCTCTGTGGGGTCGTTTAAACGGCAAGTCACGCGCTCGGGTGCATCGCGTACCACGAGCGTAGATAGGCCTTTGAATTGCGGTTGCCCGTCGATGTGGCCCGCGATGCGCACCACACTGCCTGCCTTGAGCGTGGGCATTGTGCCGCTGTGGGTCGCTATGCCGGCAATCGAATCGACCACCATTTGCTGTCGAGGCAGGTTTAAACGCAGGGCAGGGTCGCCCAAAAGCGCATATTGCAGCTTGTTGGTTGTGCGGTCTTTGCCCGTGGTAATCATCTCGGCGAGTGCTAACTGGTGGGCCTCTCCGAGGGTGTTGAGGCGGCCGTTGGTGGTGCTCAGCACGTGTTTGAGATAGGCCATGTTGAGCATTTTGTTGTAACGGGCATAGACGGTGCGTGTGGTTCCGAAGAAAGCCACTGCGCCTCCGTGGGCATTTCGCACGGCCGTTTCGCCCAAGGTGGGTGCCAAACCGTCGAAAGGAGCAATGTCACACGAGGCCGTTATCCACAGTGGCAGATGGCGATGGTTGAAGGTTGCGAAGTCGTTGCGGTTGAGAACGCCCTCGTGGGAGAGCTGCACCTCGGAGCCATGGCCGGCATAATCCATGATGAGGGCACCGCGTTGTTGCTGCTCGATGATGGCTTTTCGCACGTCGGGATAGCTGTTTCCCGTGGTCGAGGTCTGGCGTTTGTAGGCGTCCCACATCACCTTTTTCACATAGAGTGCAGGGTGTTGCTGGGCAACAGCGTCGGCAACGTCGTTGGCATCGTCCATATGTAGGTTCTGATTGCCGTCATCGCCCATGAAAAGTAAGGTGTTTTGCCATGCGCCGGCATCAGCGTTTTCGGCATAACGAATGGTTTTATCGACCATCGTTCGAGCCTCTTCGGGGGTGGAAACAGGGAAGCGTCCCACGCCAATGTCAGGGATATCGTGGGTCTGAAGCGCACCACCTTCGCCGTCATCCAACAGTCCTAAGAAGGTATCGCTCACGTAACATTCGATGGCATTAAATGAGTTTTCGCTCTCGTAGCACAACAAGTAGTCGTCGGCCTGCAGCTGCTTCGTGGCCGTTGTGCGCAGCCGATTGTCCCAAAGGCAGTCGCCAAAGAGCAGCAAATAGCGGGGGGCATTGGCGGGATTGGTGGCGCGATCGTAGAGCATCTTGAGGTAACGGCGGTAGGCATTCACGTCGGGTGTGCCGCTAGAGAACTCATTATAGAGCGCATCGGCCGCCACAATCTTGACGCGAAGCCCATCGTGTTGGGCATGAAAGGCCTTTAAGCGTTCGGCTTCGGCCGTGAGTTTGCCCGACGAAGGCACGATGATGACCATGTCAGCAGGACCATCGCCGTGGAGATTTTGCGGTGAGATGGTGCCGGCGATGGTGGGAATGGGGAAGGCATCGGTGGCTAATTGTGGCGCAGAGAAGGGGGCATTCCAGGTCATCGACACATAGTCCATCCGACAAGGGCCGCCCGAAAGGGTGGTGATGCGCACGCGATCGGTGGGCTGGAGCGTGGGCAACACATAGACACCTTGCGCCTCATTGCCTGCGTCATAGGCGTGCAGTTGAATGGAAAGTTGGCCGACGGGCTGGTCGTTCACAGCCACTTCGACCACAGATGGAGCACCCGCGCTGACATTTACCGATAGCATTGCGGCAGTAGCTGCAGGGGGATGGGCTAACGAGAACGTGGCCGTTTGACCGGCAGGGATGGGCGTTTTGTCGTAGAGGTTGCGCCCACCGTGGTACCAAGCATAGCTGTCGTCCTCGATAAGCGTGTGGTAATCGTTGGGCGAGGGGTAGAATTGTTGCAGAAAATCGGTTTCGTTCATGGTGCGTGGTGGCGCAGATGACTCGGTAAGGAAGTAGTAACCATAGTCGGAATAGGGGTTGCGTGTGCGGCGAAGTGCCGTGGCATCATCCCACGAAACCGTCCCTTTGGCATAGAAAAGATGGCGACCTCCCACCACACATTGCGCCACTTCGTGCAGGTCATCGCCCGCAATGAGGTCGGCTTCGCGCAACACTTCGTTTTGCAACCAACCGCCATAACCATAGATATGCACCTTATTTATATCGGTGAACCCTGCCTGACGGATGAGCGATTCGCTGAGTTGATGCACGCCCGTCTCGGCCACTTTGATCTTCACCCAGCGCCCTTGTGCCAGTACAGATTGATGGGTATAGCGGTCGGCAGCAGCCACACGGGTGGACAAAGGGTTGCGTTGAGCGTGGGCAAGCGCACGAGGTTGCGACGTGATGCGCAACATGAAACGCGTCAAAGCGCAATAATGCCCGTCACGATAGGCGTAGGGAGAAAACGAAACCACCAGCATCGGCTGCTTGCGTTGCACCACCATCGTCTGCTCAACCGTGGGCCATGTGGGCGGCAACGCCGTGGTTATCGCCCGATAAGCCTGCTGCTGTGGGGGCGAAAGAGGGGCAAATTCGGGGTAAACCACCTCCACCTGGTAGGTGGAATCGCGGTAGTTGCCCGACAAAGGCATGGCATACGTGAAGCGCGCCAATGCCGAATCGATGTGTAATTGGGTGGACGAGAGGTGGAAAAAGCGTGAGGAAGCGGCCCCATTCATCACCAGCATACAGAACAAAAGTAGGCCTGAACAGCGTTGTATCGTAACTTGTTTTGAACGTTTGAATCGTTTCATGTGCCCCATCGCTTCCTATTTACAGTTAAACGACAGCACTTTTCGTTCGCCAATGAAGCCCTCGAGGTGGTCGTTGATGTGGACGATGTTGGGTGAAACGGGGGCTCCGGTGAAGAGGATATCGCCTGTTTTGAGGGTGAAAAACTGGCTGATGTAGGCAATGAGGTCGTCGATGTTGTGGCGCATGTCGCCCGAATAGCCCGCTTGCAAGGGCGTGTTGTTGCACGAAAGTGTGAAGGGGAGGTTGTGAACGGGTTTGAGTTCGTCCAGCGGAACCCATGTGCCTATGGCGGCGCTACCATCAAAGCTCTTGCTCAAGTCCCAGGGTTGACCGACCTTTTGTAAGTTTTTTTGCAAGTCTGTAGCGGTGAAATCTACACCAAGGGTGACGGCATCATAATAGCGTGTGGCAAAACGTGGGGCGATAGTCTTGCCCAATCGGCAGATTCTCACCACGAGATGCACGGCAGCAGTGATGGTGCCTAAGTGGTCGGGAATGAAAAAAGGTTTACTGTCTTTGAGCAAAGCCGTGTCGCATTTGGTGAAAAGCACGGGTGCATCTGCCCCTGTTCCATCCCCTTGTTGCGTGCATGCCGCAGTGTTATAATTGCCTTCTATGCCAAAAATTTTCATTCCTAATTTCCTTTTTGCGTATCGTTGCCGTGCCCTTTTCGTCTATAGACTGCGCACAGACCAGCCGTTTTGCAAATTTCGGTATATTTTTTTATTCCGCCAAAGAAATGCCTTCTTTTCATTGTGGCTGGCGGAAGAGAGGGCGATGGGATGAGGTGTGGAAAGGGAAAATGTTGCGTTTTTGGGAAGATGGAGTGCACGCTGTACGCGTTAGCAAACTCATCTTCTAAGACATTGGTGAACGATGGGTTTGCAAAAGCAATGAAAAAGGTGGCAAATGTGGGCCACCTTTTCTTGTTTTTTCGTATGAATTGCCGACTAAAGTCGCAGAGATTGCGAGGCTTATTCGCCGAAAGCGGCAGCTTCGGCAGCTTCGATAATCTCCTCACGGCTTTGCTTTCGGGCACTGATGTCGCTCAAATCGAAGTCGTCATCGGCGGTTTCGTCGGCCGATGGAGTTGTGTTGTCGGCGCGTTGATCAGCCATCTTGTTGACGTTTTCGGCCGTATCTTCTGCCGTTTTGGCTATTTTACGAGTCCTTTTGCCAGCTGGTTCGTCGGCTTTTTCGGCATCGTTGACAGGCTGTTCAGCCATGGAGGCTTGCCCTTCTGCCGGCGTTTCTTTTGCCTTGTACATGGGCGAACGGCGGCGTCTCTTGCCCTTTGCAGCCGGCTTTTCGGCCGTTTGGGTGTCGTTTGCAGCAGTCTGTGCGTCGTCAGCCGATGCTTCTTGCGTTGCAGGAGCCGTTGTTTCGGGCGCAGACATCAAGAAACTCTCGTCAGGTTCGGTAGTGGGCACGTTTTCAACCGGCTCCTCTTCCATCTTCGTGCGGTTGGTTTTGGCTGCGAAGACGGCATCGATGAATTGAGGCTCTTTGCGCAGTTTCTCTAAGGTCAGCTTGCAAGCCATTTGCTGACTCTCCTTTTTGCTGTAGCCTTTTCCGGCACATCCCTCGAGACCTTCGATGACAATCTTATATTGGAACACAGGACTTCCACCCTGATCGGTGGTTTCTGCGATATTCTCAAAGCTGAGATTGACGCGGTTTTTCTGGCTCCATTCGATGAGTTTGCTCTTGAAATTCACCTCTTTATAGGCCACCTTATCGATGTTTACCAACTGTCCGAGGATGCGTTTCTGCATGAAGCGCATGCAGGCTTCATAGCCTTTGTCGAGATAGATGGCGCCCACCAAAGCTCGAAAGCGTTGCCTCCCATGTAGCTGTTGTGCGAAGAGCTGCGCCCATTGCTAAGCACCAGGCGGGTGATGCCCATCTCTTTGGCCAAGCGGTTGAGCGTTTCGCGCTGCACAAGTTTCGAGCGTGTGTTGGTCAGGAAGCCTTCACGCTTGCCCGGAAAGTGCCGATAGACGATGTCACCCACGATGGCATCGAGGATAGCATCGCCGAGAAATTCCAACCGTTCGTTGTTCACCGGACGCCCTTTTGCGTTGCGCCGCATGACACTTTTGTGCATCAGTGCCAGCTTGTAGTAGCTAATATCGTGGGGATAGAAGCCCAAGATGGTGTGTAAAGACGAATAAAGCTCCTTTTCCTTGCGGAAAGGAAGCTTTATCCTATCGATGAGATTACTCAGCATATTTCTTGAAAATCACGCAGCAGTTGTGCCCACCAAAGCCAAAGGTGTTGCTCAAAGCGGCACGCACTTCGCGTTTTTGTGCCTTGTTAAAGGTGAAGTTCATGTTGTAATCCAATGCTTCATCGTTGTCACCCTCTTCGTGATTGATGGTCGGTGGCACGATGTCATGCTTCACACTGAGCACGCAAGCCATGGCTTCTACCGCACCTGCTGCACCGAGAAGGTGGCCGGTCATGCTCTTGGTTGAGCTGATATTGAGCTTGTAGCATGGTCGCCAAAGACGTCTTTGATGGCCTTTGCCTCAGAAACATCGCCCACAGGTGTCGACGTTCCGTGCACGTTGATGTAGTCGATATCGGTGGGTTGCAAGCCTGCATCCTCCAAAGCGCGCTGCATCACGAGCTTAGCTCCGAGCCCTTCTGGGTGAGAAGCGGTGATGTGATGGGCATCAGCACTGGCACCTTCGCCTACCATTTCGGCATAAATCTTAGCGCCACGAGCCTTCGCATGCTCTAACTCTTCGAGGATAAGACAGCCTGCTCCTTCGCCCATCACGAAGCCATCGCGACTCGCACTGAATGGACGGCTCGCATGTTCGGGGTCATCATTGCGGGTAGAGAGGGCGTGCATGGCGTTAAATCCGCCTACACCACACTCGCAGATGGCAGCTTCTGCACCGCCACTGACGATGATATTGGCCTTGCCTAAGCGGATGAGATTAAACGCATCGGCTAAGGCATTGCTCGACGAAGCGCATGCACTTGTCGTGGTATAGTTGGGACCATGGAAGCCATATTGAATGCTAATCTGCCCTGCAGCAATATCAGCTATCATCTTAGGAATGAAGAAAGGGTTGAACTTGGGCCCTTGATCTTCGTGCTGTCCATAATAGGTTACCTCGTCTTGGAACGTCTTGATGCCTCCAATTCCGACACCGAAAATCACGCCAACGCGGTCTAAGTCTTCGGTTTCTACGTCGATATTGGCATCTTTTATGCCCTGCATGGCGCTAATCATAGCCAGCTGACAATAACGATCCATCTTGCGCATTTCCTTGCGATCAATATAATCGGTGACATTCAAATCCTTCACTTCGCACGCGAATTTGGTTTTGAACATCTCGGTATTAAACAGGGTGATGGGCGCCGCACCGCTCTTTCCGGCCAGCAGATTAGCCCATGTTTCTTCGGGATTGTTGCCTACAGGGGTTACAGCTCCCAAGCCTGTTACAACGACTCTTTTTAATTCCATGTGAAATATAAAATATGATTAGGGATTAGGGACCAGTGATTGGGCACACACTTGCGCGGCTACCAATCCTTAATCACTAACCCCTAATCGTATGATTTGCAAAATAAAGCGTTTGCTATGCAATTACTTTGCGTTTTCTTCGATGTACTTAATAGCGTCACCAACGGTCTGGATGGTTTCTGCTTTGTCATCGGGAATAGAGATACCAAACTCTTTTTCGAACTCCATAATCAATTCTACAGTGTCCAAAGAATCAGCACCTAAATCGTTTGTGAAACTTGCTTCGGGCTTTACTTCAGCCTCGTCAACACCAAGTTTGTCTACGATAATCGCCTTTACCTTGCTTTCAATTTCTGACATAATTGTTACTTTTAAAATGTTTAATAAATAATTCCCTAATAAAAAACTGGGTGCAAAGGAACACATTAATTTTCATATTCGCAAATATTTCTATCAAAAAAGCACCCTCTTTTGCACAAACACCCCTAAGTTGTGCAGGTTTTTGGCCGGTTTTTCACTGTTTTTTGCCCCAAAAGCCATTCTCTTTTTGTTCAAAAATGCAAAATCTTATCGACAAATTATATTATTCTAAGTTTTTTAGTAAATTTGCAAAAGCGTTGACTTTGAAACCAATGTTGGCGATAAAAGACATTATTATATATAAAGACATAACACGAAAGCTGAATGAAAAAATTATGCACAATGGCTTTGATGCTCATGGTGAGCATCTTGGTTCAAGCCCAAATACAGAATCCTGCAAAGTTCTCTGTGCAGCTAAAAGCGGGAAAGACCGCCGAAGCGGAGTTGGTATTCACAGGTAAGATTGCGGCCGGTTGGCACGTCTATTCTACTAATTTGCCCGGCGGAGGTCCCACTTCGGCCACTTTTAACGTCGAGAAGCTCGACGGAGTGGAGCTGGTTGGCAAGCTCACGCCACGTGGAAAAGAGATTAAAAACTTTGACAAAACGTTCGAAATGCAGCTGCGTTATTTCGAAAACAGTGTGCAGTTTGTGCAGAAAATACGCTTCACCAAACCGCAATATGCGTTGAAAGGCTATTTGGAATATGGTGCTTGCAACGACCAAAGTTGCTTGCCGCCCACGCAAGTCGAAGTGCATGAGCAAGGCAAAAGTCCGGCTTTCGTAGCAAAAAAAAACGCTGAACCCGAGCAAACGACTGCGATAGCGGCGGCTAAGGCGGGTGAAAAAGGAGGCGATGGCGCGCAGATGGGCATAGATGCAGCTGTATTAACGCCCGCCACACCGGCCAATTTAGCGCAGCAAACCGCAGCCGATAGTTTGGCAACCGCAGCTGTTGCTGGGGAAAAGACGCTTTCGGCGGCCGACAAAGCCACGCTGTGGAAGCCCGTTGTCAACGTGCTTCAGCAGCAAAACGGCACCGATGCGAGCGACAGTCAGAGCTGGGGTTACATCTTTTTGATGGGTTTCTTGGGCGGGCTGTTGGCGCTTTTCACACCCTGTGTGTGGCCCATCATCCCATGACGGTGAGCTTTTTCCTGAAACGGGCTAAGGATAACCGGCGCAAGGGCATTCAAGATGCCCTCACCTATGGTGCCTCTATCGTAGTTATCTATTTGGCTTTGGGGCTCATTGTCACGCGTCTTTTCGGCGCGTCGGCCTTGAATGCGCTCTCTACGAGTGCCCTTTTCAACGTCTTTTTCTTCTTGATGCTTGTGGTGTTTGCGGTGAGTTTCTTCGGTTGGTTTGAGATTCGGCTGCCCGATAAATGGGGCAATGCGGTCGATACGAAAGCCTCTTCCACCACAGGTTTGCTCTCAATCTTCCTCATGGCCTTCACGTTGGCCTTGGTAAGTTTCTCGTGTACGGGTCCCATCATCGGCTTTTTGTTGGTCGCTTCGGCCACTTCGGGCTCGCTGATTGGCCCTGCTGTGGGCATGTTTGGCTTTGCATTGGCGTTGGCTTTGCCGTTTACACTCTTTGCAATGTTCCCCAGTTGGCTCAAGAGCGCACCCAAATCGGGATCGTGGATGAACACCATTAAGATTGTTCTTGGCTTCATCGAGTTGGCGTTCTCGCTGAAGTTCCTCAGCGTTGCCGACTTAGCTTATGGCTGGCACATCTTAGATCGCGAGGTGTTCCTGTCGCTTTGGATTGTGATTTTCGCCGCTTTGGGGCTCTATCTCATTGGCAAACTGAAGTTTCAGAGCGACGCCATCGGGGGCGAAATCGATAAACCCATGCCCGTGCCCTGCATCATGCTGGGCCTGTGTTCGTTGGCCTTTGCCATCTATTTGGTGCCCGGTTTGTGGGGCGCACCCAACAAAGCCGTGAGCGCTTTCGCACCACCCATGAGCACACAGGATTTTAATTTGAACACAAAAGAGGTGCGTGCCACCTATCATGACTATGAGGCGGGCATGGCAGCTGCTGCAAAAGCCGGCAAACCGGCATTGCTTGACTTCACCGGTTTCGGCTGTGTGAACTGTCGAAAGATGGAAGCTGCCGTGTGGACCGACCCCACTGTGGCCAAGACTTTGCAAGAGGATTACGTGCTCATCTCGCTTTTTGTCGACGACAAGACCCCGCTTCCGCAGGCCATGACGGTGCAAGAAAACGGGCAGACGCGCACGCTGCACACCGTGGGTGATAAGTGGAGCTATCTGCAACGCAGCAAGTTTGGCGCCAATGCCCAACCGTTCTATGTGCCCGTCAACAACGAAGGGCGTCCATTGGTGGGCAGCTATGCTTATAAAGAAGATGTGAAAGCCTATTTAGGTTTCTTGCAACGCGGTCTTGAGGCCTATCGCAAACAGCCATAAAACGTACGAAAATGCTTGACAAAACCATACGCCAGCAACTGCTTTCGCTCATCCAACGCGAGGTAGTGCCTGCGGTTGGGTGCACCGAACCCATGGCTGTTGCGCTCTGTACGGCGCGCGCTACCGAACTTTTGGGCTGTCGTCCCGAGAAGATTGAGGTGCTTTTGAGTGCCAACATCCTCAAAAACGCCATGGGAGTGGGCATTCCCGGCACGGGCATGATAGGCCTTCCCATTGCCATTGCCTTAGGGGCTACCATCGGAAAGAGCGCCTATCAGTTGGAGGTGCTGAAGGATTTGACGCCCGAAAGCCTGTCTGAAGGTAAACAATATTTGGAGAAAGTGTGTCTCAACATCAAGCTCAAGGAGGATTGTTGCGACAAACTTTATGTGGAGGTGACGTGCCAAAAGGGCGACAAGCAGGCCACAGCCATCATTCAACGCGCCCACACCAACTTTGTTTATGAGGCCGTTGGGGGCAAGGTGATGCTCGATAAGCGCATGAAAGGCGGTGAGGAACAAGGAAATGACGATATAGAACTGAATATGAAGTTGGTGTGGGATTTTGCCACAACAACCCCCATCGACGAGCTGTCGTTCATTCTTCAAACCAAGGAATACAACCTGAAGGCGGCGCGCGAGAGCCGAAAAGGCAACTATGGTCATTGTTTAGGCAAGACGATGGACCGTCCGTTGAGCCACGGCATCTTTGGCAACAGCATCTTTTCGCACATCATTTCGGCCACCGCTTCGGCCTGTGATGCGCGTATGGGCGGTGCTTTAATCCCCGTGATGAGCAATTCGGGCTCGGGCAACCAAGCATCTGCGCCACCAATCCCGTGGCCGTTTATGCCGAAGAGAACGAGAATACCGAGGAAGAACTCACGCGAGCGCTCATCTTGAGCCACCTCACGGCCATCTATATCAAGCAAAGTCTTGGCAAGCTCAGCGCCCTTTGTGGCTGCGTGGTGGCCAGCATCGGCAGCAGTTGTGGCATCACCTATCTCATGGGCGGCAATTATTCGGACGTCTGTCATGCGGTAAAAAACATGATAGCCAACCTCACTGGCATGATTTGTGATGGGGCAAAGCCCAGTTGTTCGCTGAAGATTTGTTCGGGAGTGAGCACAGCTTTGCTCAGCGCTTTGTTGGCACGCGAGACGATGTGTCACGTCGGCCGAGGGAATTATCGATGATTGCGTGGATCAGAGCATCCACAACCTCACGAGCATCGGCAAAGAAGCCATGTGCGCCACCGACGATATGGTGCTGAAAATCATGACGCAAAAGCAATCGTGCTAACGGCATTGTCCGCGTCTTGCTGCGCTGTCGGCGCCACTTGTCCATGCCTTTTGTAGCGAGTGCCTTTGAAAGTAGCGCCACTTGTTCATGCCTTTTGCCGAGAATGCCTTTGAAAGTAGCTCCGCTTATCCATGCCCTTTGCAAGGAGTGTCTTTGGAAGTAGCGTCACTTGTCCATGCCTTTTGCCACGAATGCCTTTGAAAGTAGCGCCACGGGGCTGCGCCCTTTGTGAACAATCGCTATGCTTTTTCCGCTCAATCTCTTTGCCTTTGCGTACTAAAATGGTGCAGATTGCAGGGTAAAAGCATGCAGTTATCCGCTATTCTTTGCACGGGGAAATCAAAATAAGAGCACCTTCTATTTTGATATATCGCAGAAAACGTTTATATTTGTAGCGTGTTTATCACAATCACATGATTTTTCTGTATGAAAGATTTACGGCAAACAAGTCACAAACGCACATCCACATCGGTGCTGTTTTCGCAGCGGCCGACATTGAAGACTGGCATTCTTTCGGCATTAGGCCTGATGCCGAGACAGCGTTTTGCAGATTATTTAAAGGGCAATGATATAGACGATTTTCGGCGAGATGCAAGCATGATTGCCGAAGATATGAATAAGGTCTTCAACGGAGAGTGAGAGAGGGATTCTTGATGCTCATGAAATCAGTTAATGAAGTGGGTGCTTTCAGCGCTTTCTTTTATCATCTTACATAGCCCTATTGTGGCGTTCTGTTTAGCCTTTTCGGTCTTTCTAAACGTCTTCTGCACCCTTTTGCGCAAAGAAAATGGCAGTTTTGCCTTTCTCCCCCAAGCTTTTTATCTCTATTTCCACAAAATATTGTACCTTTGCAGGGCGTATTTGCAGCGGCACGCATCAGCGATTGCCGGCCGAAGGGTGATAGTGTGCGCGCTGTTTCACTGCGATGGCTATGAAGGTCTCATAGTTCAATGGATAGAACAAGTCTCTCCTAAAGATTAGATCCGAGTTCGATTCTCGGTGAGACCACATCCTTTTTCTTTTATTTCTTGACGCTACAGCTCTCGCTTATGGTTTATTTCATTTTGGCTTTTCGCGCCATTTCAAATAAACTTTGGGGTAGATGGCAGTAGCCGGTGGGATTTTTGTCGAGATAATCTTGATGGTAGTCTTCGGCGGGATAGAAGTTTTTCAGGGGCGAAACCTCCACTTCCAAGGGCTTGTTGAAGTGTTTTTGCTGTTCGTGCATCACCGCTTCGATGAGGGGTAAATCGGCTTTGTCGGTGTAATAAATGCCTGTGCGGTATTGTGTGCCGCGGTCATTGCCTTGTTGATTGAGCGAGGTGGGGTCGATGGCCTTGAAATAAAGGTCGAGCAGGAAGGGCAGACTGACCACCGAAGGGTCGTATTCCACCTCAACGGTCTCGGCAAATCCGGTTTTGTCGGTGCACACTTCTTCGTAGTTAGGATGAGCTTTGTGTCCGTTGGCATAGCCACTTGTGTGGCTTTTACGCCTTGAATCTGTTTGAAAAAATGCTCTGTTCCCCAAAAACATCCGCCTGCAAGATAGATGGTTCGCAAGGATGGAGCAGCTTGAGATAGGCACCATAGCCCGCTTTTGCCATCTCTTGCTCGGGGATGAAGCGCAAAGCGCCGCTGTTGATGCAATAACGTTGTCCGCCTTTTTCGCGTGGTCCATCGTTGAAAACATGTCCCAAATGGGCATCACCCAATTTGCTTCTCACCTCGGTGCGCGTCATGCCATGCGACAAATCGGTGTGCTCGGCGAGCAGATCGTTGCTGATGGGGCGCGAAAAGCGGGCCAACCGCAGCCCGAATCATATTTGTCGGACGAGAGAAACAGCGGCTGTCCGGTGGTGATGTCGACATAGATGCCCGGCCGAAACTCGTGGTCGTAGGCATTGGTAAAGGGATGTTCGGTGGCCGCCTGCTGCGTAATGGCATATTGTTCGGCGGTGAGCATCTTGCGCAACGTGGCATCGTCGTGCTTGATGTATTGGTTGGTATCGTTGATTTCCATACTTTTGATATTGTTTACTACGTTGTTTTGCCCGTTGCTGTTGCAGGCAGAAAGGAGCAGGATGCCCCATAGGAGGAGGTGAACTGTCGCCCTCGCCGCGCAAAAGTTAGCGTGATGACACTTGTTCTTCTTCCCTTTTTGCAGAGAGATAAAAGCGTTTTGCCTCATATTCAAATGCTTCTCTTGTTTTTGTTCCTCTATATTCATATTCAACATTCAGCAGTTCATCAAAAGAAGTTCACTGCATGATGCGTTTTTTCTTTTCTTTATCCATGATGACCTTTCTGACAAATGAGACCGAATTGTGCTGCGAAGATAACGAATGAAGCAATAAGTTCCAAATATAATCTTATCTTTTTATGCTCAAAGCAGCAGCTGGCGGGCAAATTCCCACATCACAATGCCAGCCGTAGTGCTCACGTTGAGGCTGTGTTTGGTGCCCAACTGCGGAATTTCCAAGCAGTCATCGCAAAGGTCGACCACACTTTGTTGCACGCCTTTCACCTCGTTTCCCAACACCACGGCATAGCCTTTGGCCGGTGTTTCGGTGTGTAAATTCAACTTTTGCAGTTTGCAACTGCCTTCCACTTGCTCCACGGCATAGACGAAATAGCCGTTGCGTTGCAGCGTTTCTACCGCTGTTTCGGCCGACGAAAAATATTGCCATGCCACACTATCCTCGCCACCTAAAGCCGTTTTATGGATTTCAGCGTGAGGCGGAGTGGCTGTGATGCCGCAGAGATAAAGCGCCTCAATGCGGAAAGCATCGCCCGAACGGAACACGCTTCCCACGTTGTACAGGCTGCGAACATTGTCTAACACCACCACGAGGGGCAGCTTCTGCGCCGCCTTAAACGCCTCAATCGAGAGGCGCGTCATCTCTATGGTTTTGAGCTTTCTCATGCTTCTTGCGCATAGACCAGCGCGTAGGCCTTGATTCTTTTCACCATAGCCAGGAGCCCATTGCTGCGCGTTGGACTGAGATGTTCGCGCAATCCGATGCGATCGATGAAGTAAAGGTCGGCCTCAAGAATTTCTTTTGCCGTGTGATGGCTCAGCACCTGAATGAGTAAGGCGATGATTCCTTTCACGATCAGCGCATCGCTGTCGGCGCGGAACACCAATTCTCCGCCCTCGTTGTCGCATTGAATCCACACGCGACTCTGACAGCCGTCGATGAGATTTTCTTCTGTTTTATACTGTTCGGGCAGCGCTTCGAGCTCATTACCCAAATCGATGAGCAGCTGATAGCGATCCATCCAGTCTGAAAAGCCCTCGAACTCATCAATCACTTCGTCTTGTATTTCGTTGATAGTCCTCATAAATGAATGTCATTTCTCCAAAAGCCTTGCTTCCAAAACCTCTCTAAAGAGGGAGGGGAGTGGTGGGCTGTGGAGATGAAGTTTCTATGTTTTGTTGATTGTGATTTATTATTCTTGCTTTGTATTGTTGCTCAAGTCCATCTGACTCTCTCAAACCATTTTAGCTTTTTACGCCCCTTCCTTTTCTGAAAGCGTTTGGGGATTGGGCACCAACTTATAGAGTTTGTCGCTCGGTCGCACCTTCTCGGGCACGGGAATTGACACGCGTGTGCCCTGTTCGGCGGTGGGAACGGGTTGCAGGTCGTAGCGAATTTCGTCGGCATGCAGGTACATCACGCCGGTGGTGGGCCCTGTAATGAGCAGCTTTTCGCCCTGATTGAAGGTGGAAGCCTCCACGGAAATTTCGGCAACGCCCAATTTAGAGAAGTATTTGATGACCTTACCGATGAGTACTTTCTTCTCGGTTGCCACACTGCCATAGTGCTTATTCCACTCGCCGAGCGTCTGTCCTTGGTAGTAACCATCCCAAAAACCGCGGTTAAAGACGGTGGCGAGTCGCTCGTCCCACGCATCTTTCTTGGCCTCGGTGAACGTGCCTTCGAGCACACTCCGGATGGCTTCCTTGTAGCTTTTCACCACCGTGTAGACATATTCAGGGCCACGTGCACGACCTTCTATTTTGAAAACGCGCACGCCGGCATCCATCATTTTGTCGATGAAGCGCACGGTTTTCAGGTCTTTCGGACTCATAATATATTGGTTGTCCACCTCTAATTCGTTGCCGGTCTCCTTATCTCGCACCTCATACGAGCGTCGACAAATCTGAATACACTCGCCTCTGTTGGCCGAACGGTTGCTGTTGGCGAGGCTAAGGTAGCATTTTCCGCTCACCGCCATGCACAAAGCGCCGTGGCAAAACATTTCGATGCGGATGGGATTTCCCATGGGACCGCAGATGTGTTGCTGCTCAATATCCTCGTGAATGGCTTTCACCTGCTCCATATTGAGTTCGCGCGCCAGCACCACAACGTCGGCAAAACGGCTGTAGAACTTCAGCGATTCGATGTTCGAGATGTTGAGTTGGGTCGACAGGTGCACCTCTTGTCCCACTTCGTTGCAATAGCTCATCACGGCCACATCGCTGGCAATGACGGCCGAGATGCCTGCTGCCTTGGCGGCATCGACAATGGTTTTCATCGTCGTCAGGTCGTTATCATAGATGATGGTGTTCACCGTCAGGTAGCTCTTCATGCCATGTTGGGCACATGTGGCTGCGATTTCGTGCAGATCATCGATGTCAAAATGGTTGGCCGAATGTGACCGCATGTTGAGCTTTCCGATGCCGAAATAAACCGAGTCGGCGCCCGCTTGGATGGCAGCTGCGAGGCTTTCGCGCGAGCCCACGGGTGCCATCACTTCGTAATCCGTGATTTTTCCTTTCATGGCTGCAAAATTACTGATTTTCTTTGTAACTTTGTTGGGCATGAAGAAAATTCTTTTTTGCCTCACAATGGGGCTTCTGTGGCTCAGTTCTTGCACACGACCGGTGCAGCGAAAGGCCGAAAAATCGCCATTCATCATTGATGTGTTGCTCAAAACAACGCCGGTGAAAGACCAGGGGCGTAGCACGCTTTGCTGGGTTTATGCCATGCTGGCCACCATCGAAACCAACCACCTGATGCAGGGCGACTCGGTGAATCTCAGTCCAAATTACATTGCACGCAGTCTGATGATGGACGAGATGCGCCGCTGTTATCTTGCTCATGGTGCCGCGCCGTTGCGCCTTCGGGGCATGGGGCCGCGCTTGTTGCATCTCCTTTCGGCCTATGGGGTGGTGCCCTATGATAGCTATTCCACCCTCAAGCCCGTCAATCTCAACGTGCTTGCCCATCGTTTGCAGCGCGCCACGCAGGCCGTTCACGACTTTGCCTCGCTCAATGCGCAGGGCAATCGGTTGCTCGATGAGGCCTTGGGCTATCTGCCTGGTGCCACGGTTCACATGCTCGGCGCCGACTATACGCCGCAGGAGTTCGCCCGAAGTGTGTGTCGCGACGATGAATACCAGGCGCTAACGAGCTTCACCCATCATCCCTTTGGCCAACGTTTTGCCCTCGAAGTGCCCGACAATGTGGCGGGCGACAGTGCGCTCAATGTGCCTCTCGACAAGCTGATGGCGTTCATCGTGCAGCGTTTGCAAGGCGGAAGAGCGGTGTTTTGGGAGGGTGATGTGTCGTCAGAAGGTTTCGATTTCGCCGGCGGAGTGGCCGTCCTCACCACGCAACACATCACGCAACAACAGCGCCAACAGGCTTTCGAGCGCCTTCAAACCACCGACGATCACGCCATGGCACTCGTGGGATTGGCCCACGACCACCGCGGCAACCGCTATTTCATTGCTAAAAATTCGTGGGGCGCCCACAACCGTTTCCATGGCTTTATCTACCTCAGCGAGGCCTATGTGCGGCTCAACACCACGCTGATTGTGGGGTGATGGGTTGCCTTCTTGGTGCAATGTATAGGGGAGGGTTTCGCGATGTGGTGCCTATTTCCAAAAACTTTTCAGCATCGTGCATGACGTTGAGGTCGGGCATTCTCTTCAAAATAGCATATTATAGCTTAAAATCGGCTTTCCGCTTTGGTGGGAAGGGTGTCATAAAATAAACGAAGTGTTCTGCCATGGCAGAACACTTCGTTTTCTTTTTTCTCATTGGTCAGCCGTGGCTACACACCATCTTCTCATGAAAGCAATCGTTTCGTCGCGGCAGAATTGTTTCAAAATGGTAAATAAATGCTTCGGCCGTAGCCGTGCGATGGATTGGAATGATCGTTCGTTTGGGGAGATAGAGCTGACAAATATAGCATGAATAGTGCACTTTTTCCATTCACTTTATGCCGTATTTACGTTGTAATTACGGAGTAAAATGGACGATATTGTTGCCGGCTTCGGGCATGCCTGTCTGACTATCGCTCGCCCCAATCGCCCCGATCGAGCTGGCGATAGCTGATGGCTTCTGAGAGATGGTGGGGCAACACCTGCGCACTGGCGTCGAGATCGGCGATGGTGCGCGCCACTTTGAGGATGCGACTGTAGGCACGGGCACTCAAACTGAGGCGCTGCATGGCCGTCTTGAGCAGTTCGATTCCCGCGGCATCGGGCTCGGCATACTGATGAATCATGCGCTCGGTCATCTGTGCATTGCAGTGAATGGCCTTGTGGGTGTTGAAGCGTTGGGTCTGGATTTCGCGCGCCTTCATCACCCGTTCGCGGATGGTGGCGCTGGGTTCGCCGGGCGTTGCGCGACTGATGTCGGCAAAAGGCACGGGCGTTATCTCACATTGGATGTCGATGCGGTCGAGCAATGGCCCCGAGATTTTGTTCATGTAGTGCTGAATTTGCCCCGGCGAGCACACGCAATGGTGGGTCGGATCGCCGTAATAGCCGCACGGACAGGGGTTCATGCTGGCCACAAACATGAACGAACAAGGGAACGTGATGTTGTATTTTGCGCGGCTGATGGTTATCATTCTGTCCTCCAATGGCTGCCGCAACACCTCTAAAGTGTGTTTATTAAACTCGGGCAACTCGTCGCAAAAGAGCACGCCATGATGGGCTAATGAGATTTCACCCGGCATGGGATTGGCGCCACCGCCTACCAAAGCTACCTCGGAAATGGTGTGATGGGGCGCGCGGAAGGGGCGCTGACTGATGAGCGATGTGCCCGAACCTAAGCGCCCGGCGATGCTGTGTATCTGCGTCGTCTCGAGCTTTCGGCCAAGGTTAGCGGCGGAAGAATGGACGGAAGTCGCTTGGCCATCATCGATTTTCCGCTGCCCGGAGGCCCCAACATGATGAGGTTGTGTCCGCCAGCCGCCGCCACTTCGAGCGCACGTTTCACGCTTTCTTGCCCTTTCACATCGCTGAAATCGAAGTCGAAGTGACTTTGTTGCTCATAAAACTCCTTGCGGGTGTCGATGACAGTGGGCTGGAAAGCGTCGGGCTGGGTGAGGAATTGCAGCACGTCGGCCATTGTTTCCATGCCATAAACGTCGAGGTTGTTCACCACAGCGGCCTCTCTTACGTTGGCTTTGGGCACGATGAGGCCTTTAAATTTCTCGGCTCTTGCCCGGATAGCGATGGGCAATGCGCCTTTGATGGGTTGCAGATGGCCGTCTAAACTCAGCTCACCCACGAGCATATAGTGGTCTAACACGTCGGAATGGAGGTTGCCGTTGGCCGCCAAAAGGGCGATGGCTAAAGGCAAATCAAAGCCACTACCTTCCTTTTTCAGGTCGGCAGGCGCAAGGTTTATGGTGATGTCGGCGCGTGGAAACTTATAGCCACAGAACAACATTGCTGCGGCAATGCGGTCGCGTCCCTCTTGAACAGCCTTGTCACCCAAGCCGGTCAGGTGGTACATCACGCCGGGATGGAGACTCACTTCCACCGTGACGGTGGTCACTTCGAGCCCATTAACGGCAGCACTATAGGTTTTTACTAACATGGAGTGGTGGGGGAATGAATGGTTAGGTGTAGAAGATGAGGGGCGTGGGGCGTAGCAAATGCGCGACGAAGTGTGACATCTGCTGACTGCTTTTGCCGTTTACGGTGCCGTCTTGGGCAGCAGTTCGTCCACCTTCTTCATCAGTTGTTCGATAGAAAGGCCATGCGCTACGATGCGTCCCCGTTGTAAAACGAGGTTGTCGGGCACGGTGTTTAGGCCGAGCAGTTGCAGCGTTGGACTGTTGAACAGTTGCTGATCGTTCACCGTGGGCCAAGCAATCGACTGACTTTCAAGGCTCCGTCGGCAGTCACTTCGGCTTGCATCGAGGTTAAATCCAACGACTTTCAGCTGGCCATTGGCACGCTGATAGCTGTCGTTGAGGCGGCTGTTCAGCATGTTGTAATCGTAATTCCACGTGGCCCATGTGTAGAGAACGGCCACCGGAGCCGTGCGCAATGCCTTCACATCAATGGCTTTCCCGTTGATATCGCGTGCCGAGAAGTTGGGCAAGGTGCCCTTCTCTAAGGCAGCAAGCGATTTGAGTTGGCCCTGCAACAGGCGCAGATAGCCATATTCGGGCTGTGCCTTGAGCAGCATGTTGATGAGCGAAAGTGCCTTGTTGTAGTTGGCACGAGGCGTCTTGATGAAATATTTCGTCACTAAATAAGCCCCGACAGGCGACTCGGGATGGTCGGCAATGAACTGCGCGGCATAGCGTTCCATCTCGGGAGGTGAAGCATTTGCAATCTGCTGACGAAACTTATTCATCAGCTCATTGGTCTTGCTTCCCGTCACTTCCAACTCTTTTAAGTGCGAGGCGTCGCCCTTCACATCAACCGATTTGCCGGGTTCGGCGAAGATAGGCTGCTCGGAAAAGTTGGGAAACACCAACATCAAGATACTGGGTTTGGTGCAAGGCATCTCATAAGAGAAGCGCCCTGCCTCCACCTTCACGGTGTCTAAACCCGCCGAAGCATCGTCTAAGGCATACACATAAAACTCACCTTGGTTGATGTTCGTTAAGCGACCGTCGAAGGAAAAATGCTTCTTGTCGGTGCTACACGATACAAAACCCAAGATGAGCAGTATCAGGATGTAAATTTGTTTCATTAACGAATGTTCGCCAATTCTAAGTCGTTTTCGGCATAGGTGCGCAAAGTGGCATCTTGTTGCAATGCCTGTTGGAGCGCTTGTTGAGCAGCATCGCGCTTTCCTTGACGTGCATAGAGAATGGCTTTCAGATAGCTTGTCATGGCATCGCCCTGCTGAATGGCATTCAAAGTCTGCTCGGCTGCCATGTAGTTCTTGTTGAGCAACTGTGCCAAAGCCGCGCTGTTGTTGTTGTTAAACAGCTCTTCGGTGGCGTTAGCATAATTGCCTCGTGCGATGTTCAATGCGCCTAAAATCTCGTTAAAGCCATTCGCTTCGGTGGCATTGGCAAGATTTTGTTCTGCTTGTGCCGCGCGTCCGTGTGTCAAGTCAATATAAGCTTTGTTGGCAAAGGCCTCGGGTGCTTTGCTGTTGCAGCGCAAAGCCTGGCTCAAATAGCGCTCGGCTGTGGCTTCATCACCTTTGTTTAAGGCCAAAGCGGCCAAGTTGTTATAGGCACGGAAGTCGTTCTTATGCAACTGAATGGTCTTCTTATAAATCGCTTCTTTGGTCGAAACCTGATCCTCTAACGCTGCCAAGTAGAGCAATTCTTCCAAACTTAGCTTTGTGGGATCGGCTGCATATTGCTGCTTAATCTGCTCATCGCTGCGCCCAATCACCTGATAATTGATAATCAAACGGCTGCGACGCAACTCAGGGAGAATGCCATCGGCCAGCTCTCTGAACCCTTCGCTCATGTTTCTGATTTGCTGTTCGCGTTCTTGTGGGTCTTTATACATCGACAACACACGCAAAATCACGTCCTTATCCTGGATGTTGCTGGCCTGAACGAGCTTCATAAAGCCCTCCCAGTCTTGCGCGGTGTAGTGCGCATCGATGTCAGCTTGCATCTTGTTGCCTTTGAGTTGCTGCTTCACATAGCCCTCACTTACGTTCTGACGCTTGTTGGCTAACTTGTCGTTGAAGGCGTAACCGCCATCAGGAGAAGCATAGGCTTTCACCTCAACATTCTTGATAGCCAAGCCTTCGCGGTCGGCATTGATGCGTTTCAGCATTGCAACAAACTCTTTCACGCTGTTGTTTTTCAACTCGTTGCTGCGCAAGTTGGCCTGGTTAATGAGAAACTTCACGTTGGCTTCCTGCTGCTTGTTGAGCACACGTTGGAACGAGTCGAGCGCCAAACAGGCCCCACCTTGACGAATGGTGCGGCGATAAAGCTCGGCGGTGGCAATCACACCATAACCCACTTTCAATGCAGGCACTTCCACTTTCTTGTTGCCAATGGTTGCATTGAACGCCAAATACATGTCGCTCTTCTGCATCTCGGGCACATAGTTGAAGTTGGCTTTCATCGTGTAGCGACCGCCTAAGCGATAAGAAATCGTGCGATCGTTGCCCATCACCTTCTCGCCTTGGAAGGTTGTGCTTTCGCCTCTTGCCACTTGTCCGTTGCCATAATGTAGCTCGGGAATAACGGTTACCGTGGCTTTTTTGTTCATAAACTTCTCGGGAAACTGCCCTTCTATCGTCGCAGGAACCTTTCCTCCAACCGCTTCTAACGGCTGTGGACTGACTGAAAAATTATCAGCCGTCAACTTACCTAATTTCGAACACGAAGTTAGTGAGAGAAAAGCGCATGCAGATAGCGTAAGAATAAGGTTTCTGTTCATAATGTATACATCTTTAAAGTGATGTGCCGCGAGCGGGACTCGAACCCGCACAGCCATTTCTGGCCAAGGATTTTAAGTCCCTCGTGTCTACCAATTCCACCATTGCGGCATCGGATTGCTCCTTAGATATTAACAAATCGAGCGGAAAACGGGACTCGAACCCGCGACCCCGACCTTGGCAAGGTCGTGCTCTACCAACTGAGCTATTTCCGCAAACAGTGGTGCAAAGATAAGTTTTATTCATGGAATATCCAAATTTTTTTGTCGTAATTGTGTAAGATGGCTACTGATATGACGCATAAAATCGGTGCCATTGCGTCGCAATACAATTTGTTTTGGCATGGCTATATATAATAAGGTGTAACCACATAAGCCGTTTTCTCCTGGTTATATGGGCGAGTTGGGGGTGCGTGGGTTTCTTAAAATTGCTAAATCATGCCCTTTTTTCAGAAGATTGCACTAAATTTGCAATTCATTTGAGATGGAAAAAAGATGAGTTTAACCCATATTGTGCGCAATGTTTTCGTGCCGCGCCAAAAGCAATTAGAACGTTATGATGATGCCGCAATCGCCTTGCAGCACGATGTTTTAATGCGTTTGGTGGCGCAAGGTGCCAACACTGAATATGGCCGAAAGGTGCAAATGAACCGCGTGGCAACGTATGATGACTTTGCTAAGTTGGTGCCTGTGAACAGCTATGAAGAATTGAAAGCCGACATCGACCGCATGCGTCATGGCGAAAACAATGTGCTTTGGCCGGGGCGGGTGCGTTTCTTTGCCAAATCGTCGGGCACCACCAACGACAAAAGCAAGTTCATTCCCGTGTCGCACATGGGCTTACATCATATTCATTATGCCGGCGGTTTCGACACCGTGGCCCTCTATCTGCGCAACCATCCCACAAGCAAACTCTTCGATGGGCGCGGCCTTATCCTCGGCGGCAGCCACGCTTCCAACTACAATCGGGTAGGTTCTTTGGTGGGCGACCTCAGTGCTATCTTGATAGAGAATATCAACCCCTTGGCCAATCTCGTGCGGGTGCCGAAGAAACAAACGGCACTGTTGAGCGATTTCGAACTGAAACGCGACCGCATAGCCCACGAATGTCTGCACAAAAATGTCACGAATATCTCGGGCGTGCCGAGCTGGATGCTCAGTGTTTTGGTGCGCGTGATGGAACTCTCGGGCAAGCAACATTTGGAAGAAGTGTGGCCCAATTTGGAAGTATTTTTTCACGGCGGCATCGCTTTCACGCCCTATCGCTCGCAATACGAGCAGCTCATCACCAGCCCCAACATGCACTATATGGAGACCTACAACGCCAGTGAAGGTTTCTTTGGCATACAAAGCGACCCCGCCGACAAGAGCCTTTTGCTGATGGTCGACTACGATGTGTTCTACGAATTCATTCCCATGAGCGAGTTTGGAAGCGAACATCCCACCATCATCCCCTTGGAAGGCGTGCAGACAGGCGTCAACTATGCCATGCTCATCACCACGAGTTGCGGCCTGTGGCGTTATGCCATTGGCGACACCGTGAGCTTCACAAGCACCCAACCCTATAAATTTATCATCACCGGGCGCACCAAATATTTCATCAATGCCTTTGGCGAAGAGCTCATTATGGACAATGCCGAGCAGGGATTGGCCTATGCTTGTGCGCAAACAGGTGCCGAAGTGCGCGAATATACCGCTGCGCCCGTGTTTATGAATGAGCAGGCAAAATGCCGCCATCAGTGGCTCATTGAGTTTGCTACGCCGCCCAACTCCATCGCCCATTTTGCCGAACTGTTGGACCAGCAGCTGCAAACCCTCAACAGCGACTACGAAGCTAAGCGCTTTCATGACATCACCTTGCAGCCGTTAGAGGTGATTGTGGCGCGCAAAGGACTGTTTAACGACTGGATGAAAGCCAACGGAAAATTGGGCGGACAACACAAAGTGCCGCGCTTGAGCAACAGTCGAAAGAACATCGAGGCGCTGCTCTCGTTTGACCATTCCAACCTCATGGCGGAGTAGTTCTATAACGTAAGGTATGAAAAAAGCCAATAATTGTTCGATATATCGCAAGCGGTGGAGCAGTCTCACAGTGCTCTTTGCAGTGCTGCTTGTGGCCTGTTTGGCCGCATGTGCACGCATGGGCAACCCCGATGGCGGCTGGTATGACGAGACACCGCCGCACGTTGTGGGTGCAGAACCAGCTGATCAGGGCACCAATGTGAAGCAGCGTAAAATCAGAATCAACTTCAACGAGTTTGTCAAAATCGACAATGCCACCGAGAAAGTGATTGTTTCGCCGCCCCAATTACAGATGCCCGAAATCAAAGCCACGGGTAAAACTATTGAAGTGAAGCTGTTGGACTCGCTCCAACGCAACACCACCTACACCATTGATTTCAGCGATGCCATCAGCGATAATAACGAGGGAAACCCCTTAGGCAACTACACTTACAGTTTCTCTACCGGCGAAACCATCGACACAATGCAGGTGTCGGGCTATGTTGTGGCGGCCGAAAACCTTGAGCCGGTGAAGGGCATTTTGGTGGGGCTGTATGCCAATCTATCCGACTCGGCCTTTCAAACGCTGCCCATGTTGCGTGTGAGTCGCACCGACAGCCGCGGCCATTTTGTCATCAAAGGCGTGAAATCGGGCACCTATCGCATCTATGCCTTGCAGGATATGGATGGCAACTATCAGTTCAACCAAAAGAGTGAGAAGATTGCTTTCAACCACGACACGCTTCAAACTGCCTATAAAGCTGACGTCAGACAGGACACCGTGTGGCGCGATTCGCTCCACATTGCCGACATCAAGCGCGTGGGCTACACCCATTTCCTGCCCGATGACATTGCGCTTGCGGCCTTTCAAGAGGTGCAGACCAATCGCTATCTGCTCAGCGTCAACCGCAAAGAGGCCAACCATTTCACGGTGAATTTCAGCTATGGCGACAAGCATTTGCCCACCATCAAGGGCTGAATTTCAACGCCCACAACGCCTTCATCCCCATTGCCCACGCCAAAAACGACACCATCGACTATTGGTTGCGCGACACGGCCTTGGTGAATCAAGACACGTTGCGCATGGAATTGACCTACATGCGCACCGACTCGCTCGGCCAACTCGTGGCACATACCGACACATTGGAGGTGCTGTCGAAAGTGACCTATGCGCAACGGATGAAGCAAAAGCAAAAGGCTTTTGAGCAATGGCAAAAACAACAGGAGAAAAAGAAAAAGCGCGACGAACCCTATGAGACGGCCTATCCGCCCGAAATGGTGACGATGCAGGCCGACATCTCGAGCGATTTCGCCCCCGATAAAAACGTGTTGTTGCATTTCAACACGCCGTTGGCCACCATCGACACGAGCAAGGTGCACCTCTATACCAAAGTCGACACGCTGTGGTATCGGGCGCGTTATGAACTGAAACCCGTCGCGCGGCGCAACGCTTTGGGGCAGTTGGTGCGCCCCGACTCGCTGAAATATGGCACAGACTATGAGCTGTTGGGCGAGTGGAAGCCCGGACAGGAGTATAGTTTCGAGACCGATAGTTTGGCGTTTGCCGACATCTACGGTGCCATTTCGAAAAAGTTTAAACAGGGATTTAAGGTGAAAACCCTCGATGAATACAGCACGCTGTTCATCACGCTCGCCGGCATGGAGGGCAAAGATTGCGTGGTGTCGCTGCTCGACAAGAGCGACAAGGTGGTGAAAACGGCGCGGGCTGCCGACGGCCGCGCGGAGTTTTTCTATGTCGTTCCCGACACCTATTACCTGCGTTTGTTTGTCGATGACAACCATAATGGCGTGTGGGACACGGGCGATTATGCCACTCAGCGGCAGCCCGAGGCCGTGTATTATTATCCGGGGAAGATAGAATGCAAGGCGAAATGGGATGTGAACGAGACGTGGAACCCCACGGCCGTGCCGCTTTATGCGCAGAAACCCGCCGCCATCACGCAGCAGAAGGCCGACAAGCAGAAGACCATTCAGCATCGAAATGCCGAGCGCGCCCGCAGTTTGGGCATTGAATATAAACCCTAAGTGGGTGGGCAGCTGCGTCTTTTGGTGGCAGTCCCGGCGCCCAAAGCTGCCGGTTGCGATGCACAGGGCATGCTTCAGCCGGAGTAAAAGCATGCGAATGGGGCGGCAATCTGCACCATTTTGGCGCACAATCCATGCGTCTTTACGCCGCAAAAGCATGGCTTTTAGGGCGGCACAAAAGAGGAACGAAGAAAAATTGAAGAAAAAGATTAAACATAAAAGGATATGACAACACAGAAAGGAAAAAATAAATCGCCTCGCAAACCCCGCTATGCAGCGTGGCTGCTGGGGGTTGGTTTGGGTCTCATGACCATCACTTTGTCAAGTTTTATGCTGCACGCGGCAGCACCTTCAGCCACGCATGACGCGGGCGACTCACCCTGCAAGTTTCGCAACACCGCCTTTAAGTCGGGCGAGTTTCTGTCCTACAACCTCTATTACAACTGGAAATTCGTGTGGGTAAAGGCGGGAACGGCCAGCATGTCGATTGTGCAAAGCCGTTATAAAGGTAAGGATGCCTATCGCGCCAGCTTGATAACACGCGGCAGTAATCGTGTCGACAATGTGTTTGTGTTGCGCGACACGTTGCTCTGTTACAACTCGCTCGACCTCGAACCTCTGTATTTTCGCAAGGGTGCACGCGAGGGAAAACGTTACACAGTGGACGAGGTGTTTTACACGTATGGCAGCGGAAAATGCAATGTGCAGCAGCACATGTTGCACAACGACGGCACTAATTCGTGGACAAAGCACAGCTATGACGACTGTGTCTACGACATGTTGAGCATCTTTTTGCGGGCACGTTCGTTCAATCCTGCCAACTGGAAGGCGGGATATGTCGTGAATTTCCCCATCGTTGACGGTGATGATCGCAAGCCGGCACAACTGCGTTTCGAAGGAAAAACCACGGTGACGGGCGACAACGACGTGAAATATAACTGTTTACGGCTGTCGTATTTAGAGTTGCAGGACGGCAAATACAAGCGCATTGTCGACTTCTATGTCACCGATGATGCCAACCATGTGCCCGTGCGATTAGACCTTTTCTTGCGCTTTGGTTCGGCAAAAGCGTTCTTGGTGGGCGTGAAAGGCCTCAGAAACTAAGCCAACAGCTGCGTCAGATGCTGCGCTATCAGGGTGCGCATGCCTTCGCTTGCTCCCATCTTTAGCGTGGTGATGGGTCGGTCGTGAGCCGTGTTTACAGGGTTAGGATCGATGAGCACGATGGGCGTTTGGGGCGAACAATAGTGCAAAAGACCTGCTGCCGGGTAGACATTGAGGCTCGTTCCGATGACAATGAAGAGGTCGGCACGCTGCGTTTCGGCGATGGCCGGCTCAATCATCGGCACACTTTCACCGAAAAACACGATGAAGGGGCGCAGCAAACTGCCATCCTTGGCACGCGAACCCGGCACCACATCGCTGTTTTCGGGGGTCAGTTCCTCAATACATTGGGTGTTGTAAGGGTCGCGACTCGAGCACACTTTGGCCAATTCGCCATGCAGATGAATCACCTTTTTGCTGCCCGCCCGCTCGTGAAGATTGTCTACATTCTGCGTGACGACCGTCACTTCGTAGTCGTTTTGCAGCGATGCAATGAGGCGATGTCCCTCGTTGGGCACGGCCGTCCATAGCTTTTTGCGCAGCATGTTGTAGAAATTCGTCACCAATTCGGGGTCGCGTTCCCACCCTTCATGGGTGGCAATCTGCTCCACAGGATAGTTCTCCCACAGGCCATCACTCCCGCGAAAGGTCTTAAAACCACTCTCAACCGACATGCCTGCACCCGTTAAAAACACAAGATGTTTCATCATTTGAATGTTGTTTTGTTTTGCTTCGCCGTGGAACAGCAGTCAGGTGGGTTCCAACAGGCTGACCACAAATATAACGAAAAAACGCGGATGGTGTGCCTTTTTTAATAAAATTAAGGTGTTGTTTCTTTTGAATTCTGTTTTATTCTGCTATCTTTGCAGCTGAAATTTAAATGTAAAACATTAATCAGCAAAGCGATATTACGCAGATGGATCAATTAAGTTACGCCCTGGGTTTGGGCATTGGGCACCAATTATTGCAAATGAATGCCGAGGGGCTCAACATAGATGACTTTGCACAAGCCATCAAAGATGTGATGACTGGCGGCGAGTTGAAGATGAAAGAGGCTGAAGCACAGCAGATGGTGCAGCAGTTTTTTGCCGAACAAGAGGCCCTGCAACAGGCTGCAAATGCCGAGAAAGGCAAGGCAGCAAAGGCCGAAGGCGAGCAGTTCTTGGCCGAGAATGCAAAGAAAGAGGGGGTGAAAACCACCGCTTCGGGCTTGCAATACCAGGTGCTTCGCGATGGAAATGGCAAACAACCCAAGGCTACCGATCAGGTGGAATGCCATTATGAAGGCACGTTAATCGATGGAACAAAGTTCGATTCGTCCTACGATCGTGGACAAACGGCCACGTTCCCACTCAATCAAGTGATTGCAGGTTGGACCGAAGGGCTGCAACTCATGCACGAAGGAGCAAAGTATCGTTTCTTCATTCCCTATCAGTTGGCCTACGGAGAGCGTGGCGCCGGTGCCTCGATTCCGCCTTATGCCGCCTTGATTTTCGATGTAGAATTAGTAGCAGTAAAATAAAAATAATCATCAAAATGAAAAAAATTGCTTTCGCAGCTGCCATGTTTGGCATGGCTTTAACATTCGCTTCGTGCGGAAATTCAACTCCTAAAGCCGACTTAAAGAGTGATGTTGACTCCATGAGTTACGCAATGGGAATGGCTCAAACACAAGGTTTGAAGAACTTCTTAGTTGAGAGAATGCAAATCGACACCACCTATATGGACGATTTTATCAAAGGTTTGAACGATGGTGCTAATGCAGGTGACGACAAGAAGCGTGCCGCTTATTATGCTGGTATACAGATAGGTCAGCAGATTTCTAACCAAATGATTAAGGGAATCAATACCGAAGTCTATGGTCAAGACTCTACAAAGAGCATCTCTTTGAAGAACTTTATGGCCGGTTTCATTGCCGGAACAACGGGCAAGACGGGTGCTGTGAAGATGACAATCGAGCAGGCTCAGACCTTGGCTCAGGCTAAAATGATGGCCATTAAGAGCAAGAATATGATGCAACAATATGGCGCTAACAAGACAGCCGGCGAGAAATGGTTGGCTGCTAACGCCAAGAAAGCTGGTGTAAAGACACTTCCTTCGGGCGTACAATATAAGGTCATCAAAGAGGGTAGCGGCGCAATGCCTAAGGATACTTCTACGGTTGTGGTGAACTATGAGGGTAAAACCATCGACGGAAAGGTGTTCGATAGCAGTTATGCACGTAAGGAACCCATCACTTTGAAGGCCAATCAGGTGATTAAAGGATGGACAGAAGCTCTCGTACACATGCCTGCCGGCTCGGTATGGGAAGTGTATATTCCTCAGCAACTGGCTTATGGTGAGCGCGAACAAGGTCAGATTAAGCCTTTCTCTGCCCTCATCTTTAAGATTGAATTGGTGAAAGTGAATGGAAAATAAACAGCAATAATGAAAAAAATATTCATGCTGACGCTCGTCTTTTTGGCGAGCGTTTCCTTTGCAACCCTACAGGCAAAGGAGGGAAAGAAGAAGAAAGGGGTGGTTGAACAGAAAGAGGCTGTGCAGCTTTTAACACCTAATGACACCCTAAGTTATGTGGCAGGAATGACCGCTACCGAGGGTCTTTTGCCCTATTTGCAGCAGCAATTTGGCGTAGACAGCACCGGAATGGCCGATTTTCTGCGTGGTTTCAACGAGGCACAACAGCATGTTAACGACGCGGCTTTCAAGGCTTATGCGGCCGGAATGCAGATTGCCGAGATGGTGAACAGCCGCATTTTGCCCAACATGCGCCAAGGACTTGAGGGCACAAACGATTCGATTCAGCGGGCCACTTTTATCAAAGGATTTGTCGATGCGTTGCACAACGACACATTGCTCTTCACACCTCGCAAGGCAGCACAGAGCTTTATGCAGCACCGTGACCAGGCCATTGCCCGCAAAAACGAAGCCTATAAAAAGGAGAACGAAGCATGGTTGGCCAACAATGCCAAGAAAGAAGGCTTCAAAACGCTTCCTTCTGGCTTGCAATATAAGGTGCTTGTCGAAGGCAAAGGCGCTGTGCCTAAGGACTCAGACCGTGTGGTTGTGAAATACGAAGGCCGCTTAATCGACGGTACTGTCTTTGATAGCAGCTACCGACGCGACCCACAAACCAACACGTTCCGTTGCGATGAAGTGATTAAAGGATGGACACAAGCGCTCACGATGATGCCCGTTGGCAGCAAATGGGAGGTGTGCATTCCGCAAGAATTGGCTTATGGTGCGCGACAAGCAGGTCAGATTAAGCCCTATTCTACACTCATCTTTACCGTCGAACTGGTGAATATCGAGAAGAAGAAGTAAGGATATTTCATCACTATAAAATGCACGTTTCACACAGATGGAACGTGCATTTTTTGATCATGTATAGCTCGTTTCCCCAAAAGGCCGTTGAGGTTGCCGCAGAAAACAGCTGTGCCTTCCGCAACAAGTCTTTAAGGTGTCTTTGAAAAATGATAGCGATAGCGCTAAAAAGCAGTAGAGATTACTGCGAAAAATGGCAGCGATTGCCACGAAAAATGGTGGAGATTGCCGCGGAAAGTGGTAGAGATTGCTTCAAACAACGACCGAGGTGACGCCAAAAAGCGGTTGAGCTGGTTACAAAAGGGGGCACGGGTGGGTGTAAGAGATGCCTGAGATTGCCTGCGAAAGATGGCGTTGTCAGGGGCTATGCCCACAGTCTTTGCCCCATAATCCCCACACAAAAGGTTGGCCCTTGCATCGCAAAGCCAACCTTTTTCTTTTGTTTTCCTGATACAGTTCTTCTTTCCTTACAAGCTATATGTCGTTACTTCCCGCCACCTTCTCGCTTTCTTCTTGTCGAAAAGGTTGGGGTGATGTGGCCTATTGGGTAACGCTTCCTGCCACGGCGTTGGCCACTTCGGCACGCAAACGCACCACATTGGTTTTGTCAACGGGGTGAACAGCGTTGGTAAGAAGGATGATGGCGAGGTCGTTCTTGGGGTCAATCACAATCGAAGTGCCCGTATATCCCGTGTGACCGAAGGCGGCATCGCTCAGCAAATCGCCTTTGTTCGAGGCATAAGGTGACGACTTGTCCCAACCTAAACAGCGGCCAAAAGCCTCGAAACCCGCAGGAATTTGTTGCATTTTTTCAACCGTTAAGGGGCTCAATATCTGCCGCCCTTGCCACGAACCCCCATTCAACAACATGGCACAGAGTACCGCAATGTCTTCGGCATTGCTAAACAAACCCGCATTACCCGATATGCCTCCGTTCATCACCCGCGCCAAAGGGTCGTGCACAATGCCGCAGAGTATCTGACCGTTGGGCTGCTTTTCGGTGGGAGCGAGGGGTGTGTTGTCAGCCTTTTCGCCCCGTTTCATCCAGCGAGGTTTGTCGGTTTCCACCCAAAAACCCTGTTTGTTGGGCGCACAAGGGATGAAATCCGTGTGGCGCATGTGCAGGGGTTGGAACACATGCTCGGCGCAATAGTCGCGCAAAGACTGTCCCGTTATCTGCTCAACGATATGTTGTAATGTGATGAAATTCAGGCAACTATACTGCATGTCGCACGCTGGTTTCTCGTTTCTGCGGCATGTTTCGATGTAATTCATTTGTCGTTCGGCATCCGGGAAGCGTCCCTTCTTTTGCAAATCGGCCACCGGTGCGTAGGCCGGCAGGCCCGAAGTGTGGGTCAAAAGGTGCACGATGCGGATGACAACGCTATCGCCTTGGCCCTCTTTCCAGTTCTGAAAATGGGGCAAATATAGCTGCACAGGGTCGTTCAAGCGCAGCTTTCCTTGCTCCAACAGTTGCATGACAGCCATCGTTGTAGCCATCGATTTGGTGCACGAAGCCATGTCAAAGATGGTGTTTTCGGTCATTGGTAGAGGCGAAGGCAGTGTCTGTCGCCGACCGTATGCCTTGAGATAGCCTATCTTTCCATGGCGCACGACGGCCAAAACGGCACCGGGCGTGCGACCTTCTCTGATGGCTTTGTCAATGCAAGCATCTGCCTGTTGCAGCCGATGGACATCCAATCCCACTGCTTCGGGGGTGGTTTTCTCAATGTTTTGTGCCGACATGGCGAAGCCAAACAACAGCCCTGCGAGGACGAAGGCACAGCGTAAAGAATGTAAATAAAAATGTTTCATGCGCGCGTTCCTTTTTTAATGAGCAGACAAAGGCCGACGAAGGTGAACAAAGCATTCATCAACAACAGCTCATAGCTGAAGCGATAGCCGTTGAACCACTGCGCCGAATGGCTGTCAATGAAGTAGCAAAGCAGTGGCGAAGCAATGGCAACAAGCGGAATATAGCGGTCGTTGACGGCATGATGGGTGAGCAAGCCGAAGGCAAAGAGGCCGAGAATGGGGCCGTAGGTGTAGCTGGCTAAGGTGTAGACCGCGTCGACTACGCTGGTGTTGTTGAACACGTTGAACACCAAAATCACTACCATCATCGTGACAGCCATACCGATATGCACCCCTTTTCGCGTGCGGGTGGTCTGTTGTTCGTCGTCGCTTTTGCGGCCCAACACGTCTAAAGTGAACGAGGTTGTGAGGGCGGTTAAGGCCGATCCTGCCGCATTATAGGCCGAAGCCACCAAGCCAATGATGAACAAAAAGCCCACCACGAGGGGCAGATAGCCACCCGTTGCCACCGCAGGAAAGAGCTTGTCGCCTGTGGCTTCGATGCCTTTGGCCGCAGCAAACTGATAGAGTAGCACGCCCAACATCAGGAAAGCACTCACCACAATCAGCTGCAACACAATGCTCAGTAGCATGTTCTTTTGCGACTCCCTACTGTTTTTGCAACTCAAATTGCGTTGCATCATGTCCTGATCCAAGCCCGTTGTGGCAATCATCGTGAAGATGCCGGCTAAGAATTGCTTCCAGAAATATTGTTTGTCGTTTACATCTTCGAAGTGAAAGGCATGGCTCATGGGGCTCGATGTAATGTTTTTTAGTAGGGCAGAAAAACTTAAGTCCATACTATTTGCAATGAAAAAAATACACAAAACCACAGCTGCTATCAAGCAACAAGTCTTCATGGTGTCGGCCCAAAGCACCGATTTCACACCGCCTTCGTGCGTATAGAGCCACACAAAGAACACCGATACCGCCACATTGCAGGCGAAAGGGATGCCCAAAGGTCCGAAAGCCAGGAGCTGAAGGGTGGCACAAACCAAGAATAAACGCACTGCCGCACCGAGCATTTTGGATAGGAAGAAGAACCAAGCGCCAGTGACATAGGACGTTTTACCAAAGCGATTTTGCAGATATTCGTAAACCGAAGTGAGCCCAATGCGATAGAACAGCGGCACAAGCACATAGGCGATGATGCACTGTCCCACGATAAAACCCAACATCAGTTGCAGATAACCGAAGCCACTTTGCGCCACCATGCCCGGCACCGACACAAAGGTGACGCCCGAAATGCTGGCACCTATCATGGCAAAGGCCACCACATACCAGCGCGATTGCCGGTTGCCCGAGAAGAAAGCAGCGTTGGAAGCATTCCTTTTTGCACGGAAAGAAATGTACAAAAGAAAGGCGAAGTAGAGAAAAACAGTTGTTAAGATCAGTATAGGTGTCATGATTTTTTGTTGTATTTACGAGTTAGGATAGAGCAGATAGGGGCGGCGTTGTTGCTTAAAGCGTTCGACATCGTCGTGCCACATCGCCTTGATTTCGCCCGCACTGCACCCTTCTTCAATCATGGTGCGCACGTAATCGACACCCACAAGCTTCTCAAAAAACGAGGTAAAGAAGGCGTCTCCACGGTTTAAATTGCGGTAGGCGTTGATGACATACGATAGGTCGAAGCCCGTTTTCTGCACGCTGTCTTCGGGCAGTTGGCTGAGGTCTATGCCCCAACAACGCTCATTTTCCAACGGCGGATGCTTGGCTCCCGGCACACTTCGGGGCGTGAAACTGTGACTATAGCCCACCATTTGCGGATGCCCATATTGCTGAAAGGGCAGCGAAGTGCCGCGACCTAAGCTCACACATGTGCCTTCGAAGAGGCAAATGGCGGGGTAAAGGTAGACGGATTGCATGTTGGGCAGGTTGGGAGAGGGGGCAATCGGCAGGCGATAGCGCGTGGCATGGGTATAGTTTTCGCAAGGGATGACGGTGAGCTTGCACTGTTTTTTGCCGCCCAACCAGCCTTCACCGTTGATCATGCGCGCCAATTCGCCGAGCGTAAGGCCATGCACCACGGGGATAGGCAGTGCACCAACACCCGAGAAATGCGATGCCTCTAACACCGGACCATCCACATAAAACCCGTTGGGATTGGGGCGATCGAGCAGCAATACGGGCGTGCCCGTGTCGGCACACACCTGCATCAGTCGCAGCATCGCTATATAATAGGTGTAAAATCGCAAGCCCACATCTTGAATATCAATCACCAAAATGTCGGCTTTTTTCATCACCTTAGGGTCGGGCTTGCCGCTCGTTCCCTTGTAAAGCGAATAGATTTTGATGCCCGTTTGCGCGTCTACGCCGTCGTTTACATGCTCACCGGCATCGGCAGTGCCGCGAAATCCGTGTTCGGGGGCTAACACCCCCACGACCTTAATGCTGTGTCCGAGCAGCGCATCCAACAGATGTTGCTGGCCAATGCAGCTCGTGTGGTTGGCAAAGAGCATCACCTTTTTGCCTTTGAGCAGGGGCAGATAGCGCGCCGTTTGGTCGGCTCCCGTGCGCACATCGTTGCCGTTTGCGGCCCACATTGCGCCGCAACAGAAGCCCATGATGAGGAGAAGAACGATTTTTCTCATTACATATTAATTCGAGGTTGTGACAGCAAAGGTAAGATAAATCTTGGAAATAAGCATCATTTTGGCGGTTTTTTCTTTTTGTTTGATGTCAGGAATGGGAAATGAAGTTGCGAAACACCTGTTTTTCTTTGCCGCAATTTCCCTGCCTTGATGGGATTTTCGGCGGCTGGGCACTTCTATTTCTCGCCCATGAGGATAGGGGTTGTCACAGAACGGCAGTCCTTTTGAACAGGCTTTCGACGGACAACGAGGCGGCAGGTGGTGGCCGATGCGCACGTGGAAAGTCGCTTCGGCCCACTAATTGCTATGCTATTGTGGCGCAAAGTGTGCTGTTTTACGCGATAAAGTGCATCACATTGCCGGGCAAAGTGGCGCAAAATGATGGGGCATGGCCGCCAAATGGGTGAAGAGCCCATGGCAAGGGACTTGCAGAAGGGTGCGAAGAAGAAAAATAAGGCAATGGAACGGGGCGTAGGTTTAAACTTACAAAAAAATGTGCAAAGCATTAAATAGAAGTGTTGTTTATCCACCAAAAAATTGTTATCTTTGTGGCATTAAATGTTGAACATTAATAAAAATAGATTTATGAAAATTGAAAAAGTTCATGCAAGAGAGATTCTTGATTCAAGAGGCAACCCTACTGTTGAGGTAGAAGTGACCTTGGAAAATGGTGTAATGGGTCGTGCAAGCGTTCCTTCTGGTGCGTCTACCGGTGAGAACGAGGCCTTGGAATTGCGCGATGGCGACAAGAATCGTTTCGGCGGCAAGGGCGTTTTGAAGGCTGTTGAGAATGTAAACAACATCATTGCTCCTGCATTGAAAGGCAAATGTGTGTTGGAACAACGCGCCATCGACTACCAGATGTTGGCATTGGATGGCACGCCAACCAAGAGCAAACTCGGTGCAAATGCCATCCTTGGTGTTAGCTTGGCTGTGGCACAAACGGCTGCTAAGGCTTTGAATATTCCCTTGTATCGCTACATTGGCGGTGCCAATACCTATGTGTTGCCTGTTCCAATGATGAACATTATCAATGGTGGTGCCCACAGTGATGCACCGATTGCTTTCCAAGAGTTTATGATTCGCCCCGTTGGTGCGGCATCAGAGAAGGAAGCTATCCGCATGGGTGCTGAGGTGTTCCACGCTTTGGCAAAGAACCTTAAAGCACGTGGTTTGTCGACAGCTGTAGGTGATGAAGGTGGTTTTGCACCTAAATTTGATGGCATTGAAGATGCTTTGGATTCTATCATCAAGTCGATTAAGGACGCAGGTTACGAGCCCGGCAAGGACGTTAAGATTGCAATGGACTGCGCAGCTTCTGAATTTGCAGTGCAAGAGAATGGTCAATGGTTCTACGACTATCGTCAGTTGAAGAACGGTATGCCTAAGGATCCCCACGGAAAGAAGCTCACAGCCGACGAGCAGATTGCTTACTTGGAGCAGTTGATTACCAAATATCCTATCGATTCTATTGAGGATGGTTTGGACGAAAACGACTGGGAAAACTGGGTGAAACTCACTGCAAAGATTGGCGATCGCTGCCAGTTGGTGGGCGATGACCTGTTTGTTACCAACGTGAAGTTCCTCGAAAAGGGTATCAAGATGGGTGCCGGTAACGCTATTTTGATTAAGGTAAATCAGATTGGTTCGCTCACCGAGACCCTCGAAGCTATCGAAATGGCACACCGTCACGGCTATACCACGGTAACTTCTCACCGCTCGGGCGAAACAGAAGATACCACTATCGCCGACATTGCCGTTGCAACCAACTCTGGACAGATTAAGACCGGTTCGATGAGCCGCACTGACCGTATGGCGAAATACAACCAATTGATTCGCATTGAAGAAGAATTGGGTTGCACAGCTCGCTATGGTTATACAAAACTGAAATAAAAGAATATTGGTTTTCAGGGGGCTTTTGATGCTTGCTGTGATGAGTTTTGTGGCATTTCTGCCGCAGTGCTGATGGGCAAAGGAGCATCGAAAGCCCTTTTTTGTGTTGCAAGTGACATCACAAACGGCTCACCCATGCAGCAAGGTGGTTCATTCCCCCGTTACCTTTTTTGTTTATTTCACAAATTATTATTGGGACATGGGTCTTTTTTGCCTATCTTTGTCCCGTTCTAACCTATTATCATTTGCATTAAATCTATTTGTGCATGCAGAAGTATCTATTTGCAATCCTGTTGGGCAGTGCGTCGGTTTCAACCGCTTTAGCACAGCAACCCACATTCACCGAGTGGCATGATTTGAAGGTGAATGACATCAATCGTTTCACGCCACATACACATTTCTTTGCTTTTGAGTCGGAACAAAAGGCGTTACAGAACCAAAAGCAACAGTCGGCTAACTATCTTTCGTTAGAAGGAAAATGGAAATTTAATTGGGTGAAAGATGCCAATCAGCGTCCCACCAATTTCTTTTCGCCCACCTTTAACGATGCCGCTTGGGGCAATATGATGGTTCCCGGTTGCTGGGAGTTGAATGGTTATGGTGAGCCTATCTATCTGAATGTGGGCTTTCCATGGCGGGGTCATTTCAAAGATAATCCGCCCGAGGTGCCCGAAGTGAATAATCATGTGGGCAGTTATCGCCGCACTTTTACACTACCGGCTGCTTGGAACGGGCGCCAAGTGATAGCCCATTTCGGCTCAGTCACCTCGAATATGTATCTGTGGGTGAATGGTTCGTTTGTCGGTTACACCGAAGATAGCAAGGTAGCGGCCGAATTTGACCTTACAAAATACCTCAAACCCGGAGAAAATCTCATTGCTTTCCAGACCTTTAGATGGTGTGATGGCACCTATAGTGAGGACCAAGATTTCTGGCGATTGAGTGGTGTTGCGCGCGAGTGTTATCTCTATTCGCGCGACAAAAACGTGCATGTTGAAGACATTCGCATCACGCCCGACCTCATTAACAACTATCAAGATGGTGACGCTGTGGTGGCAATGACCGTGAAAGGTAATCCCATTATCGACTTTGAATTGCTCAATGCTGAGGGCATACGCTTGGTGAAAAGCGAGTCGAACTTTAACAAACGCACGCAGGGAAATGCACATTTTGTGTTGCGTAACGTGAAGAAATGGACGGCAGAGACACCTTATTTATATACGCTTGTGGCGACGGTGAAAGACCAAAAGCGGCAAGTGAAGGAGGTTATCACGCAGAAAATAGGGTTCCGCAAGGTGGAAATCAAGGGGCGGCAGCTGCTGGTTAATGGCCAACCTGTGCTCATCAAAGGTGCCAACCGACACGAGATGGATCCCGATGGTGGCTATGTGGTGACCCTCGAGCGCATGATTCAGGACATTAAAATCATGAAGAAGCTCAACATCAATGCCGTTAGAACGTGCCATTATCCCGATGATCCGCGGTGGTATGAGCTGTGCGATGAATACGGATTGTATGTCGTTTCCGAGGCCAATCAAGAGAGCCATGGTTTCCAATATGGTCCTGATTCGAAGCTGTTAAATCCGTTGTTTGCGCTGCCCATCATGCAAAGAAACCAGCACAATGTGCGCATGCACTTCAATCATCCCAGCATCATTATTTGGAGTTTGGGCAATGAAAGCAAGAATTGCGACCACTTTGTGAAGGCTTATCAGTGGGTGAAGCAGTTCGATCCATCACGCCCTGTGCAGTATGAGCAGGCACTTTGGGGGGGCGGAAAGGCCACAGATATCATGTGTCCGATGTACTATCCGGTGGAAAAGTGTGAGCAATATGCAAAAGATCCCAAGAGTGACATGCCGTTGATTCCGTGCGAATACAACCACACCATGGGCAACTCGAGTGGCAACTTTGCCGAATATTGGCAACTTGTTCGCAAATATCCCATCTATCAAGGGGGCTTCATTTGGGACTTTGTTGACCAAGGATTGCACAAGCATCCGCAGTTTAAAGCCGAGCGAACACTGGCTGATTATGAGCAAAAGGCAGCTTCGTTGATGCCCGGAACAGGTCAGCAAGAGGAATATTGTTATGGTGGTGATTACAACAACTATGACCCTTCGGATAACAATTTCAACTGTAATGGCATCATAGGTCCCGATCGTCAGTACAATCCTCATGCGTATGAAGTGGCCTATCAGCACCAGAATATATGGACAACGCCCATAGACTTGGAGCATGGGAAGCTGCAAATTAAGAACGAATATTTCTTCCGTGACCTCAGTAACTACCGTTTAGTGTGGGCCACTTTGGATGCTGATGGTAACGAATGCAAGCAGGGTGTGGTGGAGAACTTAGATGTTTTGCCACAACAAACCGCTGAGATTCAGTTGCCTATCGATGCACAACGCGACCATTTTGCCTATCTGAATGTCGATTATCAGCTCAAAACGGCCGAGCCTTTGTTAGAAAAAGGCCTTTCGATGGCGCATCAACAATTTGAACTTCCGCATCACTACACGCCGTCAACGCTGACCAATGCTGAGGGCATCAAGTATAAATTGCAGCGCACACCAAGCCAAATCGTGTTGCAAGGTGGCAATGTCCGCGTGGCCTTCGATGCACAAACGGGTTGGATGACGCAGTATGTTGTCGATGGAACGAATTTCATTGGCGAGCAAGGTGCGCTGAAACCCAACTTTTGGCGCGCTGTAACCGACAATGATATGGGCTTTGGCGCACCCCAGAAGATGGCCGCTTGGCATCATCCCGAATTGAAATTGGAAAGCATTACGCCGGGCATTGTGAAAGGAAAGGACACAAAGGAAGGTGCCATTGTGATGGCTTCCTACAATATGCCGGCAGTGAAAGCTAAACTTTCGCTCACCTATCGTTTGCAAAAGGACGGCACAATCGTCGTCAACATGGCGATGAAGACCGACCCAACAGCCAAGGTAAGCGACATGCTTCGCTTTGGTATGGTGCTGCAAATGCCTTACGAAATGGGCAACATTCAGTATTTCGGGCGCGGTCCTATTGAGAATTATAGCGACCGAAAGCAGTCAGAACTCATCGGTATTTACAGCCAAACGGCCGATAATCAGTTCTTCCCTTACATCCGACCACAGGAAACTGGGAGCAAACAAGATGTGCAATGGTGGGATCAAACCAATGCCAATGGCGTCGGCTTGCGCTTCATTCCCCACACAACATCGTTTGGAATGTCGGCACTTCACTATGCCATCGACGACCTTGATGAGGGACTTGAGAAGCATCAGCGCCACAGTTATCAGGTGAAAAAATCGCCCTATACCAACGTTTGCATTGATTATCGTCAGGCAGGTTTGGGTGGAACAAACAGTTGGGGACTGCTTCCTTTGGAGCCTTATCGCATTCATTATGGCGATATGGAGTATGAATTTAGCATGAGTCCCATTCACAAGTTGGTCGCAATGGAATGAGTTTTTCTTAAGGAAAGGTTTTAGTCATACAATAGTAAGGCGCACGCTCCGTGATGAAGCGTGCGCCTTTTTTCATTTTTGTGGCATGCCTTTTGGGCTTGTTCGTGGGGAATGATGCTGCAAAATCTGCTTAATCGTCTTGCATACCCATGGCAACACCTTGGCGAATGCGGTCGGCCATGCCGATGCCATCGCGCAGATTACCGCCAATAACGATGCCGGAATGCGCCTGTTCTATGCGCGCTACGGCGGCAAAACGGTCGCCACTCGACAGCTCATACTGCGGAATGGCACGCGCATGGCGGAAGAATTGTATCCTATCGGGTTGCACATCATGAGGAAAACCGAGCATCATGGGCAAGGCTTTCATGATGATTTCGCGCAGTTTATCATCGGTTTTATCCAACATTTCAGCGTGTTTCAACCCTCCAAGGAAGAACGAAAAGAGGGCACCTTGTGCCGGACAACGCCGTGAAAAACAAGCTGATGGAAAGAGAATGCCCAAGAGTTGTTGCCGTTCGCACGAGGGAATAAGCCCGCCAAAAGCCTTGTTTTCAATGCCATGTGCATCTGAAAAGCCTACACTGGCCTGCACGATAGGCGCATAACGCAGCGCAGAAATCGGTGCCATGTCGCTGTCTTTAACAAACGGAAGCATGGCTTTCAGCGCGTAAGCCCCCACCGTTGTGATGACTTTTCGGCAGCGAAGGCTCACCTTTTCGCCCGCTGTGGCGGTGTAATCCACCTGCCATTGGCCATCAACGGGCGTGACAATCACGTTGTTTGCCTGCAAGATGATGTGCTCATGACCTACAGATTGTGCCAGAGCATCGACCAAATGCTGCAATCCTCCTACCGCAGAAAACACCTTTTTCGTGGCCAATCGGTCGCGATGGCTTTTCTTTTCTTTGCTTTTAGCGATGGCACCACGAATGAAACTGCCATAGTTTTGCTCTAAGTTGTAAAGCTTTGGCAGGGCAAATCGCGTGATGAGCGTGTGGGGATCGCCTGCATAGACGCCCGAAATGAAAGGGTCTACGGCATAATCTAAATAGCTTTTGCCCAATCGTCGCACCACCATTGTCGCCACATCCTCATTGGGATTGGTACCTTTTGGGCGGAAAGGTTCGCGCAAAATGCCCCATTTGTCGCGCCAAGTGAAGAGCGGTGTGCGCAAAGCGGCTATGGGATTAGCGGGTAAAGCATGAAACTTCGTGCCCTTCCAAATCCAACGTTGCCGCGCTTCTTCGTACGCTTCTTCGAGCTGACAACCCCATTTTTCGAGATCTTGAAATAGCTCTGCCACCTCAGGATAGCTCACAATGCCCGTGTTTGGACCACTCTCAAAGGTGAAATCGCCTTGCTGGTGGGTTTGAATTTGGCCGCCAATGCGGTTCTTTTTCTCCACCACTACGACCGACTTGCCGCGTTTTTTGAGCGTGTGTGCAGTGGTTAAGCCAGTGAGTCCGGCACCGATGACGACAGCATCTATTGGGGATTGCTTCTCGTTTTGCATTGTTTTAAACATAAAAATGTTAGACAGGTTTGGAAAAAAGCCGATGGTTATGGCGCATCATCGGGTCGAAAGCGGCTGCCACATTGCGCACAAAGGGCAGTCCATCGGGTGTGATTTCCATCGAATCGGCATCGAAAGCAATCAAACCATCGGTTTGCAGAGTGTGCAATTCGGCTTCGTTGTAGTGGATAGTCTGCTTGATTTCGTCGACCGAAACATGCAAACGCTGCGCCATGTCGTGCCAGTTGATGGCGTTGTTGCACATGATACATTCAATCACTTCCCGTGTAATGCGTTGCCAAGGCGCTAAGGCGTAACCCCGTTGGATGGGCATTTGGCTGGCATTCACTTGCGCCATGTAGGCCGAAATATCCTTGGCGTTCTGCGCATAGGCGGCATCCAACTGGCTGATGCCTGACACACCGAAGGCGTAAACCTGCGCAGTGATGCGGCGAGGGCAATAGCTTGGAAGTTACGATGCAGTGTGTGGTGCTGCAAAGCCACATTCAAATCGTCGTCGGGCAGCACGAAATGGTCCATACCGATGGGCACATAGCCTGCCGATTGCAGCATTTTCGAGGCCTCTTCAAACATCTTTAACTTCTCAGTTTGCAGTGGAAGTCCCGCCTTTTCCAAAATCATTTGCCGCTTGAAAAGGCTTGGAAGGTGGGCGTAACTGAATGTTACTAAGCGATTGGGATGCAGTGAAATGGCCGTTTGGATGGTCGAAACAAACTCCGTTGTGGTTTGTTTTGGCAGACCATAGATAAAGTCGAAGTTGACTTTTGCACCGCCTTTGCGCAGAATTTCCATGATGTCGGCCACAGGAAGCAGGCTCGGTCGTCGGTTCACCGTGCGCAGAACGTCGGTGTTAAAATCCTGAATGCCGAGGCTAAAGCGGTTAAATCCGCTGTCCAACAGGTATTGCCAATCGTTGGATTCGAGATAGCCGGGGTGACATTCGATGGCAATTTCGGGCTTGTCGATGGTTGAAAAGGCCGACAACAGGTGCTCGTTGATGCCACGAATGAGCGGCAACGGCATGGAAGAAGGGCTGCCTCCGCCATAATGAATCTGACTGATGCGGCGGTCTTTTCGCAGATGAGGCAGCAGCAAGTCAATTTCTTGGTGCAGCGTTTCAAAATATTCTTCAATGCGTTTGGGCTGTGCCATGGCCACCGAATTGCAGCCACAATAATGGCAAAGATGCCTGCAAAAGGGCACATGGATATAGAAAGAGATGTTATCGGCTGCGGCATCGTTCGATGTTTCAACGGCTTTCAGATAGCGATGGGCATCGAAAGGCTCAAATTCATTGGCTGTAGGATAGCTCGTATAGCGTGGAACGGGCACATTATATTTCTTGAAAAGCGTTTCGTTCATTGTTGTTTTGCTGTTTTATACAGGTGCAACGTGTAGAGAAAAGAGCCCAAAGCGAGGCTACTCTGCATGGCAAACATGCCCGTGTAGCCCGCGCAATGGGCTATTAAACTGGCCACGATGGCAATGAGAATGCCCATGAGATGGGTGATAACTGTTTGGATCGTGAAGTCGGTTCCCTCACGTCCTGTGCGCACATGTTGCATCGATGAGGTGTAAACCACCACTGTTCCCATGCCGTAACTGCCCCAAAGCACGATGATAGCAGCGGTTAACATGGGGGTAGAAGGGCGGTTCATGGCGAGCCAAACGAAGGCAAGGGTGGCCAAAAACATCACGAAAGCGAAGACGATGCGCATGCGTTGCACCCCCCAACGGCGCACCAACAACCCCGCAGGATAGGCCATGATGAAGGCCGAACCAATGCCCACTATGCCACAAAGAAAGCCAATTTCTTTCATCGAGTAGCCCAAATCGACCATAAACGGTTTGAGCATCGACATGATACCGATGATGCCTGTGTAGTAGAGCACGAGGAAAATGAGTTGCCGGCTGATGCCTTTTTGGGTGAAAAAGTGCCCAAAGTCTCTCCAAGTGGCCCGCTGTTTGGTCGGCCGTTCTTGCTGAAACCGTAGCTTTTTATGCAGCCATAGCGGCACCATGGCGATGAGAACAAACAGACTTAAGCACTGGGTTACGCGGTTCCAACCATAAGAATGGAGCACCATCAAGAGCACTCCGCTGCCCAAAAGACTGCCACCAAAGCTGCCCATCGACTGCATGCTGTTGAGCAATCCGCGTTGATGAGGTGCCGAAGTGCGTATGGCCAAGGCGTCGGTGGCGATGTCTTGTGTGGCCGAAGCAGCCAAAGCAAGAAGGATAAGCACGATGAGCAGGTGGAAGGAAAGGGGCAGAATAGTGTGCAAATCGAAAAGGCTTGTCACCAAAATCAACAGGGCATACACGATTTCCGCACCGATAATCGTGCGTTTATAATCTCTAATCGTGTGGCAATGTCGGTCGATAGCGGGCGACCAAAACACCTTTAAAATCCACGGAAGTTTCACGATTTGCAGCAAACCAATGAGCGAAAGGGGCACCGCTTGCTCGCGCAAAATGACTTGAAGTGCCGTGGTAAAGAAGCTCATCGGCACGGCTTGGGCCAGATAAAGATTGAAGAAAGTGGACAGGTAGCCCGCTTTCTGTGAGGAATGTTCGCTGATTTCTTCTTGCTGTTCCATTGTTATGGGTTGAGTTTAAAGAGGATAGAAGTGCCCATCATGAAGGGTTTTCCGCGCTGAGCATACAGGGCAGACGAGGCAAAGGCATAGCTCATGTAGCGCGTGTTGGTGGTGTTTTTACTCCACAGTTCCCACGTAAAGCGCCCTTTCGTGGCTGCAATCTTCAGGTTGAGCAGCGCATAAAACGGCTGTTTTAGTTGGTTATCCTCGGTCCAATAAATCTTTCCCGTGCCCGTGAGTGCTGCATTCAGCATGAGTTTATCTAAGCCCATGACGTGGAACAAGGTGTAGTTGGCCGCGAAAGCCATGGTCTGTCGGGGCACCATCGGCAGCATGTTGCCCGTGAAATGCACCGTGGCGCTCTTCTCGTAGCGCAGAAACCGGGCGTAGGTGTAACCGTAATTGGCCTGCAATTCTAAGCCCATGAGGGGGCGATAGGTGGCCGAAAGCTCAAAACCTTTGCTGTCAGAATGGCCCGCATTGTTGATGATGTTGCCCAATCCCGGCACGGTTGTGGTGACTTGTTGATGCTTCCAATCGATGTAAAACAGGCTCATCTCGGTTTGAAGTCTGCCCTGTAGGAAGCCCAACTTGACACCAATCTCGTAGTTCCAGTTGTATTCTGGGTCGTAAGCCGGCAGCGTTGTGGTGGTCGAAGTGACGTTGTAACCGCCTGCTTTGTAGCCTCTTGCCACCGAGGCATAGACCATTTTGTCGGCACTCAGTTGCTGGCTGACGGTGAATTTCGGCGTGATTTGGCTGAAATGCGTGTGGTCGTTGAACGCCGCCGTGCGCACAAGGCTGCTCCATCCCGTGGTCAACGTGTATTTGTTGGCTTCATAATCTTGTGCCACACGCTCGTAATCATAGCGCAAACCCACCGCCACGCGCAACGTTTTTGTCAGGTCATAAGCCGATTGATGGTAGAAAGCGCCGCCCCAAGTGGGGGTATGATAGAACTTAGGTGTGGCATAATTGGGGGTAAAGAATTGCGTCTCAATGGCGTTGTTGAGCCGTTGATAGAAGCCAAATGCGCCCACCATCCAGTGGTAGCGGCTGTTGTCTTTGGCCGAACGTAGCGTGAACTCCTGGCTCACGAGCGTTTGTTTCAAGCCCGTTAGCGTGAAAAACAGGTCGCGCGGTGTGAAATCTTGGTCAATCTGTTGCTTGTCTTTACTCAGCTGAACCGATGTCTGGCTGTTGAAATGCACCGCATTTCCTTTGTAGAGCCAATTTATTCCTGCCGTGAAAAGATTGCGGCGATAGTTGCCGGGGCGGTTGTAATTCACGGCATCGGCGGTGTTATCGACCGCATGATAGTGGCCGTATGGGTAGCCACCCTGCGTGGAATGGTCGAAAAGTGCACTGAGACGCATCGTCCAAAGCGGCGTGGCTTGCCAGGCAAGTCCCACTTTGGCGTTGGCACTTTGCAGGTTGTCGGCCTTCGCTCCCGTATAAAGGTTGCGGAAAAAACCATCGTTGTGGTGGTAATTGGCCGCCACATTGATGCCCACGTGCGATGAAATTTTTTGATAATGGTTCACGCCGAGGCGCAGATCGTTGCGCGAACCATAGCTGATTTTGGCCATGGTGTTTTGATAATCCAACGGCGAATAGGTGTAGAGGTTGATGAGACCGCCCGTTGAATTGCGTCCATATAGCGTGCCTTGTGGACCGCGAAGCACCTCAATACCGCTGATTCCAGCAATATCCATGTCGACAACCGACCGCTCAAAATAGGGCATTCCGTCGACATATAAGCCCACCGATGGCGCGTTGGTTTTTGAGCCTATGCCGCGAATGTAGATGGGGGTGTTTTGCCGTGCGCCATAATCGGCGATGAAAAGATTGGGGAACACGCTGCTCATGTCGCGCAGGCCGTTGAGCTCATTGCGTTGCAAGAAGGTGCTTCCTGCCACCGATACCGACAAGGGTGCTCGGCTTAAGTTGTCTTGTTTAAAGCCTCTCACCACCACTTCCTCTAAAGTGTGGTGCTGCGCAATCGTTGAATCGGCCGTTTCGGCGAGCCCTTTTAAGGGGAGGATGGCGGCGAAAAGGAGGAGCGAAGACTTCATTTCTATGTTTTGTTAATATGCAACTGCAAAGTTACGGCTTTTTCTTTTTGTGCACAATCATCATTTATAAGGAGAAAAAGGGGGCTTTTGCTGCGAGTAAAGTGGACTGTTTTGTGCGGAAAAGTGGTGTAAATTGCAGCGTAAAGTGCGTGAGATTGTGCTGCAAAATGGCATAAAAAAGTCATCAGCAGATGTGCTTCTTGGAGCCTGTCTGCTGATGATGGATGTTGCGGCTATGGGCGATTAGCGCTGTTTTGTGGCTGCCTTATCCTCTTTTTGTGCGTAGGGGCGCAACACTTCTGCCCAAATCTGATAGCCTTTTTTCGACAGATGCAGACCGTCGGTGCTGTTGGTAGGTTCCAATTTCGCCGTTCCGGGTTCCACCATGTGGGGGTAGATGTCGATAAAGGTGAGGCCTTTTGCCTGGCAATAGCTTTTCAACAGGCGGTTGATGGCGGGGATATCGTTGGTTTTTCCGTTGAGCGTTTTCCAACGTTGAAAGTCTTCATTGATGGGCAAGAGACTTTGAATGTAGAGCGTGGTCTGCGGGGTTTGCCGGCGAAGGGTCTCGATGAGCTGCGTTACGCGGTCGAAAACCTCTTGCGCTGAGAGCTGATGGCTGAGGTCGTTGACGCCACAAAGCAGGAAGATGGCGCGCGGATGATGGGGCGTTATCTGCTGCAGGCGGTGCAACATGCCTTCGGTGTCGTCGCCAATGATGCCATAGTTGACCACGTTTTGCGTGTGCAATCGGGCGTTCCAATCGCCGCCATTCTCGGTCAAACTGTTGCCGAGCATCACGATGGAGTGGGCTTTCACGGCAGGATGGGCATCAAACTCGGCCACGCGTTGCTGGTAGTGTGGGGTGGGTTGAAAGGTTTTTTCCTGCGCTTGTGTGCCACAAGCGGTGAACAAACAGATGGGAGCGAGCAGCAAACGCATGCCCGGTCCTGCCATTTTGGTGATGATGTGTTGAATGGTTGTTTGCATGTCAATGGATAAATAGGATGAATATTTGAAAGAAAATCCATAAGAAGAGATGAAAGGGGCGCTGCTCCTGCCGAAGGTTGCGATTGCAATGGTGGCGCGATGGCCTATTTCTTTCGGCCGAAATCGGCGGGCACTTCGCCCCATTTCTTCGTCTCCCACTTCAGAACGGGGGTGGTGACGGGGTGGGTTTGCAGCCATTTCTCGGCACGTTCCACAATCTGATAGAGCCCTTCGGTTTGCGGATTACGTGTCAATTTGGTTTTGCATTTCTTGTTGTGCACCCACAAAATGGCGTTATAGCTGTCCGAATAAACGACGCGTTCAGTATCGTGTTGCTTGTCGAGCAAGGCCAACGCGTGCACGATGGCTAAGAATTCGCCGATGTTGTTGGTGCCATGCGTGGGGCCGAAATGGAACACTTCGGCACCCGTTTGCAAATCGATCGCCCGATATTCCATGGGGCCTGGGTTGCCCGAACAGGCTGCATCCACCGCCCAAGCCATGGCTTTCACCTCGGCAGGGAGTGGAAGAACCGTGTCGTTTCGCCAGTTAGGCGGGTTGGAAAGGGTTGACTTTTTGGCCATAAGTGTGCCGAAAGATTACATTCTCTCGGGCACTTCGATGCCCAAAAGCGCCATGCCGTTCTTCAAAATCTTTGCTACATTCTGCGCCAACACCAAGCGAGTGGTCTTCTCTTCGGGCGTGTCGGCATTCAAAATGCTATAATCATGATAGAACTGATTGAAGTCTTTTGTCAGCTCATAGCAGTAGTTGGCGATGCCACTGGGGCTATAATCCTTGCCGGCCTGCGCCACAACGGCGGCATATTCATTCATCTTTTGAATGAGTTCAATCTCTTTTTCGTTCAGCGGAGCATGCGCATCGAGCTGCGTAGGCACGTGGATGGCCTCTCTTTCGGCCTTTCTTAGGATGGAACGGATGCGCGCATAGGTGTATTGAATGAATGGCCCTGTGTTGCCATTGAAGTCGATACTCTCCTCAGGATTAAACAACATGTTCTTGCGTGCATCCACTTTCAGGATGAAATATTTCAAGGCTCCGAGACCAACGATGCGTGCAATGCGCTGCTTTTCGTCCTCGCTCATATCGTGGAATTTGCCCAACTCGTCGCTCATTCGGCGTGCATCGCTGACCATGGTCGCAATGAGTTCGTCGGCATCAACCACCGTTCCTTCGCGGCTTTTCATCTTTCCGTTGGGCAATTCCACCATGCCATAGGAGAAATGCACCAGCTCTTTGCCCCATTTGAAGCCCAATCGGTCGAGCAAAATCGACAGCACTTGGAAGTGATAGTTTTGCTCATTGCCCACCACATAAATCATTTTGTCGATGGGATAGTCCTTAAAGCGCATCTCGGCTGTGCCGATGTCTTGCGTCATGTAGACCGAAGTGCCGTCGCTACGCAGCAACAATTTCTGGTCTAAGCCCTCGTTTGTGAGGTCGGCCCACACGCTATTGTCGTCTTTTCTGAAGAACAGTCCTTTGGAAAGTCCCTCTTCCACCTTTTTCTTTCCTTCGAGATAGGTTTGCGATTCGTAGTAAATCTTGTCGAAACCCACGCCCAAAGCCTTGTAGGTTTCGTCGAATCCGGCGTAAACCCAGTTGTTCATGCGTGCCCAGAGCGCGCGAATTTCGGGGTCGTTCTGCTCCCATTTCACGAGCATCTGGCGTGCTTCTTTCATCAAAGGCGCCTCGTTCTTGGCTTTTTCTGCCGCAGCTTCTTCGCTCATGCCTGCTGCAACATACTCTTTTTGCAGCGCTTCACACTCTGCTTTGTAATGCTTATCGAAGGCCACATAGAAGTCGCCGATGAGATGATCGCCTTTCTTTCCGGCCTTTTCGGGTGTGATTCCGTCGCCATATTTAAGCCAAGCGAGCATCGATTTGCAGATGTGTATGCCGCGATCGTTCACGATATTGGTCTTCACCACGCGGTTTCCGTTGGCTTGCATGATTTGTGCTAACGACCACCCCAGGAGGTTATTGCGCACATGTCCTAAGTGAAGGGGTTTGTTTGTATTGGGCGAACTGTATTCAATCATCACCAAAGGCGAATGACTGTCGGCCTGTTGTTCGCCAAAATGCGCGTCGAGGTGGATGTCATTCAGCAGACTTACCCACGCTTCGTGTGCCACAACGAGGTTTAAAAAGCCTTTCACCACGTTGAATTTAGCCACGGCTTTGCACGTTTTCTGCAGTGCTTCGCCCATCTCTTGCGCCGTTTCTTCGGGTTTTTTCTTCGATATTTTCAAGAAAGGGAACACCACCAACGTGAGGTTTCCTTCGAAATTACTACGTGTTTTTTGCAGTTGTACGAGTGAAGGTGCCACTTCTTGCCCATAAAGTTCCTTCACAACGCGGATGACGGAACTGCATATTTCGTTCTCAATATTCATAAACTGGGAAATAACAAAATTCGAATTCTGTTGCAAAATTACAATAAAAAGTAGGAAAAGCAAAATAAAAACCTGAGCTTTAGCCCTTGTTGGGATGCTATTCTTGTATGTAGAGCGGAGACAAACGAGGTGTCCTTTGTTGGCGCACAATATTCTTTCATAGATGCGTTAGCATCAATCCTTCCGATTCATTTATTTTGTTGTTGTTCATTTTAGGGCGAAAGGGATATTTAATCATTGTAAGTAAACTTGCATTTGGGATAGTTTGAGCATCCATAAAAGGTGCCATACCGACCAGTTCTTTGTGTGAGTGTGCCTCCACAGTGCGGACATATCCCAGATTGTATTTTGCGGTTGGTTTTCAATCTGGCTGCTTGTACGCTTTGAATATGCGCCTTTGGTTTTATCGTTGCCTGGAGATTGTGTTCCGCTAAGCGTTTAAAAATCGTTACAACATCATTATCTGTGGTATAGATTGCTTTATATGCAGTGATGGTTGTGAGCAAATCGGCATCATAAATAACATGATGCGTGGTTGAAATTTTGCTGATATCAGCATTATCCATGAATACAACGATGGGTATTACTTTTAAATAAGGCCATTCTTTTGTATATTCTTTTATGGCATAGGTGTGGCCAATGGCTTGCTTTATGGGGTTATAAAATAAATTTTTAGTGACATAAGTATAGGTTTTCCAAGGTTTTTTAGGATAAGTTACGTCGCTCACAATCACCTGTTTCCAATTGATTTGATCCTCATTTCCATAGATTTGTCCACGATAATTCTTCGTTTCAATGGCAAATATCGCATGTTTTGAAACCACAATATGGTCAATCTGTGTTGTGCTACGTGGTGTTTTTAGAATGACATCTTCTAATAGATAGTATTCATCGGGTAGTTGCATGAGGATATTATGCACTTCCATTTCACCTTGTCGCCCTATCAAGATGGGAATCTTGTGGCTACGTTTCGAAGCAACTATCGCTATGATGATGACTAAAAGTAGTATGGGAAATGCGACATACATAACTATTTTTCTTCTTAACTGATGAATAGGATGAATGGATGCATCTATCTTTTTCCTTCTATTTTATCCATAAGATAGGATGATTTTCTCAACAAAGGAGAGGTTACGAAAGGAAAATCGCCCTCAATTCACCGACAAAACGCCATAGGGGCCGGTGGTGTTGGCACGGTAACGGGTGAGCTTTTTGCCTTTTTCGCCTTGCACAATCAGGCCATTGTTGTTGAGACTATACTGCCGATGGCACACGTCACAGGTGGCCAATCCGCCTGCCTCAAGGCGCAAAGGGCGACTTCTTAGCGGGATCGTTTGCGGGTTAAAGCAGTTGGGACACTCGCGGTCGTAGGCATAAAATGTGGGTGGATCGTTGAGATTGCCATAGCCCACAATGAGTCCGTTGTTAAGGCCTAACATGTGGGTGCGTTGCAAATCGACGGCCGAAAGGGGAGTAGCTGTCGTGCGACCGGCCGTGTTGTGGCACACATATTGATTCACTCCGCCTTGCATCTGCTGGCGGATGGTGCAGAAAATGCCACTGTTGGGCACCATGGCTTCGGCCAAAGCATCGTTGTGGTGCAGACCGTTATCGAACACAAAAAAGATGCGTTCGCTGCTAAATTCATTCTCCACGTGACCGCATGCTGCCCACAGCAACGCCGAAAGACCGATGAAGAGCAACCTGAAAGATTGCTCCATGCGCCTATTCATAGTGGATGAGCTGCAACACATCGGCAATCTTTTCGATGCTTCTTGCAGCGGTTTGGCCACCATACCCTTGATAAAAGGGTTGAGGTCGGCTTGATGGTGAGCTTCATCTTGCTGGTTTGCGCATCGACCGCCACCAACTGAATCCAGAAATTAAACGACACCATGCTCTCTTCGCTGGCAAACTTGATGGTTTTGGGCACCTCGCGTTCCACAATGCGCATTTTGATGTCGCCCACAGGCGTATGCACCGACAGCGTGTCGGCATCGAAATGCAAATCTTTTATCTTGTCTTCGGGCAACTTGTCGCGCACCTTTTCGATGTTGGTTAAGTCGCTCAGCATGTTGAAAACTTGCTGTTGGGGGTAGTTTATCTGTCGAACTGTACTTTCAAATGTTGTCATTTTTCTTATGCTTACATGCTGCCTTGGCATCAAAGCCACGCAGGTGTTTGGGGAAAAGCGGGCGTTACACGTTCCAGTGAGCCGGATCTTTGCGCCATTGCTGCAACAATGCCACCTCTTCTTCGCGGATATAGCCCGTGGCCCGCGCCTCTTCAATCACATGTTCATAGTCGGTTAGCGTGGTCAGTGCCACGTGAGCCTCGCTGAAAGCCTGCTGGGCTACGGGGAAACCATAGGTGAAGCTGGCCACCATGCCCAACACCTCGGCCCCCTGTTGGCGCAAGGCTTCCACGGCTTTCAGGCTGCTTCCTCCCGTCGAGATGAGGTCTTCTACCACCACCACCTTCGCTCCTGCGGGCAATTCGCCTTCGATGAGGTTGGCCAAACCATGGTCTTTGGGTTTCGAGCGCACATAGACAAAGGGCAAATGCAGCTCTTCGGCCACCAAAGCTCCTTGCGCAATGGCGCCCGTTGCCACGCCGGCAATGGCCTCAACCTGAGGATGTTGCGCCAAGATGGCATGCACCAGTTCCAACTTTACATAACTTCTGAGCTGGGGAAACGAGAGCGCTTTGCGATTGTCGCAATAGATAGGCGAATGCCAACCCGATGCCCATGTGAAGGGATTTGCGGGTTGTAGCTTGATGGCTTGCACCTGTAAGAGTTTCGATGCAAAATCTTTTTTCAGTTGATTCATGTTGTAACGCTTCTAACGATTGTTTTGCAAAGATAGTTTTTTTATGGTAGAGCACCAATTTTTTAATCTCGTTTTTTCTGTTGAGGTGGGACTAAGGCGGGCGGAAAGTGGTGCAGATTGGTGGGCAATATGCACCATTTTTCGGGGCAAAAACATGGAGGTTGTCGGGCAATCTCTACGATATTGGTTGGTGATAGGAGCCGGGTGGAAAGATAATAGGGGAGAGCAGGGGTGGCGACTCGGCCTTGTTGTGTGCCCAAGGTAGACTTGCTTCTCGGCAATCCATTGGCTATCAATGGCGTATTGAACTTCTGCTGCGCCATCATCGGTGTGAAATTATAAAGTGAAGGGCATAAAAAAAGCAACAATCAAAAATGAATGCTGACCTTTTTTATTTTAAAGAAAAACTCTTTCAAAATATAATGGTAACCTCACGGTCCCCATTATTATCCTTTTAACAATCTATTAAACTTTACCTTTTAAATAACTAAAACCTAAACTAAATACTACTAACCTAAACAATCTATTAACCTTTTGTGATTGCAAAGTTAGGGGATTGCTGAGAAACCCGCAAGCATTTGAACGAAAATGATGCACTTTTTTGCTTTTTCTTGATATAAATCAAAAGTTTAAACGTAAAAAGGCTTAGAGAAACCCCAAAATACGTGTGTGTCGCTTATAAATTCGTTCTTAATACAGCCGTTGCACTTCATTCCGTAAACAGCACAAAGGCTTTGAAAACAATCTTGCAGAATGGGGAAAAAGTGGAAAAGATGTGCCCATGAAGAAAAGAATGAAAGAAAAACTATACCTTTGCATAAGCAAGTGCCAATGAGCGTCATGAACATGAATGTTCGAATGGCTGAGTGCCGCCTTGCCTATGTAAAGCCGGGCAGCAAGATTGAAATTCCAGCCCTTTATATATAATAAGGTGGGATAATGGCGCAGCGAACAGGTGGCAGCCGCATGGCTACAGACAGAAAGAACCGCATGAGAGTTTTAATTGTAAACACGAGTGAGCGCATCGGAGGAGCTGCTTTGGCGGCCAATCACCTCATGGATGCCCTCAACAACAATGGCGTTAAGGCAACGATGCTTGTGCGCGATAAGCAGACAAGCGACATCACCGTGGCGACATTGCCCCATTCTTGGCGCAATCGTTTGCGCTTCCTTTGGGAGCGTTGGTGCGTGTTTTGCCACCTACATTTCAGCCGAACGCATCTCTTTGAAGTCGATATCGCCAACACAGGTGCCGACATCACGGCTCTACCCGAATTTAAATCGGCCGACATTATCCACCTGTCGTGGATTAACCAAGGCATGCTCTCGCTGAAAAGCATTCGCAAAATCCTGCGCAGTGGCAAGCCCGTTGTGTGGACGATGCACGACATTTGGCTCGCCACTGGCATCTGTCATGTCACGCTCGACTGCACACATTTCCACACATCTTGCGGCAAATGCCGGCTGCTTCCGCATGGAGGTTCGCGGCACGACCTGTCCTATCGGGTGTTCAAACGCAAGAAAAAGCTGCTGCACGGCGCACCGATTTCCATCGTTACGTGCAGCCAATGGCTTGCCGACGAGGCGTGCAAGAGCGGCATTCTCGCCCATCAGACAATACAAGCCATTCCCAATCCCATCGACACCCACGTGTTTCGTCCCGGCAATCGGCAGCAGGCTCGCGCGCGAATGCGGCTGCCACAGGACAAGAAAATCGTTCTGTTTGGCGCCCAACGCGTGAGCAATCCCAACAAAGGTTTCTTCTATCTTTGCGACGCCTGCCACAAATTGGCTGCCGAACACCCCGAGATGCTGCAGACAACGGCCATTGCTGTGATGGGCGACGCACGCGGAAAATTAGCCGACATCTTCGACTTCGAGATTTATAACCTCGCTATCTCAGCGACACCCGGCAGTTAGTCGACTGCTATAACGCCGCCGACGTGTTTGTTTTGCCCTCGCTTTCCGAGAATCTTCCCAACACCATCATGGAAGCTATGGCCTGCGGTGTGCCGTGTGTAGGCTTCGATGTGGGCGGCATTCCCGAGGAAATCGACCACCGGCAAAATGGTTATGTGGCCCAATACCGCAGCGTTGACGACTTAGCGCGCGGTCTTCGCTGGGTGCTTTGCGAGGCCGATTACGACCAGTTGCGCCGCGAAGCGCTGCACAAAGTGGCCATGCACTACTCGCAACAGGCGGTGGCCAAGCAATATATTGAAGTCTATCGGCAAGCATTGTCCCACAAAAACCCCTGCCTATGATTACATTTTCGATTATTACCTGCACATTTCAAGCCGAAAAAGAAATCCAACGCACCCTCGAAAGTGTGGCGCAACAAACCTATCCGCATGTAGAACATGTGCTCGTAGATGGTGCTTCGCGCGACCAAACCACCACGCTCATCGAGGCGTATATCGCTGCACAACGCACGCACCCCGAGACACTTCACCGCACGGTTTACCGCTCGGAGCCCGACAAAGGACTCTATGACGCGATGAACAAAGGGCTGCAACGCGCCACGGGCGATTATGTGTTGTTTCTCAATGCCGGCGACACCTTTCCCCAAACCGACACCCTTGAGCAAGTGGCTGGTGCCGTTGGCGAGGGCGAAATGCTGCCCGGTGTGCTCTATGGCGACACCGATGTTGTGGACAACACGGGGCGTTTTCTGCGCCATCGCCGTCTCATGCCGCCCGAAAACCTGTCGTGGCGCGACTTCAAATGGGGCATGTTGGTGTGCCATCAAGCCTTTTATGCCCGCACAGACCTTGCACAACGCACGCCTTATCGTCTGCGGTTTGGCCTTTCAGCCGACGTGGATTGGTGCATCCGTGTGATGAAAATGGCCGAGCAAAAAGGCCTTGTTTTACGCCCCATCCATGCCGTTGTGGTCAACTATTTGGATGGCGGCATGAGCATAAAACATCACCGATCGTCGCTCAAAGCGCGCTTCCATGTGATGCGCACACACTATGGTTTGCTCACCACTTGCGCGGTGCATCTGTGGTTTCTAATTCGAAGTTTTTTGCGAAAATAAGTTTAAAATAGTTTGCTTTTTCGTAATTCCTTTCTCTAATTTGAAAGAATACGCTACTTTTGCAGCAATCAATTTTAAAACAACAAAGTTATGAAGAAGATGATTTTAAGCGCAACCCTGTTGGTTGCCGCATTTAGTTTCGCAACAGCACAAAACGTAAAGAACGCCGATAAGAAAGAAAACAAGACCGAACAGTGCGCTAAAGACAAGAAGCAATGCGCCGAGAAGAAGGATTGTTGCAAAGAAAAGAAGGCTTGCTGTGACCAGAAAAAGGCCGACCAAAAGCCTTGTTGCAAGAAAGATGCTGCAAAGAAGCAGTGCGACAAGCAACAGCAATGCGGCGGAAAGGCTGCTGTAAAGAAGTGCGATAACCAGCACCAATGCAACAAATAGGTTGTTGCCAAGAGGTTTGACTAAGAGGTTTGTAAAAGCAAACAAGAAAGAACATTAGCTTTTAATGTAGGGGCGCACGACCATCTTTGATGGGGATGCGCCCCCTTTTTGTGTGCTGTTGCGTGGCAGAACGCTGCACACCAGTCCCCGTTTGCTTTCATGTTGCTTACCCATCAGGCAGCTTGCGGGGCATCATTTCGTGCCGACTTATGCGTAAGTCGCGCTGCTTTTGCTCGTTTTGCCTCGACTTACGCGTAAGCAAGCCCACTTTTTGCCATTTCAATCCTGCTTACACGTAAGTCGAAGCGTTTTTACTTTTTTCGGCGTGACTTACGCATCAGCAGGCCCATTTTTGCTCTTTTTGCGCCGACTTACGCGTAAGTCGCTCCATTTTGCCTTGATTTAGCCCTGCTTACACGTAAGCAATACCGCTTTTTGTGGCCGCAACAGAGGTGGCTTTGGCAAGCCTTTCCGTTTTAGTAAAACAAACTTAAAAAACAAATGATTAAGCCTTAATTTGCATAATTAAGCCCACAAAACGCCCACTATTTGCAGAATTCTACTTAAATTTGCAGCCAAAAATCAGTCGAATAACAGGATTTACTCCTGATTTCCCATTAGGAAAGCAATGCAATGAAACAGAAATTATTCCTCTTCACCATATATTGCACCACACTGTGTGCACTGACTTCGTGCTTGAAAAGTAGCGATAACGACGGCATCATCTATCATGATGCGGCCATTACGGCTTTCTCTGTGGGCACACTCAAATACAACAGGTTGGTGAACGACAAGCGTGGCAACGACTCTATCGCCCACACTACGCTCAATGGTGCAACCTATCGTTTTTATATCGATCAGCTTCGGCACGAGATTTACAATGCCGACTCGCTGCCCTATGGTGTCGATGCGAAGAAAGTGGTGTGCAGTCTTGCCGCCAAAAACGGTGGCATGGTGGTCTATCAGCCCGCAGGTTCCACCGAATTCAAGTATTTCTCGACCAACGATTCCATTGATTTCACGCAGCCACGCACGTTTCGTGTCTATAGTCCCGATGGCAGTTCGGCCTACAACGACTACACCATTCGCGTGAATGTGCGCCGCTATCCCGAAGGAAGATTTGCGTGGAATGCCACTGCCTACGCCGCTTCTGCCTTGCAAGGGCTCACGATGATGAAGGCTGTGGCGCTCAATCATCGTCTCTTTGTCATGGGCTTTAAGAACGGGCAGGCGCACCTTTATGCCACAGCCAACAACCAACCCACGGGCTGGAGCGAGCTAACAATGAACGTTGTGATGGGCGAAACGGCCGTGAACAGCCTTACGACTGACGGTCAACACCTCTTTACTTATAGCAACGGCTGTGTGTATCGCAGTGCAGACGGGCAGACATGGCAGCTCATGGGCACGCCTACGCTGCAACAAATCGCGGGCTATGACGACGGAAAGCTCTATGCTGTGGGCGCAGGAGCCTTGCTCGTTTCGGCTGACAATGGGGCCAACTGGACTGCCGAAACGCTGCAAGACAACAGCAACGACCTGCCACAAAGCTGTCTTCATCTGCTGTCTTTCGCTTCAAGAGTGAATGCCCATGTGCACAATCTCGTGCTCATCGGCAACCCGGCAACAAGTGTTTCTACAGGCGCACAGGCGCAACTTTGGAGCACTACCCTCAACAATGCCGCCGCAACCCACGCATGGAGCTACTATGGTGAGGCCAAATCGACATGGCAAGCGCCACGCTTAGCACAACTGCAAGTGGTGAAAATCGGCGACAACCTCATTGCCTTTGGCGGACAAGGGCTCGGAACCAACACGCAAACCGCGTTTAAGCAGTTCTATGTCAGCGGCGATCAAGGTCTCACTTGGCATCAGAATGCCGACCTAAAGAAGCCAACCGGCTTCGAAAGCAACGAGCTTGCGGTAGCCATTGCTCTCGATGATGAGCAAAATGTGTGGCTCATCACCTCGAAAACGGGTAAGGTGTGGAAAACCAATACGGCTGGTTTGCGCAACCCATAAAATCGTTTCATCGTGCGAACAACCCTATTTACGCTCCTTTTCAGCCTGCCGTTTACGACCCTTGCGGCACAAACCGACGACCAATATCTCATGGAGATGGGCGGCGGAATAGGCTTGTTGGGCTATTTAGGCGACTACAACAACAACCTCACCCGTTGCTTACAACCGATGTTTGCACTATCGATGCGCCGCAATTTCAATCCCTATACGGCCATAGAATGGGGCGCAGGCATCGGTCAACTGAAAGGAAAAGCGCGCCAAGCAACCACATACACGCCAGCGATGGGCAGCTATCCGGCTCAGTTTAGCCACACGTTGGTTGACGCACATGCCACCTTTGAGTATCATTTTTGGCCTTATGGCACCGGGCATGACTACTATCATGCCCAACGTTTCACACCCTATCTCTTCGCAGGTGTGGGCGCAACCTATGTCAATGGCACGCAGAAAAAGCTTTTCACAGCCAACATTCCACTCGGAATCGGTGTAAAATATAAAATCAACCGGCGCGTCAATGCGGCACTCTCGTGGGCTATTCATTTCGCCACGAGCGACAAGTTGGACGGCATAAAAGACCCCGTTGGCATTCCATCGAGTGGACTTTGGAAGAATGCCGACGCCTATTCGATGCTGCAATTCGCACTCACCTACAGCTTCAAAGCAAAGTGTGCCACGTGTAATAAAGATTAGAATCGCTATGAATGAATTGTCGTTAGATAGAACAAAAATTCCACAACACATTGCCATTATCATGGATGGCAACGGGCGTTGGGCGGCAGAAAAGGGACAACCCCGCCGCTATGGCCACCAAGCTGGCGTTGATGCGGTGAAGAAAATCGCTGCCGAAGCCACACGCCTCGGTGTGAAATATTTGACGCTCTACACCTTTTCGACCGAGAATTGGAACCGTCCTGCCGACGAAATCAGCGCACTCATGGCTTAGTGCTCACCTCTTTAGAAGACGAAATCTTTATGAAGAACAACGTGCGCTTTCGCGTAATGGGCGAGCTTTCGCGCTTACCTGAAGACGTAAGACAGAAACTTCACGAGACAGAGGAACGCACAAAGCACAACGACACCATGACGATGGTGGTGGCATTGAGTTACAGTTCGCGTTGGGAAATCACGCAAGCTGTGCAAAAAATCGTAGCCGAACAGCAGGCAGCACGGCAAGAAGGCCGTCCTGAACTGCCCATTACCGAAGAGACTTTGGCGCAACATCTGTGCACAAACTTCATGCCCGACCCCGATTTACTCATTCGAACGGGGGGCGAACTGCGCGTGAGTAACTATCTGTTGTGGCAGATTGCCTATTCAGAACTCTATTTCTGCGACACCTATTGGCCAGACTTTAAAGAAGAAGATCTGCACAAAGCCATCGCAAACTATCAGCATCGCCAACGCCGATTTGGCAAAACGGGCGCACAAATCGATGCTGAAGCACCCACAAACAAGTAAGAACAACGTTTCGAAATAGTATCGATAATGAACAATATAAGAAAGGTAATTTTCATCTTAGCTGTTGGGTTTGCCCATCACACAGCCCTCTATGCACAAGACAAAATCGTGTTTCCCGACATTTCCTATGCCGGAACGCCGCGCGTTTGTGTGATAGGTGGCATCAAAGTGTCGGGCATTCAAGGCTATGAAGATTACATGCTCACGGGCATCTCGGGCCTGCAAGTGGGACAAGAGATAACCGTTCCGGGAGCCGATATCACCAATGCCGTGAAGCGTTATTGGCGACATGGGCTGTTTTCCAATGTGCAAATCTCGGCCGATTCGATTGTCGGCAACAAGATTTATCTCAACATTGCCTTGCAAACACGCCCTCGGGTGTCGACCATTAACTACACCGGACTGAAAAAAAGCGAGCGCGACGACATGGAGAACAAGTTGGGACTGCTGAAAGGTTCGCAGATAACGCCCAACATGATTGACCGTGCTAAGATTTTAGCCAAGCGCTATTTCGACGATAAAGGATTTAAAAATGCCGAAATCAACATCACACAACGCGAAGATGTGGCCAACAAAGGGCAAGTCATCTTGGATGTGAATGTCGATAAAAAGCAGAAGATGAAGGTGCGCCACATCATCATTGAGGGCAACAAAGCACTCACCCTGACGCAGATAAAAGGTGGACTGTTGAAGAAAGGTGCATTTGCAAAAATCCACGAAGCCGGCACCTTGGGCAGCTTTTTAAAAGCAAAGAAATTCACACCCGAGCGCTGGGAGACCGACAAGAAGAACCTCATCGACAAATATAATGAGAATGGTTTCCGCGACGCGACCATCTTAAAAGACAGCGTTTGGACGGCAGACAACAACCACGTCAATGTGTATGTGAAGGTAAAGGAAGGCCAACGCTACTACCTGCGCCATGTCACTTGGGTGGGAAACACGGTCTATCCCACCGAACTGCTCAAGACAAAGCTCGGCATGAAGAAAGGAGATGTCTACAATCAGAAGCTGCTTACCAAGCGCATCAGTTCGGATGACGACGCCATCTCCAATCTCTATTACAACCATGGCTACGTGTTTTCGCACATCGAGCCCACCGAAGTCAACATCGATGGCGACTCCATCGACCTTGAAATGCGCGTCACTGAGGGTCCACAAGCCTATTTAAGTCATGTGCGTATCAACGGAAACACGCGCCTTTATGAGAATGTTGTGCGGCGAGAACTGCGCACAAAGCCCGGCGATCTCTTCTCACGTGAGGCGCTGATGCGCTCCTTGCGCGAGATACAATCCATGGGTCATTTCGATCCCGAAAAGAGTTCGAACCCCGATGTGACGCCCAATCAAGACGATGGAACCGTGGATATTACCTACAACCTCGAGCAAAAGAGCAACGACCAGGTGGAGTTCTCGTTGGGATGGGGACAGACAGGTGTCATCGGTCGCGTGGGATTGAAACTCAATAACTTCTCGATGGCCAACCTCTTCCGCAAGAATAAAGAGCATAGAGGCTTTATGCCTATTGGCGATGGCGAGGTGTTGAGCTCGGTGCACAGACGAATGGTAAATATTATCAAAGCTATAACGCCAGCTACTCCACCAACTGGCTCGGCGGAAAGCGCCCCAATCAGTTCAGTCTTGGCGGCTATTTCAGCAAGATGACCGATGTCTCGAGCAACTATTACAACGATGCCTACCGCCAAAACTACCTCAGTTCCTACTACGGCAACTACGGCTATGGCTACAATTCGGGCAGCTTCTATCAGAATTATCTCGATCCCGACACCTATATGTTGAACTATGGTGTCAGCGTTGGATGGGGAAAACGCTTGCGCTGGCCCGACGATTACTTCGTGCTCTCCGCGCAGTTGGGCTATCAACGCTATGAGTTGAAGAACTGGAAATACTTCCTCATGAGCAACGGTGCAGCCAACAACCTCAACTTGAGCATCTCGTTGAGCCGCACATCAACCGACAACCCGCTCTTTCCTCGTTATGGTTCTGACTTCACAGCCAGCGTAACCGTTACGCCACCTTGGAGCCTTTGGAACAAAAAAGACTATCGCCACTTGGCGATGAACCCCAACTCGCCGACCTTCTCTGACGAACAACAGGAGAAATATCGGTGGATAGAATACCACAAATGGAAGTTTAAAGCCCGCACCTACACGGCATTAAGCGGCGGACAGAAGTGCTTTGTGCTCATGACTCGCATGGAACTTGGCCTCTTAGGCAGCTACAATAAATATAAGAAATCGCCCTTCGAAACCTATTATGTCGGTGGTGATGGCATGAGCGGAAGCTCTTCAACCTATGCCGATGAGACCATAGGACTGCGCGGATATGAAAACGGTTCGCTCGCTTATAATGCTATGCCTACGACCGTTTCTCCATGGAGTTGCGCTATCCCTTGATGCTTGGCAACACCACCATCTATGGACTGGGGTTTGTTGAGGCCGGAAACGCGTGGGATGACACCCGCAAATTCAATCCCTTCGACATGAAACGCAGTGCCGGTCTCGGCGTGCGCATCTATCTTCCCATGGTGGGTTTGATGGGTATCGACTGGGCCTACGGCTTCGATCGCGACAACGTCAACAACCGAAAAGGTGGCAGTCAGTTCCACTTTATCTTAGGACAGGAATTTTAAAATAACTCATATAAAAAGTAAAAGCATGCAGATGGGATGACAAAAGCTATCGAATGGTGTCACAATGCAGTGCACTTTATTCCGCAATATGGCGCACTTTGCGATGCCTTTCGGTAACGCGCTCATCCGCAGGACTATAAAACAACAAGAAGAAAGGATGTGAACATGAAACAGAACCCCATTCGAAAAAATGGTTTGCGCCTGTTGATGGCGCTGCTTGCCATGGCGCTCTTGCCCGCAATGGCACACGCACAGAAATTTGCTTTGATTGACATGGAATATATTCTAAAGAATATTCCCGCCTATGAGCGCGCCAATGAGCAACTCAATCAAACCAGCAAAAAGTGGCAAGCTGAGGTCGAAGCCCTCAACAACGAGGCCAGCACGCTTTATAAGAACTATCAAAACGAGATGATGTTTCTCTCGCAAGAGCAGAAAAAGGCTAAGCAAGAGCAAATCATGAACAAGGAGAAAGCTGCTGCCGACCTCAAGAAACGCTACTTCGGTCCCGAGGGAGAGCTTTTTAAAAAGCGCGAAAGTCTCATGGCTCCCATACAGGAAGAGGTGTATAACGCTGTGAAAGAGGTGGCCGATTATCGGGGCTATAGCCTCGTGCTCGACCGTTCCAGCGACCAAGGCATCATCTTTGGCAGCCCCAGAATCGACATTTCCAACGAGGTGTTGCAACGCTTGGGCTACAATCGGTAGAAAGAATGATTTAATTAGTATAAACAATAAAAATAAAACAACATGAAGAAGTTAGTTTTAATGTTGCTCATGTTTGCACCTTTAGCAACATTTGCACAACAGAAATTTGGTCACATCAACGCACAGGAAGTGATGTCACAAATGCCTGAGTTCATCAAAGCACGCGGCGAAATGGAAGCCAAAGCAAAGCAATATGAGAACGATCTCAAAGCCATGCAAGATGAATTGCAGCGCAAGAGCCAGGAGTACGACAAGAACAAGTCGACGATGAATGCTACCAAACAGCAGGAGACCGAGACCGAGCTCAACAACCTCTATCAAAAGTATCAGCAGGCTTTGCAAGACAACCAACAGTCGTTGGCCAAGGAGCAGCAGGACAAAATGCAGCCCATCACCACCAAATTGGTAAACGCTATCAAGGCTGTTGGTCAGGCAGGTGGCTATGTTTACATCATGGACACCAGCGCAGGCATCCCCTACATCAGCACTACTTTGAGCAAAGATGTTACGGCTGACGTAAAAGCGCAGCTCAACAAGATGAAATAAAACAGCGCCAACCGCGCAAAAAAGAGGAGATGCCGAGACGCAGAACACACTTCATCGTGTGCCGATAGCGTATGAGATGCAGGGCATCAGCCATGTGGACGCCCGAAAGGTGCGTCCCTGCTTTCGTATCAGGAATGTGACTCGACATGTCCTCTTCGTGTTTTTCAACGGCCAACACCATGCCGATGGCCTTGCAACGGCATGCTCAACAACCCATTATCAAGATGAAGAAAACATTTTTATTGCTCGCCTTCGCCTGCGTTTGCACGCTCGTGCAGGCACAAACCAATTTCAAATATGGCTATCTGAGCTTTACAACCGCCCTCAAAGCCATGCCCGATTATGCTGCAGCCGAACGCAATTTGGCCGACTTAAAAGCCAAGTATAAAGCCGAAGCACAGCGCGTGGAAGATGAGTTCAACAAGAAATATGAGCTCTTTTTAGACGGTCAGCGCACATTTCCGCTACCTATCTTGCGCAAACGTCAGGCCGAAATTCAAGAGCTTTTAGAGAAGAATGCGGCCTTTGCTGCCGAGTCTAAACGACTATTAGAGCAGGCTGAGCAAGACGCAAAAGCACCGGTTTTGGCACGCTTGCGCACCATTCTCAACCGCATTGGCACCGACCGCGGCTATGCTTTCATCCTCAATACCGATAATGATGCCGTGCCTTTCGTCAACAAGGCGATGGGCGAAGACATCAATGCTTTGGTAAAGGACATCGTTAATCGCCAGCAGTGATGCCCCTTTCGCAACAACCCGGCCCCATAGGGGTGTTCGATTCGGGCTACGGCGGGCTCACTATCCTACATAGCATCCGTCAACAGCTGCCGCAATACGACTACCTTTATTTGGGAGACAATGCGCGTGCGCCCTACGGTACACGCTCGTTTGACGTGGTTTATCAGTTCACTCGTCAAGCAGTCATCAAACTTTTTGAGTTGGGTTGCCAACTGATTATCTTAGGTTGTAACACCGCATCGGCCAAGGCTTTGCGCAGCATTCAGCAACGCGATCTGCCTCATCTCGATGCCAATCGCCGCGTGTTGGGTGTCATTCGACCGACAGCTGAGGTCATCGGAACGCTCACATCGAACAACCATGTGGGGCTCTTGGCCACCGAAGGCACCGTGAAGAGCAACAGCTATACGCTCGAAATACAGAAACTTTGGCCGGCAATTAAGGTCACAGGTGTGGCTTGTCCGTTCTGGGTTCCATTGGTAGAATATGGCGAAGCCAACAGTCCCGGTGCCGATTATTTTGTGAAAAAACGGATGGATGAGCTGATGGCGCGCGATCCTCTCATCGATACTGTCATCTTAGGTTGCACGCACTATCCGCTGTTGCTGCCCAAGATTAAGAAATATGCCAGCCCCAATGTGCGCATTGTTCCGCAAGGTGAATATGTAGCCCATAGCCTTCAGAACTACCTTTCGCGCCATCCTGAAATGGAAAGCAGGCTCACCAAGGAGGGAACCTGCCACTATCTGACCACCGAAAATCCCTTGAAATTTCAGGAAAGTGCACAAATTTTCCTGCACGAAAAGGTGGATGTGGAGCACATCGCCCTGTAAATTCTGCCTTTAAAAAGAAAAGATTATACCCCGTTGCAGCGCATCATCGCGCATGCAACAGCACAAGACGCAAGGAAAAGCCACCGCTATTCGGCCGTTTTTCCTTGCGTTTCGTTTTCCCATTGCTGCCACTCTTCCATGGCTTGTTGCCAGTCGGTGGCACCATTGTCGAGGGCTTTTTGCTGTTGTTCAGCAGCTTCGCGGGCACGAATCTGCTCCCATTCCGCCTTCATGGCAGCGATGGTGGCCTCGTCTAAAATCTGAATGGCACCGCGATCGATAGCGGCTTGCAGTTCGGTTTCGCCGAAAGCCTTGCCGGGTCGGTTGAAATCTGAGATGCTAAACCCATAGCCAACGCGCAAATCATGGCGCACTAATTTCTGTTTTAAACGGTTACCGGCGTTCTTAAGGCGCAGCAACTTCTTGATTTCTGCAATCTCTTTGGCCGAGAATTTGTTTCTTCCCATGTGCAAAAAACCTCTACTATGGCTGTTCAGAATAAATCACCTGCACCATGGTTTGGCCCACTGCACGCAGCGTTTGCTTGTCGATATTCGCCATGTTGTCGGCCATTGTGTGCCAAGTGGGGCCGAAACTGCTCTGCCGACAATCGGGATAAAACGGAATAATGTCAATCGTTGGAATGCCCGCCAATTCGTTTACGGGCACGTGATCGTCGATAATGCCGCCACCATCTTGCTTGAGAAAGAACGAACCAAAGCCCACTTGCCGAGCCGCACGCCACACTTTTTTCACCACGTCGGGGGCATATTCCAGCGATTTCAACTCGCGATAGAACTGCGCTCCCATGCCACCTACCATGTCAAGCAGCACACCAAAGCGCGGCTTCACCGCGGCATCATAATGACTGGCCCAATATTGTGCGCCCAAAGCCCACGTAGACTCGTTGTCGGGTTGCGACGACCACTGCGGCGTTCCCCAATCTTCGGCATCGAAACAGACGAAATCTATGCCCACATTGGCGTTGAGCTTGCCATCTTGTTGAATGGTTCTGACCAACTCAAGCATCACGGCTACGCCACTGGCTGCATCGTTAGCCGCCAAGATAGGCTTGCGCCATTGCGTGCTGTCGGGGTCGTTATCGGCCCAAGGACGGCTGTCCCAATGGGCGCAAAACAGCAATCTCGTCTTGGCTTTGGGATGAATGTGGGCGATGATATTCGTGCTGCGAAGTGGCGTTCCGTCATAACCTTTGAGCACAGCTTTCTGCGTTTCCACCGTGCAACCATAGCGTTCGAACTGCGCCACAATCCACTTTTCGCAGCGGTCGTGGCCTTTGCTGTTCATATCGCGTGGGCCAAAAGCACATTGTGTGGCCGTAAACGCATAGGCACTGTCGGCATTAAACGTGGGACCCACGGGCGAAAATTTCTCCACTTCGGCCGTCTCTTCCACATCAGCCGATGCCGTTTGATGCGTTTTATACCAGCGCAGGCCACCCAAAACCACTGCGGTGGCCATCACTCCCATTGCTATTTTCATTGTCTTCTTCATACGTTTGTTGTTACAACTGCCCCGCTTCCACCATCAACACCACGCGTTCGGTGAGGCGATCCACGCCCGTGGGGTCGTATTTCTTGGCCAAACTTGCACCGAAAGTCCATGCAAAAGCCTGCCAAAAGCCCGCACGCACGGGACCTAAAACGGCCTGCAACGTGCCATAAGCCGAGCTGCCTGTCTCCCGATAAACCAACTTGATGAGCAGCTTTCCCTGCTGATAAGTGAGCTTTTTCATGCGCGGCGAATACTCCTCCTTGATGCTTTTCTCCACATAGGCCAAATGCTTGTCCTTGGCTTTCTTGTTGGGCAGTGTCTGAATGTAGTCGTAGGTCTCTACAATAATGCGGTTCACCTCTTTGGCAATGGGCAGCACCTTCTTCACGTTATACACCAAACGGTTGTAGGCCTGCCGCTGCTCTTCGTTTTGAAACGTGGGCTGTGGATAAACATAGATGTTGTTGAGCTCGACATATTGCACGGAGTCTCTGCAAAAGCACCTTGCCCACCCGCACCATTGGCACGAAAGTGGGGTCGTCCATGTCGACAGGTCGATCCTCGGGAGCCACCGCATGCGCCGCCCCTTTCTCGTCTTTCACCTGCGCTTTCGCCTGCTGCACCGCAACAGTGAGCATCAACAACCAAAGGATGTTCCACTTCATCATGCCGCAAAATTACAGATATTTTCGCACATTCGCCCACAAAAGCCTTTAAATATCGTAAAAGCAAAGAATGCAAACCCAGCATAAGCACTGTACATGCGCCCACAGAGCTGAAAACAATATAGGCCACTTTAACCGATAATATGCATCACATTTCACCATAAAATGAAGCATATTGCGATGCTATTTGCATGGTTTTACTGCCCCCATCGCATGGTGAGGGCTACATATCCAACAAAGATAGGCATCACTGTAGCTCATCCCCACGATAAAAACAATAATAAAAAGCGCGCGACATTCACATGCCACGCGCCTGTCTTTGTAATCTTAACCTTTTAAAAACATGTGTTTATCAATAAAAATTTCAATCAGTGCATCACCATGCACATGAGTAAATCATGAAAAAGAACGGCCACATACAGATTTCAAGACCACGGGTGCGTCCCTACTTTCTGCCCACATGCCCTCGCCGACTATGATGTATTTTCATGCGCTACCCGTGTAGCCGGAGCGAAAGTGGTGTGGCCGTGTGTGAGAATGCGTTATTGCTTGATGAGCTGAATGGCAAATCCGCCGCCCTTTGCCAAATGAATAGGCAGGAGCGTTTCGGTGGAAACGAGCTGCTGATCGATGGCTAAGGGGTAGGGGTTGCCTTGATAAGTGGCGCCGTCTCCATCGCGATAGATGATGGCTTTGTAGCGCATGCCCTTGTCGAGGAAATCGAAATGCAGCGTGAGGTCGCGTGCTTGCTCGTTGGTCATGCCGCCAACATACCAGTTTTCGCTGTTGCGATCTTTGCGAGCTGTGACCATATATTGCCCCAATTTGGCCATCAACACACGCGATTGCTGCCAGTTGGTGGGCACTTCCTCAATGAATTTGAAGGCGGGTTGCCCTTGATAGTTCTCAATTTCGTCGGCCGCCATCTGCCATGGCGCATAAATCACCACGTAAGCCGCAAGCTGTTTGGCCAAAGTGGTTTGCGGATGGGTCTGCGGATGCACACGCCCTTCGATGCGGAAGATGCCGGGAGTGAAGTCAAGTGGGCCGGCAAGGATGCGCGTAAAGGGCAGGATGCATAGATGGGAAGGGGGATTTCCGCCATCGGCCGACCACGCATTGTACTCTTGTCCGCGCGCACCTTCGCCCGAAACCAGGTTGGGATAGGTGCGTTGCAGGCCGGTAGGCATCACGGGTTCGTGGTTGATAATCATGAGATGATGCTTGGCTGCCGTCTCAATCACCTTACGATAGTGGCGCACACCATACTGCGAATGCTGTAATTCTGCGTTGTCGAGCCAATCGTTTACATAGCCAGTCTTCACCACTTTGATGCCCATGCGCTGATACAAGGCAAAGGCACAGTCGAGCTGTTGCTCATAGTTTTTGGCCGCACCTCCCGTCTCATTGTGAGCCACGAGGCGCACACCTTTTGACAAAGCATAGCGTTGCAGGCCGGCAAAATCGTAGTCGGGATAGGGCTTAGTGAACGAGAATTTGTCGCCTTCTTTGCCCCAATCGCCATCCCAACCATAGTTCCAACCTTCAACCAGCACACCTTTCATGCCGTGGCGTGCGGCAAAATCGATATATTTCTTGGTGTTTTCGGTGGTTGCTCCATGCTTGTTTCCTTGCGACCAGGTCATGGTGTTCATGTGCATGCCCCACCAAATACCGACATATTTTCCCGTCTCCAACCACGAAGTGTCGTCGATTTTGCAAGGCTCATTGAGGTTTAACATGAGCCGGGATGCGGCCACTTCGGCCAAATTGCGCGCCACAATCACCGTGCGCCAGGGCGAAACAAAGGGCGCTTTGGCATAGACCAAGGCACCATTTTGCCAGGGAACGAGCTTCGATTGCACCGTGACGCCGCCTTGTTGGCTCGCGATAGGCTGAAGATTGAGCGCGGCATAGTCGGTGAGATTGGCCTCATGCACCACCATATAGAGGCTGTCGTCCACCTCCATCGTGATGGGTGTCGACACCATTGGCTTCTTACTGAGCGGCGATGCCGTCCACAAGGCTTCATAATAATGGGTGCCTTCGGTGGAAATCGACCAGGTTTGCGCATCGAAAGGAAAGGCAAACTGCGTCTCTTCGTTCATGATAATGAAGTCGGTGAGCTGCGGTTGACGCGGAAAAACATAGCGAAAACCGATGCCATCGTTGAAAATGCGGAAGACAATGGTGAGCAAACGGCCTTGCCCGGCGCGCTGCTTGAGCTGCATAGTGAGCTCGTTATAATGGTTGCGCACGCTGGCTTCTTCGCCCCAAGGCTGCTGCCATGTCTCGTCTTTCGTGGCATGTGTGAAGCCAAGAACGCGGAAATCTTCGTCCAAAGCACCATCCTTGAGCTGCAAACCCAACAGCGATGGCCGGATGAGCAGGCGTTTGCCGCGCTGCAATTCGTAATAGGGTTGCCCGTGAGGATTAATCCCTGCGGTTAAGATGAGGGTGCCATCGGGCGATGACACCTTTGCTACCGTCTTGCCACTCGCCACACTAACCAGTGCCAAGGCAACCGAGAAAAAGAGTAATCTGAATAATTTCATCTTCCTTCTACTTTAAAATCTCGCGTGCTTTATCTACTTCCAAGCGCGCAAGTGCTTGATAAGCCGCCTGCACACGCGGGTCGTTGGGTTTGCTTCGACGCAGTTCATACCAGCGATAAATCAGTGCTAAATCGGCCTCTTGATAGGCAACGCCGGCAAATTTTTGCAGCGCTACGAGGTATTTATAACCATATTCGCGCGTGGGTTCGATGGTTGTTCCTTCGCCATAATCGTTCCATGTGCTCACTTGCAGCCATTTCAGCCCGGCCGATTTGGCCGCATTGAGCTGACGATTGAAGAGCGCTCCGTTCTCAGCATCGTAGGTGGTGTAGCCCGTTCCCGCACCTCCTTCCTGATAATAGTCGTGGAAACCGGGCATCGCCCCACCGATATAATATTTAAAATGCTGCGCCACCGAGTAGTCGGGTGCCGGATTTACCCACGTATATTCGCCCTCACTATTGGTGTAGCCGCCATTGTTGGCATATTGCGCATGACCGTTCAGACACAGAAACACGGGCTTATCTTTTAGAATGGCAAAGGCTCTGTACCAGTCTTTTCCACGTTTTACCTGCACCGGACCGAAGATCATCAGCAGCGGTTTGCCATCGATTTTTACATAATAGTCGCGGTGGAAGAACGTTTTCGACAGGTAACGCAAATCCTCGCGCAGCTGTTCCATGTAGTCTTTTGTGCCATCGAGCGCACGGTCTTCATAGACAATGGCCAGTTTCAGTCCCGCCCTTGCAATGGCTTTTGCCAAGGCTTCGGTGTTGCTTTTATGCTTAGCCACCGCATTATCGCTGTTCACCCCATACCAATCGACCATCACACCGTCTACACCGGCATATTTCATGAGCAGACATTGATAGTCTAAAATGGCCGCATCGCCCGAAGCATAGGGGCCTGTCAGGGGGTAATAGTGCGACGCTATCTGCCGTTTTCCCGTAGCATCCACACATCGGGGTTGCAATTTTTCATTGTCCAATGATAGCCCCACTGCGTGCCATTGCTCGTATTGGTTTCAAACCACGGCATAAAATGCACGTAAATGCCCATCAAATTGGCCTTCTTTACAGGATAATTTGCCGCAGTTTGGTCGGCAATCTCTGCTGTTTTTTTAGGAGCCGAAGGATAGCTTTCTTCACAACCGCTCCAAGTCAGCAGGCCACAATAGAGCAACAAAGGTACGATATATTTATTCATATTTGCCATAAATGTTAATGATTTTTGTGTTGTTGGGCTGTTTCTGTCGTTTTCAAAACATCCCTTTCGCAAGAAAAATGTGACGATGGATGGACATTTCGCATGCCCATCCACGCCCGATTTCCAATAAACTACTACTAATAACCAGGATTTTGTTTCAAATTACTGTTCTTGGCCAACTCGTCATGTGGGATGGGAAAGAGGGCCGTATGCTTGTCTGCCTCGGCCGGTTTGGCCCACCATGCCTTGAAGAAATCGCCAAAACGAATGTTGGTGGTGCGGCGAAGGCCTTCGAAAACAAACTCATGTTGCCACTCTTTGTCTAAATCATCGAGGGTGAGCGTGGCCAAATCGTTGAGCCCTGCACGATGCCTGATGGTGTTTATCGCATCGAGAGCGTTCTGCATGTAGCCCAAACGGAAGTTGGCTTCGGCCTGCATCATGAGCACTTCTGCATAGCGCATGAGCACCCAATCGTTGTCTCTTTCCCACTGATCGTTGGGGCTCCACTCATATTTGTCAAGCCGCGCGCCCTCGTTTTGCGCCGCCTTGGTGAAGTCTCCAATCGTTTCGGTATAGTTTAAGGGGTCACCATTGTCCATCAACACCGGCGCACCCGTGGCTGCATTGTACTGTTGTCCGATGAGAAGGCAGTTGCGTCGCACGTCGTTGGCTTCGAAAGACGAATACAAACCGGGCTGCGCACAGATGCCATTGCCGCACCATTGATACTTCCGGTGGGGTCGAAAGCCAATTTTTGGTTGTAATGATAGGTCATGGATGCCAAATAATTGCCCACCGTTCCTTGCTTATGGTCGTAGGGAATGGCAAAGATAATCTCGGGCGAGTTTTCATTCTTAATGGCAAACGACGCCTTATAATTGGACGTTAACGAAAATCCCTTCACCTTGTCACACGCATTTAAGCAGTCTTGCCAGCGTGGTGTGCCCGTGTAAACCTCGGCATTGAGATACAAACGTGCCAACAAAGTGTAGGCCACATTCTGCGTAAACTTGCTGTATTGAATGCCCGACGGCAACAAAGGTATCACGGCTTTAAGCTCTTGTTCGACAAAGTTGAACACCTCTTTTCGCGACGAATTGGCCGGCAAAGTCTTGTCGGTGAAGTCGGTGCTGATGGGCACATTGCCGAAATTGTCGAGCAGATTGTAGTAGTAATAGGCGCGAAGTCCGCGGAGTTCGGCCTCAACCACCTTCTTCTGTTCAGCCGAAAGTGTGCTCTGTTCCACCTGATAAATCATGCCGTTGATTTTCGTTACACCGGTAAAGTTGTAGCGCCAAAGCGACAAAACGCCAGTATTGTTGGCGTCCCACGTGTGTGTTTGCAACTGCTGATAGCGCCCACCGTCATACCAATCGGTGCCTCTTGTGGGGATACATGCTTCGTCACTGGCGCATTCTGTGGTGAAAAACACATACTCACACGTGGGATAACAATTCACACCATTGCCCTCTTGCGTGCCCGAACCATAACCTCTCAGGGTGGCGTATGCACCACCTACGATGGTAGACACTTCGCTTTGGTTCTTGCCATAATCATTCATCGAGACTTTATCGTAAAGCCGTTCGTTGAGATCGGTGCATGAAGTGAGGGCCGAACCCACCAACATGCCTATTGAAAGAATATATTTTGTTTTCATTGTTTTTACTTATTAACATGCAACTTGCTTAGAAACCAATGTTCACACCCACCGAGAAAGTGCGCGGACGCGGATAAGAATTAAAGAAGTCTATGCCCGGAGCGTCGAGCACATTGTCGGGAACTGACACCTCAGGGTCGATGCCTTTGTAGCCCGTTATGCAGAAGAGATTTTCGCCGGTTACATAGAAACGGAGGCGTGAAAGCCCCAACTTTTCAGGGCGAGGCAGACTATAACCCAAGGTGATGGCCTGCAAACGGAAGAACGAACCCTGCTCGATGAAGTAGTCACTAAAGGTGGGATTATCGGTGATGCCGCTTGTCATGAAGTCGTCTAACACATTTTGTGAGGGGAAACGCGTGGGGTCATACATGGCCATGCGTGTGCAATTAAGCACCTTTTGCCCAAACATGCCGTAGCCGGAGAGCGTTGCATCGAAATCTTTCCACGTGGCATTGACAGATAAACCATGTTCCATTTGGGTTGAGCCGACCCTAAATAGCGATTTACCACGTTGCCGTCGGCATCCTTTTCGAGGATATATTTGCCGTTTTCATCAATGCCTTCGCAGTGAGGTCCCCAGAAAGTGCCGGCCGCATAGCCCTCTTTGATGACCTGAGAATAGCGGTTTGACATACCTCTTAGGTTGTGAAGTGAGCCGGCTTGCAACCCAACGGCTTGATATTGGTCGTTGGATAGTTTGGTAATCTTTTGATGATTATACGACAAACTCATATTGGCATCGAGCGAAAAGTCTTTGTTCTTGAGGATATTCGCACCCAAAGTGAGCTCCACTCCCTTGTTCACCAAGTCGCCAACATTAGCCAACATGGTGCCTACTAAATAAGGAGGTTGTGGCACAGGATAAGTCCAAAGCAGGTCAGAAGTCTTCTTATGATAGAGCTCTAACGTACCCGTCAGTCGGCTAAAGAGCGCGAAATCAATGCCCAGGTTCCATTGTTTGGTGCTCTCCCACTTCAAATCGGGGTTGGCATTCTGCGCTTGTGTGTAGGCATTTTTCCAGGTTTTGCTGGTAGGATCGTAATAAGCGGCACCCGAAGCCGATAGTATCGACAGGCTCTTATATTCGCCAATACCATTCTGATTGCCCGTAACGCCAAAGCCAAAGCGCACCTTCAGGTTATCCAACCAGCCCGAAGTGGCTTGCATAAACGGCTCATCGCTGACACGCCATGCCACTGAAACCGAGGGGAATGTGCCCCATTTGTGGTTGTCTCCAAACCGACTTGACCCGTCACGACGCAGCGTTGCCGTGAGCATGTAGCGGTTCATAAAACCATAATTGACGCGACCGAAGAACGAAACCAACGTGGCCTCGGTCTTATAAGAATAGACATCGGTCTGCCGATAATCGGTACCCGAGGCCAAATTGTTATAGCCAAAGGCATTCGTATCGAAACCACTTCGCGTGGAACCAAAGCCTTCATTCACATTATTCAGGTAGGAATAGCCACCCATAAGATTAAGATGATGGTCTTTTCCAAAGAAGCGATCGTAGGTGAGATAGGCCTCTATTTGGCGGTTAGTGTAGTCACCATAAGTGCGTTGTCCCCATCCTTTCTCGCCTTGTCCCTCCATTCTGGCATACGTAGGCTTATACAATCCGCCCAAAACGGCATTCTGTTCGTAGGACATGTTGGTGGTAGCTTTCAAGCCTTCGAGCAGGGTTAGTTCGGCTTTCAAGTAGCCTAAGAAGCGATGACGCTTCTTATCGTCGGTGCGATTGGTGTTCAACTCCACGGGATTTTCGGTGTTTGTGCCGTTTAATTGCGCATAAGAACCGTCGGGATTCAACACGGGAAAGGTGGGTTGTAGGTTGGTCATGCGCTCAAAAATGCGCGTGTCTATAGGATGCCAACGGTCGAAGTTCGCATTAATTCCTTCGTCAAAGCGCAACCTTCCCTGCCAAGCGGTCTGATAAGCTGTGAGAGATCCGGCCAAACGATTCATGTTATTGCGCTGAATAACGCCCTGGTTATTGGCATAAGTCACCGACGCACGATAGCCGCTATGCTGCTTGCTACTCGAGAAAAGAATGTTGTGTGCATGCGAAATGGCCGTGCGTTCCAACTCCTTTTGCCAATCGGTTGAGGCGCCATAATCAAGAGCTGTAGCCACATTTCGCTCTCTAACGTAGGCGCGCCACTGATTGGCCGAGAGTAAATCTAAATGCTTTGCCACCGAAGCAAAGCCCACATAGCCATTGTATTGCACGCTGGTTTGCTCGCGATTGCTCTGCCGATTGGTGGTAATGATGATGACTCCGTTGGCTCCTCTGCTGCCATAAATGGCCGAAGCCGAAGCATCTTTGAGAATATCCATGCTGACAATCTCAGAGGGTTGCACCGAGTTGAAGTCCACTCCGGCGATACCATCCACCACAACCAATGGGCCATTGCTGGCCGAAAGCGATGTTCCGCCGCGCAAACGCAGGCTCGATCCGGCCTCAGGAGCACCGCTACTCTGCACAACAGAGAGCCCTGCTACCTTGCCTTGCAGCAGTTGTTCGGTGCTCGTAATGACACCTTTTCGCATGTCTTTTGCGTTGACCGACGCAATAGCTCCTGTGAGATCGCTCTTGCGCATCGTGCCATATCCCACACCAACGATGGTTGTTTCGGCCAAGGTCTTGGCGTCTTCCACCAACGTAATGTGCATGTCTTTTCCGGCTTTCACACGCTGTGTGACATAACCCACGTAGGAGATGTCGAGCAAAGTGCCTGCCGGACACACCACTTTAAAGTGCCCATCCATATCAGTTACGCTGCCTCCGGCGCCATTAACCACTTTCACATTGGCCCCAATCAAGGCTCTTGCTGAGCGTCTAAAACGGTTCCGGTGGCTGTAAACGACTGTGCCTGCGCCCATTGGCTCACGAACAGCAGCATCAGGACAACCATCATGTGCTGTATTTTGATTGTTTGAATATATTTCATAGGGTTTCAGTATGATGTTACTTCATGGGATAATCCCATTGTTTATAAATTATTTGTCGGGGGTAAGCAAAGGAATGGTTGTGTCAACAAGGGTCACCCCATGCGCATTCTTCACCACAAGCTGCAACTGTGTGGCGCTAATGCCCTTCAATTCCTTTTGCAAATTCACCGTAGCCTGCCGCTTATCGCGCACACCTTCCATCACACCTGTGATAGTTTTTCCGCCTGCAATGAGGGTATAAGTAAGGTCACCCGCCGTGCGTTCATTATATTCCCGTGTGATGGTCAGGATGTCTTCTTGCGAGATACGCGTGGGGAAGATCGAGAAAACGGGGTCGGGATAGGGCACAGCCTGACCTGCTTTTTGCAGCTGATTGCCACTGTTCACGCCCCATTGATTGACACCTGCACCATCTTTAACCACCTTTACAACCAGATAAGTCATGTTGTCCAGCTCAAAAGCCGCACGCTTATCGGGGTCGGCCAAGTCGGTATTCTTGAGCGAACCATCGTCCTGTGGATTGGTAGAATAGTAGTCAACGGGCACGCCTACCTGCCAAACATACAGCCCATTCGACAGCTTTTTCACTTCAACCTTTTGCAAACAAGCCGGCCGCCACACGTCAAGTGACTGCATGATGGCCCAGTTATTAAGACCCGAATGCACACCAAACTGTACAAAATCAGCATCTGTTGCCAACTCAGTTAGCGTGCGTCCGCCCAACTTATACACGTCGGGATTGAAGAGAACGGTCAATGGTTCGTCCAACATAAACTTCTCTGTAAAGCCTTTAGATTTACGACCTGAGTAGAACATAAATCCTTTTCCGCTCTCTTTGAATGCTTTAAATTCCGAACGACTATCAGGGGCTTGGAACACAGAACTCCACTTACTGCCATCCTTTGTCTTCAACCTCGACCAGAAACCCGGCCAATCATCCGACTCAAAGGCGGCTTTATTGGTATGAAAATACTGCGTAGGTATCATCTTTTTGCAATAGATGTTGTTGCCCAAATAGGTTAGTTTGGCAAACGTAGAAGAGTTTCCTCCGTTGCCGGCATCAGGCTCTGTGGGCGTCCATGCCCACAAATAAAGGTCCACTCCCTCGGGAAATTGCACATCGGTCATGTCGTAATAAAACGTCACTTCCGCATCACAAGTAAACACAGCAGGCACAGTCCACACCTTAGGAACGCCCAAATCGGTTTCTTCTGCCCACGTCATGAGGGGACATAGCAGCCCCAACAAGGTCACGATATAATAGTTTAATTTTTTCATGTTGCGTTGTTTAATTGTTGTTTAGACGATCTCCTCCTATATATATAAGGTGGAAATCACATGCTTTTTACTTATTCGGCCTGCGTTAAATGATAACTATACGACACAAAAGGTTTATCGTTCACCTTACGAATGAGCTTAAAAGCCAACGTTTTAGTCGCACCGGGCACACTCGAAATCGTGAGTTGTTTCGAAGCATCACTGCCCTTTAGCGTGAGATTTACCGCCTCACCATCCGATTTATAGAACGGACTGTCGAGCGTCCATGTGCCTTTCACGGGCAGCAACGCGGGGGCATCGCCGTCAATAGTGAAAGCCGACGGGGCGCCAGTAGCGTCACAATCGAAATGAATCACAAAGGTATCAAAATCCAACAGATTGGTTAAAGTCATGGTTTTCGCATTACTTTCGTCCGTTTGTACCATCGAATTCAACACCCATTTTCCACCTATCTTCTCATAGAGCCGAATAGGTTCTGTGTAACTTCCGTCCTCAACGGTGTTACATCCACCGAGTCCTATCAAGGCAACGAAGCCCAACAACAGTGACCCTGCTTTTACTTTCTTAGTATACATAGCTAAAAACATCAAAAATAGACATTTAAGTTTGGTAACCACAAAATTAGCAAAAAACGCAAAGGGCTGTATCTTTCATCACAAAAGTATAAGCAAAAAAAAGTACCGAAAAGTCATAACTATTTGATAACCAACACGGAATTATTTCCAAAAAGCCCATTTTGTATTAAGTGTATATTAACCATTTTAGAGAAAGTTCCTCACCTATCATCCACCTTTTGACTCAAATACAATTAAAAAGACATTTGCAGTTGGAACACCTTTTGTTAAAAAAAACAACAATAAACTTTTTAATAATCTAAATTTGCATATCTATTATCTTTTCTATAAGTTTGCAATTAATATAACAAATCCAATTTTTAAAACATTTACCACAATGATTACTAAATTTTTATCAGCGCTACTTATCCTATTGGGCGCTATGGTTTTACCCTCGTGTAACAATCAAGGAGATGCTATTTATCAGCCGATAGTCGTTACACCAGTGAATAATACTATTAAAATTAAGATCAATAGTAAAGAGGGTGGCGTTTTCAATTATAGTCAGTTGTTGGCAGATAAAGGTATTTCTGCAACTGGGAGTCTTTCAAAAAGTACGCTCCCAATTGATTTAGGGCACGATAGTATGGGCAATACCTTTTTTACATTGTACCCCAATCTTCCTCAAAGGTCATCAATGATTGATAATGGAAAGGTAATTTCATATACGAGTTCTTCTACAGCCTTTTTGCGAGTTGGGAAACAACATTTCGATGTAAAACTCACCTATAGGCTGGGTATCTCTGACAAGGCAAAGGAATCTAAAGAGATTTTTTGTGGAGGCACGGTTATCTTTATTGAGAATATTGAATGCAACAAACTTAAAAAAGTTGTAAAAAGTTCTACAGAAGAACTTACCATTACCTTCCAAGAGAAGAGTAATGGTGACTTCGAACTCAGCAAAATAGAATAGTAATGTGGGTGATTTACAAAATGTTTTGAGCGGTAAGGCCATAAAAAAGCTACCTCTGAAATAACATTCCACATCTAAAAATAAAGTAAGAAGCGGGGCTACGAAGTCTTCAACGAAGACGATGTAGCACGCTTTTTGTATTTTATATAGATGATAAGAAGTAATCCCTCTTGATATTCTTAACTTGTGACAAATGGCAATTGAATGTGTATCTGCCCTATTTTCAATTTACAATGAATGCAATAGCGTGCCCACTTCCACCGCGGTTGCACTTTCATCTGCCTGGGATTGCCGACGAAAGAAGGTCACAAGAGGGGAGGATGCACAGGGATGCAAGCCCAAAAGGGGATGGTATGTTTGTAAATCGGGCGCCTGTCGCCAAGCATCAACCAACGGATAGCGCCAACATAACGCCCCCTCGTCACAGAAAAACAAGCAAGACCTCAACGCACGTGCCTAAAAAATGGAGCAGCTCGGCTGAGTTGCTCCATTTATCGTGTGGGTTATCGATTCAATTTCCACGTCACCCCGTCCTTCGTATCTTTCACTTCGAAGCCCGCATTGGCTAAAGCATCGCGGATTTTGTCGCTCGTTGCCCAGTCTTTATCGGCCTTAGCCTTGGCACGAAGATCAAGAACCATGTCGACAACCTCACCAAAAGCCTGCTCGCGTGCATCGTTGTTGTTGCCCTTTTCTGCCTTCAAGCCCAACAAGTCAAATGCAAACAGCTCGAAAGTGGCTTTGAGTTCGGCCAAGCAATCGGCGCAGATGGTGACCTGATGGGCCAATAGATTGTTCACAAGATGGGCCGCTTCGAAAAGATAACTGATGACCAACGGCGTCTGAAGGTCGTCGTTCATTGCGTCATAGCAACGCTGTTTCAACGCTGAAACAAAGGTCTTCGTCGCCTCATTGCATGCCGAAGCCACCGGCACACGCGCCAAATCGTCGTAGGCATTCATCAACTTTTCATAACCCTTTTGCGCGGCTTGCAGAGCATCATTGCTGAAATCCACCGTCCCACGATAGTGGGCTGAGAGGATAAAGAAGCGGATGGTCATGGGTGAATAGGCCTGCGAAAGGCTCTCATGTGCTCCGGTAAAAAACTGTTCGAGCGTGATGAAATTGCCCAAACTCTTACCCATTTTCTGCCCATTGATGGTAATCATGTTGTTGTGCATCCAATATTTCACCATCGGTTCGCCTTGACTCGCCACAGCTTGTGCTATCTCGCACTCATGATGGGGGAAGATAAGGTCCATGCCTCCGCCATGAATATCGAAATGGTCGCCCAAATATTTGCGCCCCATGGCCGTGCATTCGCAGTGCCATCCGGGGAACCCCATGCTCCAAGGGCTGGGCCATCGCATGATATGTTCGGCCGAAGCGCGCTTCCATAAAGCGAAATCGGCCTGGTTGCGCTTCTCACCCACGCCCTGAAGTTCGCGCGAATGGTTGATAATATCGTGAAGATTGCGCCCCGAAAGCACGCCATAGCGATGATCTTTATCATATTTCACAACATCAAAGTAAACGCTCCCATGGCTTTCATAGGCGTAGCCATTGTCTAAAATCTGCTGCACCAACTCCTCTTGTTCGATGACATGCCCTGTGGCATGCGGTTCGATCGAGGGGCGAAGCACATTCAAAGCGTCCATCGCATCGTGATAACGGTTGGTATAGAACTGCGCAATCTCCATCGGTTCCAATTGCTCTAAACGAGCTTTCTTTTCAATCTTGTCGTCACCCTCGTCGGCATCGTGTTCCAAATGCCCCACATCGGTGATGTTACGCACATAACGTACCTGATAACCTTGGTGCTTAAGATAGCGGAAAAGCACATCAAAGGTGATGGCAGGGCGTGCATGTCCCAAGTGAGGGTCGCCATAAACCGTTGGCCCACACACATACATCCCCACGTGGGGAGCATGCAAGGGCTTGAACAACTCTTTGCGACGGGTGAGTGTATTGTAAATTAAAAAGTTCTGTTCCATGCTTTTTCTCTTGTCTCTATATTCTTTTTCGTTGCTCAAAATCAACGTTTCCGCGTCCTGACAGGGCGCTGGCCTGCACCAATTCAAGTTCTCTGCTCTGCGGAAACATTTGCTGTTGCAAAGGTACTGAAAAAGGAAAGACTTTCAAAATAAAACGCTACGGAAATGAAACGCCGCACCGAAAAACAGGCTGTCCCAACGATTGCGATGCCCATCAAGAACCGATGTGCCACGCCTGTGTCATGCACTGACGGCAAAGGCTACGCCATCATGGCTCATGGTGGTGCAACTTCATCGGCCCTATGCACCACAAATCGTTGCAAAGCAGGTCCCACCGCAGTTGAAAGGGGTAGAAACCGTCACCCCTTGCGGCTCCTGTCATCTTGCCGCCCGGTCAAGATGATAAAGGCATGGGGTGGAGGTTGCCACACCCTATCCTATAAATGGCCCGACAATCTGCATGCTTTTGCTTGGCAATTTGCATGCAATTACCGTGCAATTCAGTTGCAATTACCGGATAATTTAGTAGCGATTGCGTCACAGTTTGCCGCCATAGCACAAATCACCTGCGTCACCAAAGCCCGGAACGATGTATTTATGCTCGTTCATGCCGGGGTCGATGGCCGCACACCAGATGGTGGTTTTCTCGTTGGGAAATGTCTTTTTGATGTGTTCAATGCCTTCGGGTGAGGCGATAACGCAGCACACATGGATTTGCTTCGGCGTGCCTTTCGTGAGAAAAGCCTTGTAGCCCAATTCCATGCTGCCGCCTGTAGCCAGCATAGGGTCGGCGATAATGAGATTTTTTTCGTCGATGCTGGGCGTAGCTAAATATTCGATATGGATGCCCACTTCGTGATGTGCGGCATCCTTATATTCACGATAAGCGCTGACAAAAGCATTGCCAGCGTGGTCGAAAACGTTGAGAAACCCGTTGTGAAAGGGGAGCCCGGCGCGGAAAATGGTGGCCAAAACAATCTTGTCGGTGGGCACATTCACGGTGGAAACGCCTAAGGGGGTGGTCACTTCCTTGGGCGCATAGGCCAGCGTTTTGGAGAGTTCGAACGCCTCAAACTCGCCAATGCGCATGATATTATTGCGAAAAAGGAGCCGATTTTTCTGATATTCTGCATCGCGAATCTCAGCCATATACTGGTTGATGATGCTGTTTTGCTCGGAGAAATTGATTATTTTCATCGGTGCTTGATAATAATTTTTGCAAAGTTAGCTATTTCTCTATGCTTTTGCAAAGTCTGTTTTGCAAATGTCTTGAGCCCCTCTTGTTTTTTAAAATCTTTAACCTAAAAGGAAAAAGCTACCCCCATTTTTCATGCCTTTGTGCTTTATGATTATATATTTTTTTTTCTAACTTTGCGGTCAGAATAACAAAACATTGCGATAACAAAATTATTTTCACAACTTAAATACATTATTACAAAATGGCAAAGTTTGACAAATCAGTACTCGAAAAGTACGGTATTACCGGAACAACTGAAGTGCTTTACAATCCTTCTTATGAAGTATTGTTCAACGAAGAGACCAAAGAAGGTCTCCAAGGTTATGAAGTAGGCCAAGAAACCGAGCTTGGTGCAATCAACGTGAAGACGGGTATTTACACCGGACGTTCGCCTAAAGACAAGTTTATTGTAGATGATGAGACCTCTCATAACACCATTTGGTGGGACTCAGAAGAATATCATAACGACAACCATCGCGCCACAAAAGAGGCTTGGGCAGCTGTGAAAGAGATTGCCAAGAAAGAGCTTTCAAACAAGCGTTTGTTTGTTGTTGATGGTTTCTGCGGCACACACAAGGACACACGTATGAAGATTCGCTTCATCGTTGAGGTGGCTTGGCAGGCACATTTCGTTACAAACATGTTCATTCGTCCAAAGGATGAAGCTGACTTTGACCAAGAACCCGACTTCATTGTTTACAATGCTTCGAAGGCAAAGGTTGAGAATTGGAAAGAGCTTGGCTTGCACTCTGAGACCTGTGTGATGTTCAACGTAACCTCAAAAGAGCAGGTAATCATCAACACTTGGTACGGTGGTGAGATGAAGAAGGGCATGTTCTCGATGATGAACTACTTCTTGCCATTGAAGGGTATGGCTTCGATGCACTGCTCGGCCAACACCGATATGAACGGCGAAAACACCGCTATCTTCTTCGGTCTCTCTGGAACTGGTAAGACAACGCTGTCAACCGATCCGAAACGTAAGCTCATTGGCGACGACGAACACGGCTGGGATGACAAGGGAGTATTCAACTATGAGGGCGGTTGCTATGCGAAAGTAATCAACCTTGACAAGGAATCTGAGCCCGATATCTATGGTGCTATCACCCGCGATGCATTGCTCGAGAACGTCACTGTTGACGCAAAGGGCAAGATTGATTTCGCAGATAAGAGCGTAACCGAGAACACCCGCGTTTCTTATCCTATCTATCACATCAAGAACATCCAGCGCCCCTTGTCACAAGGTCCGGCTGCAAAGCAAGTCATCTTCTTGTCGGCTGACGCATTTGGTGTATTGCCTCCGGTATCTATTTTGAATGCAGAGCAAACAAAATACTACTTCCTCTCGGGCTTTACCGCTAAATTAGCCGGTACAGAGCGCGGCATCACCGAGCCTACACCAACCTTCTCTGCTTGCTTCGGTCAAGCTTTCTTGGAGCTTCACCCAACCAAATATGCTGAAGAATTGGTGAAGAAGATGCAGAAGAGCGGTGCAAAAGCTTACTTAGTGAACACCGGTTGGAATGGTACTGGCAAGCGCATCTCTATCCGCGATACACGTGGAATTATCGATGCTATCCTCAATCATTCTATCGATAATGCACCAACCAAGCAGATTCCTTACTTCAACTTCACTGTTCCTACGAAGTTAGAAGGTGTTGCAACCGACATCCTTGATCCTCGCGACACCTATGCTAACGCAGCACAATGGGAAGAGAAAGCAAAGGACTTGGCTGCTCGTTTCATCAAGAACTTCAAGAAGTACGAGACCAATGAAGCTGGTAAAGCACTCGTTGCTGCCGGCCCACAGCTCTAAACTTCAAGCAATAAAACTTCAAAAGGTCTATCCATCGGCAAGGTGGATAGACCTTTTTTCGTGCCGATAGCGCACGAGGCAGCGCGTGGATGCGCTTCTTTTCGGTCACGAAACCGCAGCAGGCAGCCCGTGCCCGTGGGCAGAAAACATCCGAAACCACAGGGCGTTCTGACCTGTTTTTACTGAAAATGGATGAAACCACAGGGTGTTCTCGCCCGTTTTTGATAAAAATATGCGAAACCACAGGGTGGTTTCACTCGTTTTTATGAAAAACGATTGAGAACCGGGGGCGTCTCGTTTGTTTTTGAAAAAAATAGCTGAGAACCGGGGGTGTTTCGCTCATTTTTGATAAAAACAGTCGAAAACCCAGGGGAGTTTCGACTGTTTTTGTCCACGAAGGAACGATGAAGCCCGTGGACATGCGCTTAACATCGAAAAGGAAAGTAAAATGCGTGGGCGTTAAAAAATAATGGAACGAAGGCGCACGAAATCATAAATAATTGCTTAATTTTGCCGTGCATTACTTAAATTCCTAACGTTTAAAACGAAATATAGCCGCCGGTGAGGCCCCCAAAGGCACATTCATTCCGCGCTATATCCAACAACATGAAACAGAAATATGGACTACTTTTGGCACTCTTGCTGCCTGTTTTCAGTGCCTTTGCCACATCATTTAGCAAGCAACGGCTGTTGCAATCCAACGTGACTTATGTCGGACGCACCCAGACTTTGGCCGATGGCAGCGTCAGTTATAATTGGGTAGGCACCTATTTAGAAACGCAATTCTCGGGCAGTAGCATCGCTATGCAGGCCTCGGCACAAGGCAAAACCTATCATAATGTGATGATTGACGGCCGGTTGGTGCGCAAGATTTTGCTGCAAGGCACGCAGCCCCACCGCATTGTTTTGGCCGAAGGGCTCGGCAAAGGCTGGCACACCCTGCGCCTGCAGCAATGCACTGAGGGCGAACATGGGCGCACAACCATCCACGGTTTCTTGCTCAACAATGGCGAACAGTTGCGCAAATCGCCACGCAAACAGCGCTTCATCGAGTTCTATGGTGACTCCTATACCTGCGGTTATGGCACCGAAGGCACAAGCCATGACGAGCCGTTTACGTTGGAAACCGAGAATTGTAACCAGGCTTACGCCTGCATCATCGCACACTATTTCGATGCCGATTATGCCCTTGTTGCCCACAGTGGGCGCGGCATTCTGCGCAACTATGGCGCGCCGAAAGCGCAATCCGAGGGCAACATGTTCGACAAACACGATCGTCTTTTCGATGCCGATGAGGCGCCACGCTACGACTTTTCGGCCTACAAACCCCAATTAGTGGTGGTCAATTTGGGCACCAACGACTTCTCGCCCTTGGCCATTCCGTCGCCCGAAGCCTATGTCTCGCAGTATAAAAAGCTGCTCCAAAGCCTGCGCACTCATTATGGCAACGTGCCCGTTTTCTGCATTCGTCCGCAGTCGGCTTCGCGCTATTTGCAGTTGGCTTTAGACCTCTTGGAACGCGAGACAGCCGCGGATGGCCACGTGTTTGTGAGCCATTCGATGAACAACATCATCGACGATGCCACCGATTATGGTGCCTCTTGGCATCCCAACTACCGCGGACAACGCAAGGTAGCCATGTCGCTCATCCCCCAAATAGCCCACATCATGGGCTGGGAAGCACCGCTGAAAGTGGTGGAATGACCCCTCTTTTTAACTGAAGATTTAAATTTTAGTGTTTATAAGTAGAAACTCATCTTCCCTTTCTTCAGGCGTGATGCTTGCAGAATGGGCGATGAGTTTTTTGAATAACGCATCCTCCTTCAACACCTCTTCGCACCCGATGCAAATCATTTGCAGGCGAGCTCGTGTGAGCGCCACATTGAGTTTGCGGTCGATGATGCGCCCCCTTTCCTCAAAACTATTTGCCGTTAAGAAGTCGAGTTGGTAGCGATGTTGCACGGTGAAACTATAAATCATCACGTCGCGCTGGCTTCCTTGATAGCGTTCCACCGTGTCAATGCTGATGTTTTCGAGCGCCGGCACGTCCAAAGGCTCTATCGCTTGCCTGATCATGGCAATCTGATTGCGATAGGGAACAATCACGCCAACCGTTTTGTCAGCGTCGAATCGCGCGCCATAAAAGCGATGAATGCGACGCAACACCTGCGCCACGAGTTGCGCTTCATGCCAATTTACTTTGTCAGAAGCCTGCACTTCGTGGCTTTTTTTCGATGGAATAAACAGCACACAATGCTGCTTCAGCGCCTCATCTAAGGCGTCTTCGGAGGGCAGATCGTAGGCCAATCGTTCGGCTGTTTGATGGGGAAGCGGCACGGGTTGCAGCTGTTCTTCGGCGTAAAACATGGCGTTTGGGAAGGCCGCAACAGCGGGATGCATGCGCCCTTGATAGCGCAATGTGCCCACAAAATCGGTGCGTTGGTGCTGCCGTTCGAGGGTGATGAGCCGTTCGAACAGCGCATTTCGGCAGTTTGTGAGGCCAATATCATGGAGCAAAGGCTCGGCAACGGCCGACACTTCGGCATCTTGTTGCACCACGGCGGGCAACTGTTTGTGGTCGCCAATGAGCACAAATTTGGGCAAATGGCTCAGCAATCCCACGAGTTGCGGCTCTAAAATCTGACTCGCTTCATCGATAATCGCCCAGTCAAACGCTTTCACATCAAAGAGAAACGCCTTGCTTTGCAGCGTGCTGGTGGTGCCCACCACGACGGCTTGCCGGCGCAATCGCTCGCGAATGGCCGACAGTTGGGGCTGCGCTTCGATACATTCGCTCAACAGATGGCTGCGAAAACGCTTGTCGCAGGTGTAGGCATTGCCGATGCGCAGATAGTCGATGGCATTGCTTTGCAGCATCTCGCAAATCTCATCCACGGCGCGATTGGTGTAGCTCATCAGCAACACCGTCTGCTGTTTGGCCATGGCTTCGCGCACCATAAACTGCAAAGCCATGCTCGTTTTGCCCGTCCCCGGGGGGCCTACGAGCAGAAAATAGTCTTGCGCTTGAAACACTTTCTCAATCAATGCGTCGTACATGGGGTGGTAAGAGCGACTTAACCGGATGGTTTTGTCGGCTCGAGGGGTCGCCTGTCCTAACAATAATTGGCGCAGATGGGGTGCTGTTGTGATGAAGGTGTAGAGCGATTTGAGTGCCGAAGTGGTGGTGATGTCGCTGCTACTGTGCTCCACACACCAGCATTTTCCATCCAAGGCCACGGGGTTTGCCGTCTGAATGGTCAGTTGCCGGCTGTTGATTTCGGTGAGGTTCCCTCTGAAAAGCAATGCCTTTCTCACGTCGGGCGCCTCGTTTTCGACGTAGGAATAGAGATAAACCAAGTCGCCTAAGCGGAAATTGGGCAGAAAGTTCTCGCCCTGTTGCGGCACGTTAAACGTGAGGATGTCGTAGCCATGCATCGGTTTGCTCTTGCGTTTCTCGGCCAAAGTGAGGTCGGTATAAATCTCGCCGGCCTCTTTTTTGGCAGCTAAAGGCATATTCCACAGGTCGGAAACACTGTGGGTGATGCCCTCTTTCGCACCCACTTTCGCCGCTAATTGCTCGCTGAAAACGAACGAAACCATGCGCTCAAAATAGGCTTTTTCCAATGGGTTTAGGGCATGAAGTGGCGCAATAATGCTGTTGAGTTGAGGTTGAATCCAACGCTGAAAGAAGGGCGTTTCGAGCTTTTTCTCGTTGAGCATGTCAACCGAAAGCGCTTCGATGACGCCTTGAAATCCCTGTTTGCCAAAGCGATATTCATGGGCTACGATGCGGTTTCTCAGTGCAATGGCCTCGCGAAACAGCTTTTGATAGAAGTTGACGGCCACCAAACCGCCCGGCAAGGGATATTTGGAATAGAGCAAACGCATGGCGATATGCTGCGTCGACACGTTGAAATTCTGCCGCAAAACGCCGTAATAAAGCAACAGCTGCACGTAGTGATTCTCCAACTGGTAGCTGCCAAATGAGTTGGGTTGTTGGCGCTGAAGGTTGAAATTGTTACCCGATTTCTGCTCCACCAACAGTTTGAAATCGGTGGTCATCAGGTCGACACGGCCTTGCAATCCCAAGGCTTCGCACACAAAAGAGGGTTCTAAAACGGCTTTATTGCGGTTGTAAACGGCCTCGCTAGTAGGTGCTGTTGGGTGAGGAAGTGGTGCATCGAAGAGCGCTTTTACAATGCTTTCGATGTGTTGTGTCTGCCGAATAGCGGCCGTTTTGAAGTCTTCTTTCTGATTGAAATCCTTGCAGGCGCAATAGGCTAAGGCCTGCTCTTTGAAACTTTTCTTCAAGGTTTCCTGCCAATGGTAGTCGCCTTTTTGGTTGATAATGTCGTCAAGTGCCGCCCCCGCAAAATAGCCTAAGAGGATGGGTTGATTGATGAATGAGGGTTCGAAAGCATGCAACAAATGGGCAAAAGGATGGTGGCCATAGTCGGTAAAGCAATGGGCAATGCTGCTGATGTCGACGAGAAAGTCGGGTTCGAACACGATGATGGCGGCTTCATGAGCGGTGTTTACATCGATGAGGTTGAGCTGATGGCCAACCTGAATGATGTCAAGAAGGTAGTGCTGATGGGGTTGTAGCTTCACCGTGAACGGGTTTTCGCGCACCGTTTGGTCTATCAACAAGGTGATGCTGTCGTCCGAAACGCGTTGCACAATGCCGCGCATGTAGCGATAATCAATGTGGGTTGCCGTGATAGGGATGGCCTCTCGCTCGGGCAATAGCCCCACTAACGTGGCCGGAATGGGCGTTTTAAAGGCTGCCGAAACCAGCAAAGCCAAGGCGCGAAGGGCCTGCAAACGTTCTTCACGCGTTAGCTTTTCGCTGCGATTGCTCACCCTTCTCATGTGCTGAATGGCGTGGGTGTCGGCCGCAGTGCAATGGGCTTTTTTGCAAATATAGTCGACTTGTGCAAAGAGATTGCCAAAGATGAGCGGACTATCGGCCAAGGCTGTTTGGCAAACGAGCACCAAGGTGTCGTGCAAAGGTTGTTGTATCGGCGTGGTCTCAGGTGTGTGAACCATGTCGACAATGCGCTGAAAGAGTTCGTCGCTCGTGGTGAAATGCGCCATGAACTATGCGTTTTTCTCCCAGTCGAGGAGCTGTTGTTTGAGCGTTTTTCCCCAATGATATTCGCCCAACGTGCCGTCTTTGTGGATTACTCTGTGGCAAGGAACGAGCATTGCCACGCGATTTTGCGCCACAGCCGAGGCCACAGCGCGAATGGCTTTGGGCTCACCGGCGCGCAAAGCCAGCGCTTCATAGGACAGCGTCTCGCCGCGTTGGGTTTGCATAAGTGTTTGCCACACCTTGCGTTGAAAGGGCGTTCCTTGCAAATCGAGCGTCAAAGGGTGGTCGTAACCCTCAAAAATGACACGCCTTACCGTGTCGGCCATCACGTTGTTTTGCGTGGTTGGCGTGTAGGTTCCCCAATGGGTTGCCAACTCTTTGATGACTGCTGCGCGGTTCCAACTAAGGAAAGCGACATCGCAAATGCCAACGATGGTGCGGGCAACGATGATGGTTCCGAAGGGCGTTTCGGTGAAGCCATAAACGATTTCGTTGTTCATTGTCGAGAAATGTGGATGAGATGGTGATGAAATGTGGTGCATTTTACGCTGCAAAGTAGCGCATTTTGCCCGGTAAAGTGGTGCAGATTATGGGCAAATCTCATGCAGATTGCTGCCGCAAGGAATGCCGCTTGCACACAAAAGGGGGCGGGAGTGTCGGCCATCGCGTTACTAAGTGTAATGGCAGTGGGTGCTCATTGTCCGCCCAAACGTTCGAAAAAGGTGATGATTTCTTCCCACGTCTTGAACTCGTCGCTACCCCATTGCACCACCGTTCCCATGAAATTGGGGATGGCATAGGGCGTGATGAAATAGTCACCATAGAGCAGTTGCGGCTGATTGCAGAAGATAAGGCGGTTGAAAGCGGGCGTGGAGAGGAAGTCTTCTACCCAGGTTTGCACCGCGTTGAGATAGGGATGGTTGTCGGTAGGCGCAGGCGCTACGACATAAACCTGATAGTTCTCCAACAGCAGCTCATAGGCTTTGTGCATGCTGCTGGTGGCTTTCCCATAGGCATCATGCAAGGCATCGTAATGCAGATACACGATAGGTCGCTCGGTATTGTTTTGTTGATCGTCAATCCATCTGATGACAGGAATGAGGGCATGTAGTGCAATCTTGTCGGTGAGTCGGTGTGCACCGTGAAAATAAATGGCGTTGGGATAGTGGGCATGAAACACATCATAGGTGTGCACCACGGGGTCTTCGTCGCCAAAGAGGCCGTAAACACGTTGGCGATCGGCCTCGTCTAAGCCTTCAAAACAGTGGGTGGTGCAGTCTTTATAGGCCTTGATGAGGCCTTTGGTGACCATCAACTCCTGCACTTTGTCTTGTCGAGGGTTTTGAAATTCCTGCCGTCCCATCATGCTACTCATCGTGTCACCCATCTCGAAAGCGGGGTTCACCACAATGCGATCCACGCCTCTTAACATCTCAGTGTACATGCCTCCCATCGACGTTCCGATGATGAGTTGGGGCTGATGTTGTGCCACCAATTCGCGCAACAGCTGCATAGCCGCCTCGGGATCGACGGGCAAATCCTCGGCGATGATGGTGGCTTGGGGCATGAGTTCACGCAACATCTTCACCGTTCCGCTTTGTGCTGACGACAGAAAGCCATGCACATACATCACTGTTTTGCCCGCCATGAGCTGCGGGAACTGCTTGATATACGGATTATCCATTGTTGATTGCCTTATTGTATTGATGCTACAAAGCTACAAAAAAATAGAGCTACGGCCAAAAAGACACCCTCATTTTGCACGGAGATGTGTGAAAGCATAAAAAAGCAGGATGTATTTCGCAACACATCCTGCTATAAACGATGTAATAATTCTAATCTTGAATTATAGTCAACTAAAAATATGTCTCTTACTTTTTTAGATGTCGAACTTGTAACCAGCAGTGATTTGGAACACACTGTTCTTGTAATCGAAGTCCTTAATGACTTTGGTCAGGCCAAAGTTATAACGGCCATCGAGCACAAAGTTTTTAAATTCGTAGCTCAAACCTACGGGAATCGACAAGTCAACTGCCTTTGCATCAGAGATTTTTTCTGATCCACTGGGACCTGTCTGTTTGGCATTTACCTTGAAACCGGGTTGCAAACCGAGTTTAACAGCCAAGCCCTTAACCACGTAAACGTTGGCCATCACCGGCACATTGATGTAATCTAATTTGCCTGTTTCACCCGACTTCTTAGCTCCTTGCATAGAATACATGGCGCCGGCTGACACCGATAAGATGTCCATTACTTGATATTCTAACTCTGCACCAGCAGCTAATCCTAAGCGAACTTTGCCGCCATCGTTCTTCGTTAAGTTGGCAATGTTGACACCAACGCGCGGTTGAATGGTTAAAGAACCTTCTTCATGCTGTGCGAATGTTGCCACTGTTGAAAGCATCATCACAGCTGCTAAAACTAACTTTTTCATACGTTCTATTTGTTAAATTAATCGTTTCGTTGTCGGGTTGATGCAAGCATGCGACCCGACCAATATTCTTTTTGAATACGAAAGCAAAGATATAGTTTTTCGAAATACGCGCCAAATAAAAATAAGAAAAAAATATTTTAGAGGCATTTTGTAACATTCTTGTCTCCGAAAAGGAAATCATCAGTGTGAAGAAAAGTGTCTATCGAACTCCTAAACACCCCCATGTGAGCGGCTTTTCCGATGCCTTGTCGCGCTGAAGGGGTGTCGAATGGTGCGTTGAGCGCACGTTTTGACTCCTCCATAGCACCTTTAGCCTTCATTGCTGTACGTGCAATGAAGGGCTATTGTCGGTGGTTTCGCTTGTTATGCTGTGCTCTCTTGTCGCGTTTTGTAACGATTTTCACATCATGATAAGCCATGAAGTGCAAGAGAAATGGGCATCACAGCGTGGGAAATCTCGCCAAAAACAGATGGCTATACAGTATAGTTGATGATATATTTTGCAAAGTCTGGCGACGTGAAGTCTCTGAAACCGGCATCCGATTGGTTCATGGTTGCCACCTGATTCATCTCATCTTGGGTGAGCGAGAAATCGAAAATGTCGAAGTTTTGCTGCATCCTTTCGATGTGACTGCTCTTTGGAATGGCCACAATACCGCGTTGCGTGAGCCAGCGAAGCGCCACTTGTGCGGCCGACTTACCATGCTTTTGCCCGATATTCGCAAGCAAATCGCTCTCAATAATGCCATCAACTCCTTGGCCACCAAGCGGTCCCCAAGCCATCGTTTTGGTATTGGTTTCGGCTAAAATGGGCTGTATGTTGTTCTGTTGTGCCAGCACATTGCATTGCAATTGGTTGACCATCGGTTTCACATCCACGAAATGTGCAAAGTCAAAGAAGCGTCCGGCTTGGAAGTTTGAAACGCCAATGGCGCGCACTTTTCCATCTTTATAGGCCTTTTCCATAGCGCGCCAAGTGCCGAAAACGTCGCCATAAGGCTGATGAATGAGCAGCAAATCGATGTAATCGGTATCCAATTTGCGCAGACTTTCTTCAATGCTGGCGGCCGCTTTTGCCTCACCTGCATGGCTAACCCACACCTTAGTAACCAAGAAAAGCTCCTGACGTGCGATGCCACTCTTGCGCCATGCACGACCAACACCCTCCTCATTGCCATAGGCCTGCGCCGTATCTATCAGGCGATAGCCCACTTTCAACGCATCGCTTACGCAGCGTTCGCACTCATCTGAAGGCACTAAAAACACGCCATACCCCAATAAAGGCATCGCAACCCCATTAGCTAATTGAATCTTTTCCATCATTGTTATATTTTGGTTCTTGCTACAAAGATACACAAACTATGTGAGAAAATCGGTTTTGATGGAGCCTTCGATGGAAAAACACGTGCTGAAAGGGAGCAGAAAGGGCTTATGGTGCAGCGTCGTTTGTGCTGAAAGAGGTCGTCTTTTGGTGAAAGAAACAAACAAAAAAACATATAGGCTGCGCAAAAATAGCACGATTGCCTATATGTTTTCTGTTGGTGTGCGGCTTGTTAGGCCGCTCATTTATAGCTGTTGAAATGCCTTTTGAATTTTTTCTGATGCGGCTTTCAGTTCGTCTTCGCTCATCTTTACGTGATGTTTGAAGTCGATGTCGGCCTCGCTTTGCATGGGGATGAGGTGGATGTGGGCATGGTTCACCTCGAGACCAATCACGGCCTGTCCCACTTTTCGGCAGGGAAAGGCTTGTTTTAGCGCACGTGCTACCTTCTTGGCAAACACTTGAAACGCAGCGATGTCTTCGTCGCTCATGTCGAAAATATAATCAATCTCCTGGCGCGGAATGACCAATGTGTGGCCTGGCGCAACGGGATTGATGTCTAAAAACGCAAAAAACTTGTCGTTCTCAGCACATTTATAGCTGGGAATTTCGCCCGCAGCAATCTTTGAAAACAGTGTGCTCATACCTTATTATATATGCAAATGTTGAACTTATGCCTCGATACTGATTTTATCGATGCGCAATTTGATGGTGCCACGCGGGATAGAAACCTCCACCGTGTCGCCCACTTTGTGGTTCAGAATGCCTTGTGCGATGGGCGTCTTGATGCTGATTTTGCCTAATTTCAGGTTGGCTTCGTTCTCGCTTACGATGGTATAAACCATCTTAGCCTTTGTCGAAAGGTTGGTCATCTCCACCTTACTCATGATTTGAACCGCATCGGTTGAGAGGCGCGAAACGTCAACAATCTTCGCTTCTGCGATGTCAAGCTTCAACTTGTTGATTTTACTTTCTAAATGTGCTTGCACCTCTTTGGCCGCATCATATTCGGAATTTTCACTCAAGTCGCCCTTGTCTCGTGCTTCAGCAATAGCAGCTGATGCCTTAGGACGCTCAATCGCTTCGAGCCTTTGTAGCTCTGCTACGAGCTTATCGTAGCCTTCTTGTGACATGTAAGCCATATATTACTATCTTTTTTGTTAATAAATTCCAAGTTGAAGTAGCAAAAAAAGAAAGAATTCCGACACGTCTTGTTGGTCAGAATTCCAAACTTCTTCTTTCTATTCGCTATGTTTTTACTGTTGCAAAGGTAGGGTATATTTCTGATATGCGCAAGTTTTTAAAGTTCTTTAGCGTTGTAAATGGGATTGTTGGACAAGCGGAATGTTCAGAAAGTTGATTTATATCAAAGAAAAAAGCTTTTTTGCATTTTCTTTGGTAGATGCGTCGTGGATCGCTAAAAAAGTATTACCTTTGCGGTGTTTTTCATAGTATTAGATTTAAGGTTAATAGAGGGGCTCGGCGGAGTCCTTTTTTTTATGCCCTGATGTGAAGGCTTTGCCTGTGCAGTGTGGGCGGTGACCATTGCTAAAGTGGCGCATATTGCTCAGTAATATGCGCCACTTTTGAATGCAATATGCACCACTTTAGGACAGAATATGGGCGACATTACCGATGAATGTCGCCCATATTGTTTCAGGATGTTGCGAGGAGAGGCTTACGCTTATCCGCGAATCATCGTGATGAGCATTTTAAAACGCTCGTTGGCTTGCACCGAATGGCGCGCACCGGCGGGGATGACAAAGCTCTCGCCCGTGTGGATTTGGTGGTCGGTGCCCTCGACATTGAGTTGCATGGTGCCGTCAATCACTTGGATGAGCGCATCGAAGGGAGCGGTGTGTTCCGACAAACCTTGTCCTTTGTCGAAGCTGAACACCGTCACACTGCCCGCTGCATTGTGCACAAACTCTTTGCTCACTACGCCGCCTTCTGCATAGTCAATCACGTTGTTGGCGGCGAAAACCTTGCCTTTTTCAAATTTCTCCATTGCTTATTTCTTTTAAATGTTTACTGAAAGTGAATTGTACGCCTTTTTCATAGCAAGCCTTGTGCCACGCAGGTTGCGGGTAACATTTGTGCTGTTTTTCGTGCGTGGTCTGCCAAGATGCAGCTTGTGGCGGCGCATTGGCGCAGACGTTGTGGCACGAAAAAAGGCAACCAGACGCTGAAAAATCAGCCGTCCGATTGCCCGAACTTATGGAAATAAAAGCTATTTCTGTTGTTTTGCGCGCCACATGCAGTAGATGCCGAGCACCACAAAGGGCACACTCAAGAGCTGACCCATATTGAGCAGCATGCCACTTTCAAAGTCAACCTGCACGTCTTTGGTGTATTCGATGAAGAACCGGAACACGAAAATCAGCGTGATGCACAGCCCAAAGTAGAACCCTTTGCCCACAGCTTGTTTGCGCACGCGGTAGAAATACCAGCCCACAAAGAAGAACAATGCATAGGCAAAGGCCTCATAAAGCTGGCCGGGATGGCGCGGATGCTGGTCGACACGCTCAAAGATAAATGCCCAAGGCACGTCGGTCACCTTGCCGATGATCTCGCTGTTCATCAGGTTTCCCAAGCGAATGAAGCAAGCGGTGATGGGCGTTGCGAGGGCAATGTCGTCCAACACCTGCCACAGTTTCACGCCCGTCTTGCGGCAATAGAGCCACAAGGCTATCATCAATCCCAGCGTTCCGCCATGACTGGCAAGCCCTTCGTAGCCCACAAACTGCCACGATCCGTCGGGCATTTTGTGATAGGGGATGAGCATTTCGATGAAGTGTGTGCCCGAAGAGAGGAAGTAATCGGGCTGATAGAACAGGCAATGGCCTAAGCGGGCACCAATCAGAATGCCGAGAAAGCAATAGATAAACAGCGGATCGAACACGTTGACGACTTGCTTTTGCCGCCAACGAAGACCGTTTTCTCGGCAATATGTTGGTGGTAGAACAGCCACTTCACCATGAAATAGGCGCCCAAGAGGCCTAAAAGCCAGCAGGCAGAATACCAGCGAAGCCCCCAATGGCCCACTTGAATGAGATAGACATCGGGGTTCCAAACGATATAGTTCAGGAGTGTTGTCATTTGCGTTGATCTTTAAACGATGTTTAAACGTTGAAGCGGAAGTGCATGATGTCGCCATCCTGCACCACATAATCCTTGCCTTCGATGCCCAGTTTGCCGGCCTCGCGCACCGCTGCTTCGGAGCCATATTGCAGATAATCGTCGAATTTAATCACTTCGGCGCGGATAAATCCCTTTTCAAAGTCGGTGTGAATGACACCGGCACATTGCGGCGCCTTCCATCCTTTGTGAAACGTCCACGCTTTCACTTCCATCTCGCCTGCCGTGATAAACGTCTGCAGGTTGAGCAAAGCATAGGCCTTTCTGATGAGTCGGTTGACGCCACTTTCGCTCAATCCCAACTCTTCTAAGAACATTTTCTTGTCCTCATAGGTCTCCAACGAGGCGATGTCCTCTTCGGTTTTGGCCGCAATCACCATGGCTTCGGCTCCCTCTTCGGCCGCCATCGCCTCAATTTGGCGCGAATAGTCGTTACCTGTTTTGGCGCTGGCTTCGTCGACATTGCACACATAGAGCACGGGTTTGGTGGTCAACAGGAACAAATCGTGGGCCACTTGCTGCTCGTCTTTGCTGTCAAAGGTCACCTCGCGGGCATTTTTTCCCTGTTCCAACACGGCTTTGTAGGCCTCGAGGACGGTGCACATGAGCTTGGCATCTTTGTTGCCTGCCGCAGCCGCCTTTTGCTGTTTGGCCAGCTGACTGTCGATGGTTTCGAGGTCTTTCAGCTGCAACTCGGTGTCGATGATGCTTTTATCCTCCAACGGATTGACCGCCATGCCGCCTTCACGCACGATATTGTCGTCGTCGAAGCAGCGGATAACGTGGATGATAGCATCACACTCGCGGATGTTTCCCAAGAACTTATTGCCCAAACCTTCGCCTTTCGACGCACCTTTTACCAAGCCCGCAATATCGACAATCTCGCAGGTTGCGGGCACGATGCGGCCGGGATGCACCAACGCTGCCAGCTGGTTTAGGCGCTCATCGGCACAGTGATGACGCCCAAGTTGGGCTCAATGGTGCAAAAAGGAAAGTTTGCCGACTGCGCTTTGGCGCTCGACAAGCAGTTGAAGAGGTTGATTTACCAACGTTGGGCAAGCCCACAATACCACATTTCAAAGCCATAATTTCGTTTTATTGATAGGAGCCGGCACGCAATGCCCGCCCGTTTTCGTTTCTATTTGTCTGCAAAAGTACATAAAAATGCGCAAAAGCTGCTACGAAAGCGGCTAAAAAAGCAGCAACAAGCCCCATGGTTTGCTGGCTTTTCTCGCCGCTTCTTTGCGCAAAACCGTTTAAAGCGCGCCCCCTTCAGGTGCAATATTAACCCAATTAAAAGTGGGTTAATAATGCGTGTTGTATCTGATAACCTAATTAAAAGTGGGTTAATAATGCGTGTAGTATCTGATAACCCAATTAAAAGTGGGTTAATAATGCGTATTGTATTTAATAACCCAATTAAAAGTGGGTTAATAATGCGTGTTGTATTTGATAACCCAATTAAAAGTGGGTTAATAATGCGTGTTGTATCTGATAACCCAATTAAAAGTGGGTTAATAATGCGCGTGGTATCTGATAACCCAATTAAAAGTGGGTTAATAATGCGTATTGTATTTGATAACCCAATTAAAAGTGGGTTAATAATGCGTGTTGTATATGATAACCCAATTAAAAGTGGGTTAATAATGCGCGTTGTATCTGATAACCCAATTAAAAGTGGGTTAATAATGTGTATTGTATCTGATAACCCAATTAAAAGTGGGTTAATAATGCGTGTTGTATCTGATAACCTAATTAAAAGTGGGTTAATTTTGTGAGCTATTTATTCATTGGAGGCCCATCGAAGAGGCGTAGAAGGCTCATTGAAGGTGTATAGAGAGCTCATTGAAGGGATATTGAAGGCCCTCGAAGAGGCGTAGAAGGCTCATGGAAGGTGTATAGAGAGCTCATTGAAGGGATATTGGAGGCCCATCGAAGAGGCGCAGAAGGCTCATGGAAGGTGTATAGAAGGGCTATCGAAGGGATATTGAAGGCTCACTGATGGGACAAAAAAAGGCCGCAATGCTCACGCACTGCGGCCTTGAGTGAATTTAAACATAGACTACATCATGGTTACAAACATAAATTATTTGATGAGCTGATGCGACACCAACATGTTCTTGGGGTCGAGCGCTTCGTCGAGCTTTTCTTTGGTCATCAGCTCTTTTTCGAGCACGATGTCGTAGACCGAGCGGTTGGTTTCCAAGGCTTCTTTGGCCACCTTCGTGCTGTTTTTATAGCCGATATAGGGGTTCAAGGCCGTCACAATGCCGATGGAGTTCTTCACCATTTCGTAGCAACGCTCCTTGTTCATGGTGATGCCCACCACGCATTCTTCGGTCAAGGTGTCGATGGCATTGCGCAGCCACCAGAGGCTTTCGAAGAGGCATTCGGTGATGACGGGCTCCATGACGTTGAGCTCTAACTGGCCGGCTTCGGCTGCAAACGAAACTGTTGTGTCGTTGCCAATGACCTTAAAGCACACCTGATTGGTGACTTCGGGGATGACGGGGTTGACCTTTCCGGGCATGATTGACGAGCCGGGTGCCTTGGGGGGCAGGTTGATTTCGTTGAGACCGCAACGCGGACCAGAGGCCATGAGGCGGAAGTCGTTGCAGATTTTGGAGAGTTTCACGGCCAAACGCTTCAATGCTCCGCTGTAACTTACGTAGGCACCTGTGTCGGGAGTGGCTTCAACCAAGTCGGTAGCCGAGATGAAAGGCTCGCCGGTGAGCTTGCTTAAGTTGGTTGCACAGAGCTTTGAAAAGCCCGGAACGGCATTCAAACCCGTGCCGATGGCCGTGCCACCCATGTTGATTTCGTGCAACAGTTTGATGTTGCGTTCGAGGTTGAGAATCTCCTCTTCCAAGTTGTTGGCATAGGCATTGAACTCCTGTCCCATGGTCATGGGCACGGCATCCTGCAACTGGGTGCGCCCCATTTTGAGGTTGTCTTTAAACTCGGTTGCCTTGAAACGCAGGGCGCTGATGAGGCCGGTGAGGCTCGAAACGAGGCTCTTGTTCATGCGAATCAAGGCCAGGCGGATGGAGGTGGGGTAGACATCGTTGGTGGATTGTCCGCAGTTGACGTGGTCGTTGGGGTAGCAATATTGGTATTCGCCGCGCTTGTGGCCCATGATTTCGAGCGCACGATTGGCAATAACCTCATTGGCATTCATGTTGACCGATGTGCCTGCGCCGCCCTGCATCATGTCGATGGGGAAGTTTTCGTGCAGCTTTCCGTCGATAATCTCTTGGCAGGCCTGACTGATGGCGCCTGCGATTTCGTCGTTAATCATGCCGAGGGTGTGGTTGGTTTGCACGGCAGCGAGCTTCACATAAGCAATGGCGATGACGTAATCGGGATAATCGCGCATCTTTTTTCGCGAGATGTGATAGTTGTTAATGCCGCGTTGTGTCTGCACGCCATAGTAGGCATCGGCAGGCACTTTGAGCTCACCTAAGAGGTCGCTCTCTACTCTGAATTGTTCGTTTGACATAATTTAATGCACCGTCTGGTGGTGCTTTGCGCTGTTTGTGGCAAGCCTTTGCCGCATGATGTTGGTCATAGGGCGTTGTAAAAGCTATGCTTTTGCACGACGATTGCTATCATTTTATGCGGTAATGTGCATGCTTTTGCAGGGCAAAATGCACCACTTCGTGGCTGGTTTAAAGGGTTGATATTTTCTTTTTATTTTTATTTGGCGCACCGACAGCTGACAAAGGGTTGCCTGCTGTCGGTTGCTTTGTGAGATTTGCTGAACTAAAAAGCCTTGATGCGATACATAAAACCAAGCTCAATGCGGTTGGTGTTGTAGTTCTTTAAGCCTGTAGCGGCCTTGAAATCGTATTTTCTTCCGACATAAGCTAAGAACACACGCAGGTCTTGATCACGCATGGGATAGTACTCAATGCTGCCGATGTAGCCATAGCTCTTGCGGTAGTTCTTGCCCACTTCGAGCTTGCTGACGCTGGCAGTTTCATACATTCCCTTGGCCATGAAGTTCCAACCGGGTGCAAATTGCCAGTTCACCTTGGTGATGAAACTGTTGTAATGCACATCGCTGGCCCAGGCTTTGGCAGACGGGGACAGAGCAAGATGCGCGGCAAGGTCGTTGGATGCGATGCCCAAACGGTCTAAACCGTCCCAGGCTCCCATATAGTCTACATACCATTGCAGCTTGTTGAGGTTGAGTTGTTGCCCCAAAACGAGCATGCGACTATATTTGTGACGTGCCTGAGTTTGCAGGCCCCACGACCAACGGGTGTTGAGTTTTCCGTCGAGAAAACTGCCATTCCAGTTGGCAATATAGGTGAGTGGTGCCTTCGAAGCCTCAAGGTTGCGATAGCCAAGTGCCTCGCGTGAAATGCTGCGTGCGGCATAAAACTCGTTGAATTTGTTGTTATAGGCATTGGAAACCTCAACGGCCAACTCCTGAGTGGGCACGGGTTTGAACGATGCTACCACGCCGGCCATGAAGTTATCCATGTTGTCAACCATGTCGCTATATTGGTAGATGACCATGGGGTTCTCATCAAATTCGAAGCCACCCCATATCTGACACATCTTACCGCCTTGCAAACTGACTTTGTTATTGAACTTCCAGCCCACCATCATGATGTCGGTTGCTTTGGCAAAGTTGTCTTCGCCTTGTGCCGTGTTGGTTTTGTTGAGGCGATGACGGAAGCGATAAGACAGGTGATCGCCTATGTTTCCTTTGATTTCTAAGCGCAACTGTTTGTTGGCAAAGCCTGCATTCCAGTTGTTCAAACGGCTGTCTCTTTCGGTGCGGAAGCTGGCAGCATAGTTGAAATAGACGTTGAATGCATCGTTTTTCTTTTCTAAGTTGGCCACCTTTTCGGCCAATGAGGCGTAGTTTCCTTCGCTACCTCCCATGCCGATATTGGCGCCATTTTGTGCGTTGGCCACAGCAGTTGCGGCCAAAAATGCGCATACGATGAAGGTTGTTTTCATAGCTTTAATATTCTTGGAAATACTTTTGAATCTGTTGCCAATCGTGTGTTTTGGTCAAAGCGAGCATCAACAGCACACGCGCCTTTTGCGGATTGAGGTTTAAAGCGGCTACGAAATGATATTTTTCGTCGTCCACTTCGCCGTTCAAACACGTGGGACCTGTGGGCAAACGGCTGGAACGTACGATTTGAATACCGTTGTTCTGTGCCTTCAATGCCACATCAAACACATCCTTATAGAAGTTGCCATCGCCCACACCGGCCAACACAATGCCGTCGAATTTGGCGTTGAAAAACGAGAGAATGGGCAGGGGAGAGCAGTTGGCATAGCCATAAACGATGCCCACTTGCGGCAATTTGGCGAGGTTGTCCACGTTGAACACGCTGGCAGTGGTGTGCTTATAGTTGGGTTCGTGCACGTAATAAGGTTTGCCATTATACACGTAACCGATGGGACCATAGGCGCCTTTGAACGTTGCAACGTCGGTGGTATGGGTCTTGATGAGGCTCTTGGCATCGATGAGTTGATTGTTCATGCAAGCCATAACGCCGTGGCCTTTTGATGCGGGATCAACCAAAGTGGCCACGCCATTGTAAAGGTTTGCAGGACCATCGGCACTGATAGCCGTCGAAGGACGCATGCTTCCGACCAACACAACGGGCTTATCGCTGTGCACAGTGAGCGTCAAGAAGTAGGCCGTTTCCTCCATGGTGTCGGTGCCATGCGTTACTAATACGCCATCATAGCCTTCGTTATTGAGCAGCTGATTGATGCGTTTCGCGAGTTTCAACCACACTTCATCGTTCATGTCCTGACTACCAATGTTCACTAATTGTTCGCCACTTACGTCGGCTAAATCTTTGATTTGTGGCACCGCATCGATGAGGGTTTGAATGCCCACTTGGCCTGCTCCGTATGCCGAAGAGGTGGCACTGGCACTCACACCGGCGATGGTTCCGCCGGTAGCAATGATACGAATTTTGGGTTTTGCACTAAGGGCTAAGGTGAAAATCAAAGTGAACACCATTAGCATTGAAATCTTGATTGTTCTCATAATCTATTTAATTTATGGGTTTATAATGGGTTATTTTAATAAAGGAACGTAATGATGAGGTAGCCAACGCCAATGCTTACAAAGGTAGTAATGAAGCCGGCGAGCTGAAAACTGTGGTTGAGCACGTAGCGTCCGATGCGTGTTGTGCCCGTCGTATCAAAGTTGATGGCGGCCACTTCGGTGGGATAGTTGGGGATAAAGAAATAGCCATTGACCGCCGGGAACATGGCTATGAGGCAAAAGGCGACAGGCCTAAGCCAATGCCTAAGGGATAAAGTGTGCGAACGGTGGCTGCTTGCGAGAACAACATGATGGACATGATGAATAAAGCCACGGCAAAGAGGAAGGGAAATTGGGTCACAATGCCGGCAATATGCTCTTTGAAGAAGGCTAAGTTGCCGTTGAAGAATGTGTCACCCATCCATGCAATTCCAAAGATACTCACCATGGCATTCATGCCAGCACCAAAGACATTGCCTTTCACTGCATCGCCAACTTTGGCTTTTCCGACGAGCAAAATGACGGCAGACATGGCCATCATGATGATTTCTATGGTCTCGGGCATGCTCAATTTCATGATGTTTCCATCGACATTGAACGATGGACGCAGCGATGGAACAGAACCAAAGAGCACCACTAAGAGCACGGCTGCTAAGAAAGCCAATACCGAATATTTGGCGCGTGGATGGAGGTTTGCTTCGTTTTCCATCGTCTTTTCACACTCGCCAACGGGCTGAATGAGCCTTGCTTTCACACGTTTTTGGTATTCAGGATCGTCAACAAGCTCCCTACCTACGTGGTTTTGCACAAACGAAGCCACCAGGATGGCGATGAAAGATGCGGGAATACAAACGAGCATAATATCCTTTAGCTCGATGCCTTTGGCACCTAACAGGTCGGAAGAAATCATGGCTGCCGTGGCCGCCGATACCGGACTGCCCGTAATTCCCAATGAAGCTGCGATGGTAGCCACACTCAATGGGCGCTCGGGACGTATCTTTGTGTCTTTCGCAATCTCTGCAATAATCGGCAAAAGCGAATAGCTTGTGTGTGCAGTTCCTGCGACTAAACAGAAAAACCACGTAACCAATGGCCCATAATAGGTGATGTGTTCGGGATGTTTTCGCAGGAATTTGGCCGCCAAATGCACGAGATAATCCAACCCACCTGCCGCTTGAAGAGAGGCCGCAGCGTGATAACTGACACGATGATGAGCATCACATCGATGGGGATGTTGCCGGGTTTTAAACCGAAAACAAACACCAAAAGGAACACACCTACCATGCCATAGATGCCCATTCCGATGCCACCTATGCGCGCACCGATAAAGATAAGTGTGAAAACCAATAGAAGTTGAATGAGAATTAAAAGTGTAACCATAAACTCATCTGCTATTTTTGTGGTGCGTTAAACTTGTTTTCTTCTGTCGTTTTGGTGTGCCTTGATCACCCCACTTGGCTGCCGGGATTCACTTTATCGATGGTTGTTGTGACCGAAAGTGCCCATCTGCGTTCACAGCACTCAGGATCATGCCTTGGCTTTCGATGCCCATCATCGTGCGAGGAGCAAAGTTTGCCACGAAAAGCACATCCTTACCCACGAGCTGTTCGGGCTCATAATAGGCGGCGATGCCACTCAAAATGGTGCGATCCACGCCCGTTCCATCGTCAATAGTGAATTGTAACAGTTTCTTGCTCTTCTTCACTTTCTCGCAATGTTTGATGTGTCCGACGCGAATATCCAACTTTTCGAAGTCGTCAAACGATGCCGTTTCTTTCACGGGTGCAGCATGATAGGCCGCCGTTTCATTGGCTTTTCGGGTGGCTTCGAGCTTGTCTAACTGCTTTTGTATGACGTCATCTTCGAGCTTTTCGAAGAGTAATTCGGGCTCAGCTAATTGATGTCCGGCCTTGAGCAGGTCGGTTTTGCCTAATTCGGCCCAATCGAAAGCCTCCATATTAATAAGGTGGCGCAGCTTTTCGGATGAGAAAGGCAAGAACGGTTCGAACGCAATGGCGAGGTTAGCCACAAGCTGAAGGGAGATATAGAGAATGGTTTCGACGCGCTTAGCATCAGTCTTCCACACCTTCCATGGCTCACATTCGGTGATATATTTGTTGCCGATGCGTGCCAAGTTCATGGCTTCTTTCTGCGCTTCGCGAAATTTAAACTGGTCTAAATAGCCCTCTAACTTCGCTTTTACGTCAGCAAATTCGGCCAGCGTCTGGCGGTCAACATCTTGTAATTCGCCGCAAGCCGGCACCACACCTGCCCAATATTTCTTCGTCAGTTGCAAGGCACGATTGACAAAGTTGCCATAGATGGCCACGAGCTCCGAGTTGTTTCGCTCCTGAAAATCGCGCCAAGTGAAGTTGTTATCCTTCGTTTCGGGCGCATTGGCCGTGAGCACATAGCGCAAAACATCCTGCTTTCCGGGCAAGTCTTGCAAATATTCGTGCAGCCAAACGGCCCAGTTTCGGCTGGTAGAAATCTTGTCATCTTCCAGATTCAAGAACTCATTGGCCGGCACATTGTCGGGTAAAATGAAGTCACCATAGGCTTTTAGCATGGTGGGGAAGATGATGCAATGGAACACAATGTTATCTTTTCCGATGAAATGCACCAGGCGTGTGTCGGGCTGTTTCCACCATTTCTCCCACGAACCAAAGCGTTCGGGGTGCGCCTTGCACAGCTCAATGGTGTTGGAAATGTAGCCGATGGGGGCATCAAACCACACATAAAGCACTTTTCCCTCAGCGCCTTTAATGGGAACAGGAATGCCCCATTCCAAGTCACGTGTCATGGCTCGCGGCTGTAAGTCCATGTCAAGCCAGCTCTTACACTGACCATATACGTTGGAACGCCATTCAGAATGGTCGTCGAGAATCCATTTTTTCAGCCAAGGCTGGTATTGATTGAGGGGCAGATACCAGTTCTTCGTGGGACGAATGACGGGCTTCGACCCCGAAATGGTGGAGTGGGGATTGATCAATTCCATCGGACTGAGGTCGTGACCGCAGCGCTCACACTGGTCGCCGTATGCGTTTTCGTTGTGACAATAGGGGCATTCGCCCATGATATAGCGGTCGGCCAAGAACTGATGGGCCTGCTCATCGTAGTATTGTTCGGTCTCTTTCTCCACCAATTTCCCCTCGTCATAGAGCTTTTTAAAGAAGTCGCTGGCAAACTGATGGTGCGTGGGGCTGGTCGTTCGGCTATAAATATCGAAGCTGATGCCAAAGGCCTCGAACGATTTTTTGATGAGCTCGTGGTAGCGGTCGCACACGTCTTGCGGCGTGATACCTTCTTTCTTCGCACGGATAGTGATGGGCACACCATGCTCATCGCTGCCGCAAACGAACATCACCTCTTGTTTTTTGAGGCGCAAATAGCGCACGTAAATATCGGCAGGCACATAGACTCCTGCCAAATGGCCAATGTGAACGCCTCCGTTAGCATAGGGCAAAGCCGCCGTAACGGTGGTGCGTTTAAACTGCGTTTCCTTCATTTATCTTGTTGATTTTGATTTCTTTGTTTGCAAAATTACACAAAAAAGAGCGGAAAACCATTGCTTTTACCATGTAATTCGCGCTTTATTGCGCAGTAAAAGCAATGCTTTTGCGACACAATCTGCATGCTTTTTCCGACAGCCGTTCCATCCCTTTGTGGACGAGAACAAGCGAGATACACCCGTTTCTCCATCGTTTTTCTCAAAAATGAGCGAGATACGGCCGTTTCTCAACTATTTTTTTCAAAAACAAACGAGATACACCCGTATCTCAATCATTTTTCATCAAAACGAGCGAAACACACCCGTTTCTCATCTGTTTTTTTCAAAAACGAGCGAGATACCCCCGTTTCTCATGCTTTTTCTGCAAAACAAGTCGACTCGTTTCTTTTGCTTTCGGCATCGCTTCTTGGCACAACAAACCCGTGAAACGGCCGGTTTGCAGGCCGGCTATGGCGGCAAAAGAAGGAAAGGGGATGGCCAAGGCCAGCAAAAAGCGTGGGCTATTTGTTTAAATAGACGCGGATGCCGACGTTCAGACTGAGGCTGGTGGACTTGTCTTTATAAACACTTTTCACGTTGCTACCATTGTTAAAATGATGGCTTATGCCCGGTTCGACGTAGGCACTGAGCGTAGGATTGAAGCGAATTTCGCCGCCAACGGCCGCATGAATTGAGAAGATTGGCGCATGCTCGGTGATGGTTTCGGCGCTGGTGGGCGGCACAACGTCCGGTGTAGCCTTTTGTTTTGCACGGCCTTTCACCAACTTTTCGACCTCGCCTCCGGCCATTGTATAGAGGTTGATGCGCCGCGTTTTGTAAAAACTGTAACCCATGCTCACCGGAAGACCGATGTAGTGCAGCTCTTGTTGCACGGCACTTTCGGCATGATCCATGTCGCAAGTGAAGTCGGAGACCAAGCGACTGTAGGTCAATCCGGTTTGGATGCGCCAACGCCGATGGATGTTATAGCCCACCGACAGGCCGAATTTAACCGGCCGATGGTGCCTTGTTTTCATTTGTACGCTGCCCGAACCGTTCGCATAGTTTTGCCTTTCGTGACCCGAGAAGGCGTCTACATATTCGCCATAGGGGTTGGCTGCTGCGAGCAAAACGCCTTGAGAAGTGTGCGACGAGCCGCTCAATCCATTATAAGACGTGGCGAAACTCCATCGCGAAGCGTCGGTAGAAGGCTTGCGTTGTGGCGGGGTTTCGCGACCTGATTGCGGTGGCATTGCGGGCAAAACCCGACGCGATGGCTGCGCAGTCTGCGTGTCGAAGCGGGGTTGTGAAGGGGTTGTTTCCGTCGGTTGTGCATCGGTCTGTGCCGGCAATTCGTTGCGAGCCATGAGCAAGTTGTGCGCCTTGTGCGCCAAGTGGCGGCCGGAACGCGATGCAATGGGGCGTTCTGCGTGCGGCACAGCGTGGGGCATCGGCTGTCGTGACACGATGTTTGACGGGGCAAGGGGCGACGGAGCAATGGTGGAGACCAGTGGTTTGTCGGCAGAAGGCAACGTCGTTCGGTGGACGATATACAAGCCCACGGCGAGGAAAGCCGCTATCGAAGCCGCGCGAACACCCCACAACGCCACGACCTTTCGGCGGCGCGGCGGTCGGCATGTGGGGGCCATTCCCCGGCGACGCATCTCGTTTTTGATGTCGTCGAGCAACCCTTGCGGTGCTTGTGCATGCTGCTCATTGCGCAAGCGTGTCTGCACTTTGTTCAGCCAATCCGTTTTCATTGTTCGGTCTCCTTTTGTTTTTGTTCGTTAAGTATGTTGGCAAGCAGGTTTCTTGCCTTATGAAATTGCGAGGCAGAAGTGTCGGGCTTGATGTGGAGAAGCGCGGCAATCTCTTTGTGAGTTTTGCCCTCAATCGCAAACAGATTGAACACGGTTCGATAGCCTAACGGCAGTTGTTGAATGGCATTTGTAATCTGTGTAACCGACAAACTGTCGACATCGGGTGCATCAATCTCTGCATCTGGGAGCTCTATTGCTTGGTTGACGAACAGCTTCGAATGGTCTTTGCGCAGAAAATACAGCGCCTCATTCACCACTACCCGCGTGAGCCAAGCCTTCAAAGAGCCCTTGCCTTGATATTCAAACGTATGAATTTTTGTGAAGATGCGGATGAAAGCCTCTTGCAACACATCGTGCATATCTTCGACGTTGGGGATATAGCGTGCGCAAACAGCCGCTAAATAATCGGCATATTCGCCATAGAGTTGGTCCATGGCGAATGCGTTGCCTTGCTCAAAAAGACGCAAGAGATGCTGTTCTTTGTTATATCCGAAAAGATTCATTCAAGGCAAAAGGGGGCTGAGCAGGTTGCGTTAGGGGCGGGAAGTGTATTTGAAGGTTACGCTTTTGACACCCGAAAACGATTTCCATTTCAGCGTTAAGTCCACCGCTTTGCCGTGAGTGTCGGGCAAATCGCTGAGTCGGAAAGCCACCAAACCGTCTTTCACAACGCCGCGAACATCGCCTTTTGCATCGTGATGGAGCACCACTTCGTAGGGATTGGCACCCTTTACCAGCGTCACTACATGCTTGGTTCGGTTGCCGAAATAGGTTCTAAAGCGCAGGGTGAGGTAGCCATCTTCCACAACTGTGGTCCAATGCTTGACGATTTCCAGCGGATCGGTGCCATAGGTTTGGTCGTTTTTCGCTCCCAAGTCGGGCGACATCTTCTTCGTAAGAATGGTGTCCATCCAGTTGACGAATGCCGTTTTGGAGTAATGTCCGGGCTGTCCTTCCTGCATAGTGAGGTTGGCCAAGCGCGCAACTCGCGGTTTCCGTAGCGCGAAGTCTTCATGTTGGTTGGCAAAACGGTGGTTGCATCGTCCAGTTGAAGGTAGACTTGTCCCGTGGCTGTGTTGGTTTTAATCGTCACCAATGCGTTGGGATAGTACACACTGTTGTCGTAATCATCGTCGTTGTTGCATGCGATGAAGGCCATTCCACTGAGGCAGAACGCTGCCAACACCATTGTTTTGAGTACCTGTTTCATTTTCATCGTTTTTGTTTTTTATCGGGATTTAAACTTTTAAAATGGTCATTTCCGTTGTAATGATTTTGCTTATAAAAAGCATATTCCCGAGAAACCTTGCCTCGTTTTTTGCAAAAGGTTGTTAAACTTTTCAGCGCATGCACTTCCTTTGGCGGGTTTTCTTCACGGCTTTTGCGATGGTTGGGCACACGGCCGCGGGCAAATTGCGGGACGGATGATGGAACATGGCGGACAAATGGGTTGTTGAGACGGGCAGCAGATGAAGCACCTTTTATTTTAATTTCTCGCGTTGCAGAATCTCAATGGTCTTGCCATCGATGCGGATGGCACCCTCTTTCTCAAACTCATTGAGCACCCTCAGCAGCGAAAACTTTTGAATGCCGAACGAATTGGCTATCTCTTGGCGGCTGCGTTGCAGCTTAATGGTGTTCGAATTTTGTTCGCCTGCCGTCTCCAACAGCAAGTAAGCCACCTTCTCTCTCACGGTGAAAAGGCTCAACACCTTCATTTTATGCGTGAGAAACACGTCGATGTTGGAGAGCGTTTGAATGAAATTCATGCGAATATCGGGGTCGTTATCCATGAGCAGACGCAAGGTTTGCGGAGTCATGCGCAGCAACTTCACCTCGCTATCGGTCTCAACACTCACGGGTATGGTGTTGTCTTTGGCGAAGATAAACGCCGGAGCTATAATGTCGCCGGCCTGCAATCGGCTCACTTCCACTTGCTTTCCGCTGAGCGAAGCCATGCGACAAACCAACGAACCTTTGACCACAATGTCGGCAAAACGGCAGGGCATGCCGGCCAAGGCGTAGACATCGCGCTTCTCAAGGCTCACGATTTGATAGTTGATGCTGCCCAAAGCCAATTCTATACTCACTTCGCTCATGCCCATGAAAAGCGGACATTGGCGCAGGGCATGCATGATAAAATCATTCATCATAGGGGAAAAATCTTGAATTAAAATAATCAAAATGTGCGTCGTGGTGCATGGATTGCGTCCACATCGCGCCATGCAAAAATAATAATAAAAACCGATTTGGGCAGGCTTAGCTCGCAGAAAAGCTGTAACTTTGAACGAAAATTCAGAAAAATGGGAATGAAAAAATGGTTGACTGCTGCCTTGTTTCTGGGGTGTTTGAGCAGCATGCAAGCACAGGATTTGCGTTTTAAAAACGGGCAATTTAAGATTGTTCAGCTCACCGATCTGCATTATAAACAGGGTAATCCCGCATCGAAAGAGGCCACCGATAACATCGTTGAGGTGGTAACGGCCGAGAAACCCGACCTCATTGTGCTCACAGGTGACATCATTTATTCGTCACCTGGCAGTGCTTGTTTGCAGGAAGTGCTCAAGGTGTTGACCAACTTGAAGACACCTTTTTGTTATCTTTTGGGCAATCATGACCCCGAACAAGGCACGCCGGTCACGCAACTTTACGACTTAGCGCAGCAAAATGCCTACTGCGTGCAGCCCAAACGCGTGGGCAATGTGCTCGATTATGCCTTGCCTATTCTGTCGACTTCGGGCTGGAAAGTGACCGCTGTGCTCTATTGTATGGACACACATGCCTACAATAAGATGGCGGGTGTGGGCGGTTATCAGTGGCTGACGGCCGATCAGATTGCCCGCTATCGCCGATGGTCGGGCACGTTTACCCAGCGAAACGGCGGCAAACCCGTCAACAGTTTGATGTTTATGCACTATCCGTTGCCCGAATATAACGACGCCGTGGCCAATACACAAGTGACTTTAATCGGCACACGTATGGAGAAAGCTTATGCACCCAACCTCAATAGCGGCATGTTTTCGGCCGTGAAGGAGTGTGGCGATGTGATGGGAATCTTCTGCGGTCACGACCACGATAACGACTATTCGCTGATGTATTACCGCGTATTGCTGGCCCATGGACGCTTCTCGGGCGGCAACACCGAGTACAATCATCTACGCAATGGCGCACGTGTGGTGGTGCTTTATGAGGGGAAACGCAGCTTCGACACGTATATTCGGGAGCGCGGCGGCCGCATTCTTTACGAGACAACCTATCCAGATAGCTACACCAAGGACGATTGGAAAAAGCGTAATGGCACGCGATAGCCACGTCGATTGTGGCTACAAAGACCTCTCTTTTCGCTCATGTTTTCGGTGAAGCGACGAGGGATAGCCCTGCAAGCTCTGCCTGATTTGTTGCAAGGTTTGGGTGGAAAGTGGCACAGTTACCCCCTATAGTTACGGGGTTTACACCTCGTGCAGGGGGCAGAAGTGCACGGTTTCGTGGGCCATGCCGTGCCAAACGGTGCCAAGAGGCCTTAGATTTCCATAATTTTTGCTTCGAATTGGTCGTTGTCTACCTTCGATTTATTCTTCACACGTGTCTTATAAGTGTTGATAGTGTGGATGCTATAGTGCAGGAATTTGGCAATGCGTTCGGAGTCGTTGATGCCCAACCGAATGAGTGCAAAGATGCGCATTTCGGTGGTCAGCGTGTTGGTTTTCTCGTGGGTCGGCGCGTCATCGAAGAGCTGATTGTAGCGCATGATGAAATGAGGAAAGAGGTTTAAAAAAGTTTTGTCGAAGTCTTCGAACATCGATTGGCGCTCGTCCATGAGCTGATGTTCTTTCAACGAGGCGCGCAAATCGGCAAATTGTCGCATTGCAATCTTCGCATCGATGGTGCGATATAGCTTTTCCACCTTATTGATATATTCGGCATTGGCATAAAACGACTGCCCGATGTACTCGTCTTTGATGGTGTTTGCCTCGCGCAACTGGGCGTTGATGCGCTCCAATTCGGCTTTGCGTTGTGCAATAACGGCCTGCGCCTGCTTGGTTTTGCGCATTTGTCGGCGAATGAAATAGGTGAAGACGAGCAGGGCAATGACAAACAAAACGGCGATGATAGCCGTGGAAGCCAAGGCGTTGCGCTGGTTTTCGACCATGCGATAGCGGTCTTGTTCGATGATGGGCAAGATGCCACTCACCTCGATAACGCGCTGGCGTGCACCATAGAAATTAGCATTTTGCAGCGATTGGCGCACATATTCGGTGGCCCTTTGAATGTCGCCTTGCTCATAAAGCAGACGGGCCAACGTGCAAAGGGCGGTGGTTTCGCGGGTTGCCGAGACGTTATCATAGATGGCAGCTTGCGCCAACAGGCAGATGGCTGCGGCCTTTTCGTGCTGAAAAAGCTTGGTCCATCCCATGCAAGAGGTGATGATGGCGCGCGTATGGGCATCGACATGGTTGCGCGAAAGCAGCTGTTTGAAATAACGATTGCTCGTCGTGAAGTGGCGCCATTTCATAGCTTGTAGACCTGAAGCATAGAGCCATTCGTCGCTGTTTCGCGGCAGATAGTGGAGCAGTGAATCGGTGAAAACAGAGCCCTTTGCAATGTATTCGCCAACGTAAGGAGCAGCATGGGTGTAATCGGCCAAATCATAATAGAGGCGGGCAGCTGTGGTAAAATAGAGCTTTCGATAGGGAGCTGTGGCGTGGGCAATGTCGATTGGTTGCAGCGTGGCGGCACCTTCGTGAAACAACCCGGCCGAAAGCAGGCAGAACACCTGCGCACATTGGGCTTCGATGTGGAAGTCTTGATTGCACAGTTGCAGTGCCATTTGGTTCATTTGCTGTGCGTAGGTGTAGGCCGAGTCGTACTGGTAGGAGGCATATTCCTTGTAGAGTTGTCGCAAAAGTGCGTAGCGTTTGCGGTCAAAGGTGCGTGGAAGTTGTGCTTTCAGTTGCGCAATGCGTTGCAGCTTTTGCTGTTCGTATTGCGCCTTTTGTGTCAGACTTTCATCCAATTTTTGCAGCATCTGTGCCGGATTAGTGGCGCTGTTTTCTGCGCAAACACGGCTCGGCCATAGTGCCACGAGGCACAATAGGACACCCAAGAGCGTGCCATTTTTCATGCGATAAATGTTGGTGTTCATGCCCATTGTGGGGACTTTGTTTGTTATTCTCTTCGCACAAAGTTACAATATTTCTGCAACACTCCCACCGCTCCCCCTGCGATTATTCGCCCAAAACAGGCAAATCGCGCAGTAAAAGCATGCAAATCGTGCGGTAAAAGCATGCAGATTGGAGGGTAATTGCATGTAGATTGCGCAATAAAAGCATGTGTTTTTGTATGGGTTGGCGGTGCAATGGCCGGATTGTCGGCAACAGGCATGGGAGGGAAAGGGCAAACGAAAACCTCCAAAGCAACAGGAAACGTCGCTTTGGAGGGGATAAGAATGAAAACTTTTTGTTGGGTAAACAAGTGTGGTTGCGCAGCGTTAGCCCACTGCGCCGTGCCACAACAAGTCTCTTTTACCATCCGGGATTTTGCGGAAGTTCATATCCGCGGCTCTTATAAAGCGTGATTTGGTCTTCCGGTAGCGGATAAAGATAATCCTTTTCGGCCATCGTTCGCATCAGAGCCGTGCTGGTAATGGGTTGGATATAGCCTGCCGTTCCGCCCCCTTCAATCTTCACACCTTTCAGTGTTTCAACGGTAATGGGCGTGGTGTGGGTGGCATTATACTGTGCGACAAAGGCTGTCTTGTCGAGATAAGCACCGCGATTGGCCTTGGGATTGCGCACCATGTCGGCATAATGGAGTTTGCTCCAGCGGCGAAGGTCGTTGAAACGAATGCCCTCGTAGACCAATTCGGTGCGGCGTTCGCGGCGGATTTCCCAAATGATGGGCGTCACATCGGCATCGCGTTCGGGGTCGTTGATGGTCACACCATTCACTTGTAGGTTGCTACCTGCCAAGATAAGATGAGGCATTTGCGTGCTGGGTCGGTCGCGAATCACGTTGATGGTCTTGTCGAAATCGGCCTGAGTGAGGGTGTAAGCGCCCATATCGGCCAGTTCGGCAGCCGCTTCTATGTAGTTCATCAGCACTTCGTTGAGCTTCATTACAGGTGCGTCGGTGATGCAGGTGTAACTGCTTCCACCGGGCTTGTCGATGAGGTTGGGGTTGACAAAACGATTGCCGAAGTAGCCAGAGATGGCCCAAACGTCGTCGATACCGGTTAAAGAGAGGCCCGAAGTTCGGATGGTTGCAGCCAAACGCGGGTCGCGGTCGGTCACTTCGGCAGCGAAAGTATGGTCGCCTTGATACTGGGTGTTGCCCACTTGATGAATGGGTAGCCCGTTCTTGGTGAGGTAACTCTCGACCAATGACTTCGAAGGACTGTCGATTTCGACCTCTGTATTTTGGAAAGTCATGAGGCTATGCATCACAACTCCCTCTACATACGAACGGTAAAGTATCACTTCGGGGTTGCCGGCTAAGTCTTCAGACGTGGTGAGATCCTTGTAGTTTGCGCACAATGAGTAATGGTTTTCACTCATCAAAGTGGTGGCAAAGTCTTTGGCTGCCTGCAAGAAATGTTTCGCATTAGCGGTGTTGTTCTCGCGATATTTCTGCCAAGTGCCCTCGAAAAGCATGAGGCGTGAGGCATAGGCCAACGCCACATCACGCGTGATGTTGAGGCCCTTTTCGCCGTCTGAAGTGCGGATGTGTTGGATGGCATAGTTGAGATCGTCCAACACTTTGTTCATCACCGTTACACGATTTTCGCGCGGACGATAGAGCATTGTATAGTCGGTGTTGCCCAAAGCTTCTTCATAATAGGGCACATTGCCAAAGCGACTCACCAGCTTGGCATACTCCATGGCGCGCAAGAACCGCGTTACTCCCAGCCAATGTTCCTTGGTTTCGCTGCTCAGATTGGCACTGTTGATGCGATTGATGAGCACGTTGATGACGCGCACATCGCTGAAATCCCAACTCGATGCCGAGGTAGATGCCGGGGCAACCTTCGTGAAGAATGTCGCCTTTTGCTGTGCGTTGTCATCGGTCCAGTCGGCAATATTGGTCTGAGAGAACCAGTCTGCGCGATTCCAGTGATTGCGATAACCGGGGAAATAGGTGGTGTATTCGTCGTAAACGGCGGTGCGAATATTTGACTCTACGTCCCAAAACTCGGGGTTATCGGCAATCTCATCTAACGGATCGCGTGTGAGAAAATCATTGCAAGCCGTAAGCGTCAGGGCGGAGGCGATTGCAAAATAAAATGCTGTTTTCATAACGTTGTTTCATTTTAAGGGTTAGAACACGGCTTGAACGCCAAAAGAAAGCGTGCGCATGTAGGGATAACTGCGTCCAAACGACCACCGACTGTCGCCAAATCCGGATTTATATTGCGTGCTTTCGGGGTCAATAGGAACCTTCATGTGGTCGAATTCAAACAGGTTTTCGGCGCTGAAATACACACGAATGCTTTGCAAAGCAATCTTCTTCATCACAACATCGGGCAGCGTATAGCCCACCGTGAGGTTCTTACAGCGCAGATAAGCCATATTACAGAGATAGCGGGTTTGCGTTAAAAAGTTACGTCCATTGTCCACCCATGACATGTCTGTGGGACGAGGATAGAAGGCATTGGTGTTGGATGGCGTCCAATAATCCATTTGATGCGCGTAGACTGCATCCATAAAGCCTGATCCTCCACTGGGAATAGCCACGGCTCCACCTACCCAAAGGTCGCGTTTTCCCACCCCTTGGAAGAAGGTATTGAAATCGAATCCCTTGTAAGAGCAGCCCAAGTTGAAGCTGTATTCGAAGTTAGGCAAGGCGTTTCCGATGACTTTTAAGTCGCCATGATTCTCAACAGTGTTGTTGCCATAGGTGATCTTTCCGTCGCCATTTAAATCCTTATACTTCACATCTCCAGGGCCAAACTTGAATGTTCCACTCTCGTAGAGTGCCTGACTGGCGATGCCATCTTTCAGTGTTCCGTCGGGTTTAAAGTCATCTGCCTGGAAAAGGCGGTCGGTTTCGTAGCCCCAAATCTCGCCCAATCGCTTACCTTCATAGTTGCCATAGATGTTACGATCTTCCTTATTATACTTCGTAATCTTCTCGGTTACATGGGAAAGTGATGCACTGGCCGACACACCTAAACCGTTGTTGAAGCGGTGTTGATAGTTTACGCCGACCTCAAAGCCTGTTCCTGTGAGTTCGCCATAGTTCACTTTGGGCACCTTGGCACCAAATGTTGCGGGCAAAGCCTCACCAGCTGTGTGCATATTCGACGTGATACGGCGATACCAATCGAAAGTGAATGTGAGCTCGTTATTCAGCAATCCCGCATCAAGACCTACGTCAAACGTCGTTACACGCTCCCAAGTGAGGGCCGGAGAGATAACCGATGGTGTGCCCAACGAGGTGATTTCCTTGCCGCCAATGACCCATCCTGAGGGATTAGCTGCCATGGTTGAGATGAAAGAGTTGGCTGCAACATCTTGGTTTCCGATAGTTCCCCAAGAGGCACGCAGCTTTAAATTGCTTAAAGAGGGGCGTGCCCAGTCCATGAATTTCTCTTCGGATGTGCGCCAACCGGCCGAGAAAGATGGGAAGAATGCCCATTTCTTGCCTTGTGGGAAACGCGAAGAACCGTCATAACGGGCGTTAAATTCAAAGAGATAGCGTTGCAGGAAATCGTAGTTGATGCGCCCAAAGAAGCCCGCAGCAGCAAAGTCATTGTGGAACGAACCCCACGTGCTGGAGGAGTATTGGTCGCCCGTTGTCAAGGCAATCTCGGGCATGTTTAGGCTAATCAGCCCACGTCTTTCGGAATAATGTCCCAATGCTTCGCGTGTTTCGGCATCGAAACCGGCCATGAATTTGAAGTCGTGCTTCTCTTGAAGTGCAAACTTATAGGTGGCATAGGCCTTGAAAATGTTTTGCAAGGTGTAGCTGCTTTGCTGAATAACGCGGTCGTGTGTGCTGCCATACAAGTCCTTATAGTTGCTGAAAGGCGCAGTGGCAAACATGTCGTAGGCCGTCACTCTGCCGCCGTTTCGCTTTGTAGCATCGTTGACATAGCCGAAGGTATAGTCGAAATTGACGGTCATATTTTTCAGCGGATTAAGCTCTGTTCCGAGGTTGGCACGCAGATAAGTCGACGTGAGGCTCTCGCGATTGCCGGCCTTAATGTCGGTAACTGCCGAGCGGAAAGGCTTGCCTTCGTAGTCAGCATAGGGGTACCAGCGTGGCCAACGCAGCAAATAGAACCACGCATCATATTGGCCTGACGTGAAACGATAGGGCTGATCGTTGACCGAACGCGTAAACAAGATGTTGCTTCTCACGCGCCACCATTTGGTAACGTTGGTGGTAATGTTGGAGTGAAGCGTGTAGCGGTCATACTTATCGGTGTTGAACTTCATCACGCCTTTTTGCGAAAGATAGCTCAAACTAATGTTATATGTGGTGGTGCGGTTGCCGCCTGTCACCGAAAGATTGTGATTTTGTTGCGGCGTCCACTTGCGTGTAAACTCTTTAATGGGGTCGAAAGAGCGGTAGAAATAGGTCTTTCCGTTGCGCACTTCAAAGTCTCTTCCTGCCTGCATGTCGCCCAAATCGGCCTGTGACATGCCGCCATATTTGTGCTCCCACTCTTTGATTTTCCCAATAGCATACTGATCGATCATGTAGCCGATATTACTCTTTTGGGTGAGACCTTGGCGTTGCATGATTTGCCAAATGAAGTCAACATTGTCCGAAGCCGTAGCCAGTTTGGGCATCTTTGTGGGCGTGTTCCATGCAAAGTTGTTCGAATAAGACACGCGCACGCGGTCGTTGTTTGCCCCTTGCTTGGTGGTGATAAGAATCACACCCCATGCGGCTCTTGTACCATAAATAGAGGCCGAAGAAGCATCTTTCAGCACCGAAATGGTCTCGATGTCGTCGGGATTGACCAGATTCAGACTCGGTACTTCCACGTTATCGACCAAAATCAGTGGCTTGGTTCCACTCGCTGCACTGAGCGAACCCACACTTCCGCGCAAACGAATGGTGCTTTCTGTGCCCACACCACCAATGCGGTTGTTGATGGTTAAGCCCGGAGTGATGCCCTGAAGTGCCTTGCCCACGTCGGTAATCGGGCGACTGGCGATGGCTTTGTCGACATCAACATTGGCCACAGCTCCCGTGAGGTTCACCTTTTTTTGGGTGCCATAACCCACGACAACCACCTCGTTGAGCTCACGATTGTTCTCTGCTAAGCTCACCTTCATATTGGCTTGGGCCGCCACTTCGACCTTTTTATAGCCAATATACGAGATGACGAGGGTGGCACCGGGCCGCACATTGAGCTGGAAATGGCCGTTTAAGTCGGTGATGGTACCACTGTTAGTGCCCTTCACCAATATGCTGGCACCGATAATTGGCTCGCCATTGGTGTCGGTAACTGTGCCCGAAAGCGTTTGTTGCTGTTGCGTTTCAAGACGCAAATTACTGTTTAAGTTAGCCTTGGCAGGAGGTAATCCTGTGGCTGATGCTGGCAAATCTACAGCCAAAGCCAGCACGGCTGCAAGCGAATAAAATTTAATCATAGGTATGCTTGGTTTGTTAACGATTGCACGTATGGACTGCGATGGTGTGATTTTTGCAATAGTGAAACCCTGGTTTGAGCTTATTTTATGGGTCTTGAGCTATGCCTTTAACACACATTGCAGCTTGCCTTGCACTAAGGTTACGGTAAAAGGTTGTAGTTTTTTCCGTAACAAAAGGTCACAACAAATTTAGAAAAAAATAGGAAGAAAGTGTAAATTTTAGCAGTTAATAATCTTTAAAACAAGAAAAATGCAACAGATTGTCTCCTAAAATGGTTGAGATTGCCTCACAATATGGTAGAGATTGCAGGGTAAAGAAGCCTATTTTGTTACATTGAAGGGTGCAAATGGCTCCACAATGTGATAGCAGGGGCAACATCGAAGGATAGCGATTGCGTGGGGATCGCAAGGACTTGCGCGGACGAGGGCAAGGGACGTGGTGTTTTGGGTGCGCGCTTACCGCGGGCGAGTGGTTTTTATGTTCTGAAAAAAATCCTGCCGAGAAACCCCTTTGAAATGCCCATCACTTATGCGAATAGCTTTTATATGTTGAAAAAAGTTCTGCCGAGAAACCCCTTTGCAGGGCGTTCTCGGCAGAATATCCATCTTGCTTTCCGTTGTTTTGCGGTTGCGATAGGCTCACGCTTCATGCCCCTTCATGTGCAAGGCCTGCATAAAACGGGCAATCACTTCGGGCTTCCCCGTGTGTTTTCCGAGGTCTTCCGACAGCTTACACGTGTCGTTATAGTAGGGCCAACTCTCGGTAATCTTCGCCGCAACCAACTTAATGACGATGTTCAGGGGCTCAATTCCTGCGAAATCGTTGGTGAAATGGGTGCCGATACCAAACGAGGGTTGGCAAACGGCCTGCGCATATTGCTGAATTTCAATGGCGCGATCGGTGTCTAAAGCGTTGGAGAACAACACCTGTTTCGTGCGCGAATCGATGCCCAACGACCGATATTTCTCAACGATTTTCTGCAGCTGTTCGCGGTTATCGCCCGAGTCAATGCGCAACCCTTTGAACAGGTTGGCAAAGTCTTCTGAGAAGTTTAGGGCGAAAATGTCCCAGCCAAATGAGTCGTAGAGATAGGTGCCTAAGGCTCCACGAAAAGTGTTGCGCCACGCATTCATAGCGATGTGATTGGCCATTTGCGGACCAAACATGCCGCCGATGGCGCAGATAAACTCATGAGCCATGGTGCCCACGGGCTTCAAATCGTGCTGCATGGCAATGTAGATGTTGCTCGTTCCGGCCAAACGCCCCGCCCATTCGCGGCTCGAAGCGCTGTCTTTAAGGGCGCGAACCACCGTGTCTTCGGCGGTAAACGATGCGCGACGGCGCGTGCCAAAGTCTGAAAACACACAACCTGCTGCGAGCAAACGGTCGGCCTTCAGGCGCGTCTTGGTGTATAAAGCCTCGTAGTCTAATTGCTTGATTTGCCCCGTCATGCAATAGTATAGCTCAGAGATGATGGCCAACACCTTTACTTCTAACAGGATGGTGTCGCTCCAAGAGCCTTCAAATTCCACGTGCAAATGGCCTTCATCGGTTTGCCAAACCTTCGTCCAGTCGCTCGAAAAGCGAAAGCCTTTGAGATATTGAAAGAACCAATGGGGCATGTAGGGGCATTGCCTTTTCATGAAATCCACCTCTTCATCGGTGATGACCACCTGTTCTAACGCTTTGATTTGCTGGCGCAAGGCCTCGGCAAAACCAGCCGGATAAACCCGGTTGCTGCGGTCGACAAACTGGTATCGCACCTGCGCACGCGGGTAGTTGTCGATGACGGCACAACACATGGTGAACTTATAGAGGTCGTCGTCGGTGAAATGAGTAATGATTTGCTGCATTGTTATCGTTGTTTTTTTGCCTGCAAATATACAGCTTTCGCATGGGAAATCAGCGAGAAACACTTGCAAACCTGCAAATTCTTATCTTATAAAGATGTGGGCGAGGGCGAATATTGCTATTTTTTTGTATTATTTCAGGAGTAGACCGCTTGTCCATTCATTGAAAATGTTTATATTTGCAACGTGTTCTATGTGGAATGCATTAATCGATTAAAGCTTATGACAAACGATGTAAAAACGCAGAGAGGAATTGTTACAGACCGCAATTCTGTATCATTCAGCTACCGTTCGCCTATTGGTGTGCGGCGAGTTGTGATGTCACATGCTACCATTGCGCAGCGTGCAAACGAGTCGTATGCACGTATTGTTAATGGAAAGAAATAATGGCAGAACAACCTTTCTATTCTATTTACGACAAACTTATCACGGGGAAAGACGATGTGATAGGTATGTTGGCTTATAGCATTTATAAGCAACACAAGATAGAATTCGTAGAAGATTTTAAGCGTAAGAAGGGAAAATGTCCTGAGGATAGCAACTTCGAATATTTCATTATGTCGTCTGTTACCCCCAGCCAACTAAAGAAATATCGGGAGAGTGCCCGTGCAATCTTATCTGAAAATGTTGCGGCAGCCGTTCAAGATGAACTGTTAAGAATCGATATTGATTTTCAAAAGTCCATTGACAGTGTGGTGAAACGGCATACGGATGATGTGGAAAAGGTTGTGGAAAAACATGCTATATCCAATTTGAAAACGATTGGGTTGAACATAGCAAGTTCTTTTTTATTCTCTATTCTCCTGGTGATTGTTTTTATCTTTGGCTTTACTACGGAAAGTGGTTTGCGTACAAAGACAAAAGCTGTGATAGAAACCATACACGAAAGTCAAGCCGTACATCCCGTAGATTCGACATCAATACACTAAATGCGACTTGGTTTTTTCTGTAATTTTGTAAGCAAAACAGCAGTGATATGAAGCAGATAACGATTTTAGGATGGGTGATGTTGATGGTTGTTTTCGGGCTTGTTTCGTGGCAAACCCACCGCAACAACCGTGTTTGTGATGCGCGAACGGGCGCAACAAAAGTGGAGATTGACACCGTAGAGGAAGAGATTGACACCGTAGAAGAAGAGATTGACACCGTAGAAGAAGACGATACGTCGCGCGTGATTATCAGTTCGACCGAAGTAATCGACACGGTGGTGGGCGATTGGCAAATCTATGGCATCAAGAAGCCTAATCGTTACAAGATTAAATACTTGCCCAACGACTATGAATTGAATAATTCGGTGTTTCTCACGCTGCGTTATCGCGGTCGGATGGTGCTGAAAAACAAAGAGATTTCGAGCCGCATGCTCTCGGGATCACCGCGCCACTATGTGCTGTCAGCATTTGAATTGCTCCATGTTTCGCCCTCAGCGGTTTATTTTAACTTCACGGACGATGTGCCTGAGGCTTGTGGCTTTTTCAACTTCGTCTATTGTGTTCCGGCACAGGGAAAGCCCAAACTCTATGATGTTGAGGGCGACGACCGTGCCGATATCGGTTATCTGCTGACGCGGTTGAGCGAGATGTTTGCCATCTATTTCCACGAAAAAATCCATTATAAAGCTACCTTCGCCGAACTTGAGCCTTTGCTTTCGTCCTATTTCACGAAGGAAGTGATTGATGAAATGCGCAGGAAAGGTGCGCGAGGCGACGAGGAAGTGCTGTTTGGACGGCCGTTGCAAGATGTCGAACGGGTGCGCAAAACGCAGAACTTCGAAGATAACGATGAAGACCCATGGACGAAAATGACCTGCGCTTTCTCGAAAAATGCAGCCGACACCGTTGCCCTTCGCTATGAATCCACCCCCTTTAAGGAGGACGAGGAACCCAAGATTGCGCGCATCGTGCCATGGAAATAGCCGTTGCGCGCCGTGGGTTGCGCGAGCAGACTATAAAATCTGCTCGGCATGTGCCTTCACTTTGATTTGCTTAGGACCAAAGATTTGCGTCACGACACCCGCTTCATCGGTGATGAAGGTGGTGCGGAAAACGCCCATATACGTGCGGCCCGCCATCTTCTTCTCGCCATAAACGCCGAGCGCCTGCACCAACTTCAGGTCGGTATCGGCAATCAACGGGAACGGCAGCTGATGCTTTTCGATAAACTTTTTGTGCGACTTCGCATCCTGAGTGCTGCAACCAATGACGGCATAACCTTGCGCAAGAAAGCGCTCATAGTTGTCTCTGAGGTTGCAAGCCTCGCTCGTACAGCCTGGCGTTGCGTCGCGCGGATAGATGTAGAGCACGAGCTTTTTACCGGCGAAATCGCTGAGATGCCATTCTTTTCCGTCTTGGTCGGTGCCAAGAACCTCGGGTAGTTTTTGTCCAATTTCCATTTTTTGTTCCTTTCATTTAATGGGTTATCATATATATAAGGTGTAATCCCGCAGGGAGATTACCCTTGTTTCCAAATAAAATGGGGATGTTTTTCGTCGCCATAATGGGGTGCAAACGCAAAACCTTCGTAGGCGAATTGCAGCAAATCGGCGGGCTGTTGCCAACCCTTTTGCAGGATTTGGCGCGTCATTGCTCCACGACAACGCTTGGCATACAAGGCCATGACGCGCATCTTATCACCCTTTTCAACATAGAATAGCGGCTGCACCACGCGCACTTCACGCTGCACGCGCCGCCAATCGAACAGGTGTTCGTATTCGGCTGAGGCCAAATGCACCAGCACTCCATCGTCGGCTTGCACGGCATGAATGAGCATATCGGTGAGCCGTTCATGCCAAAAGGCAAAGAGTGTTTGCCCTTGTGTGGCGGGCAAACGCACGTTACCTTCCATGCGATAAGGATGGATGAGGTCTAAGGGGCGCAGCAAACCGTAGAGAAAAGAGGTGATGAAAAGGTGGCGTTGGGCCTGCTGAAACTGCGCCGAAGTGAACGTTTCGGCGCACAAATGTTTATAGGCTTCGCATGATAAGCCAAGATGGCGGGCAGCTTTTCGGCTGCGTTGAAGAAACTTTGAAAACGCTGTTGGTTGTCGTGCGCCAGGCTTTCGCTGCATTGAAACGCCTGCATCAGCTCGGCCACCGACCATGAAGCGATTGACAAAGCCAGCTCGTTGGCCTCGGTTTCAAACGCAGGTTGCGTGACAAAGGGCACGGCGACATCGGCCGCAGCGTTCATGATTTTGGCTGAAGTGAGAATGATTTGCATAACGTGGTAATGGTGTTTCTGTCGATGATTTGGTGCTGTTCGCTGCAAAAATCGGTGGGCATTGCGGGTGCGGGCGTGCCCCCTTTGATCAGGATGGGTGCCGTTTCGATGCGCACTTCGTCCCACAAGCCGCGCGCAAGAAAACTGTTGAGTGTGGCCGTTCCGCCTTCAACGAGCAGCGATTGGCAGTGCTCGGCATGGAGTTGGGGCAGCAACTCGTCGATGTTACCGGCCACATGCCATCCCGGGAGCGTCGCGTTTTGCGCCGCTAATGTGCGCGACAGCACGATGCGTTGGGGCGAAGCGCCGCTCCAATAGCGCGTGTTGAGTTGCGGATGGTCGGTTGAAAAGGTGGTGTGCCCCACGAGAATGGCATCACATTCGGCGCGCAGTTGATGCACCAGCCGCCACGTTACGGGTGTGGAGAGCGACAAAGGCTGCCCCGAAGCGTCGCCGATGAAGCCATTTTGCGTTTGCGCCCATTTCAAAATGAGGTAGGGGCGATGCTCGGTGTTGCAAGTGATGAAGCGGCGATTGAGCGCGCGACATTCGGCTTCCAGCACGCCCACGGTCACCGCAATGCCCGCCTCGCGCAGCCGTTGAATGCCTCGTCCGTGGACTTTTGCAAACGGATCGACGCAGCCAATGACGCATCGCCTCACACCTTTGCGCACGATGAGGTCGGCACAAGGCGGCGTTTTGCCATAGTGTGAACAGGGCTCTAACGACACATAGAGGGTGGCATCGCCGAGCAAAGGCTCATCCTCGGGCCGCACATGTGCAAAGGCATTGACCTCGGCATGGCCTTCACCGCACCGCACATGATAGCCTTCGCCGATGATTCTGCCGTGAGAAACAATCACCGCACCCACCATAGGGTTGGGTTTTGCCAACTGTTTTCCGTTTTGGGCTAACTGCAAACAGCGCCGCATGTAAATTTCATCTTCCATCGACCGCGAATTTACAAAGAATTATTGAATTGGCGATTGATTTGCAAGAGAAGTTCGACTGCGCCACCTTCCCATGCAAAGTTTTGGTGCTTGCGGAAGCTCCGCAAGCACCAAAAGTTTGTTTTGTGATTTGCGGAAGCTCCGCAAGCGCCAAAAGTTTGTTTTGCCATTTGCGGAAGCTCCGCAAGCACTAAAATGTTTGTTTTGTCATTTGCGGAAGCTCCGCAAGCGCTAAAATGTTTGTTTTGCTATTTGCGGAAGCTCCGCAAGCATTAAAAAGTTTGTTTTGCCATTTGCGGAAGCTCCGCAAGCGCTAAAATATTTGTTTTACTATTTGCGGAAGCTCCGCAAGCATCCAGCGTTATTTGCTTTGAAGTTTGCGGAGCAAAGGCACCTGCTTAATATTTAAAGGTGGCCGTAAGCGTAATGTTGCGCCCGTCGGCATGTGCATATTCGGCGTTGCGTGCCATGAGCATTGAGGAAGGTGTGTAGTAGGTGTAGTTCAAAAGATTGGAAACACCTAACGCAAAGTTCCATTGCTTCACGTCAACACCCGCCGTGAGATTGAGCAGATTGATGCGATTAACAATGCCCTCGCCCTCTGCATAGTTGCCCGAAGCATCGGGGGAAAAGCGGTGGCGTTTGCCGGTGTGCAGATATTGTAATTGCAAATAGGTGTGCTTGATGGGCTGATATTGCGCATACATGCTGAGCTTTGCGGCCGGGATAGACACGTTGGACATGTAGTGATCCCAGCTGGTTCCGTTGGATTTGAGCTTTCCTTCGAACCACGAAAAGTTGGCTCCGGCTTTGAGATTGGGCAGAATTTGCGCATCGGCATCCAACTCCATGCCATACACTTTTTGCGGACTTCGGTTGACAACCCAAAAGCCATGGTCGATTTTCAGGTCGCTGCCGAGCTTGGCATAGGTGTAGAAGAACGAGGCATTGAGCTGCAACCAACTGCACGGAACCGAATAAACGCCCAGTTCATAGTTGTTGGTTTTAACCGGTTCGGTGGCGATATGGCCCAGCACATCGGCCTTGGCGGCGCGCAGGGTGCGGCCTAAATCGAAGATAGAGAAGCCTTGCGAATAGGCCACGAAGGGTTGAAATGCGCGGTATTTGTTGAACGACAACCCCGCGTTGAACGAGAGATTGTTGTAGTTGAGATGCCCGCCTTTCACGCTAACCAAAGGGTCGGAGAGGCGATTGCGCAACACTTGATAGTCGGGCACATGCACGTTGATGGCGTCATAGCGTGCACCTATTTTCACGTTGAGCCACTGAAAAAGCGTTGTTTTGGTTTGAATGAAGGGCGCATGTGTGTTGCTTGTGAGCCAAGGCATCCAATAACGTCCGTCGACAAGCGGCTGGGCTGTTTTGTTAAACAAGTAATCGTAGCCATAGAGAATGTGGGTGAATGCCTGCTCGGAGAACACCAAATGCGTGTTGAACTGCGCACGAAGCCCCAACTTGCGGTCTTTGATGGCCGACTGTCCACTGGTTTCTTCCCAGCGCGGTTGGGCGGGATTGGCGCGTCGGAAATCGAAGATGGTGTAGAGACTCGACCCAAAAACGGATGCTTCTAAATCGGTATGTGCGAAAATTTGCTTTGAAGTAAATTTCAAATAGCCGTTGTGATTGTAGCGCGTTCCCTCGTCAACAGCCTGCGGATCGCGGTTGCCAATGACGCCGATGGCAGGGCTTTTGAGGTATTTTCCGCCTTTGGGAATGAGCGGCGTGTCTTGCAAACTGCGATAGAAATTGTACATCAGTTCTATGCGATTCTTAGGCGAAAGCTGATAGCCGAGCGTCACTAAGGCATTGCTGGTGTAGGTATCTCCAAGGCCATAGCGCGGCGAAATGAACTGTCCATCGCCGTCGATGCTGCTGCCGGTGCGGCCGAAAGTTCCGCTCACCAAATAGTCCATGTTGCGCAGTTTGCCATAAAGTTGCTGGTTAAGCCGATAGCCTTGCCCCTTACTTTGTCTGAAAAAGTTGTAGGTTGAACCGGCGATAGCGGTTTGCCCTGCCAGTGTTTTTGCACTCGAATTCTTCTTCGTGATGATGTTGATGAGTCCACCAATGGCGCCGTTTCCATAGAGTGCCGTCGACCCTTTTACGATTTCAATATGGTCGATGGCGGCCACATCGATGGTGCGGATGTCGCGGTCGGTGGAGCGCAGTGGGGTGGATTGCGGAATACCATCGATGAGAACCAGTGCGCTTCGGCCGCGCAACGTTTGCGAACGCGAGCTGGTTGTGTTGCTCGAGAGTGCCATTCCCGGCGCAAGCAGCCCCAAAAGTGTCGACATGTCGGGCGCCACTTTGCTCACGGCTTCGAGCTGTTGATGGTCGATGATGGTCACCGAAGCTGCGGCATTTTGTTTCGCTTCGGGCATGCGCGTGGTGCTAATCACCACATCGCGAAGCTGGAAAGTGGAGTCTTGCAAATGGCGTTGCGCCTGCATCTGCAGCGGCATGAGCAGTGCAAAACATGCTAATGATTTTGAAAAAATGGGTTTCATATTCAATACAATTTTTTTAATAAATACTGTTATCGGCTGCAAAAGTAACGCGAGGAAATGAGCCTTGCAATACCTAATATTAGGTAAAAAGCATGAATTTATGAGCTCCGATAGCTTAAATCTGCGAAAAAGCCTTATCTTTGCAAGGCTTCCAAAACCCAAACAATGAAGCAACAACGAAACCCAAAAATAGGCTTTCCCAACCTTGGGAACAGCTGAATTGGATAAAAATGACGGCTCCCGCCCCCGGGAACGACGATTTTTCTCGAAAACAAGCGTTCCCAACCTCGGGAACAATGATTTTTTTTGAAAACGGATGTTCCCGACCCCGGGAAGCCATAAAAATGATAAAAATAAGCGTTCCCGTCCTCGGGACGGCATAAAACGACAGAAAAATGAAACGATTACGCACCTGTTTTGCAGCCCTTTTGCTGGCTCTCGGCTGTTCGGCTGCCTCGCAATCGCCCTTTGTGCAAGTGAAAGATGGGCGCCTTTGGTATCACAACAAACCCTATTATTTCGTCGGAGCCAACCTGTGGTATGGCGCTATCCTGGGCTCTACGGGCAAAGGTGGCAACCGAAGACGCTTAGGTCTTGAGTTAGATCGGCTCAAACGCATGGGCATTAACAACCTCCGCGTGCTCGTGGGGAGCGATGGTGAGGAGGGCGTTAAGTCCAAAGTGACGCCCACTTTGCAACGTGCGCCCGGCGTTTATAATGACAGTGTGCTCGACGGGTTGGACTATCTGTTGCAAGAAATGGAGCGTCGGGGCATGCTGGCCGTGCTCTATCTCAACAATTCTTGGGAGTGGAGCGGCGGTTATGGCTACTATTTGGAGCAGGCAGGGGCAGGAAAAGCCGTGCAACCGGCCGTCGTAGGCTATCAAAATTACGTGCGCTATTCGGCACAGTTTGCCACCAACGAGCGTGCACAGCAGCTGTTTTTCAACTACGTGCGCTTCATCCTCACGCGCAAAAATCGCTACACCGGCCGGCGTTATCGCGATGAACCATCGATTATGTCGTGGCAAATTGGCAACGAGCCACGTGCCTTTTCGCGTGAGGCTTTGCCTGCCTTCGAAGCGTGGTTGCGCAGGGCTTCGTGGCTCATTCGCAGCTTAGACAAGAACCATTTAATCTCGATTGGCTCCGAAGGTGAGGTGGGCTGCGAGATGGATATAGACTGTTGGCGGCGCATTTGCAGCGACCCCAACGTCGATTATACCAACATTCACATCTGGCCTGCCAACTGGGGGTGGGCACATCGCGACTCGTTAGATGTGCATTTGCGGCGCTCTGTGACCTACACCATCGATTACATTGCGCGCCATCTGGCCATTAGCGAGGCGCTGCATAAGCCCATGGTGCTCGAAGAGTTTGGCTATCCGCGCGACGGTTATGCCTTCTCGCCCAAGACAACCACGCGCAACCGCGATGCCTATTATGCCTTTGTGTTCGACGATTTCCTCAAAAAGGCAAAACAAGGCAGCAGCTTCTCGGGCTGCAACTTTTGGGCTTGGGGTGGCGATGCCGTAGCCAAACACGAGCAATGGCAGCCGGGTGATCCCTATATGGGCGACCCAGCGCAAGAGCCTCAAGGCCTTTATTCGGTGTTCTTAAGCGACAGGTCGACCTGCAATATCATACAAAATATCATTAAAAAGCTACCCAATTAGCGCATAATTCACAAGCTTTTACCGCGTAAAAGCTACCATTTTAGCCGTAGAAACCAACGATGAAACGAAATGATGTTGAAATAGAAGTTTGTGCCAACAGCGTGGAAAGCTGCCTTGCTGCGCAGGAAGGCGGTGCCGATCGCGTGGAGTTGTGCATGGGAATACCCGAAGGGGGCACCACACCTTCGTATGGGGAAATCAAGATGGCGCGCGAGAAGCTCACCACAACGCGGCTGCATGTCATCATCAGGAATAGGGGAGGAGACTTTGTTTACACGCCCGATGAGCTGCAACGCATGGCCATCGACATCGACATCTGCCGGCAATTAGGCGTCGACGGTGTGGTTTTTGGCTGTCTGACGCCACAAGGCGACGTCGATAAGGAGGCCAATCGTTTCCTCTTGTCGCATGCAAAAGGGCTCTCGGTGACGTTCCACCGTGCTTTCGACCGCTGCCGTTTGCCTCGGGAAGCCTTGGAAGAAATTTGCGATTTAGGTTTTCAACGCGTGCTCACCTCGGGGCAACAACCCACCGCCGAGCAGGGCATTGCGTTGCTCTCTCAACTCCATGCTTGGGCAAAGGGGCGCATCATCATCATGGCCGGATGTGGGGTGAACGAGCAAAACATTGCCAAAATAAGGCGCGAAACGCAGGTCATGGCCTTTCATTTCTCGGCACGTGAGCCCCAACCTTCGCGCGCAAAACTGCTGAATGCGGCGGTAAGCATGGGCGCAGCCGGTGCACAAGAGGATTGCATCATGCAGACAACGGCGCGTCGGGTGGGCCACACCATCGCTGCTTTGCTGGCAGATGGCGAATGAAAGCTGTCCCGACGGGGCTTTTCTCACCAACAGAAAATGTAAGAACAATAAAAATAAAACAATGAAAAAAAGTCTACTAACGCTGGCCTTGTGCCTTGTTTCTTTGCTGGCAACAGCGCAAGATTTCATCACCGATGCCGCCTATCGTGTCAAAGTGGATGCGGCCTTTCAGGCAAAAATGAAACTCATCGGCGAGAAATTCTATCGTTTGGACGGTCTGCATGCCACGCCACAAGAGCAAGAAGCCTTGCACTTTCTCTATGCTTATATGCCTGTGGCCGATGCAACCGATTATCCCACGGCCTATCATTTAGGCAATGTGCGGTCGGCTTTGCGCACACAGCACGAGTTTTCTTGGGGTAAAAACGTGCCCGAACTGCTGTTCCGTCATTTCGTGTTGCCCATGCGTGTGAACAACGAACCCTTAGATAGTTCGCGCGCAATCTTCCTGAATGAGTTGAAACCGCGCGTGAAAGGACTGTCGATGCGCGATGCCGTTTTGGAGGTAAACCATTGGTGTCACGAGAAAGTCACCTATGAACCATCCGATGGGCGCACCTCTTCTCCGCTGCAATCCATCATGACTGCGCGCGGACGTTGCGGCGAAGAGAGCACCTTTACCGTGGCAGCTTTGCGCGCAGTGGGCATTCCTGCGCGGCAAGTCTATACGCCCCGCTGGGCACATACCGACGATAATCATGCGTGGGTTGAGGCTTGGGCCGACGGCAAATGGTATTTCTTAGGCGCTTGTGAGCCCGAACCCGTGTTGAATTTGGGTTGGTTTAATGCCCCGGCCTCGCGCGCAATGCTCATGCACACCCGTGCCTTTGGCGACTATAATGGTCCCGAAGAGGTGATGTTGCGCACGAATAACTTCACCGAAATCAACCTCATCGACAACTATGGCAGCACGGGAAAGATTGCTTTCCGTGTGGTTACACCCCAAGGAGTGCCCGTAGCCGATGCGAAAGTGGATTTCAAAATCTATAATTATGCCGAATATTACACCGCCGCATCGAAATATACGAATGCACAAGGCATGACTTTTCTCTCGGCAGGCAAGGGAGATATGTTGGTGTGGGCATCGAAAAACGGGCGTTTTGGCTATGTGAAAGCGACGTTTGGTAAAGATAAACAGCTCACCATCAAGCTCGCTTATGATGCGCAACACGTGCCCCAGGCGCAAGACTTGGACATTGTTCCGCCCAAGGAGCAGGCGCTTTTGCCCGATGTTCCCGAGGCGTTGCGCGCTGCAAATGCCGTGCGTTTGGCCTACGAAGACTCGCTGCGCAATGCCTATGTGGCTACGTTTCCAACGGCAGAGACGCTGAAAAACTTCCCCATCTCCGATGCTATACCTTATATTATAAAGGCTCGCGGCAACTGGAGAACCATCAAAGCTTTCGTAGAGAAGTATGCACAGCAGTCACAAAGGGCACTCGATTTGCTCAATACCCTCACCGATAAGGACCTGCGCGATATGCCAATGGCCATTCTTGACGACAACATGCAGGCCAAAAGCAACCAACTTTCGCCTCGGGTGGAGTATGAAATGATTCTCAAACCCTTCAAACAATTCTTCGAAACGAAAGCCTTTACGCCGGAAGAGGTGGCGCGTTTCCAACATGATCCCGCGCAGTTGGTGGCGTGGATTAGGCAGCACATCAAGCTCAATCCCGACACAAGAGCCATGCGTATTCCGCAAACTCCCATCAGTGTTTGGGAGAGTAGGCTCACCGATTCGCGCAGCCGCGACATCTTTTTTGTGGATGTTGCGCGCAGCTTGAACATCGAAGCGCGCATGGATTACGTGTCGTGGAAGGTGCAATATAAGAAGGATCATCAGTGGGTGGATGTTGATTTCGATGCCGAAGAGCAGCAAGTGGCCAAGACGGGGACGCTGAAACTCGACTTTAAGCCCGTGCCTTTCTTGGACGATCCGAAGTATTACAGCTATTTCACGATTAGTAAAATCATCAATGGACAGACCTATCTCATGAATTTCGACGAAGGACAAGTGGATATGGGCGGTGGCATTTCTTGGCATAATGTGTTTAAAAACGGCACAACCCTTGATGAAGGCACTTATCTTTTGGTATCAGGACAGCGCATGGCCGATGGAAGTGTGCTGGCACATAATCAGTTCTTCCGCATCGAAGCGGGCGACACTACGCAGGTGAAGCTCATCGTTCGCCAGCAAGACGAGGGCGTAAAGGTGTTTGGAAGCTTCAATAGCGAGAACCTTTTCAGCCACGAAGGCAAGGAAGTTTCTATCTTGAGTCAAACGGGACGCGGCTATTATGTGTTGGGAATCTTAGGCGTTGGCCAGGAACCTACCAATCATGCGTTGCACGATATTGCCAAGATGAAAGCCAAATTAGACCAATGGGGACGCCCCTTAGTGCTGCTATTCACCGACGAAGCAGCGGCAAAGAAGTTTGAACAACAGAAGAATGAGTTTGGACTTCTGCCCCAAAACACCATCTTTGGCATCGATAAGACGGGTGCAATACGCGAAGAAATCGCCACACAAATGAAGCTTGCGCAGCGCAATCAGTTGCCCATCTTCATCATTGCCGACACCTTTAACCGTGTAGTTTTCCTTTCACAAGGCTACACCATAGGCTTGGGTGAGCAGCTAACCAAGGTGATTGGAAAGCTATAATGCTGCGAAAGAGCGGTAATTATGCTGTCAAGTGGGCGCAGAAATAGTTTGTTGCGCCCCCGCTTGCCGCCTGTTTTCCACTTAGAATGGTGGTTCATGCAGGGATAGTGAAACAAAAAATCCCAGTTGTTCGCATAGCGGATAGCTGGGATTTTTATTTGGTTTCGGCCATCATGCAGTGGCCTCTTCTTCTAACATATATATGGTGTATAGTGCTTAATTCCTAAAAATGTTACCCTAAATGTACAACCTCTTTTGTTGATTACACGACTAATAATTTAACTTGATAAAAAAATTAACTTGTAGATATATTGTTTTCTCAAACGGTTGCAAAGGTAATAAAAATTACTTACAGTGCAAATCTTTTTACCGAAAAAAACGCTTTATTCAAAATTTTGTCCCTCTTTCTATCCTGTTTTAAAGGCGAAGCTAAAGCGATATGTTTTTCATTCCATGCAGGATAAAATGCTTATGGTGTGGCCTGTGGTTTTGATTTATGTCAAAAAATAGGCGCTTTCGATGAAATAGTCTATGCCTTTTTGTGGCATGTTGAGAGATTTGTTCTACTTTTGCATTGTCGAAAGACGCAAGTCCGCTATGCAATGCGGCTGCATTTTGACATGACTCAATAGGTAAGCTCTCAGGAGCAAAAGATTGTTTAGTAAGGATTACACATTTAGGTTTTTGGTTTTTAGTTATAAGGTTTAGGTTTTTAGATGAATAAAAGTGAAGGTTGAGCCAGAGAATGGCTCACCTGTTGGAATCGGGAGTGAGTGATTTACTGCCGATTTTTTTTGTGTCTTTTTTCACCAATGCCGGTGAATGTATATTAATAAGGTGGGAGATGTTCGAACCACCGATTGAAGCTTAGCCTTCAATGAGCACTGAAGCCATCTCTTCGGGCGTATTGAATGGCATGCCGAAAGCCAGTTCGTCGTCAGTGAATGTGCGCAGACGTTGGTCGGCTTCTTTCTCATCTAACCAAGGTTCACCATTGGGTTTTCGTGCCAGCAACATACATTCGCGCACTTGTTTCCTGTATTCGGCAATCGCTTCGGGGGAAAATTCTGTTGTCATATTGTTTGATGATAGAGGTGATGAACCGGGGAATTTCCGGCTTTTTGGGAACAAATATACGGAAAAAGCATGGAAAAGGTGATGCAAAAATTGTTTTTGTCGTTTCTTTTTTGTTCCTTTGTGTGAAGAAAAGAAACAAAAAAAATCAAAATATGGGAAAAGGGAAAAAAGGTGGAAAGCGCATGAGCAGAAAGCAGTTGCAGGAACGATTGCAGGCGTTTTTCTCTTCGCAAGGTGATAGAACATTGAGTTTTAAAGAGATTTTCCGTGCGTTGAAGCTCGACACGCACCCCCTGAAAATGTTGGCTATCGACATGATTGAGGAGATGGCATGGGATGATTTTCTGGTGAAAGTGACCGATAGTTCCTACAAACTCAACACGAAAGGGCAGGTGCAAGAGGGGACGTTCTTGCGCAAAGCAAATGGCAAGAACGCTTTTTTGCCCGATGATGGCGGCACTCCTATTTTCGTTTCGGAACGCAATTCGTTGTGGGCTACCAACGGAGATCGCGTGAAAGTGAGTTTCATGCGCGCCGACAACATCACATCAAAGAGGCACAAGTGATTGAAATCTTGCAGAGAAAGAAAGACCAGTTCGTAGGAAAACTGCGTGTAGGCAAGGACTTTGCCTATCTCATCACGACCGAAAACATCTTTGCAAGCGACATTATCATTCCGAAACGCAAGCTGAAAGGTGGAAAAACCAACGACAAAGCGATTGTGAAAATCACGCAATGGCCCGACGCAGAACACAAGAATTTGGTGGGCGAAGTGGTGGATGTGATTGGCCAGACAGGCGATAACGACACCGAGATGAACACCATTTTGGCACAATATGGACTGCCCTATGTCTACCCAAAAGCGGTGGAAGAGGCCGCTAACAAGATAACAGGAGAGATTACACCACAGGATGTTGCCGAGCGGGAAGACTTTAGGTCGGCGTTCACTTGCACCATTGATCCCCACGATGCGAAAGATTTTGACGATGCCCTTTCCATCGAAAAGCTCGACAAAGGGCTGTGGCAGGTGGGGGTTCATATTGCCGATGTGAGCCATTACGTGACGGAAGGGAGCGTGATTGATAAAGAAGCAGTGAAGCGTGCAACGAGTATTTATTTGGTAGACCGCACCATCCCGATGCTTCCCGAGCGCCTTTGCAACTTCATTTGCTCCCTGCGTCCCGACGAAGACAAATTGGCTTATAGCGTAATCTTCACACTTGACGACGAAGCCAATGTGAAAACCTACCGCATTGTGCACACCATCATTCGCAGCAAGCGTCGTTATGCCTACGAGGAGGTGCAGCAGTTGTTAGAGGAAAATGGTGTGGTTGATGGCACGGGTGAGCCTGCTCCTGTGCCTAAGAATGGGAAATACAAGGGCGAAAATGCGGAACAGCTCATCACACTCGACCGTTTAGCCAAGGCGTTGCGCAAGAAACGTTTTGAGCATGGCGCAGTGAAGTTTGACCGCGAAGAACTGCATTTTGATGTTGACGAAACGGGAAAGCCCACGCGTTGCTATTTTAAACGGTCGCACGATGCCAACAAGTTGATTGAAGAGTTTATGCTGTTGGCCAACAAAACCGTGGCCGAGAGCATCGGAAAGGCCAAGAAGGGGCGGAAAGCAAAGACGCTTCCCTATCGTGTGCACGATAATCCTGACCCGCAAAAGATGGAGGCCTTGCGCCAATTTATTGTGAAATTTGGTTACAAAGTGAAAACCGAAGGCACAAAAGGAGCGATGGCTCGCAGTTTGAATAAGCTGATGGATGAAACCGAAGGCAAACCCGAAGCGAAGATGATTCAAACGGTTGCGCTCAGAGCCATGATGAAAGCGAAATATAGTGTGCACAATATTGGCCACTTTGGTTTGGCATTCGACTATTACACGCATTTCACAAGTCCGATTAGAAGATACCCCGATACGATGGTTCATCGCCTGCTTACGCGCTATGCCCAAGGTGGAAGGAGTGCGAATGAGAAGCATTATGAGGAGCTTTGTGAGCATTGTTCGGAGATGGAATTGGTGGCACAGAATGCCGAACGCGACTCTATTAAATATAAGATGGTAGAGTTTATGGCCGATAAAGTGGGCGAGACGTTTGCCGCACATATCAGCGGAATTACGAGTTATGGCATCTATGCGGAGATTGATGAGAACCATTGTGAGGGCATGATTCCCATGCGTGACCTGAGCGATGATTATTATGAGTTCGACGAACGCAACTTCTGTTTGCGCGGAAGGCGGCATCATCATCGCTATCAATTAGGCGATGCGATAGAGATTCAAGTGGCAGGAGCGAACTTAGAGAAACGGCAATTGGATTTCTCTATTGTGGAATAGTGCAGCAAAATGCGCCACTTTACCGCATGATTGCATTGCAATTATGTGGCAAAGTGGCGCGTTTTTGTGGGTAATATGTATGTGTTTATGGGAACTTTAGCTTGAGGCTGCGGCGCAAGGGGGCTTGCCTGTAAAAAAGATGGCTGCAAGCATGTCGGCCAATGTTGTTTGTTACGGATGGGAGTATAGTGCTCTTCTTGCTCTTTTTGTAAATTATTTTGTGCGCGATTTTAAATGCACATGTGCTATACAAAGTCTTTCCCTTTCTGTAATTCCACCTCAGTGATGTATTTTCGGATGCGCGAAGATGAATCTTCTTTTTTGCAAATGAGTAGCACATTGTCTTCCTCGGCCACAATATAGTCTTCTAATCCGTGGATAATAGCCAAACGGTGGTGGGGAAGTTTGACGATGTTGTGGTGGGCTTCGTCGAAAATGACAGCCGAATCGAGGCAGATGTTGTCCGTCGTTTCATCGCTGATGGCTTCGTAGATGCCATGCCATGTGCCTAAATCTGCCCAGCCAAAGGTGCAATTCTTGAAATATACTTGTTCGGATTTTTCAAGTATTCCAAAGTCGATGGATAGGTTGGGGTAGCGCGAGAAATATTGTTTCACATAGTTTTCTTCGTCATCAAGCGTCCAATGGGGGTGCATTTCGTCGAGCTCACGCAGCACGGGTGGGAGGAGTTTGGATAGACTCTCTTGTAAAAAGGATAAGTGAGAGATGAACATTCCCGTGTTCCAAAACCATTCGCCGCTATCTAAAAAGAGCTGGGCAAAGTCGCGATCGGGTTTTTCGGTGAAGGTTTTTACTTGGTAAATATCACCGACACCGCTGCGTTCTCCCATCTGAATATAACCATATCCGGGCTCGGGGCGCGTGGGTTTGACGGCCATGGTGAGCAGACTGGCGTGCTGTTCGACAAACGCGAAGGCCTCCATCACGTCTTTTTCGAAGATGTCTTCGTGCACAACGGTTTGGTCGGCGGGCACCATCAGCAGGCAGGCTTGTGGGCAAACACGTGCGATGCGATGGGTTGCCCATGCCACACTGGGTGCCGTGTTGCGATAGATGGGCTCGGCCATGATGTGATCTGGAGCCACTTCGGGCAGTTGCTCTTCTACCAAATGGCGATAGCTTTCGTTTGTGTTGATGTAGATATTGGCCTGTGGAAGCATCCGCTTCATGCGGTCATAGGCTTGTTGAAGCTGTGTCTTTCCTGTGCCAAAGAAATCAACAAACTGCTTAGGATGGTGCTCACGGCTGCAAGGCCACAGCCTTCTTCCTTTCCCTCCTGCGAGGATAACGCAGAAGTAATGTTCGCGATTTACGGGTGGTGTCATTGATTTAAATGCTGTTGTCATTTGTTTTAACAATTTTAGTGTGTGGCAATTACGGGTAGTGTCATTGATTTATTAAATGCTGTCGCCATTTGTTTTAACAACCTTAGTGTGTGACAATTATTGGTGGTGTCATTGATTTGAATGCTGTTGTCATTTGTTTTAACAATTTTAGTGTGTGACAATTATTGGTAGTGTCATTGATTTGAATGCTGTCGTCATTTGTTTTAACGATTTTAGTGTGTCGCAATTACGGGTGGTGTCATTGCTTTATTAAATGATGTTGTCATTTGTTTTAACGATTTTAGTGTGTGGCAATCCCGCTCCAAAGGGGGGTAATTACTTGCTCGAAGTCTTGCTTTCCGACCCCTCTTGTGCTGAGAAGAACCTAATTCCAGGCCTGATGGTGCCTGCTGTCTTTGCACTTCCGCCTCCCTTTACTGCGCCATGAATGGAGCATAGGGGCATGAGGCGCTTTTGTTCTCCAGCCTTCCACCACCTTTTGCAGTCGTAGTGGTGGGCATTTGCCCTTTCAGACATAGACGTTACGCTGCCAACGAATATAAGTATTTTAATTGATATGTGCAAGAAAAAGCTGCAATTTTAATGAATTTCAATCATCTTACTTGCAATTTTATTCGGATTTCATTCGGATCTTACCCGAATCTTATTCGGGTTTTACTCGAATTTTACTTGACTTTTACTCGTATCTTATTCGAATAAGTACTTTTATGTGAAATCTTTCACACTTGAAGATATTTTCTAAAATGTATCTAACTAAAAATAAAGGAGTTACCATATTGTATAAACTAAAAAGGTAACGATTTAGAAACGAGCGAAATGCTCTTAACTGCAGGTTTCTACATCAACAAAGAACGCTTGTTATTCTTTTTGCAAAGATAATCATCTGCTTTGAATAACAAGTGTTTTTGGTAAGATTTTCATTCTTTTTCACCATCTATTGCTTGAAAAAAATGAAAAATGAGGAGAATGGTCATAAATCCTCCTTCTTTTCTTCTTTTTCTTGGTTTAGTTTCTGAGTTTGTGACATACCATCTCGACATAATTATCGTCGTACATCTATGGCTTGATAGGCCCACCCGTCCTGGAAATTATTTCTTCGACAACATATACTGATATATTTTCTACTGCTTGTGAATAGATGGATTCCTATATATTTTTACAGATGGATGTATGAACGGCTGAGAGGGGAAGTTAATAGCCTATATTCAATTGAGTTTTGTTTTTTTTAGACTCATGTATTATTGTGGGACTTTTGTTATTGTCTTCTCTGATTCTGTTTTATTGGTCATAAACGAATTTCAGTTCCTTCAGGAAATTTTTCTTGTACTTGCTGCTCACGTACTTGCCAAAGTTGTGTATTTGATACATAATACAAAGTTGTACGTCGTATTTGGAAATACGCTTTAAATGGTAGGTATCAGGGGAGCCTTTATAAAGACAGTATTATATTAATTTTATTGTAGCTTACACAATTTACTTTACACTTTCCATTAAATCTAATCATTGCTCGTCTTTAGTTATTTTTACTTACATTTACCTTTCCTGGTTTTAGTAAACCTTACTTTAAGCCTTTTCTTTATCTCCAGGGCGGGCTCCTTATACTTAGCAATAAACCAGCTGTCTGTGTCTTTATCCAGCAAATCCTCTACTTGGACTAAATTAACACGATAATGCAAGCCTATTTTGTAGTGATGAACATCAATAAAGTTACAATCAAAATGACATAGCGGGTGTTTTTGCCCTTTAGCGCCTTTCGGATCATAATCATATCTAACATAGGCAGGCTCTGTTATCATTAATATTTCAAATAAGGGA
>NZ_BAJQ01000003.1 GCF_000613785.1 Segatella oulorum JCM 14966 | reverse complement strand
TCCATTACGCCAAAAAATATGCTACCTTCAGCAGGCAGCATATCTTTCAATGTGGTCCATTCCGTTGTCCTTCGCAAAGGAAATAGTCCTAAGACCATCATGCAACAAAATGAACACTTACACATCATAACTCTCTAAATACAAATTTTGAATGCGAAAAATGAAATAACTTAAACCCTCACGGGCTAATGTGATTTACAAAGTTGAGTACTTAATAGTCTAAAACTTAAACCTTCGATGCAAAGATATTGCGATTACATGAAAAAGCGTATCACAATCCTTCACTCCTTATCACGATTATTCATTATCTGCTGTTTTTGTGCATTTTTGTGAGATAAATGACGAAAATCAGCCGGCGTAACCCCAAATTTATCGGAGAAATTACGATAGAATGTTTGCGCTATGGGCATGCCACACTCCTCGCCTATGGCCTCAATCGTGTAGTCAGGACGGTCTCTTAACAGCTCGGCAGCATATTCTAAACGCAGTTCATTGATATATTTGGTGAACGACATGCCCGAAAATCGTGTGAAAAGTTGGGCAAATTTATTGTGCGGAACATACACCTCGTTGATGACATCCTCGCGCGAAAGTTTGGGTTGCAAGAACATCTTCTTGCGCATAATCACTTCAGAGAGCTTCGAAAAGAGGGCACGGTCGGCATCTTCTTTAGCCTCATCGGTAGCCGCTTTCACGCTCTCTACATCGGCTTTTGCAACTTCAACGGGGGCTTCTGCTGCCGTTTTTGTTTGTTTTTCTTTCTCTTCGGCCACAGCTTCTTTGAGCAATTCATTCTGAAGGCGCTCGTTTTTCAACGCTTCCCGATATTGCAACAGACGGTTAATGGTGTCGACAGCCGAAGCATTCTTGCGCGTGATGATGCGGTTATAGCGCACGATGCGGAACACGATGAAGCACAACAACACAAAGATTACACTACCCATGATGAGGGCTATGCGTAGGGTTCGCAGCTCGGCTTCTTGCTGACGTTGCTGCATTTCGAAAATCATTGTCTCGCTCGACTTTGCCAATTTAAAGGCCGAACGGGGCATAAAACCATACGAATGATTGCCACTCTCCTTCAAACCCAACGTGTCTGGCGTCTCGGCCAATAAGCGAAGCGAACGATTTAAATCGGGCAACATGCGGATGGCATCGTCATATTTGCCTGCATTTTGCATCACTTGCATGGTATTGAGCAACGTATAAACCTTTTGATAAAGCCCATTCCAAGGGTCTTTCGGCGTGCTCATGCCGTTATAAATATTGATGGTCCGCCGAAAATAGGGCATCGCTCCGTTATAATCTCCTATATTGGCTTTGTTGATTCCGATAAGGAATGAGAGCGTGGCCTCGTAGTGTTCAGACTGCTCTTCGATAGACCTTCCCAACGCAATGTAGGCATATTCCAAGCTCGATTTGGTCTCTCCTTTGAGGTATTTGGCATAAGCAATCTTCGTAATGGCACGGAAATAGGCATCTTTCGACGATGCCGTATCTTCAATAGCATCCGAAACTTTCTGCGGTGTGGGCTGCTTTGACCGACAGGAAAAGATGGTGGTAGCCATGAAAGCCCCTACCATCAGAATTAGAAAAAAACTTTTTCTCATGTGGAATAATACGATTCAGCGTGTTATACTAAGTAGCCTAATGCTGCTGAAACAGCACAATGGCCTTTTGAACAATAGGATTTGCCTCGTTCACCACTTGGAAATATTGGCTCATATCCCAAAGGTCTCGTGCCACAAGCGCTTTGAGTTGAAGGCGCAGTTGCGGCAGACTTTTCTTCCATTCTGCCTCATCTTTGGGCTTAACCTTGTCCTTTTCGGCCGTCTTTCGAATGTCGTCAAGCAACGATTGTGGCACATCATAGCGTGCAAAGAAGGTGGCAAAGTCGGGATATTGCTGCTTCAATGCCTTGCGATGTGCATCCACATATTTCAAATTGGCATTGATGATGTAGCTCCGAGCAGCCAACTGTCGGTAGAAAGGCGTATAAAGTGTGGTGTCAAGCGGCACGAAATAGTCGGGCATAATGCCGCCACCGCCATAGACAAGGCGCTGTTTTCGCAGCGTTTTATACTTTAAAGAGTCGGCAAAATGAATGCTGTCGGCGCTGTAAAGTTCGCCATGTTCGAAACGATTCTCAATGTCCAACGCATAACTCCGCGCATCACCTTTCGTATAAGGTTTCTGTATACAGCGACCGGAAGGCGTGTAATAATGAGCAATCGTGAGACGAATCATGCTGCCATCAGGGAACTCTATCGGCCGTTGCACCAAGCCTTTTCCAAACGAACGACGCCCAACAACCTCGCCACGGTCTTGATCTTGCAACGCACCTGTAACGATTTCGGCCGCCGAAGCCGTAAACTCGTTGATGAGAACCACCACTTTCCCCGCGAGCAAACGACCCTTTCCATCGGCCCGGAACTCCTGCTTCGGCACACTTCTCCCTAAAGTATAGACGATAAGGTCGTTGCGTTTAAGAAACTCATTGGCAATATCTACCGCCGCATTTAAATAGCCTCCCCCATTCTCTTCGAGGTCAAGGATAAGGTCGTTCATGCCTTGTTGCTTCAAAATGGCTACGGCTTCCATAAACTCTTTGTAGGTGGTTAAGCCGAAGCTACCAATGCGAATGTAGCCTATTGTAGGGCGAATCATGTAGTAAGCATCCAACGTTTTCACTGGAATTTTATCGCGGACCACGACAAAAGTGAGCACACCTTTGATGCCACGACGCACAATGCCCAAACGAACCTTCGACCCTTTGGGGCCGCGGAGACGCCGCATAATCTCTTCCTTCGACATCTTTACGCCCGCAATGGCACTGTCATTCACCGTCACAATGCGGTCGCCGGCCAAGATTCCCACACGCTCTGAAGGTCCATTCGACACGGGTTGGATGACCAAAAGCGTATCTTGCACCACATTAAACTGCACACCAATACCCTCAAACGAGCCTTGAAGCGGTTCGTTCATCGCTTTGGTTTCCTGCGCGGTTGAATAAGATGAGTGTGGATCGAGCTTCTCTATCATCCCCCGAATGCCGTCTTCTACGAGCTTGTTTTGGTTCACTGAGTCGACATAGAGATTGTAAATGGCCATCTCTGCCAACTGCAATTTGCGCAAAGCGGCATCATCATCGCGGCGAGAATGCTGTGCTTGGAGCGCCAAACAGCAGGTCAATCCTAACAAAAAGACCATCCCTACCCGCTTCAAATCATGGGTAGCGACAGAAAATATGTGTTGCATTTGTTTCATTATACCTTTTCTTTTATTCGTTCTTACATCGTCCTTTCCTTGCCTTTCAGCTTCATTCTATCGGCTCTGTATCGGCTTCAGGCAGGTCTTCTTCAATCACTAAGTTGTCGATGATGAAGTTTTGCCGCTCCATGGTGTTCTTACCCATGTAATATTCCAACAGCTTTCCCACCTGATCATTCTTGTGAAGCGTCACCTGTTCCAACCGCATATCGGCACCAATGAAATGCACAAACTCCTCAGGACTAATCTCTCCGAGCCCTTTAAAGCGTGTGATTTCGGGGTCAGGACCTAAATCTTGAATGGCATTCAGACGCTCTTCGTCGGTGTAACAATAGCGTGTGATGAAATCATTCTTCTTCTCTTTCGGGTCTAAACGGGCGTCAGCTCCGGCTATCACCTGCTTATTTTTAATCTTCGTGCGCTTGTTTCGCACACGGAAAAGCGGCGTCTGCAACACATAGACATGTCCTTTTTTAATCAATTCAGGGAAGAATTGCAAGAAAAAAGTAATGATAAGCAGCCGAATATGCATGCCATCAACATCGGCATCTGTGGCTACAATCACTTTATTATAGCGCAAACCGTCAAGCCCTTCCTCAATATCTAAGGCCGCTTGCAGCAAGTTAAATTCTTCGTTTTCATAGACCACTTTCTTCGTTAAGCCAAACGAATTGAGCGGTTTTCCACGCAAAGAGAACACGGCCTGCGTGTTGACATCACGGCTTTTCGTGATGCTTCCGCTGGCCGAATCGCCCTCGGTGATGAAGATTGCACTCTCTTCTTTGCGACTGTTTTTGCTGTCACTGAAGTGAATGCGGCAGTCCCGCAGCTTACGATTGTGCAGGTTTGCTTTCTTAGCACGCTCTCTTGCCAACTTCGTTACGCCTGCCATAGCCTTTCTTTCGCGTTCGCTCTCCTTGATTTTACCTTCTAAAACCTCAGCCACATCGGGATGAATGTGTAAGAAATTATCGACATTCTGCTTGATAAAGTCACCGACATATTTATTAATCGATTCGCCATCGGGCGACATTTGCGTCGAACCAAGCTTAATCTTCGTTTGACTTTCAAACACAGGCTCTTCCACATTCAGCGCAATCGCAGCCACAATGCCATTGCGAATATCGGTATACTCGTAGTTTTTATTGAAAAACTCCTTGATGGTTTTCGCAATATGTTCCTTAAAAGCACTCTGGTGTGTACCGCCTTGCGTAGTGTGTTGTCCGTTGACAAAGCTGTGATACTCTTCGCCATACTGATTGGCATGCGTGAAAGCAATCTCAATATCTTCGCCCACAATGTGGATAATGGGATACAAGCCATCATTGGTCATGGTGTCGTTGAGCAGGTCTTCCAAACCATTACGGCTCTTGATACGCCGCCCATTATACATAATGGTGAGACCACTATTCAGATAAGTGTAGTTACGCAGCATGGTTTCAACGATGTCTTCGTGGAAACTATAGCCTTTAAAGAGTGTGTTGTCGGGCACAAAATAAATGTAAGTGCCGTTTTCATCGTTGCTATCTTCTGTTTTATCCGATAGCAGATTACCCTTTTCGAACACCAATTCGCGCACCTTTCCATCGCGATAAGACTTCACTTCGAAGTGCGAACTCAAGGCGTTTACCGCCTTAACACCCACACCATTCAGGCCCACACTCTTCTTAAAAGCTTTCGAATCATATTTTCCACCTGTGTTCAACATGCTCACGGCTTCAACCAATTTGCCTTGCGGAATGCCCCGGCCATAGTCGCGGACCCGCACGCGAAGGTTCTCTTCAACGTCGATTTCAATGCGGTCGCCCGCGTGCATTTTAAACTCATCGATGCTGTTATCGATGACTTCTTTCAGCAAAACATAAATACCATCTTCAGGTAAATTGCCGTCACCCAAGCGCCCTATATACATTCCCGGGCGCGTTCTGACGTGCTCCATATCCGACAAATGCCGAATGTTGTCGTCGGTATAAGCCACGGTCTCTTGGGGCTTGTGATTGATTTCTTCGTTCTTTATTTCGTTTTCTGTCATATCTTTGCTGCTGTTATGCGAAAAATTACAACGTTTTATAAGTCCTTTCGGTAGCAACGGCGACGCTTATGCAACACCGTTTCCAAATATTGCCATTGGTTTTGCACCTTTTCATTGGTCTCCATCTCCACGTGGGTCTCCCCCCATGCAATACCATATTTCTGATAGATGGGTATCAAATGCGAGAACAACAGAGCGTTAGCGCCTTTCACACGATATTCAGGAAGGACGCCTATCAACAGTAAATCGACAATATTGGTTTGGTGAAACTTCAACACTTTCAGAATATGCCACCAACCAAAAGGCAGCAATCGCCCGTTATGGAGTTTCTGAAGGGCGCGCGACAGCGAAGGAATCGTGAGCCCTACGCCCACAATTTTATGGGGTTCGCAGTTCCAATCTTCCACTATCGGCATCCAGTTTAAATCGCCATACGGCAGATAGGTGTCAATATATTGATAGATTTGCTTCTCGGTAAGTTCGGAATAACCATACAAATCTTTAAAGGTTTCGTTGATGATCTCAAACACCTTATAGCCCAAACCACCTTGATAGACCTCCTTTTTCGTCATCGCACGCACATGAAGATTGTAACGGCTTTCGATCATCTCGGCCACCTTGGTGTACTTCTCCGGAATTTCTTTCGGCACAATGAGCTTGTATTCCACATAGTCATTATCCTTTCTCCAACCGCCAAGTCGCTCCATGTGCTGCGGATAATAGGGATAATTATAAATCGTTGCCATCGTGCCCAACTGGTCAAAGCCTTCAATAAGCATGCCTTCGGGGTCGAAATCGGTAAACCCTAACGGCCCAACCACGTTGTCCATGCCCTTGCTTCGACCATAATCTTCCACGGCTTTGAGCAACGCTCTACTCACTTCTATGTCGTCAATAAAGTCAATCCAGCCAAAACGTACCGCCTTTGTGTGCCATTTTTCGTTGGCATGATAGTTGATGATGGCAGCCACACGCCCCACCAACTGCCCCTCCTTGTAAGCCAAGAAATAGGCTGCTTCGCAGAAATCAAAAGCCGCATTCTTGTTGGACGAGAGCGTATCTAACTCATCACGATAAAGGTTTGGCGCGTCGAAAGCATTCCCTTTGTAGAGCGAATAATGAAAATCTATAAATGTTGTCAGGTCAGCTTTGCTGGCCACTTTCTTAATTTCTATTGCCGACATTAAATTATCCATTTAATTCTCAAACACGCAAATGTAGTTAATTTTATGCAAAAGGCAAAATTTACATTGCTTTTTTGCAAATAATTAAGGCGTGCATTGTGCCGATGGTTGTAGCAAACAAATAGTGTTCGCCACCCTCTTTCAACTTTAATCGCTTACGCAATTCGGCCACAGAAAGTGGGAAATTACGCACTGCAAGATTGGCTTTATCGATCCCATGTAAGGCTGATTTCAGGCTCTTTTTGGCAAAAGGAGTCACCGAGAGCACCCGAAACTGCCGTCCGGGAAAATCGTTTACAGGCATCATAGCTGCAAAAAGATGGGTGTTTGTGGCCAAGGCTTCCACCCCATAGCGTGCCGACAAAGCGGCAAAACAACCTGCTTTCATCAGCGAGGCATGGGGTTCAAACAGATAGTCGAAAGTGGATGTCCGAAGGAGGGGTGCCCTTTGCTGCGCCTCCTCGGCTGAACAGGCAAACACCTTATCGTCATTCACGGCATAAAGTTGCAAGGAGTGCTCGCCGACATGCCGCTGCATCACCAACAACAGTTCCTTGCATTCGCCGCCAACACTGACGATATGCACCTCGCAGACATGCTTCAACTGTGCCACAGCCGCATGCCAATCCAACATGGGCGACAGCTTAACCACCACCCATTGCGCCTTTTCAACCAACTCATCGGATAGCAAAGCCACATCGGGCGTGCAGTCTTCAATGGCATAGGTCTTGCTTCCTGCAGCATCGCGACGCGCAGGATCAAGATAAATAACCCCTGCTCGGTCAGACATACTTTGTAAGAAAGTGGTGCCATCGCCGCTAATCACCCGCGTAGAAGGCAGGCCTAAAAGTGGGAAATTGTGCTTTGCTAACGCGCACAACTCGGCTTGTTGCTCCACATAATAGACTTTCTTAAATCCCTGGGCCATGAAAGAAAAGTCGACACCTAAACCTCCTGTGAGGTCAACCAACGTGCTCTCGGCCAGCCCTTTGCCACACAACCGCTGCACAAGTTGCTGCTTATAGCGGGCCGTTTGCTCGCTTGAACATTGCTCCATCGACAACTGTTGCGGATAAAGCAACTGCTCATGGGTAGCCCATGAGGCAGTTTCTTGCGCGCAAGCTGCCATCCTTTGATTTGATGAAGGATAAACGAAAAGTCCATATCGGGATATTTGGCGGCCTGAAGTGCCAACCTTCGCACATCATCCTGACGGTGTTCGCGCACGAAAGTTTGCACTTTTTCTAAATTCTGTTTTGTTAACTCCATCTGATAAACAACGATTTCAACGCCCGTGCGGATAGAAAAAACGCCCAATTCATCGTCATGACAGCACACTTGAAAGGGTTATGGAATGACTTTATAATACTTCTTTGCCACCGCACGCGAACATTTATTGAAATGCCACCACTCGGTTCGCAACGGTATAAAACCGCCATGACGCATCACTTTCCGCAAAAGTTGCCGATTTCTTCGTGCTTCGGGCGAGATGATATGGGCAGAAACCAACGCCGCCTCATGGTCGATATGCGCCGCCTTGCCCATGTAATCAATCTTCGTTCCCATATCGAGTGTGTCGCCTTTTAGCGTACAAAGGGTGATGTCTACAGCCATTCCATAGTTGTGCATGCCGCCACCATGCGCAGGATTGGACACATAAATGGCTTTCGAAGTATGCTTCACTTCGTCCCACATGCGTTGCTGAATGTGCATGGGGCGTGCGGCATCGTAGACCTTTAAGCTGAGGTCGGGGCGCAGTTGTTTTAAATAGGACTGTGCTTTTTGCAGAGCTTTCATGGCCTCGGGATGTAAAAACGCCTCACGAAGGTCACTGTATAACACCACACCACAGAAGTTATCGGGACGTGCATACATCAAACTTACATGAATTGTTGGGTCGCATTGCTGCACCTGTTGATAGCCTTGCCGTGCTAATTGCTGTGCCGTGGCACTGCGTTTCGTGGTTAAAGGCTGTGACGACTGCGCCGCAACGAGACAGCAAAACAACGAAAAGATGGCAAAAGAAGCAACAGCCCTACCCCATTTTTGCCGATGAAACCGATGGGATTTCAACATATTTTGTTATTTTCATTTTACAACTAAAACCGAAATTGAAACGCTATCCCAACACGAATGTCCCAATAGGAAGCACAGAAAAGAGATAAACAATGCGTTCAAGCAATGCTGATAGCGGTTCAAGCAGTGCACCATAGACAGGCATTCCAAGCTACACAAACCGTGCAGGGCTGTGCCTTGCCAGTGCATGCTGTATGCCCTTTATGCTGCATGGTCTGTCTTTTCTTCATCTGTGCCATGCAAACGATTGAGTTGTCGCAACACATAATTAAAGGCTTCCATACCCACTAACACCAAAATTGTTGAGATGGTGGCCAACAAATACATGCCGGCACCACACGCAAGACCGATTGCTGCAGTCACCCATACGCCTGCAGCAGTGGTTAATCCGCGCACGGCATTCTTTTGAAAAATGATGGTTCCGGCACCGATGAAACCGATACCCGACACCACTTGCGCAGCAATACGCGACACATCTAAACGCATGTTGGGGTCTTTCAAAACGCCCTCGAACCCATAGGACGACACAATCATGAACAAAGCCGAACCTAAAGCCACCAAGAAATGGGTGCGAAGGCCTGCGGCTTTCTCACGATATTCGCGTTCTAAACCGATGAAACCGCCCAAAAGTGCAGCTACAAAGATGCGTATGATAAATTCTAATGTGAGCATGATCCTGTCCTTTACAATCGTAGTTGCAAACTTACATAAAAAAAAAGAGGCTTGCAACCTCTCACGATATAAATTTAATCAGGGCACAAAGAAGGGGGCAAAACGAGCATATAGCCCCACTATAGGATACCCATCATCCCCCATTGACACAACATTCCATCCATAGCCATTACACAATGAGGAGCAGAGTGGGAAACAATCTATGCGCTATTGGCTTGCAATCTCTATGGGATTATCGCGCAATATGCACCACTTTGCCGCACAATAGATATGCTTTTAAGAAGCGATTACCTGATGGCTTGTTTGCGCTATGCCGGCAACAATTTGGCTAACAGGGCTAAAGCCTCGTTTTCATGGGCTTCCATCACTTCGCGTTCTCCGGGTCCTTTGTCGTTGATGCCACAGAGATGAAGGATGCCATGAATGATAACCCGGTGCAATTCGTCGGCATAAGCTTTATGGAACAAGTCGGCATTGGTGCGCACGGTGTCTAAACTAATCACCAAATCGCCACTAATGGTGTCAGCTTCATCGTAATCAAATGTGATGATATCGGTGTAGTAGTCGTGGCCAAGATAGGTGTTATTGACCTCTAAAATCCTGTCGTCGTTGACAAACATATAGCCAATATCGCCAACCATTCGCCCATGACGGGCAGCAACTTGCCTGATCCATTGGTTGAGAATGCGCTTTTTAAGATGTGGCATTTTCACGCCTTCTGCATGATAGGTAATCATATCCTAAACTTGTTTTTTATTGTGATTGTCGGCAGGGGTAGCCTGAATGTCTTTGTCGCGCGTGGGCTTTGCCACCCATGCCGACACGTCTTTACCAAAGAATTGCAGCTCGCGCACCATTGTAGAGCTAAGGCTTGAGAGCTGAGGTTCGGCAAAAAGCAACACTGTTTCAACACCGCTCAACTGACGATTGATGTCGGCTTGCTCGCGCTCGTATTCGAAATCGTTCACCGAACGTACGCCCCGCACTATGAAATGGGCGCCTTCGCGCGCTGCCATCTCTACGGTGAGGTCGTCATAAGCCTTTACGGTTATGGCCGGATTTCCGGCATAGACCGCTTCAATGGCAGCCACACGTGCACTGATTTCGGCCTGCGTATGTTTGAGTTTGCTCACTGCCACAGCGATAATCAGTTGATCGAACAGGGGCAATGCGCGCGCAACAATCGACTGATGGCCAATGGTGAAAGGGTCGAAAGTGCCTGTGAAAAGTGCTATCCGCTTTGTTGTTTCCATCGTTACAAAATTACGATTTTCTGCGATGGCATGCAAATTTACGTTGCCCTTTCCGCATTTTTCATCAAAAGATGGGAAAGAAGGCCCTTAAAAGGCGTAGCCGATAGTTCAAATCCTTGAATATAAATGAGCCTATGCACGTCTTTTTCATTTCGTTATCTTGCCCATCAAGACCGCATTTCTATACTGCCTTCATGAAAATAAAGGCACATACGCCTACCAATAAGGATTGGAATAGAGCAAACGCCCCCATTATTTAGGCACAAAAAAGGCGGGAAGCCCGTGTGGACTTTCCGCCTTTTATAGAATCGTTTCTCCCGAAAAGGAGCGCATGTTCTGTTTAATCAGCCAATTTTGCTTTGATAAACTCGCGGTTTAAACGAGCAATATTGGCAATCTTCTCGTTCTTTGGGCACACAGCTTCGCAGGCACGTGTGTTGGTACAGTTACCAAAACCAAGCTCATCCATGCGCAAAACCATTGCCTTTGCACGCTTAGCGGCCTCGGGTTTGCCTTGTGGAAGGAGTGCCAACTGGCTCACTTTTGAGCTGACAAAGAGCATGGCCGAACCATTTTTACATGCAGCTACGCAAGCACCACAGCCAATACAAGTGGCACAATCCATCGCTTCGTCGGCAGCTTCTTTAGGAATAAGGATGGCATTGGCATCCTGAGCTTGCCCCGTTCTGATGGTAGTATAGCCGCCAGCCTGAATGATTTTATCGAAAGCTGAACGGTCAACCATGCAGTCTTTAATCACTGGAAAGCCGGCAGAACGCCAGGGTTCGACGGTGATAACATCACCCTCGTTGAAACGACGCATATAGAGTTGGCAGGTGGTTGCACCGCGTTCGGTCTTGCCATGCGGCGTACCATTGATGTAAAGTGAGCACATACCGCAGATACCCTCACGGCAGTCGTGGTCGAAAACGAAAGGCTCTTGACCGGCTGCGATAAGTTCTTCGTTGAGAATATCAAGCATCTCGAGGAATGAAGTATCATCGGGGATGTTCTTCATCTCGTGTGTATCGAAATGACCTTGGTCTTTAGGACCATTCTGTTTCCAATATTTGATTGTGAAAGAAATTGCTTTTGCCATAATCTTTTTACTTCAACTTAGTTCTTATAATTACGTGTTTGTACCTTAATCGCCTCGTATTCGAGGGGCTCTTTGATGAGTTCGGGCGCCGTATTGTCGTCGCCTTGATATGCCCAGCAGCCTACATAGAAGAAATGTTCGTCGTCACGTTTCGCCTCACCTTCTTCTGTTTGGTGCTCTTCGCGGAAGTGACCGCCACAGCTTTCCTCGCGATGAAGTGCGTCATAAGCAACCAATTCGCCCATCAAAATGAAGTCGCGCAAATGGATAGCCTTATCTAATTCGACATTCAAACCTTCCTTTTTACCTGGGATAAAGAGGTTGGTGTTGAACTCTTCACGCAGTTCTTTCAACAGCTTTAAGCCGGTTTCGAGTCCTTCTTTGGTGCGTCCCATACCCACATGTTCCCACATGATATGGCCCAACTCTTTGTGAATGGAATCAACAGAGCGCTTACCTTGAATGCCCATCAAACGATTAATCTCCTTTTCTACGCCCTCTTCAGCAGTCTGGAACTCGGGTAAATCGGTAGAAACCTTGCCCCAAAGCGACTGATCGGCTAAGTAATTCTGAATCGTATAAGGCAGAACAAAGTAACCATCTGCTAAGCCTTGCATCAAAGCGGATGCGCCTAAGCGGTTCGCTCCGTGGTCAGAGAAGTTGCATTCTCCAATAGCAAACAAGCCGGGAACGGTGGTCATGAGTTCGTAATCGACCCAAATGCCGCCCATAGTATAGTGGATGGCCGGGAAAATCATCATGGGGTTGTAATACTTCACGCCGTTAATCTCCTTGGCAAACTCGCCCGGATTAACATCGGTAATCTCTTCATACATGTCGAAAAGGTTGCCATAACGCTGAAGAATGGTGTCGATACCGAGACGATTAATAGACTCGGAAAAGTCGAGGAACACGGCTAAACCGGTGTTATTCACACCATAACCCTTGTCGCAACGCTCCTTAGCTGCACGTGAAGCAACGTCACGTGGCACAAGGTTTCCAAATGCAGGATAACGACGTTCCAAATAATAGTCGCGGTCTTCTTCGGGAATATCCGACCCTTTCTTCGTACCTTCTTGCAGGGCTTTGGCATCTTCGAGCTTCTTAGGCACCCAAATACGGCCATCATTACGCAAGGATTCAGACATCAATGTGAGCTTAGACTGCTTGTCACCATGTACCGGAATGCAGGTAGGATGGATTTGAACATAAGAAGGATTTGCCATGTATGCGCCCTTACGATAGCACTGAATGGCTGCCGTACAGTTACATCCCATGGCATTGGTTGATAGGAAATAGGTGTTGCCATAGCCGCCTGTTGCGATAACAACGGCATTGGCGGTGAAACGTTCTAACGCACCTGTTACGAGATTCTTAGCGATAATGCCACGTGCATGACCGTCTACAATAACGACATCCTCCATCTCATAACGCGTGAAGAGCTTCACTTTGCCTGCTTGAATCTGTGCACTTAATGAAGAATAAGCACCCAAAAGCAGCTGCTGTCCGGTCTGTCCTTTGGCATAAAAAGTGCGACTTACCTGTGCACCACCAAATGAACGATTGGCCAACATACCACCATATTCACGTGCAAAAGGCACCCCTTGCGCTACACATTGGTCGATAATATCGTTGGATACCTCGGCTAAGCGATAGACATTTGCCTCACGTGCACGATAGTCTCCGCCCTTAACGGTATCATAAAACAAACGATAAATGGAGTCACCATCGTTTTGATAGTTCTTAGCTGCATTGATTCCGCCTTGCGCTGCAATAGAGTGTGCGCGACGAGGTGAGTCTTGTATGCAGAAGTTCAGCACGTTAAAGCCCATCTCTCCCAATGAAGCTGCAGCACTGGCACCAGCTAAACCGGTGCCAACCACGATGACATCTAACTTTAATTTGTTCTTAGGATTAACCAAACGTTGATGTGCTTTGTAGTTAGTCCATTTCTCTGCAACAGGTCCTGCAGGTATTTTTGAATCTAATATCTTCGTCATAATGATCTTCAATTAAATAATTTCATCTTACCTTTTTATATAGATGGCCTTAGTAAAGACTTGGTGCGCATCCGAAAGCAAACGCTAAAACAACAACAAGGAAAGCCAACATTAACAGGGTTACATAAACAATGCCTATCGTCTTCCAACGATTAAACCACACTTTTCCATTTATACCAATGGTTTGAAGTGCACTCCAGAAGCCATGAGAAAGATGGAACCATAAAGCAACAATCCACAAAATGTAGAGTACAACATAAAGTTTGTTGCTGAAAGTAACTTTGATTAACTCAAAACCATGCGTCGGATCAATGTCGGTGTGCATGCCGGTTAACTCAGCAAACATCATGTTATACCAAAAATTAAATAAGTGAAGAAGCAAACCTAAGCATACGATAAGACCCAAAACGAGCATGTTTTGGCTCGCCCACTCTACCGAATCAGGCTTTGAAGTCACCGCATAACGCTCTGAACCACGTGCTCTTCGGTTTTGAGCAGTAAGGATAAATGCATAAACAATGTGACACACTGCCAGCGCACCCAATGCGACTGTTGCGACAACAGCATACCAATTAGCGCCCAAAAGCTTGCAAATCATGTTGTAAGCATCCCCTGAAAAGAGGGCAACAACATTCATGCAGGCATGGAATGTCATGAATAGAACAAGCGCAACACCTGTTAAAGACATCACGACTTTTCTGCCAATAGAAGAATTAATTAACCACATAAATGATTGATTTTTAAATATTTAATGTTTGAATTATATCAATTTATTTTACAATATTGCGTGTAAACTGTAAAAAACAAAATGCCTTAAATACCTAATTTTAGGTAGAGAACACTTCCTTTTATGCGATTTATCCTAAGAAATGCGGTGCAAAAATACTATATTTTGAGGATAAATCAAAGCAATTCCTCAAAAAATCGGATTTTATTTCTTACTTTTGCGAAAAATATTAGGAAACAAAATGCACTTCAATTACGACGTGATTGTTATCGGAGGTGGGCATGCCGGCGCCGAAGCAGCTACGGCTTCAGCCAACATGGGCGCTAAAACTTGTCTGATAACAATGGATATGAACAAGATAGCTCAAATGAGTTGCAATCCCGCTGTGGGTGGAATTGCCAAGGGACAAATCGTAAGAGAGATCGATGCTTTGGGCGGAAATATGGGACTTATTACTGATAAAACAGCCATACAGTTTCGCATGTTGAATATCGGAAAAGGCCCTGCCGTGTGGAGTCCCCGTGCACAATGCGACCGAGAGAAGTTTATTTGGGCATGGAGAACAACACTTGATGCGACTGAAAATCTCGACATTTGGCAAGACCAAGCCGACGAATTGCTCGTTGAAAACGGTGAAGCTGTGGGCGTAAGAACTATTTGGGGTGCAGAATTCAAAGCCAAAAGCGTAATCGTTACCGCAGGAACTTTCCTCAATGGACTGATGCATATCGGTCGAAAAATGGTGGAAGGCGGTCGCTGTGCAGAACCTTCTGTGCACCATTTCACCGAGAGTATCACCCGTTTTGGCATTCGATCAGCTCGCATGAAAACGGGAACTCCTGTCAGAATCGATAAGCGAAGCGTGCATTTTGAAGCCATGGATGTGCAACAAGGTGATAGCGATTTTCACCAATTTAGTTATATAGGTTCACATAGAATGCTAAGACAATTACCTTGTTGGACAACCTACACAAATCGCGAAGTGCATGAAACTTTGCAAAAAGGACTTGCAGATTCTCCCCTTTTCAACGGACAAATTCAAAGCACCGGGCCACGCTATTGTCCTTCGATAGAAACAAAATTGGTGACATTCCCCGATAAAGAGCAGCACCCTTTATTCTTAGAACCTGAAGGAGAAGATACAAATGAAATGTATTTAAATGGCTTTTCATCGAGCATGCCAATGGATATTCAGTTAGAAGCCCTACGCCATATTCCGGCCTTTCGCGACATTAAAATCTATAGACCCGGCTATGCTATCGAATATGATTACTTCGATCCCACCCAATTACAACAGTCTTTAGAGTCGAAGGTCGTTGCAGGTTTGTTCTTTGCCGGACAAGTTAACGGCACAACAGGCTATGAAGAAGCGGGTGGTCAAGGCGTTGTTGCGGGAATAAATGCTGCTATTCGTTGTGCAGGAGGACAGCCTTTCGTGATGAAAAGGGACGAAAGTTACATCGGAGTACTCATCGACGATCTCACAACTAAAGGTGTAGACGAACCCTATCGCATGTTTACTTCTCGGGCAGAATATCGCATATTGCTCCGCCAAGACGATGCAGATGCACGCTTAACCGAACGCGCTTACGAATTAGGTATAGCCAAACATGATCGCTATGACTGGTGGATAGAGAAAAAAGAAGCCATCCAACGTCTCGTTACATTCTGCGAAGAGTTCCCCATTAAAGCGCAAGAAATCAATCCACTCCTTGCAAAGTTTGACACAACACCTTTGCGAGCAGGCTGCAAATTAGCCGACCTTATTGCACGTCCACAACTAAATCTTCAAAATCTTTCAACCATTATCCCGGAACTTAAGGCTGCGATCGAAGCCCCTTTAAATCGAAAAGAAGAGATTATTGAGGCCGCAGAGATTCGCATTAAATATAAAGGTTATATTGAAAGAGAACGTATTATTGCAGACAAAATGCACCGATTGGAACATATAAAGATTAAAAATAGATTCCATTATGACGAACTTCACGAGATTTCTACTGAAGGAAGACAGAAGTTGTCGGCCATAAATCCTGAAACTTTAGCGCAAGCCAGCCGCATACCCGGCGTATCTCCCAGCGACATTAACGTGCTCCTTGTGCTTTTAGGACGATAGAAGACCAACGAATGGTGACGACATCTGCACAAAAACAATAAGGTTTCACGTGAAACAGCAATATGAATAACGTACTGATACTCGACAACTTAAATATTAAAAGCAACGACAATATTACATCTGTTTCCCGCTTTTCCAAGCAAACGCATATCACCTCCTACCAAAATTCAGAAAGGAATTCTATTTATATAATAAGGTATAAGAAAATCATCATTAACAAAGAAAGATATGAACAACCCATTATTATTAGACAATCTGCGCTGCATTCCAGATTGGCCTATTAAAGGTGTGAACTTTAGAGATGTCACAACACTATTCAAAAACCCAGAAGCGTTGAAAGAAATCACACGAGAGATGTGTGCATTGTATGCTGATAAGGGAATTACTAAAATTGTAGGTATCGAAAGTAGAGGCTTTGTTATGTCCTCAGCCGTAGCCACATCGTTAGGTGCCGGCGTAGTGTTATGCCGCAAACCCGGCAAACTCCCATGCGAGACTGTTCAAGAAAGCTACGCTAAGGAATATGGCATTGATACCATAGAGATCCATAAAGATGCCATCAGCGAGAGCGATGTCGTTCTGCTTCACGACGATCTTTTGGCAACAGGCGGCACCATGAAGGCCGCATGCGATTTAGTAAAGAAGTTCAATCCCAAAAAGATTTATTGCAATTTCATTATCGAATTGGCAAGCGAGTTCCCCGAAAGCCGCTCCCGTTTCGACCAAGATATTGAGATAACCTCGCTTTTAAAGTTTTAAAAACAGAATCGCTCGTTTACGTTTCACGTGAAACAAAACGAGTGATTTCTTCTTTATACAAAGGAGATTCGCAACAATGACTAAAGAAGAAAACGAGGAAAGATTAGCCCGTTTGAAGAATATTGTGCTCAATATGCCCGACAAACCTGGCAGCTATCAGTCTATGATGACCAGCATACCATTATATATATAGGAAAAGCCAAGCGACTCAAGGCTCGGGTATCTTCCTATTTCCACAAAGAAGTGGACCGCTATAAAACAAAAGTTCTTGTTTCCAAAATACAAGATATTAGCTACACGGTTGTTAATAGCGAAGAGGATGCCCTCCTATTAGAGAACAATCTCATCAAGAAATATAATCCCCGGTACAACGTTCTGCTCAAAGATGGAAAGACCTATCCCAGCATTTGTATCACAAACGAGTACTTTCCACGCATCTTTAAAACACGAACCATCGAGAAACATACCGGCACATTCTATGGCCCCTACCCCCATGTTGGGAGCATGAATGCCATCCTCAACATCATTAAGCGACTGTATAAGCCCCGCACTTGCCATCTACCTTTAACCAAAGAAAGCATCCAGCAAGGCCGTTTCAAGCCCTGTTTGGAATATCATCTCCATAATTGTGATGCCCCATGCATCAACAAACAAAGCTACGAAGACTATCAAGAGAACATGAAACAAGCACGTGAAATTCTCAAAGGCAACAACAGAGCAGTGGCCATGCACTTAGAGAAGCTCATGCTGAAGAATTCAGAACTCCTCAAATTTGAAGCTGCACAAGACTACAAAGAGAAACTCATGCTGTTACAAGACTTCGTTACCAAGAGCGAAGTTGTCAGCCATACCATTGACGATGTAGATGTGTTCTCGATTATAGATGATGACAACAAAAAAAATGTCTACATCAATTACATTCACGTGCGCCAAGGAATGATCAACCAAAGTTTCACCTATGAATACAAAAGGAAGTTGGAAGAGAGCGACGAAGAATTGCTTCTCATGGCGATTACCGATATTCGTTCGCGCTTCAACAGTCAGGCAAAAGAAATTATTGTGCCGTTTGAAATAAGCTGGAACATCAAAGAATCTACTTTCACTGTCCCCCGAAAAGGAGATAAGAAGCATCTGTTAGATCTCTCAGAGATGAATGTAAAACAATACAAATTCGACCGGCTGAAACAAGCAGAGAAGCTCAATCCCGAACAAAAGCAAACGCGATTGATGAAAGAACTGCAAATCAAATTACAGTTAGATAGACTTCCCCTCCACATTGAATGCTTTGATAACAGTAACATCTCGGGCACAGATGCGGTTGCAGGCTGCATTGTTTACAAGCGGATGAAGCCCTCGCGCAAGGATTATCGCAAGTATAATATCAAAACAGTGGTAGGTTCCGACGACTATGCCTCGATGCAAGAGGTTGTCAGGCGGCGCTATTCGCGCATGATAGAAGAACAAACTCCCCTACCCGACCTCATCATTACCGATGGCGGTAAAGGACAAATGGAAGTCGTTAGAGCAGTAGTTGAAGACGAACTCCATCTTCATATCCCCATTGCCGGCCTCGCAAAAGACAACCATCACCGCACCAACGAGCTACTCTTTGGCAATCCTCCCGTGGTTGTTGGCTTAGACATCAAGAGTGAACTCTTTCATGTGCTCACCGAAATACAAGACGAAGTGCACCGCTATGCCATCACCTTCCACCGCAATAAACGCTCCAAGCATGCACTACACAGCGAACTTGACGATATTAAAGGACTTGGTCCGAAAGGCAAAGAAGCACTGCTGAAGCAATTAAAAACCATAAATGCAATAAAAGGAGCTGATAATCAGGAGATTAACAAGATATTAGGGCGAGCAAAAGGCAATCTCGTTTACAAACATTTTCATCCTGAAGCCACAGACAATTCATAATAAATTTGTAAATTTGTTGCATGAGAATTGTGATACAACGCTGTGCACAAGCCTCCGTAACCATCCACCATCAAGTGGAGGCTGCCATTGAAAAAGGGCTTGTTATCCTATTAGGTATCGAAGAAAGTGACACCCAAGAAGATGCCAACTGGCTGATACACAAAGTTATAAATCTACGTATCTTCGATGATGAGCAAGGTGTTATGAACCGCTCTATACAAGATATTCAAGGCGAAATGCTCGTCGTTTCGCAATTTACACTCTTTGCAAGCTACAAAAAGGGCAACCGCCCGTCGTGGCTTCGCGCCGCCAAACATGAGACAGCATCCCGCTCTACCAGCACTTTTGCGACGAACTGTCGCGCCAGTTGGGCCAAAAAGTGCAAACAGGCACGTTTGGTGCCGACATGAAAGTGGCGCTCATCAACGATGGTCCCGTAACGATTTGCATGGATAGCAAGGCAAAAGAATGAACCAAGCCGTGCACCTGCCGCCGCACCCCACCCCATAATGCAATTTAAAAGCATGCAGATTAGTCAACAATATAGCACACTTTCGTGCACAATATAGTGCATTTTACATTACAATATAGCCCACTTTTGTAAACTATAAAATGGTGGTGATGAAACAAGACCAAAGCACTCCCCCTCACAACAACAAGGCATTGAAAGCATTAGTTGTCTACCTGCTTGCATTAGCAGCGCTCACTTTGCTCTTCGGTATTGTCTTTGGCTTGCTCTTTCCCCTAAAAACTTTTACATAATGAACGAAGAAATCACCCTCAAAGCGCTGCAAACAGCAGTCGACGAATGGATAAAAACCTATGGCGTTCGCTATTTTAACGAGCTCACCAACATGGCTTGTCTCACCGAAGAAGTGGGCGAACTGGCCCGTGTTATTGCCCGAACCTATGGCGAACAGAGCTTCAAACCGGGCGAAAAGCCCAACCTTGGCGAGGAGATGGCCGATGTGTTGTGGGTGCTTGTGTGCTTAGCCAATCAAACAGGCATCGACCTTTCGGCCGAAATACGCAAGAGTTTTGCCAAAAAGACGCAACGCGACCACGACCGACACCAGCAAAATGAGAAATTAAAATTATAAATATCCACCCAAAAATCAATTTATTAAAATGAAAACAATCCTTCCTATCAGCAAGTCAACTCGCAGTGACGACACACAAAGCAAATACGAAGAGATGCTCAAGTTGTACGACACTCAGGTCAACGATGCCGATGTTCAGGCCGCCGTTGCACAGATTGTGGCCGAGAAAGTGCTACAAAACAACACGCACGAGGTAAAGAAATTCCTCTTGGGCAGCATCGAACTCACCACCCTTAGCACCACCGACACCGAAGAAAAGGTGCTTCAAATGGTCGAAAAAGTCAATCAATTCGACCGCGATTACCCCGATCTTCCCCATGTAGCCGCCATCTGCGTCTATCCTGTTTTCACCGAATTGGTGAGCAATAGCCTCGAAGTTGACGGCGTAGCTATCACCAATGTCTCGGGCAACTTCCCCTCATCGCAAGCCCGAATGGAAGTGAAAGTGGCTGAAACGCAATTAGCCATTGCCGATGGGGCTACCGAAATTGACATTGTTATGCCTGTAGGTAAGTTCTTAAGTGAAGATTATGAGGGCGTTTGCGATGATATTAACGAACTCAAACAAGCGTGTGGCGACGTGCCAATGAAGGTGATTTTGGAGACAGGCGACTTAGAAAATGGCAGCAACATCATGAAGGCTGCACTGCTTTCGATGTATGCCGGTGCCGATTATATCAAGACTTCCACGGGTAAAGAGAAAGTAAGTGCCACGCCAGAAGCGGCGTATGTGATGTGTCAAGCCATCAAAGCTACTACGAAAAAACAGGCATACAGATAGGTTTTAAGCCCGCTGGCGGCATTAACTCGGTCATGGATGCCATTACCTACTACACGATTGTAAAAGAGGTTCTGGGCGAAAAATGGCTCACCAATCAATGGTTTCGCATGGGAACCAGCCGTTTGACCAACTTGTTGCTCAGTGAAATCCTCGGCAAAGAAACCAAATTCTTCTAAAAAACAACGCGAAACGCTCCGCTTTCTTATCATAGAGAGGCGGGCGTTTCTGCTTCATATAGCACTCATGTTCCCCACTCCGCTAACCATTTCTATCTTATGAAAAAGAAAATGGCCCTTATCCTTTCGCTTTTCACCCTATCGCTGATGCCCCTAAAAGCCCAGATAGGCGTCGCGGTCTATTATCAAAAGGCCAGCATCTGTAAGCAAGCCAATGGTAAACTCAGCTTGAACGATGCTCAAGATAAGCCCATTATCACCGATATTGACTCTATTTTCCCAACCAGTAATGTTTTCTATCACGTCATCAAAAACGGTAAACATGGCATCTATTACAAAAGCGGAAAGCAATGTATTCCCATAGAATATGATGAGATAGACGAGATAAAAGCAAGCTACTACGCCTCCCAAAACGACTATTGGCTTGTAAGAAAAGGAAAGAATGTAGGTCTTTACAGCCATGATGGCAATCAAATCCTCCCTCCAATCTACCTATATATTGAACAGAAAAGAGTAGATACATCACAAGAGACAGATTATTTCATTGTCAAAAAAGAACACTACGGAATCTGTGATGCAAAAGGAAATATCGTTGTAGCACCCATATATGCGTATATCACTTATACGAATGGATTCTGGACACTTAGAAAAGAAACACCCTGTGACTATATATTCAACGATAAAGACATTGTAAAAGGAATCACCATCAATCAAACTAAGGGTCCCATCTACTACGACTACAAACACTCAGCCTCAGATTATAGCTTCGAAAAGGATGGATTATGGGGAGTTATTAATAGTGAAGGACTGACTATTATTAAGCCACAATACGAAAAAGAACTGCTAATTATGAATAATCTTAACAATAATCGACAAGTTTATTTCATTGCCTATCAAACAGATGTTACGGTATGATAGACATTGATAACAACATCATTCTGCCTTTTTCATATAAAAGTATAAAACAAATCGACGATAACGGCATCGTTAAATTAGACGATATACAAGGCAAAAAAAAGCTGTTCAGCATGAAGAAAATGCAGATGCTTACCAACTCTTCCTACGACAATGTCCAGGCGTCCCCTTCTTATTGTATCCTCGAAAAGGATGGATTAAAAGCCTTCTTTGATGCGGATGAAGAAAAAATTTTACTTCCATTAGCATACGAATCAATAACGACCAACATGTATAAAAGCACCTTTATTGTCTCAAAAGGGAAGAAATTTGGTATTGTTAACCGTGAAAATAAAACCCTTGTTCCTTTTGAATATGATAACATTTCCTCTACACCAAACGACAGTCTATTTATTGTCGAAAAGGAAAATGAGCAAGGTGTTATCGATTTGAATAACGACATACGCATCAAATTAAAGCCATGCAAAATTAAAACGTTCTTTAATCGCCTTGAAATCAGAGAGCTAACTACCGATACCATCATCCAGAAATTGGACTATAACCTCAAAGAAATCAAATAAAAAATTAGGTATTTGGAAATTAATTCGGTACGAGTTGTGCCCCAATATGCATCACTTTACACACTAATATGATGCAAATTACTCTCTAATTTGGTGCACTTTATAAACTAATTCAGCACATATTACCAAGCAATATGTGCTGAACGTTTACCCATTTACACCAAACATGGGATAAACTACTATGAATTAAGGGGTTAAGAAACTAACTTTTGCGCGCAATGACATAATCCAAATAGGCAGTTAATGCGGTTTTAATGGCCGCATCCCCTACCCTTTCGTCAATAAACTGCATGCAGGCTGCATGGCGTTTAGCCATCTGTTGCTCGGCATATTCAATGCCCCCATGCGCCTTTGTGAACGCCACTAACGACGCAATTTCAGCTGCATTCACCTCTTGTTGCTTCACTTTATGCGCTAAAGCCAACATCGCTTCGTCGCCAGTCGACTGCAAAGCATAAATAACGGGCAAGGTTAGCTTACCTTCAAGCATATCGTTTCCCGTGGGTTTCCCCACCTCTGTCTCCTCATAATAGTCGAAAATGTCATCGCGAATCTGAAAAATTATGCCCAAGTCCTGCCCAAATTGTCGCGCAGCAACCACCTCATCGTCAGACGCTCCAGCACTCACTGCACCAATAACAGCACACATTTCAAACAAAACGGCCGTCTTTTTCTTAATAATTTCATAGTAGGCTTCCTCGCTAATTTGCGCGTTATCGATGTTGCTCAACTGCAAGATTTCACCATCAGAAAGCGTTCTTCCTAACTCAGAAAGATAGCGAACAATCAGCTCTGAATGCGTATAGGAAACTGAAAGCAAGGCTGTTGACAGGATATAATCGCCCACTAACACACTCACTTTATTGTCGAAAAGCGCGTTTACACTAGCCTGTCCGCGCCGTTTATTGCTCTCATCAACGACATCATCGTGCACCAAACTGGCCGTATGTAACAGCTCTAAGCCGACCGCAGCATACTGTGTTACTTCGGAAACGATGCCGAAGTTCTTCGCCATCAATAAGGTAAGCATCGGCCGCATGCGCTTTCCGCCACGCTGACGAATATGTTCTAACACGCGTGACAGCAGGCCGTTTTCATGCTTTAACGACCGATTAAAGAGTGTTACAAAATCATTTAATTCCTCGTGAATGGGGCTTTTAATGAGCGATAAATAGTCCATGCGTTCATTTCTTTGTTACAAAAATACGCATTTTCTATGGGAATAATAGGCGTATTAAGGGATAAATGCGTTTTTTTTCGTAATTTTACACCAAACAAGAGAGCAATGAATAAATTATTTTTAATCGATGCCTATGCCCTGATTTTCAGGTCATATTATGCACTTATCCGTGCACCGCGCATCAATTCTAAGGGACTTAACACTTCGGCCATATTAGGATTTGTCAACACCCTGCACGAGATTATCACCAAAGAGCAACCCACTCACCTTGGCGTGGCATTCGATTTGGGCAAGACTTTCCGCCATGAAGCCTACCCACCCTACAAGGCACAACGTGAAGAAACGCCCGAAGCTATCCGACAAAGTGTGCCCATCATTCAGGAAATTCTGCACGCATTTCACATTCCTATCCTGCAAAAAGAGGGGTTTGAAGCCGATGATGTCATTGGCACATTGGCTACAAAAGCCGGTCAGGAAGGCGTGGAAACCTACATGCTTACGCCCGATAAGGACTACGGACAGTTGGTAAAAGACAACGTTTTCATGTATAAACCGCGCTATGGTGGCGGTTATGACATCATCGGTCCACAACAAATTCAGGCAAAATATGGTGTCGAACGTCCCGAACAAGTCATCGACTTGCTGGCACTTATGGGCGATGCTGTCGACAATTTTCCTGGTTGTCCCGGCGTTGGAGAGAAGACAGCAGTGAAACTTATCAATGCGTTTGGATCGGTTGAAGGTCTGCTTTCAAACACAACTCAACTAAAAGGTAAGATGCGATTGAATGTAGAAGCTGCCACCGAAGATATTAAAATGTCGAAATTTCTGGCAACGATTAAAACCGATGTGCCCATCGAACTACAACTCGATGTTTTGGAAATTCAAAAACCGGATGAAGCAAAACTGCGCGAAATTTTTGCCGAATTAGAATTTAAGACCTTAGCGAATAAAATTTTAAATGGCGGCGCTGAAAAAGCTAAAAACAGCACTTTGCAACCCGATTTATTCGCAAGTATTCCGAGTAATCCGTCAGAAAGCGTTGAAAAATCGCATTTTGAAAGCATAAAAACCATAAAACATGATTATAAACTTATTGAAAGTCAGGAAGAAGCACAACAACTTTGTGATTTTCTTAGGACAAAATCATTCATTAGTTTAGACACAGAAACGACCTCAACCCATGCTATTGATGCCGAATTAGTAGGTTTATCGTTTTCCAATGCCGAACATGAAGCCTACTATGTAGCCATTCCTTCCGATCGTAAAGAGGCCTTACAATATGTTAATATCTTTAAACCTCTCTACGAAGACCCTGCGATTCTTAAAATTGGTCAGAACATAAAGTATGACTATGAGGTGCTACAAAATTACGACATCACACTAAAAGGCAGAATGTTTGACACGATGTTGGCCCACTATGTGGTGCAACCCGAATTGCGTCATAACATGGATTACATGGCCGAAACACTCTTAAACTATAAGACAATCCACATCGATGAGCTGATAGGTGCGCCGGGAAAGGGACAAAAGTCCATGCGGATGCTCGCCCCCAAGGACGTGTTTGAATATGCATGTGAAGATGCTGACATCACACTTCAACTGAAAAACGTGCTCGAACCACAGCTCAAAGCCACCGGAACCGAGTCGCTTTTCTGGAATATCGAGATGCCTTTAGTACCCGTTTTAGCCGAGATGGAACGCACAGGTGTGCGCCTTGACACCGAAGCACTGCGCGAAACATCGGTCGCTTACACCGAGAGAATGCAGCAAATTGAGCGGGAAATCTATGAAATAGCAGGCGAATCATTCAACATTTCAAGTCCAAAACAAGTAGGTGACATCCTCTTTGGTAAGCTCAACATCATGGAAAAGCCCAAAAAGACAAAGACAGGCCAGTATGTTACCAATGAAGAAGTGTTGCAATCGCTCAGCAGCAAGAACCCCATCGTGGCGCTTATCTTGGACTATCGCGGCTTAAAGAAACTGCTAAGCACCTATATTGATGCGCTACCGAAGCTCATTAATCCACGCACAGGCCACATCCATACCTCTTTTAATCAGGCACTTACGGCCACAGGGCGCCTCTCTTCGAGCGACCCTAACCTGCAAAATATCCCCGTAAGGAGCGAAGATGGCAAAGAAATTCGCAAATGTTTCATCCCCGAACCCGGCTGTTTATTCTTTTCAGCTGACTATTCTCAAATCGAACTTCGCATCATGGCGCACCTCAGTGGCGACGAAAACATGCAAGAATCGTTCAGAGAAGGCATAGATATTCATGCGGCTACAGCAGCAAAAATAGCCCACAAACCCGTTGAAGAGGTAACCCCCTTAGAGCGAAAAAAGGCCAAACAAGCCAATTTTGGCATTATCTATGGCATCACAACCTTTGGGCTTTCACAACGCATGGGCATTGACAACAAGGAGGCAAAACAGCTCATTGAGGGCTATTTTTCCACCTATCCCAAAGTGAAAGCCTACATGGATCAAGCCATTGCTGAGGCCAAAAAGACAGGTTATGCCGTGACACTATTCGGCCGGAAACGCTATCTTCCCGACATCAATTCGCGCAACAACACCGTGCGAGGTTTTGCCGAACGCAACGCCATCAATGCCCCTATCCAGGCTCTGAAGCCGACATCATCAAGATAGCGATGATTCATATTGCGGAAAGATTTAAGCAAGAAGGCATCCGTTCGAAGATGATTCTCCAGGTACACGATGAACTTAACTTCTCGGTGTTGCCCGAAGAGAAAGAGAAAGTGGAACGCATTGTGCTCGAAGAAATGCAAAATGCCTACCCCCTCAGTGTGCCCTTGCTGGCCGATGCGGGCTGGGGTGCCAACTGGTTGGAAGCACACTAAGGTGCAATAGGCCAAGAGAGGGCGCCCGAAAGCTGGCAGCATGCTTATTTCTAAGCACCCTCTCCCACCCGATTTCACAGGCACCCAACAGCCAAAAGCGCATCCATTACACCACGGCTCACCATCATAAAAGGGCTTATGGCTGTGCGATGCCGCAGAAGAGGATAAGTTATCTTCGCACGACTACGATGTGATGGCCACAATAAGTCGGCTACAAATACAAATAAAATGGCATAGATTACCTTGTAATCTATGCATTTTGCTTGACAATATGCACCTTTTTACGCAGTAATCTCTATCATTTTATTTGAAGATACAGGCCATGCGATAAGATAACAGAAAAGATAGGGGGCGCCAATCCATATCCTATGGTGCGAAAAACGCGATGCCTTTGCAACCATCAAGCAGGCAAACCACGCCGTAACGCACCGTCTCACGCCCTAAACCTGATGGTAGAATGTCTCGAAAGGCAGGCGGAACCGCTCACCCCAGACACCGTCTTCAGCCCGTTTTCCGCAGGCAATCACCATGCAAACTTGGCTTCCGCGTGGCAATTTTAACGCCTTCTTCACCAATTTGTTATCAAAACCTCCGAGCGGACATGTGTCATATCCGGCTTCGGCCATGGCCAAAAGAAACGTTTGTATAGCCAAAGAGCAACTCTGATGCACCGTCACACGCATGTCGGTTTCGCTCACATCGCGCAAAATAGGCTGTCTTAGACCGATGCAAAAGGCAAGCAGTTTGCGCACCATGCCCCACACCCGACAGCCACGCGAATAGAGAAACGGCATGAGTTTCGCGTAATATTGCGTCATTTTCTGGATACGCTTCTCCTGTTTTTCAGCTGGTGCGGTGCGCTTAATATGCTCCATCTCGTGTGCCAGAATGGCCTTAGCATGTGCCTTATAGCGGTCTTGCCGCGTGACAAACACCACAAACTGGTCGGCCGACCGTGCCGCAAGCTGATCCAAACAAGCATGTGCCAACTGGCCTTTCAAGGCACTATCCGTGACATGATAGGCCTCCCAAAGCTGCATATTCGAACTCGTTGGCGCCAATGTGGCCAACTTCACACACGCTTCCACACGCGAAGGGTCGATGGATTGCGTTTCATCAAAATGACGAACTGCACGCCGATAATTTAAAAGTTCTGTTAAACTCATACCCAATAAAATGATAAATTTACCCTGTTTACAATGGTCTTGTGCACCGCTTGGGATGCAACAAAACAACTTCTCTGTTGCAAAAGTAGGTAATAAATCATAAAAAAGCAGCTTTTTCTACAATTTTTAGGCTAAAAATTAGGAAGCGATTGATATTTTTGGTAGGTTTGCCTTGTAGAAAAAACCATTAGACAAAAAAGGAAAAAGAAATTGACGTAAACAACAGTGTTGCAGCTTTGTGGCAACGATGGAGCATGGGAACGCCATCGGTTGCACCTTGAAAGGATTACGCTTTCAGGTCAGAAGCCCAAAGGAAAGCAAGTATTTGATTCCTCACGGAAACAAGAACGAAACAGGTATTGGCTCAAACATATAGGTAAAAAGAAGCTGGATGAGGGAGAAAAGAACCCCGAGACAAGCGCATAAACTTGTTCCGGGGGTTCTGATTGTGTGCATCTGATGCCCACCATGCGGCGCAACAACATAGAGCCTAATCGGGCATTACGGTGCAAAGTTGTGCCACCTGCTGCTCAAAGTTAGCCTTATCGAGGGCTTTTGAACGAATGGCCGAACGATAGTTATAAATGGTTTGCGATGAATAGAACAGCAGATTGGCGATTTCTGCACTCTCGGTTACGCCCAAACGCACCAAGGCCATGATGCGTTGTTCGGTGGTCATGGTGTGGTGATCGACCTGAAAAATCTGACCTTCGGGGCGTAAAAGTGCATTCAATTCGGCAGGGAAAGTGGGGTAGAGGTCGAGGAAAGCCTTGTCAAAACGCGAAAGAAAGATGGTTGCATCCTCTTCAGAAAGGCGATCAGAAGAGAGCTGTGTGAGCAGTTCTTGCGCCTGGTTGGCCTTAATCTTCCGCTTCACTAAGGTCTGTTGTTTCTTCAATCGGTTGATGAAACGTGAACAAAGGCCTATATAAAGCTTCACCAACCCTTCACGCTTTTTATTGGTCACCACCAACCTCTCGTTCAGTTCGTGCAACTGTTCGTTGAGCATGCTCTGCCGTTCGTTCATCTCTGACAGCCGATGATTAGACACTTGCAGCTTTTTTCGGCTATGGGTGAGGCGATGGTTTTGCCTGAAAATGAAGGCGATAGAGACGAAAAGAAAGATGGCAAAAAGCGAAATGACCAACAGACTGTTGCGAAAAAAACTGTTTGTTTGCTGCAACTGGCGCTGGTAACTGTTGACAATGACGGGCAAACGATTAGACACTTCGATGATGCGCAAGCGGCTATTATAGAATTTTGCATTGTTGAGTGAGATGTTAATGTAGCGCTGTGCATCCTCAATCGCTAAGGTTCCTTCGCCATGTTCAAGCGTGTACATCGCCAAGTTTTGCAAGGCCATGTTCTCCATTGTGAGACTCTTTGCATCGCTGATACACGCCATAAGAAGATAGTTTTCATAATTATCTGTGTCGCCGGCAGCATTATAATTGCAAGCTAAAGCAAAGCAAGCCATGGCATGAATGCGTGTATCTTCGGGCATCGTAGCAACACTTTGCAGATAATATTTCCGTGCCTCTAAGGGATTGTTGAGAATATACCCGCTATATTCGCCCATGTAATAGCTATAGCGTTTATCGTGCTTATTCAAGAAAAGCATCGCGAGAACCAGGTTTTTCCGCCCCAATTCGCGATACCGGGGCGCATAAACAGCGTCATTACAATAATCAGCCCAATAGATATAAATGTGGAAAAGTGTCAGATAATAACTAAATTTCAACGTGGCAGAGAGCGTGGAAGGCTCAAGCAAACCGATACTTTCGAGGGCCTGACTATAAAGGCCGCCGATAGAAAGCAGGTCGGCTTTCTGAATGATGTTTTGGGCATAATAGCTCGTTAGCCCCTCGTGCTTCGCATATTCAATGCTTCGATCAATATATTTCATGGCCGAATCAAACTGAAACACATAATAGTTTTGATAGAGCTGATCATAGAGTTGCAGCCGTTGTTGCACGCGTTGCTCGTGCTGTAGCTGCACCTTCAGGCGCTCAATATGCTGCTCACGTGCCTTTAAATAATAGGGTTGCTGTGCCAAAACACTATTTAAGCGGGCTAATTGTGTGGAGCGATTGCCTGCATGAACTGCTGAAGTGAGACTCAAAAGAGCACAAAGAAACAACTGTTTTACCATTAATTTTCCATTGATTGAATGCAAAGATAAACAATTATAAGGAATATATACATCTACTTGTATATATATTTGAAACATTTTCCTATGTTGATAATCAGTATTTTATAATTGACAAGAGATATTAAACATCTACTTCTACACTACTTACTGGCACAATACGGTGAAAAAATATTATCTTTGTCACAACAAAAATTATTAAAGTAAAACCTAAATTTACGATTATGCCAAATTCAATTAATCGGCAAACAAGATTATTTCTTGTGATTCTCTTTGCGCTATGTATGCCACTTTGTGGTTTTGCACAAGGCGCATTCAACGTAGAAGGCGTGATTAAAGATGCGTCCGGAGAGCCCATTATCGGTGCAAATGTAGTCGAAAATGGAACGCAAAACGGTACGGTATCAGACATCAACGGTGTCTTTACGCTGAAAGTAAAAAATGGTAACGCGGTGTTGAAAGTATCTTATATAGGATATGTAACACAGACGATTAACATTAAAGGACAAAGTAAAGTTAATGTAACATTAAAGGAAGACGCTGCCAATTTGGGCGAAGTCGTGGTCATTGGTTATGGCACAATGGATAAGAAGGAATTAACTTCTGCCATCTCACATGTATCATCTAAGGACTTCACAAAGATTGCAACGGTGGACCCTTCGATGATGATTCAGGGCAAAGTTCCTGGTGTAAGCATCACGAATACGGGTGCGGGTGACCCCAATAATCAAGCTAGTATTCAAGTGAGAGGTGTGTCATCGCGTGCCGCAGGCTTAGGACCTTTGATTGTGATTGATGGCGTTCCTGGCGGCAACCTCACCAATATCAACCCCAATGATATTGAGAGTTTCGACATTTTAAAGGACGGAGCAGCCAGTGCTATCTATGGTACGCGCGGATCAAACGGTGTAATTTTGGTAACCACGAAAAAGGGATCGCGCGACGGAAACCTGCATACTTCTTATAATGGAACCGTGTCTTTCGATGTCATTAAGAAAGAGTTAGACATGCTTGATGCCGATGAATACCGTGCCAATCGCATTGCTTCTGGTAGCGGTTATGACTTAGGTGCATCGACAGATTGGATGAAAGAGGTGAGCCGTGTGGGCGTTCGCACGCAACATACGCTGACACTTAGCGGCGGAAACGCAAAGTCAAACTACCGCGCTTCGGTGGACTATCGTGATGCAAAAGGTATTGACAAATACTCCGGTCGTCAGGAATATGGTGGACGTATTGCGCTGAATCATACCACGAAGAGCGGATTGATAACATTCAATTTGAATATCGCTCCGCGCATAGCTTATCGCAAAAATGCACAATGGGACGTGTTCCGCAATGCCGTAGAAGCTAATCCTACGACACCAATTCGTGATCTTCAGAACCCCACTTTATATTATAACTTCAAGGGACAACCCGCCAGTTACAACCCTGTTGAGATGCTTAATCTTGAGAAGCACACTGGCACAACGAAATTATTAGATTGGGATGGAACGGTGAAATTAAATCTCTTCCCACTTCTTTTGAAAGATTCGGGCAAGCAAGTGCTTACTACTCAGTTGACATTTGCCGACCATCAATATGATAATTACAACCAATGGTTCCGCCCATCAACCAGCACATTGGCCATCAATGGCGGCCATTCTGGGGAAGCTAAACAAGATTATTCGAAATCGTCGCTGCACAGTTTGGAGTGGATTACGAACTACAGTAACTCTTTTGGTGACCACAATCTCAAGGTGATGGTGGGCTATTCTTACCAGTATGACAAGTATTCTGGCTTGAATGCAGAGAACAAAGACTTCCCAAACAATGCGCTACAAGACAACAATCTCGGCACAGGTACCTATGCAAAAGAAGAAGGTGAGGTTGGAATGGGTAGCTATATGAACGATGCTAAGCTAATAGCTTTCTTCGGACGCATTAGCTATGATTGGAAAGGGCGCTACATGTTGACCGCTTCTTTGCGCCATGAAGGGTCGTCAAAGTTTGGTAAAAACCACAAATGGGGTAACTTTCCTGCCGTTAGTATCGGCTGGAGAATCTCGGATGAACCCTTTATGCAAGGCACAAAGAGTTGGCTAACTGACTTGAAGTTGCGTGCAGACTATGGCGTAACGGGCAATCAGAACTTCGACAGTTACAAATCGTTGAACACCATGTCGGGCTTCGGTTATTATATGTATAATGGCAAATACTATCAAGTTTGGGGCCCAGGAAAGAATGTAAACCCTGATCTTCGTTGGGAAAAAGGTAAGAACTGGAACATCGGTTTGGACTGGACGTTGCTCAAAGGAACGCTCTATGGCTCGTTCAACTATTACAACAGACGGCAACAAGACTTGTTAGGTGACTATAAAGTTTCTATTCCTCCTTACCTGTTTGACCAGACATTTGTGAACGTTGGTACGATGCGTAACAGCGGATTTGAGTTCGATATTACTTGGAATGCCATTAAAACAAAGGACTTTAGTTACACCGTTAACGTCATAGGTTCTACCATGAGCAACAAGTTTGTGGACTTTAGTAACTCACAGTTTGTCGGTCAAAACTACTACGATGTGGTTAGTCCTGAGGACCCATATCCATTCCATACGTTGCAAAGAATTGAGAAAGGAAAGCGCATTGGCAACTTCTATATGTTGAAATATGCCGGCGTTGACAAGCAAGGACGATGGATTGTTTATGACAAAAACGGCGACCTTGTACTGGCAGATAACGCGACTGACGACGACAGACAGTATGTAGGCAATGGACTTCCGCAGTTTACTGGCTCTATGACACATACATTCCGTTACAAAAACTGGGACGCATCGTTGTTCTTCCAAACCGCTTTGGGCTTCAAAATCTTCAACATTCATGATTTTTATTATGGTACAAAGAACTTCCAAGGCAACGTAATGGACAAGGCATACAGCAAAAACTTGCTGGTTTCTCAGAACCCCATTGTGTGTGATTACTTCTTAGAACCGGGCGATTACCTCAAACTTTCGTCTATCAATTTAGGCTACTCTTTGAACCTAAATAAGAAATATATCGATGCCATTCGCATCTATGCAACCGTAAGTAACCTGTTCACTATCACAAAGTTCTCGGGCATTGACCCATCAAACTATCAGATAAACGGATTAAATCCGGGTGCAACTGGGTCACGCACTTACTATCCTTCTACGCGTCAATTCATGCTTGGCATGCAATTAGACTTCTAAAATAAATCAACTTTTATCAGACGATTATGAAAAAGAGTATTAAATATGTAGCGTCGATGCTGCTGGCTTTCAGCTTTGTTGGGTGCACCGATTTAGGCGAAACGCTCTACGATCAGATTGACTCTAACAACTATTATAACACCAAGGAAGACGTCATTCGCTCCGTCTTCCGCCCATTTGAACACGGTTTTTGGAGCGTTCAGAGTCGCCAAGTGCTCAATGAGGAGACCGCAGACCAATTAATTACGCCCACAAGAGAAGACTGGTGGGACGACGGAGGACGCTGGGCTCGCCTGCATAGGCATAAATGGTTGGTCACAAACGGCGAGGCACAGGCCGAATATAACGGCTGTTTCCAAGGCATTATGCAAGCGAACTTGGTCATTGAAGACCTCGATAAGCTCAGCGCTTCGCAATTTGGTTTCTCCGATGCAGAGTTCAATAACCTCAAAGCACAGAACAGAGTGTTGCGCGCTTGGTTCTATTTACGCCTCTTAGATGCATTCCGTCATGTTCCATTTGCTACGAGTTATTATGATTTAAGCAAGAATATTCAAACGCAAGTTCCCCCCAAACAAATCTACGATTTCATTGAGAGCGAACTGAAAAATGCCATCCCCCTGTTGGCCAAGAAAACCACTTTGGGCGGCAATCAGAACCATCAAGGATCGTGGACACAAGCTGCTGCAGCTGCCTTGTTGGTGAGATTGTATCTCAATGCCAAGGTTTACATCGGCGAAGACCACTACAATGACTGCGCAACGGTGGCACAAGCCATCCTCAATGGCACCTATGGCACCTATCAGATTGGCAGCCGTTGGGACGAAGCTTTCGATTGGAACAACCAAACCAGCGACGAGGTTATCTTTGCATTCCCCGGTTCTGAAGGCTATTCTCACTGGCATTATGGTGGCGATATGTATTGGTGGTCGGTACCATCTAAAGCCAACGAGTGGCTGAAGGACACCAAAAACAAGCAAGGTTCGCACAACATCAAATACTCGGCATCGCCCAGTTTGCGCCCCAATGGTACGGCTTACACCTTTGAACTCGGCCGTCCGATTGCCCGTTTCAAACAATATCCTTCAGACTATCGTTTGCAGAAATACACCAATTTGGGCAACAACAAGCGCGAAGGTATGTTTGTCTATGGCAAGATTGCCTACCAAGATGCCAACGGAAACACCGTTTATTTGAAAGATCACAACGGCAAATTCACGCTCGATTTGCGCGATGCTGTCGGCAAGTTTGGCGCAACAGACGGTTCGCAATGGCTATCAACCAGCGAAAGTTCTTTAGAGAATGGCGACGACAATTCGGGGTGGATGTTTGCGAAATATCCCCTCTATTCCGACCAAGAGAAAGGCATGTTGGAGGCCGATTACTGCGAAATCCGTCTGCCCGAAATCATCTATAGCTTGGCCGAATGCAAGCTCCGCGCAGGCGATACCACAGGTGCTGCGCAACTGTTGAATTCCGTTCGCAAGCGCAACTATCCTGCTTCCGACTGGTCAACCGTGCTTTATGCACCCGCAGGCAGTGCAACACTCGACATGAACGAGATGCTCTTTGAATGGGGACGCGAATTCTTTGCCGAAGGACGCCGCCGTGTTGACCTCATCCGCTTTGGCAAATTCCAAGATGCTTGGTGGGATAAGGAAGCCGATTCTGACAAGCATACCGAGATATTCCCCTTCCATACGGACATCATTGGGGCTGCACAAGGCAACATAAAGCAGAACCCCGGCTACGGAGAATAAAATTAATTCAACAGCACAAAAGGTCTTATGCAACAATAGTTCAGAAGAAAATCAACCGCAAAGGAGAGGGTACAAGCAACCCTTTCCTAAGCCGTTGAGCAGCAATGCAATAAAGATTGGAAAATAAAAGCATGCAGATTGTCGCGCAAAATGGTGCAGTTTCACACGCAATATGCACGCTATTACAGCCCAAAATGCTATCTTTTGCAAATCCTTTCCGCGCCATTTGCCATTCTGCTTCAACCGCTTTAAGCAATCATTGATGCAAAGACCCTCATAAAAAAATATTGATGATATGAAGAAATTATTTCAATATGCAGTCTATGCACTGCTTGTCTTGGTTGCACCCACGGCACTTCAATCGTGCAACGACGACAAAGATATTGTCGTTATCGAAGGCGAATTGCCTTTAAAGTTAAATCATCTCTACATGGTTGGCGATGCAACGCCGGCCGGATGGAACATTGGTGCGCCAACAGAAATGACGCTATCACCCAACGACAAATTCATTTTCACCTACGAAGGCAAGCTCAAAGTGGGCGAAATGAAATTGCCTTTAACCAAAGGAGACTGGGGTGGAACCTTTATTTTTGCGCCCGAAAGCGGCACCGAAATCAATGAAAATGGTGTGGCAAAAGATGGCATTGAGGTGCGCAAAGAGAATGGAAACGATGCCAAATGGAAGGTGACAAAGGCGGGCATGTATAAGGTTTTAATCAACCTTCGCAACTATAAAATTCAAGTAACCTATAATGGTCCCGAGCCCGTTACGCCCATCGTCTCTACAAAATTAGGTATGATTGGCAGTGCAGCTCCTTGCGGATGGACCGACAATGAAAGCAATGTTACGATGTTTACCAAGACATCTGACACGCCACTTCAATACACTTACACCGGCCATCTCAACACAGGCGAGTTGAAATTGGTGTACAGTGGCACCACCGTTGCAGGCTATGCCGGTCCTTATCTGCAAGCACCCGATGCCGGTGTAACACTCAATCACACGGGTGTTTCGAAGCAAGGCATGGAAATAGGCGGTGCCGATAACAAGTGGAATGTGACCGAAGCGGGAACCTATAAGGTGATATTCGACCTCACCAAACGTGAAATCAAGGTTGAATCGTTCCAACCCTAAGTGCAATTCAACAAACAGAATAGGGGAGGGGAGACCCACTTTATAATAAGGTGTAAGGGCTTTCGCCACCCTCCCCACCCAACATCAACCAAAAATGAAGAAAACATTTATACCCTACATGGCAGCAATCTGTCTCTTGACAAGCTGCAACAGCAACGAATGGGATGTGACAAGCGACCTTAGTGTCGACAAAGTTGATCCCACAATAGGACTTACTCCGCTTGCAGAAGCACCCAATATGGATCATGCTCCCTTATATTGGAGTGTGTATGGTGCGCTGCGTCAGCAAGAGAAAGATAATTCTTTTCCCAACATCTTCACCGAAACCGATTGGGATAACGCCATTAATTATGTGGCCAACAACTTGAAATCCCACGGCTATGACATGCTCGTGACCGACGGATTTGCCTCCATGAGTGGCGATAACGGCTATATGACGCGCTACAGTCACACGCAAAAAAGCGAGAATTCTCCCGAGGTACAACTGTCAACTATCATTAGCAAACTCCATGCAAAAGGGTTGAAATTGGGAGTCTATGACAGCCCCTTTTGGCTGCATTATACCAATGCCGATGCCATAATTCCCGGCACAGACAACATCACTGTGGGCAGTTTGCGCTACGATCCCAAGAAAGATAAAGACGTAAAGCACCCTGCAAAGAACGATTATTTCAGCTGGGTGGTGACCGATCATCCCGGTGCTGAGCAATATTTTGAAGGCTTCTTCAAACATTATTCGGATATGGGTGTGAAGTTTATCCGCATGGATTTCCTCTCATGGTATGAGGATGGCATGAACTATACCGACATCAGTGATAAAGGTTATGGCCGCGAACGCTATGTGAAGGGCATGCAATGGATTAACAAATATGCACAGAAATATGGCATATACGTGTCGCTTGTGATGCCACATCTCAAGAATAATGCCATCATTGAGAAGTATGCGGGCAACATGATTCGCATTGATGCCGACGCATTGGAAGGCGGATGGTATCGCTTTTCCGAAAACAATCGCGGCAGTTTGCGTGGCGGATGGCCCAATTCCGAGAATGCTTTCGATGGCTTTATCAACTGGTCTAAGATCTCTGGTCGCAAGAAAGTGCGTCTTGATGGAGACTTCATTCGCATCGGAAGCTATGCCGATGACAATGAAAAGATGAGCGTAGTGTCGCTGCCTTTGATGGCAGGTGGCCCCATTTCCGTCACCGATATGCCCACAGGACACGATTTAACGTTCTTCCAAAACGACGAGATGCTCGCCCTACAAAAAGATGGTTTCGTTGGAAAACCATTGGAAAGGAACCTTTGGTCGGTAGATGGTGAGCTGTGGTATGGCTCAATGAAGGACGGATCTTGGGTCATTGGACTCTTCAATCGAGAGAAGAATGCCGACACACGCAAGCTCGATTTAAACCAAATCGGTTTGCATGACACTTACAATGTACGCGACTTATGGGAACATAGCAATAAGGGAACGGTCAAAGGTACTATCGAAGCAAACGTTCCTGCGCATGGATGTAAGATCTATAAACTTACTAAAGCTAACTAAATTTTGTATAGGATCATAACAGATAAGATATGAAAAAGAAAGTTTTTAGCACTGCATTTGCAGCCATTTTCTTGGCTTTGCCCGCGTCACTTGACGCACAAACGGTGACATCGCCTAATGGAAACATCGTCGTAACGTTCTCACTTCAAAACGGAGGCGTGCCTACTTATGAGATGACCTATAAGAAAAAACCGGTCATCTTGCCGTCACATTTGGGTTTAGAACTCAAGAAAGACAAGCATGTAAGCAAAGGAATGAATGAGACAAATCTCATGGATGGCTTCACAGAAACAGCTCATAAGACCACCACTTTCGATGAAACTTGGAAGCCAGTGTGGGGAGAAACGGCCACCATTCGCAATCATTACAACGAACTTGAGGTAGACCTCAACCAACCAGAGAGCAAGAGAAACATCGTTATTCGTTTCAGAGTCTACAACGATGGCATGGGATTTCGCTATGAATTTCCGCAACAAAACGAGCTGAACTATTTCATTGTGTCGCGTGAACGCACGCAGTTTGCCATGGCAGGTGACCATACTGCCTACTGGATTCCTGGCGATTACGACACCCAGGAATACGAGTCTGTCATCTCAAAGCTGTCAGAAATCCGCGGAAAGATGAAAGAAGCTGTGACCGAAAACTCATCACAAACTCCCTTTTCACCCACAGGTGTGCAGACATCTTTGCAGTTAAAGACCAATGATGGCCTCTACATCAACCTGCATGAAGCCGCATTAATCAACTATCCTGCCATGCATCTCAACCTCGATGACAAGAACTTTGTCTTCGAAAGTTGGCTTACTCCCGACGCAGTTGGCAACAAAGCCTACGTCCAAACGCCATTCAATACACCATGGCGTACCGTGATGGTGAGCGACGATGCACGCGATATGTTGGCCAGCAACCTTATCTTAAACCTCAACGAACCCTGCAAAATTAAGGACACAAGCTGGATACATCCCACGAAATATTGTGGTGTTTGGTGGGAAATGATTGCGGGAGGCAAGCCCTGGGCCTACACCTTTGATGTGCCTTCTGTGCACCTTGGTGTGACCGATTACACCAAAGTGAAGCCCAATGGCATTCATCCGGCCAACACAGCCAATGTGAAACGCTACATCGACTTTGCTGCAAAGAATGGTTTTCAGCAAGTGCTTGTCGAAGGATGGAACATTGGTTGGGAAGATTGGTTTGGTCATTGGAAGGATAATGTCTTCGACTTTGTCACCCCATATCCCGACTTTGACATCAAAGAACTCAACGAATACGCACACAGTAAGGGTGTAAAGCTCATGATGCATCACGAGACTTCGGCCTCAACTGACAACTATGAACGTCGCATAGACGCGGCATACGACCTCATGAAGAAGTATGGTTACGATGCCGTTAAGAGTGGTTACGTGGGCGATATTATCCCTCGTGGCGAGCATCATTACAGTCAAAACACCAACAATCACTACCTGCGTGCCATCCAAAAGGCAGCAGAAAAGCATATTATGGTGAATGCACACGAGGCCGTTCGCCCCACAGGTTTGTGCCGAACCTATCCTAACTTGGTCGGAAACGAGAGCGCACGCGGCACCGAATACGAAGCTTTTGGCGGCAATGCACCCTATCATACACTCATTCTTCCATTCACTCGTCTGCAAGGAGGCCCAATGGATTACACGCCAGGTATCTTAGAAACCAAGATGAACAAGTGGTGTGACAACCAAAGTTACGTACACACTACGCTCGTAGGGCAATTAGCTTTATACCTCACCATGTACAGTCCATTGCAGATGGCAGCCGACCTTCCCGAGAATTATGAGAAATATAACGATGCATTCCAATTCATTCGCGACGTGGCTTGCGACTGGGATGACTCGAAATATCTTGAGGCTGAACCTGCAAAGTATATCACAGTAGCACGTAAAGCCAAAGGAACCAACAACTGGTTCGTAGGTGGAAAGTGCGATGCCGACGGCCATTTGTCGACCATCAAATTCGACTTCCTCGACAAAGGACGCACCTATACGGCCACCATCTATGCGGATGCGGCCAACGCTCACTACGATAAAAACCCATCAGCCTACACCATTACGAAACGAAACATTAAGAAAGGCGACACGCTTAAAATAAAAGAAGCACCAGGAGGAGGCTTTGCTATTAGCCTCATCGCTAACAAATAACCCCTCAAACAACACAAAAACGACGAAGCAGGAATGCGGTTTCATACCAGCATTCCTGCTTTTTTATATCCTTTTTGCTACAAAGCCATTCTATCCGTAACAACGATATGCCCTAAAAGCCCGTTTAAAATCTCTCTAAAAGGCAATTAAAGTTACCAGTAAAATCCCATAGAAAAAGGTGAGAACGAAGCCCTACACAAATCATATAGCCCTGCTCTCACCTCGTTTTGCTATGAAAGTCTATGCGCTCTTTCGCTTAGAGTTGCGCTTCTACAGCCTTTTCTACCTCTTTCATATCCACGGTAGGCTCAAAACGAGCTACAACCTTACCGTCACGATCAATCAAAAACTTCGTGAAGTTCCACTGGATATCGTTCTGTTTGCGCGGCTCCACATTGGCTTTGTTATAAAGATCCTCCATCACCTTAGCCAATTTCGCTTCGTATGCACCACCGGCATAGCCCTTTTCTTCCTTCAACCAAGTAAACAAAGGCAACGCATTGGCGCCATTCACATCGCTCTTTTTAAACTGAGGGAAGTCGGTTCCAAACTTCATTGTGCAAAATTCTGTCACCTCTTCATCGCTACCTGGCGTCTGATGTCCAAACTGATTGCAAGGCACATCCAATATTTCAAAGCCCTTATCACGCAGCCTTTTATACATTGTTTCCAATGCTTCATACTGCGGTGTGAAGCCACATCCCGTTGCAGTATTCACAATCAAAAGCACCTTTCCTTTATAATCTGCCAAACTAACGCTGTTGCCCTTCTTATCGGTCAAACTGAAATCATAAACTGTTTTCATTTCCTTTTGTTTTTTATTCGTTGTGATGTTAAACATATTCCGTGCCAAACGACCATCTTTTTCAAAATCCTTGTCCAGCCCGTCTTTGTCATAATTCAATGCCATCTTATTACAATTTAAATTTTCTTTGTGGAAAAATCTTTTCTATATCTGCAAAGATAGTGTTTTTGTTACGGCATACAAAGAATGCATTGAAAACTTTAATACTTTTTAAACTAAAATCGTTTACGATGTAGTTTCGCGCATTTTGAATGACACTTTTGCGATAACAGGCTATCATTCACCCAGAAAACAAGGATTTCCCCACATTGCTTCTCAATACAAAAAATGATATTTCTGCCTCCTAATCCACAGAAGAACCAATGCAAAATGACAGACAGCACCCTAAAAATGCACCACCTATACACCCCATTATTGTAAATAAATCCTACCAAAAAACACCTCCTCAAAACTCCTCCAAATAGAAAATCCGACGCATCAAAACACGCCTTTTCGCACAAATCCACCTACCTTTACTCCTAAACCCTATGTCTTTCACGAGTAAAGTCTATCACTTTTGTACACAAACACATCCGTTTTACTCACAAATTCAACCTAAAAAACAAGGCAAAATAGCCCCTTTTTCTCACTTTTCCACCATCAAAATCAGCGAAAAAACCATTCCCTTCTATTATCATGTTGACTACAAGACGATTAGAACACACGCCCCTATTTCGCCCATACGTCATCCATCGCCTCGCCATTTGAAATAAACAAACTACAGAAAGCCTTTTGTAAAGGAAAGTGATTGTGCTACCTGCCCCACAAACAAAAGAAAGATTTAACCCTCAGCCGTCAACCAAAAATGAGCTTTAGTGAACCAACAATTCAGAAAAAAAAACTACCTTTGCACAGATAGCAAAACAAACAAGGACATGATTTTATTAAGTTTCGACACCGAAGAGTTTGATGTGCCGCGCGAACACGGCGTCGACATCTCCTTAGAAGAGGGCATGCGCGTGTCTATTGCGGGCACAACACGCATCTTAGACATCCTGAAAGCCAACGGCGTGCAGGCCACATTCTTCTGCACCGGCAACTTTGCTGCGCACGCACCCCACATCATTCAGCGCATCATTGATGAGGGGCACGAAGTGGCTTGCCATGGTGTTGACCACTGGCAACCCAAAGATGACGACGTATTTCGGTCGAAAGAAATCGTTGAACGCGTGGCCCAACGGCCCGTTTATGGCTACCGACAGCCCCGCATGTTCGCCGTTTCCGACCACGATATTCAGGCCGCCGGCTTTCAATACAATTCATCTTTGAACCCAGCCTTTATTCCTGGGCGCTACATGCACCTGCGAACTCCGCGCACATGGTTTATGAAAGCTGGCGTCATGCAGATACCTGCGAGCGTCAGTCCCCACCTGCGCATTCCGCTTTTTTGGCTGGCTTTGCACAATTTCCCCGAGCGCTTATACCACCGTTTGGCACGACAAGTGCTCCGTCACGATGGCTATTTCGTTACTTATTTTCATCCTTGGGAGTTTTATGCACTGAAAGAACATCCCGAATACAAGATGCCTTTCATCATCAAAAACCATAGTGGCGAAGCGCTATCTGCCCGACTTGACCGCTTCATCAAAGCCATGAAGCGCGACCAACAGCCATTTGTCACCTTTAAAACATTTGTCGATCAACAGCGAAAAAACAATGATTAAACTCGCAACCGTTTCGCCCTGCTTCAACGAAGAAGAGGGATTGGCGCTGTCGGTAGCCAAACTCACCGACCTTTTTCAAGCGCTGATTGCCGAAGGAAAAATAGCTCCCGACTCGATGATTGTGCTGGTTAACGATGGCAGCCGCGACAAAACCTGGGACATTATTTGCCAATTACACCGCGACAATCCGCTCATTCGGGGCATCAACCTATCCCATAACGCCGGCCATCAAAATGCCATCATGGCCGGAATGATGACGGCTAAAAACTGGGCCGATGCCGTTATCACGCTCGATGCCGACCTGCAAGACAACTATCGCAAATGTATTCCCGAAATGGTTGATGCTTTCTTGGCGGGCCACGACATTGTCTATGGCGTGAAAGTGTCGCGACAAGCCGACCCATTGCTCAAACGCATGTCGGCCCAAACCTTCTATCGTCTGCAGAAAACCATGGGCGTTGACAGCATTTTCAACCATGCCGACTTCCGCCTGATGAGCCGAAAAGCCCTGCTGATGCTGGCCGATTACAAAGAACGCAATCTCTATCTACGCGGTTTGGTGCCCCTCATTGGTCTGCCATCAACCACCGTTGACGACGAAATCAGTGCGCGCGAAGCAGGCCATTCCAAATACACGGTGCGCAAGATGATGCATTTAGCACTTGATGGCATCACCTCGTTCTCGGTGAAACCCATCTATTTCGTGGTCTATTTAGGCTTGTTCTTCCTGCTCATCAGTTTGGGCATCGGCGGCTATGTCATTCATTCTTTCGTGGCACACACCGAGGTTGCGGGCTGGGCTTCTATCATTTTAAGCATCTGGTTGGTGGGAGCCATGCTCATGATGGCCATCGGTGTGGTAGGCGTTTACATCGGAAAAATCTACGAAGAAGTGAAACACCGCCCGCTTTATCACATCAGCGACATCTTAGATTAAGCCACAACACATGCAAAAGACGCTTCAACCCCTGTGGCAACGCTGGCAAAACGACTTTTGGCGCGTGGCACGTTTCGGACTCACGGGCACGCTTTGCTCAGCGCTTCACTATGGCGTTTATTGTCTTTTTCTGCTGTTCTGCTCGGCCACATTAGCCTATACGGCCGGCTATGGCGTGGGTTTGGTGGCCAATTATGCCCTCACCACCTACTTCACCTTTCAAAAAAAGCCCACAAAACACAATTTCCTGGGCTTCGTGGGCAGTCATATTTTGAACTATTTCTTAGAGATAAGTCTGCTGCATTTGTTCCTATGGATGGCCGTAAATCAATGGTTTGCTCCCATTTTAGTAATGGCTATTGCCGTGCCTGTCAACTTTCTGCTGTTGCGTTTCATATTCGTTCGTAACAAGAAATGATTTGCTCGGCCACGTTTTGGTTCTCAAATCGTTTCACATACTGTCGACTCTTTTCCACCATTTCTGTGCGGTTCTGCATGGCTTTCTCCACCGCTCCGGCCAACCCTTTGGCATCATCGGCATCCACATAGAGGCTATCGGGGCCACCAGCTTCTTCCAAACAGCTACCCTTTGCAGCCACAACGGGCAACCCACTCTGTATGGCTTCGATAATAGGGATGCCGAAACCTTCATAACGAGAGGGATAGATAAAGGCCTCAGCTTGCCTGTAAATGGCAGGTAAAAGGTTGTTGGGAATGCCTTGAATGAAATGCACTCTGTCGCCAATGCCCAAAGATTGAATGGCACTGTCGAGCTTCTTTTGGTAGGAAGTCTTTCGTCCCACCACCACAAGGTGCATGTCCTGGGGCAAGAAGGGGAGCGCTTCAATGCCCAAAAGAATGTTTTTGCGCACCTCAACCGTGCCCACATTCAAGAGATAGCGCGCCGGAAGCTGATAGCGTTGACGGGCTTCGGCCAACGCATCTTCACCAACAGGCTGGCTGAAATAGCTGCCACAACTTTGATAAACCAAATCGATTTTATCGGCAGGAAAGTTGCTATAGTGCAGAATGTCGCGCCGGGTACACGCGCTGATGGCTACAATACGCGTGGCTTCTTGCAACATCTGATAGAACTTCAGCTTGTAAATAAAGGCATCTATCGCGGGATAGAACTCGGGATGGCGCAGGAAAATCAAGTCGTGCACCGTCACAATGCCCGCAATTCCCGCCTTCTTAAGTCCGAAAGGCAGCTCACCCGAAAGGCCATGATAGAGCAAAACGCCATCTTGCTGCAACCGTTTCACCACACCATGCATGCGCCATAGGTCGCGTTGCAAGCGCAGATGCAAATGAGAAGGATAAACAAACGTCACATTCTCTGCCGGCAAAACTTGTTCGCGCAACACCGCTTTTCCGTCGTCGGGTGCATACAATCGCAACTGCGTTTGGGGCAAAAGGGGCGCCAAATCGTTAATCAACGTGCGGCCATAACTACCCAATCCGGTGCCATTGCGCACAATGCGCTTGGCATCATAACCTATCCTTGCATACTTATTCATGACTGTTTTCGTTTAAAGGAGCATAATCTTTCGTGTATAACTCATAGCAAAGGCAAAACCAAAGCAGGCTAACGGGCAGCGCACGCAGTGCATAAGGTTGGATAATGGTTGTGCGAATGGCTTTCGGAATGAGGTCACTATTGCCCATTCCCGACAGGATAAACACAAAAACCATGAGCCAAACTGCCCATTTGCCACGCTCGAAAGGTGCCGAAACATACCATATCGCCGCACCTAACAGCGCAATAATATAGCCACTTGACTCGCTTCCGGTGCTGAAAAGAATGATAAACATGAGCACAGAGGCTAAGATGGCTTCACGAAAAGCGAGGTGCTTGTATTGCGAAAAACGCAGATAGGGTAGGGCAAAGAGCACCATTCCGGGCACAATGAGCCACAAATCGGAATAGTTTTCACAACCGGTTGTGCGGCGAACCATCCCCAAGAGCGAGATGTTCTGCATCAATGCGTGCAGGTTTTCGGTGTTCTTTTCGGCCAAACAAACCCACCATTCGTGGTATTGTGCCACAACATAGTGAGGCGAACTAATGAGCATCGGCAGACAAAATAGCACCACCGACCACAGCAACAACCAAAGAACGAACCGTCCTTTGTGGCGAGAAAAGAGGAAAAAGGCCAGCCCTACCACGCCATAGAGCTTCACCAATGTGCCCAAAACAATGAAGAAAGCCGCCCAAGGCTCTTGCTCTTTCTCCACTAAAAAGAAGGAAGAGAGCACCATTGCCGCAATGGCGATGTTGAATTGTTGCATAAACAAAGCCGTCAACAAGGCAAAACCGCAAAACCAATAGATGAAAACTTGCTGGCAATGGGCGAGCGTCGACCGGTAGATAGCTGCGTAAAGCCACAACGTTAAGCATAACAACCAAAACAAAAGTCCCACCCAATGGGGCAGCAAAGCAAAGGGAGCAATGATTAAAGAGAACAAAGGTCCATAATGATTGACGTCAAAATATTCGGCCGGATAGGCGGCATAGAGCGACGTTTGCTGCCAAGTGTGCCAAAAAACGCCGCGGAAAATCAGGAAGTTATTATCACTTCGGTGATATTTCAGCATGCCAACGAGGGCTAAAATCGTCCAGATACCTAATAAAAAATAACGGTTTTGGAAAATCGGATGCCGCAAAAAGGCCTTCAGTTTGTCGTATATCATCATTGTTTTTTGTTGTTAACATGCACCTATTCCAACTGCTTTGCAGGGCAAAGAGCAAGCCTACGGGGCATGGTTTGAGATGCAATAGTGCAAAGTTAAACATTAAATTTGGTTCTATTCTGCATGGATACAAAAAATAAATCATTCGCATAGAGAACGATATTGTAGCCTTTTCCGCCATCATTTCTTCGCACTGATGACAGTAAACCCTACAAACAACTTGCGCTTTAATTTGGTTTTCGCTGCAAAAATGTGTAACTTCGCAAAAGAATAGAAAGATTAAAGTTCGAAATGAAGCATGTTTTGCAATCGAAATGGGGCAGTAGCGTTGCCCTGATATGTAATATTTTGGGAGCTTATGTGCTCTACTTCATCGCACGACTCATATATGTTTTCAGCAATTGGAGCTATTTTTCGGAAGGGTTTTCAGGGGCCACTATCGGACAATGGATAAAGGGTAGCTTACTGTTTGATACCACAGCGATTGTCTATACACATATACCTTATGTGTTGTTGATGCTCTTTCCGCTTTGGATGAAGGAGCAACCGGGCTATCAAAAGCTATGCAAATGGGTGTTTGTTGTTGTCAATTCCATTGCCTTAGCCATCAATTTAGCCGATGCAGTTTACTTTCCTTTCACCCTAAGGCGCACCACAATGAGTGTGTTTCAAGAATTTAATAACGAGCATAATCTCGGGAGTATAGTGCTCCATAACGCCTTAACACATTGGTATCTTGTCGTGGCTTTTGTCCTTCTTGTGGCCTTCATGCAACGGCTTTATGTGATGCCTCGCACCACGATTGCCACGTTTCCAACACCCAAAAGCCGCTGGATGTATGGATTGCAACAGTTTGTTTGTCTTGCCATTGCTACCATAGGCATCGTCGCTGGCGCACGAGGTGGCTTGCAATCCGGTGTGCGTCCCATCACCATCAGCAATGCAAACCAGTTTGTTGAGCGCCCAACTGACTGTGCAGTGGTGCTCAATACGCCCTTCGCTTTGTTGAGAACGATAGGTAAAGCCGACTTCGTGGTGCCGAATTATTATCCGAATGTGCAGGCAGCAGCGCAGGTTTTCAGCCCCATTCACATGCCCGATAGCACACAACCGCGCAAGAAAAACATTGTGATTTTGATTGTTGAGAGCTTCGGAAGAGAATATATCGGTGGCTTTAACCGTGACTTTTTCGACGGAAAGTACAAGGGTTACACGCCCAATGTGGACCGCCTCATCGAGAAAAGCTTGGTTTATCGCTACTCATTCTGCAACGGACGAAAGAGCATTGACGGCATGCCTTCCATTCTTTGTAGCATTCCTCGCTTCGGAGAACCGTTCATTTTAACGCCTGCTTCGATGAATGATTACACGGGAATGCCTGGGCTTTTGAGTCAATGGGGCTATCAAACGGCCTTCTTTCATGGTGCCAATCGTGGGTCGATGGGCTTCTTAGCATTCTCGAAAAAGATAGGTTTTCAGCACTATTATGGTCGACAAGACTACGACGATGATAAGCGATTTGGGGGCGATGAAGACTTCGATGGCAACTGGGGAATATGGGATGAGCCCTTTCTTCAGTACTATTGTGCGAAAATGAGCGAGATGAAAGAGCCCTTTATGACGGCACTTTTCACCGTATCGAGCCACGATCCGTTCGTCGTTCCAGCCCAATATAAGAACATTTACAAGGAAGAACATCTGCCGATTCAGAAGTGTATTCGTTACACTGACATGGCGATTGGCAAATTCTTTGCAACAGCCAGCAAGCAGAAATGGTTTAAAAACACGATTTTTGTGCTCACCAGTGACCATACAAACCAAAGCGATCATGCACAATACATGACCGACATCGGTGGCTTTTGCTCGCCGATTATCATCTATGATCCATCGAATGAAATCAAAGCTGAACGCAAAAACGCCATCGCTCAGCAAATAGATATCATGCCAACGCTGCTCCATTACGTGGGATTTCCTAAGCCTTACATGGCTTTTGGCGCTGATTTATTCAACACTGCTGACGACAATACGTGGGCCGTTAACTATCTCAATGGCATCTATCAATACGTGAAACATGGCTATGTTTTGCAATGGGATGGCACGCAAACGAAAGCCATTTACAAGCTAACGGATTTGCTTATGCAGCATAATCTCGTGGGAAAAGTGAAAGAACAACAGCAAATGGAAACCGAACTCAAAGCGATTATCTATCAATATATGTACCGCATGGTCAACGATAAACTTCGCCCCAACGCTACAAAAGAATGAAGAAATTTTTTCAACACACTGCTTATTTCATCGCCTATGGCATTTGGTGGTTCCTCTCTTTGCTCCCTTTTTGGGCCTTATACCTGCTTTCCGACGGGCTATACCTGCTGATGTCGCATGTTGTTCGCTACCGACATCGCGTGATTTGGCATAATCTTCGCACCTCTTTCCCCGAGAAATCAGAGGATGAACTCCGCCAAATTGAAAAGAATTTCTACAAGTGGTTTTGCGATTATATCGTGGAAACCGTGAAACTCATCACGATGAGTAAGGAGCAATTATTGAAGCGAATGACCTTCACCGGCGTAGAAAAACTAAATCAATATGCCGCTGAAGGAAGGTCAGTAGGCGTGTATTTAGGTCATTTAGGCAACTGGGAATGGATCACTTCGCTGCCCTATTGGACCCAAAATGCCACTTGTTGCCAACTTTATCACCCTTTAGAAAACGAATATTTCGACCGACTTTTCCGCTATGTTCGCGAGCGAAACGGGGCTTATTGCATCCCTATGCAGGAGTCGTTGCGCAAGATTTTGGAGTTCAAGAAAGCCAAAAGGCCCGTCATTGTAGGCTACATTTCCGACCAAACTCCTTTTTGGTGGAACATTCATCACTGGCTAACTTTCCTCCATCATGATACACCTGTGCTCACAGGAGCCGAGCGAATTGTGAAGCATACCGACCAGGTTTTTGTGTATGGCGATATGAAACGTGTGAAAAGAGGCCATTACAACTGCGAGTTTAAAGTGCTTAGAGAAGACACAAAACGGGCGAAACCTTTCGAAATCACCGATGAATACTTTCGCAGAATGGAACAGTCTATTCGCCAACAGCCCGAGATTTACCTCTGGAGTCACAACCGATGGAAACGCACAAGAGCCATCTTTGACGAACATTTTGAATATGTTGATGGCAAAGTGCACTTGCAAAAAGGCAAAGATATGATTTGGTAAATCTCAATTACTTCAAGAGAATGGGTTGCATACGGTTTTAAAAAGTCGCAATATGCAACGCGCAATCACATCAAAAAAGACTATGATCAGCATTATAACACCCGTGTACAACGCTGAAAAATTCATCTCCTCGATGATCGATTCCGTGCTTGTCCAAACCTATCAAGACTGGGAACTCATCCTTGTTGATGATGGAAGCAAAGACGCTTCGGCAGAGATTTGCAAGGAATATGCAGCCAAAGACACGCGCATCCGTGTCATTCATCAACACAATAGGGGGCCGGCACAGGCACGAAACCGTGCGCTTCGCGAATCAAAAGGTGACTTTATCACCTTTGCCGACAGCGATGATTGGCTTGAATCAACCTTTCTTGAGCGGCTCTTTCAAACGCTAACGCAGGAGAATGCCGACTGCGTGATTTGCGAATTTTTTGAGAACGACACTCAAAAGGAAATCGTTAGAGGAAGCAACACGGGTGCCATTGAGCATCGAACGCAGGAAGAAATTCTCTATGCCCTCTATGATTTTAAAATTGAAAGCTATCTTTGGACGATGCTCTTTCGCCGAAAGTGCATCTCAACCCCGTTCTATCCTTTCAAGATTGTAGAAGATTATGCCACCATTTCTTCATGGATGCTACAGGTGAAAAAGGCCGTCTTCCTGCACGTTCCACTCTATCATTATCGCCAAACCAAGGGAAGCAGCTCGCACGTCACCCATCAAGAAGACGACATCTACTGGCTCAAAGCCATGTTTGTTGTGTATAGAAACATCACTAAACATCATCTTTTGCAACAACACACCAACGAAATCAATCGCTACTTTATAGAGCGAACGATGTGGTATACCCGTAGTCTTGTGCGCACATTGCATTCAGCTCCGACCTGCATACACTATTTAAAGCTCATTGCTTTGCAGCTCAGGCAAATGCAAACACCACACGAATGGAAGCCCGGTAGGAAGCAGTACTTCCGCTATTGGCTACTACGTAACATGCCGTGGCTTTACTATCACATCATTTCTTCGACGAAATCGAAAAAACGTTGTGGATAGGAATGCAAATCAAACGCTATTTGAGTAAAAACAAAAGTAGCACACATTGTCATGTAATTGCATCGAGAATGCTCAACAATATGGTGCATATTGTCTCATAAAACAATAGCTTTTAATGGATAATAGGATAGCTTTTAGTGCACAAAGCATCATTTCTTCTGCCGCTCTTCTATCAACTTAGCCACAATTTCAAACTGATAACCCGCATCAAGCACTGCATGAATCAGTCCCGGACAGCCATCCAAGAAACCACGTTTCAGCAGATAGGACTTCACAAAACGATAGAGTGGGCGATAGAACAGCGCCATCTTGCCATAGTTTTTCTTACGCCTACGCGGCACTTCATAGTCAGAATAGGTGTTATTTTTCCAGATAATGTCGGCCACACTATCATTGGCAAGGTGTTCAAATGCAAGATCCCGCCGGACAGAAGGTATGCGAATGATGCGTCCTTCCACCTCGGGTGAGGCATGAATGACGGGAGGCCAGTTGCATTTCTCGCGCTTTAAGAACCGAAGAATATAGTCGGGATAACAGCTATGCATCATCTTTCCCATGAAATAATTCTTGCGGGGAATGGCTATTGCAGCGAAATCGGCCTCGGTTTCGATAGCCTTATAGAGATAGTTGCGCAGGGCTGCCGGCACAATCTCATCGGCATCGACCACCAACACCCATGGACAATGCGCCTGGTCAATGGCAAATTGTCGGGCAGGTTCTACGATGCGATGCGCTCCTTTGGGAAAAATCACGACCCTACACCCATAGGATTTGGCTATTTCGAGCGTATTATCGGTGCTTTCCATATCGCAAACGAGCACTTCATCAAAACCTTTTACCGCTTCAAGCACCGTGGCAAGATGGCGCGCTGCGTTATAGGTGTTGATCACAACTGTAATCCCTTCTGATTGATTCATGCTTGCAAATGTACACATTATATTCGTGCTTTTGAAACGATGCCGTATAAAATATGTCCTTTTTGCTCCCTTTTTTACCCATATATTTGCGAACATCGCTAAAAAAAATTACCTTTGTCGTAAAAAGAAATCCATCATCAGGCTGGCTGGAAGAAGTTTCTTTTGACGGCCACACATCCCATCATTTTAGCATAACATGAACATTGTTGCTGTCGTTGTCACCTATAACCGCTTGGTTTTACTGAAGCAAAACATTGCAGCTTTAAAGAAACAGACATGCCTCCCCACGCATATTGTCGTCATAGATAATTGCTCTACCGATGGCACTGCCGAGTTTTTGCGAACCGCAGAAGGCGTTCGTGTGATTCGAACAACACGGAACACCGGGGGAGCGGGTGGCTTTTTTGAAGGCATAAAAGCAGCCGTTGCCCTGCAAGCCGATTGGATTTGGCTCATGGACGACGACACCATTCCTCACGATGACACTTTAGAAAAGATGCTTCCCTATACGCATCAAGCGCAAGTGGGGTTCATTAACAGCAAAGTGGTGTGGAAAGATGGTTCGCAACACCTGATGAACAAGGTTGTTTTTGGCCGGCAAGAATTGCCCGAAAATACATCCTTTTCGCATGAAACGCAACAGAAAATCATTCGTAATGGGTCGTTCGTTTCGATGCTTATTCGCGGTGATATGCCGTTTAAAATCGGACTCCCTTATCGCGAATTCTTTATTTGGTGCGATGATTTTGAGTACTCCTATCGCATGTTTTCCAATGGCTTTGTGGGCATTTATGCCGAAGAGAGTGTTGTTCTTCATGCGACAGCCGAGAACTATACCCCCGTTTTAAAAGACATTCGCGGCCAACATGCTTGGAAATTATACTACGAAGAGCGCAATAGAACCTTTATCGATAGGAAGCATAAAAACCCTGTTGTGTTCTTTTTTTCACAGCTTAACAAAATTCGTTTGCAGCGACGTTTGATCAAAAAGCGCCATCTTCCGCAAGAAGAAGAACGCGCTTTGCTTCACCAACTCACACGAGGTTTGTGGGATGGAATATTTTTCCATCCGAAAATAGAATGGATAGATGCAAACGCTTTAACGCAAAAGAACAAATAGATGCAGTCTTTTCAGTCTAAAGAAACGAAGTCAGACAAGCGGCCTTTGCGACTGCTTTTCCTCCTATCACGCTTTTTAGATGGTGGCATTGACACCGTTCTATTGGAATATGTCAACCATTTGGCCGACCATCTACACTACGATGTCACCTTAGGAATAGGCATTTGCTATGGCGATTTGGAGGTTTATCGTCCAAAATTAAGTCCGCGTGTCAAGGTGGTTTACTTCAATCAGAGTCCCTTTCTCACGCGACTTTCACGCCAACGCATTGAGAAAAGAGCTTCTTTTTTTGCCGCAAGCATCGACGAAATACTTTTCGTTCCCCTGCGAAGACTCGCCACACAAAGGGGCATTTACAAGCTATCTCGACAGGCAGATGCCATCATTGATTTTGATTGTCGTGCTTATGCTTTCCTCCATCACATACGAAAACGCAAGATAGCTTTCTTTCATTTCAGCTTCGATCAGGTGCTAAAAAACAATCCAAAGCGCATGAATCGCATGAAGAAAGGGCTTGCCGCATACCACAAAGTGGTAACCATTTCGAGGGCAATGTGTGAAGAAGGCAGGAAAATGTTTCCACAATTCAAAGAAAAATTCATACTCCTTTACAACGCAAAGGATGAACAACTTCTTGCAGAATATGCCGAGAAGACCATTGATAATCCGCTCATTCAGCGGCCTTATCTATTAGCTGTCGAACGTTTAGAGGAGTCACAAAAGGATCTTTCAACGCTCATTCGTGCCTATAGTTTGCTGGTTCACGAGCATCATATCAGCGAAGGGCTCTATATTATTGGTAAAGGAAAGGATGAAGCACAGCTCAAACAGCTCGCAAAGACACTGCAAGTGGCTGATAAAGTGGTGTTTTTAGGTTTTCAACCCACCCCGCTTCCATGGATTTCGCATTGCAAAATATTTGTGCATAGCGCCAAATTCGAGGGTCTTCCCACAGTGCTTATCGAAGCGTTGCTGCTTGATAAGCTCATTGTGGCAACCGATTGTCCAACGGGTCCACGCGAAATCTTAGACCATGGGCGTTGCGGTTTGCTCCCTCCTGTAGGCGATGCGCCGGCCTTTGCCGCAGCTGTTCTTCAACTTCTCAACGATAAATCGCTACAACAACGATTGCTTTCTGCGGCAGAAGAGCAGAAAAAGATTTTCACTTTCGCACATATTGACCGGCAACTGCACGCTCTTTTCTTAGGAGAAACAATGTATTAGATGATTAGAAAAAGTGGAGATGGCCACCTATGCAGAGGCTATCTTCCTTACAACAACCATAAATTTCACCCAAATGCAAAAGAAAAATATAGCTTTTCTCATCAGTCTTTTCTTGGATGGCGGCACAGAAACCGTCTTGATTGAATATCTTCGTAACCTCTCTAACACGGGTTTATACAACCTTACTTTAGTCATTGGTTACAACATGCAGCAGAAAGAGATGTTTCTTTCGCGCATTCCCGATGATGTAAAAGTGGTGCATTTGTTATCCAACCCGTTACTGTTAAAACGCTATACGGCCCATTTGATACGGCCTATCAAGCTGTTAGACGAGTTTATACTTAATCCTATCCGACGCTTTATCCTGCGAAGTGCCATCCAAAAACTGGCCAAACAGAATGAAGTTATCATTGACTTCAACCATGCTTTCGGTTCTTTCATGACGCATATCCCGGCGAAAAAGATTGTTTTCTATCATTATTCGCTCACCATCAACCAACAAAATGACCCCACGGAAATGGCGAAATTGCAGCAGAAAGCAGGGCGTTATGACTACTTAGTAACCATTTCTAAGGCTATGTTTGAGGAGGCTTGTCGGTTCTTTCCACAACAGAAAGACAAACTTCGCATGATTTATAACAGCATCAACACACAGCATCTTTTCGATGCTGCCCATCAAAAAGTGGACGATTGCCGCATTGAAAAGCCTTTTATTCTTAGTGTAACGCGCTTAGAAGAAAGGCAAAAAGACGTGACAACACTCATCAAGGCTTATGCGTTGCTGCGCAAAAATGATGGTCACAACGAGGAGCTTTATATCATAGGGAAAGGTGTTTCATTGGCACAACTACAGCAAACAGCACACGAATGCCACGTGGCCGACCATGTTTTCTTCTTAGGTTTCATGTCCAACCCACTGCCTTGGACCAAGCGATGCAGCCTTTTCGTGCAAAGTTCTCACTTCGAAGGGTTGCCAACCACAATGATTGAAGCCTTGCTTTTAGACAAGATGATTGTGGCAACTGATTGTCCTACAGGACCAAAAGAAATCCTTAACAATGGGAAAGCAGGCTTGTTGGTGCCCGAGAATGATGCAGAAACGCTTGCAAAAACAATGCACGAAGCACTCACAAACACGGCATTACAACAGCAAATTGCTGCAGGAAGAGCCGAATATAGCAAGAATTTTACGTTCGATGTGGCAGGAAAACAGCTCACACAGCTCTTTGATGCGTAGGTTTATACACCGTATTTTATCCCACTTTTCTTATTCTTATTTTAACGATGTATGATTATTTGATTGTTGGTTCAGGCCTTTTCGGTGCCACTTTTGCTTATTTTGCTCATCAAAAAGGAAAGCGATGCTTGGTGATTGAAGCCCGAAAACATTGCGGAGGAAACCTCTATTGCGAAAAGATAGAGGGGATAAACGTACACAAATATGGTGCACACATCTTTCATACCAATAGTCAACGGGTGTGGAAGTTTGTCAATTCCTTGGTCGAATTCAATCGCTATACCAACAGCCCCATGGCCAATTACCAAGGAGAACTCTACAATTTGCCTTTCAACATGAACACTTTCCATCAGATGTGGGGTGTGAAAACTCCGGAAGAAGCAATGCAAAGGCTTAACGAACAACGAAAAGAGGCGTTGCTACACATGCGGGAAAGGGGGATAGATGCACCCAGAAACTTGGAAGAACAAGCCTTATTGCTCATCGGAAAAGACATCTATGAGAAGCTGATTAAGGGCTATACGGAGAAACAATGGGGAAGAAAATGCACCGATTTGCCTGCCTTCATCATTCGTCGTCTACCCGTTCGCTTGGTGTATGACAATAATTACTTCAACGATGCCTATCAAGGTATTCCGAAAGGTGGCTACAATCAGCTTATCAATCAGTTATTGAAAGATGTGGAAGTGCGCACAGAAACCAACTATTTTGAGCATCGACAGGCATTAGATGGGCTTGCTAAAACGAAAGTATTCACAGGAAAAATCGATGAATATTTCAATTATCGGTTGGGCTATTTGCAATATCGCACCGTGAAATTCGAAGAAGAATGTCTGCCAAAAAGCAATTATCAAGGTTGTGCTGTGGTGAATTATACGGATCGAACAGTGCCCTATACACGCATCATTGAGCATAAACACTTTGAAACTTTCGGTGAAGCGGTTGATAAAAATCCATACACCATCATCTCTAAAGAGTATTCAACAGAGTGGAAACCCGGCATGGAACCTTATTATCCTGTGAATGATGAGCGCAATAACTCGCTCTATCAGCAATACAAACAGCTGGCCGATGCCGAGCCAAACACACTCTTCGGTGGCCGTTTAGCTGAATATCAATACTACGATATGGCACCTATCGTGGAGAAAGTGATGGATATGTTCGATGCAGAATAGTTGCCAATCGCAATCTTTATTTCAACAACTTCGTTGCAAGTTTGTAAGTAAACAGAACCCTCGGATGGGATAAATCCCATTGTTGCACCTCAGTCTGTATCAATTCGCGATGCTTTTTGCTGATATCTTTCAAAGCATTTCCTACAGACTTTCTTAGATATTCACTTTCGTGTGCTTTGTGTTGACTGATTAATGCAATGGCAATTGATGGATTTTCTTTGAAGAATGGGCGACTTGTCCAAATCCGTAATCCTTCTGTTACCGCACGAATAACATTCGGATTATCGTCATTTAGCCATTCTTTTATAAGTGGCAACGATGCTTCATAGCCTCTGTATTTGCAAACTTCATCAAAAGCCTTTGCAAGCATTTCCTGCACTCGCCAATGCTCATCAGTGCTTATTCGCTCCTTCAGAAAGCAAAGTGCGTCGTCATCTTCCGTTGCCAATCTACCCCATATTGTTGTTGCCAACATTCGAATTTGGTAGGCTTCGTGCTCAAAAAGCTTACCAGCAAGCTCTGCACATCGCTCCTTTGAGTATGTAGAAATAATCTCATTAGCACCTTCAATGATGTGCTGAAAGCCATGTTCTATGGGCAATATCCTGTTTAATAGACCATCAATTTCCATTTTTATTTTAAAATTTATAAGAAAGTAACACGCAAAATAACTCCTCTCCACGCCTGCACATTTCGGCAAATTCCTTTTACGCTTCTTCTTCAAATGCTCTCTTTCGCTCAATAGCACGTTTAAAACCTGCAATGAGTTCTTCTCTTGTTTTTTCCTTACATGTTATCATATTCTTCCTTTATTATATTGTAAAAATATATTTTTATTTTTACATCGCCAAACAAATAGGTATTAAACGCCCAATAATTGTTTGATTGTATACCCTGTTTGTAGCCTCTTATATCATGAAGAAAAGACAAATCAGGTATCTACCTTTCACCATAAGGATTAATAAGGGGAATAAACCATCTTCAACATAAACAACATTGCTTTACTTATTTTAGAAAATGTCAATAGAATAATTGAAAGCTCTTACTATATAATCCCTACCTATCATTATTTTTAGGTACTGCTTATTTGGTTAGTAGTACACCCTATCAATATCTATTTAAAGCATATCATGTAAAATACTTAATTTTGAGTATTTTTTGAATTTAGAAAAAAATCTACCTTTGCACCGAATTATAATAAATAATATATCATATGATTTTTTGATGGGCTTGCACGAATTGCCTATAAAGTGAATGAAAGCTGGAGAGGTTATTTTAGCAGGAAAAATTAATGGAAGATGGGGAGGTTTAAGAATATCTAAACATTAAAATATTATAATATTAATATGAAAAAATTCTACTTGTTATTTGTAGGGCTCGCTTTACAGGCTAATTTATGGGCACGAGAACACCCCTTTCGCATTGAATTGGGCTTAAACTATCCGATAACATTACGTGCAATGGGAATGAAAGAGAGTCATATAGGCATGTATGTAGAGGGAAAATATCGTTTCAATGAAAGCCCTTTACGTGTAAATTTAAAACTTAGTTATGAGAGTTATTCTATAGTACAGAAACAATATGCCAATTCCCCATTCAATGGGCGTTCACTGGTTGTACTCCCATCATTACACTATTGGTTTCCACTTTCTCAAAAGATGTTATTCTATGCAGGTGCAGGTGCAGGTGTAACTTTTGATAATCAAGGTAGAGGCGTCTTCAATGAGGGTGAAAGGACTCATTTTTTGTGTGCTCCACAAGCAGGCATTGAATTATTTAAGCATTTAGGAGTAACTGCCCAATATAGCATTACACAAAAAGATTTCAACCGTTTAGTCTTAGGAATAGGCTATATTTTTTAAACGCTGATTTGCTCTATAGCAAATCAGCATAGAAGTAAAAGATATAAAAGGAAAGCTATTCACTGCTCATTAGTGAGTAGCTTTCTCCGTAATATGCAGCATTATCTCTAATCTTCATTTATAAGTTTTGAACCATAGAAGTCTAAACTTACAAGAATCTAACACGCAACACGCACTCCTTCAGCACTGTTTGGTAATCCATTCCTGGCCATCTTTCCCTTCAAAATGAAGCCAAGCGCATGTCACCTTTTTTCAAATAGGCTTGATGAAAGGCGAAAGCCGCACCTAAACAATGGGGCTCGTGCCTCTACCGGCCATCTTTAAATAGTCTCTTAACAACGGACGATAGTCGGGATGCGCACAATTTTCGATAATTTCCTGTGCTCTTCGCAACGGACCTTTACAGCGAAGGTCGGCCACACCCTGCTCGGTTACGATGGCATCCACATCATGTTCGGTGGAATCAACATGGCTACACATGGGCACAATGGTGCTCACTCGGCCACCCTTCATCGTACTTGGCATCGTGAAAATGCTCAAATAGCCATTCCGTTCATAGTCACACGACCCGCCAATGCCATTCATTAACTGACTACCACACACGTGACTGGAGTTCTCATGCCCATAAATGTCACACTCCATAGCCGTGTTCATGGCAATAACGCCAAGCCTTCGGATTACTTCGGGCGAATTACTAATCTCACTTGGACGAATAACTACGTGACGATAGAAATAATCCATGTTGGCATAAATATCCTGAAGCGTCTCGTTAGTCACTGTCAACGACGAGCAACTGGCATCGATAATCTTGCCGTTTTTCATGTGTTTGATGACCGCATCCTGCACCACTTCGGTATAAACCGAAAAGTTTGGAATGGCCGGATGATGGCCTAAAGCCTCCAAAACAGCATTGCTGATGACGCCTACACCACTCTGAACAGGCAGAAACTCCTTGGGAAGCAACCCCCGTTTAAGGTCAGAAACCAAGAAATCGGCCACATGATGCCCCATCTGCTGCGTCACCTCGTCAACGGGTTTAAAGCACCTGGCTTCCTCGGGAATGCAACATTCCACCACACCCACAATCTTATTGCAGTCGATTTCAACAAACTCTTTGCCAATTCTGTCACCCACATGATTAATCATAATGGGCAAACGATGGGGGCAACGCGCCGGTTCATAGACATCATGCAGCAGCCCCGACTGCGGACTATGAAAGGTGTTGAGCTCCAAAATCACATGCTTGGCCAAACGAACAATCGTGGGCACCACGCCACCCGCACTCGTTAAATAGGCCCGACAGGTGCTTCCGGCCTGCATATAGCCACTCACTTCGATAATAGCCCAATCGATTTTGCCATAGAAGCCGCGCCGCAAACGCTCGGCAACATGGCCCAAGTGCATGTCCTCAAAATCGATTTCGCCCGCATTGGTGTGCTCCCTAAAGTCCTTGTTGGTAGAAAAAGGCGTCCGAAACTTGATGCCATTGCAGCGCGCCATGTCGCCCTCTACGCTCTGACCAGTAGAGGCTCCGGTGATGATTCCTACCTGAAACGGACGCCCTGCACAATGTTCGGCTTGGCAACGTTTCGACAACTCACGAAAAACAGCTTTAGGAACACCGTTCGGAGTGAAACCCGATAAGGCCAAAGCGTCATCGTGTTGAATCAATGCTGCAGCTTCTGCTGCTGTTAACCTCGTGTAATTCATCACTTTGCTTAGGTTGATTTGCAACAAAGATACCATTTATTTTAAAAACAACAAGCTTTCTTTCGCTTTTTATTTTGCCTTTTTTCGCATCTCATTTTTATCGTTATGATATTCTTTTACAAACGCATCTTCATAACTTCTCCATTTAAAACTTTAAAACCTTTCATTGCATTTACGCCAAAAACAGAACCTTTTAATAAACCTCTTATAATCAAGTTGTTAAGCATCGAGCCTGCTTTTATCAGAAGTTTCTTGCTCAAAAATAGGCCAAAATGAGTTTATATGCCTACATTTTTAGTGCAAAAAAGCCTCAAAATCCATTCTTTTTGCCGCAAAAAACAATAGCTTTTTTGCTCGAAAACAATAGCTTTTACACCATCATGCAATAGGAATAACGAAACAAACCCACACAAAACACCAAAAAACAACTGTTTTTTAGCATGCCCTTTTCTATTTCAATCTTTTTCGATAGCCCTCTTTTTGGTACACAATCTTTACAAAATAAAAATGCAACTAACTGCTCAACCACCCACTAAAAAATGGCCACTGCGCCCCAAGTTTCATCGTTCTGTCGCCCAAGAAACAAAAGTTAAATATTTGGGCATGTAGGAATTTGTTCGTAACTTTGCAGCGATAATAATAAGATTGTATAACTATTGTGGAAAAATTTGGCTGCTTGCAACCACATAAAAAAATGCTAAAACTGCAAAATCCCCCTTTAGATTTTACGGTTAACAAGCGTTTTTCCACGTTTAAAAAGTAATGGAAAAATGAGTTATTTATTTTCATCCGAGTCGGTTTCCGAAGGACATCCCGACAAAGTTTCTGACCAAATCTCAGACGCTATCTTAGACCAGTTCCTGGCTTATGATGCAAACGCCCATTGCGCGGTAGAGACTTTCTGCACCACCGGGCAAGTGATTATCATGGGAGAAGTGCGCTCACAAGAGTACATCGACCTGCAAACAATAGCCCGAGAAACCATCAAAAAGATTGGATATACAAAGGCCGAATATCAGTTTGATGGCAATTCGTGTGGCATTCTCACCGCCATTCACGAGCAAAGCGACGACATCAACCGTGGTGTTAGCCGTGAAGAAGACGAGCAACAAGGTGCCGGCGACCAAGGAATGATGTTCGGATATGCGTCCAATGAGACAGACAACTATATGCCTGTTTCATTAGAATTGGCACATGTTTTGATGAGCACCTTGGCTGAAATTCGCAAAGAAGGCCGACAAATGACCTATCTGCGCCCCGACAGTAAGAGTCAGGTGACGATTGAATACAACGACAACAACGAACCCGTTCGCATCACCGACATCGTGATTAGCACCCAACATGATGAATTTTCAAAGGATGATGAAGCGATGTTGGCACAGATAAAAGCCGATGTCATCAACACGCTCATTCCACGAACAAAGGCTAAACTCAGCGAAAAGGTGCTGCGACTCTTCAACGATGACATCGTCTATCACGTGAATCCGACAGGAAAATTTGTCATTGGTGGGCCTCATGGCGACACGGGTTTGACAGGAAGAAAGATTATTGTTGATACCTATGGCGGCAAAGGTGCACATGGTGGTGGTGCCTTTTCGGGTAAAGATCCATCGAAAGTCGACCGCTCTGCGGCCTACGCTGCACGCCACATTGCCAAGAATATGGTAGCAGCTGGTGTGGCCGATGAGATGCTTTTGCAACTGGCTTATGCCATTGGCGAGGCGCAACCTGTGAGTGTTTATGTCAACACCTACGGCAGAAGTCACGTCAATATGACGGATGGTGAGATTGCCAACAAGATTAAATCGATGTTCAATCTCACCCCAAAAGCCATCGAACGCAACCTGAAATTGCGCCAACCGATGTATGTAGAGACGGCAGCATACGGCCACATGGGACGCGAAAACAAAGTGGTAAAGAAAACTTTCACCAGTCGTTATCACGAAACAAAGACGCTCGATGTGGAATTGTTTACTTGGGAAAAGCTCGACCTTGTAGACCAAATTAAGAAAGTATTTAAACTATAATTCAACACAAGAGCAGGGTGGATGGGAACGACTATCCACCCTGTCGTACCACAAAATGAGGCAAATAGAGGACTCCATTGCACGAAACGAAGCCGGCATTGACGCCCTTCAGCAAGTGATCAAGGCACAACAACCGTTGACACCTGCACAGGTTTTGAGCAAATTGCCGAAGGATGCCACGCCCGAACAGCAAGATTCTGCCATTCAGGCACAGATTAAACCTTCGGAAATCACCTGGAGCAACCGCCCCGATACCCTGCACCTGCCCGGACAATCGCCCGGGAAAAGCTGGCGCGATGTGACACTCCCGAAATACTATAAGGAGTCGTTTTTCTCGCAATCGCCCCTCTTTCACCCCGAACAACCGGGTGGAAGAATTGGCTTTGCGGGCGATCCCATACCCTATACGCTGGCGGGTGACAATGTCGTGACAAGCATTTTAATCGGTTGTTTTATGCTTGGAGCCATTGCATTCACCCGCTCAAAAGACTTTATTACACGGCAAACAAAGAATTTTTTTCATATTCAACGTGCCGGAACAACCGAAATATCCGAGACGGCAAGCGAATTGCGTTTGCAGTTTTTCCTGATGCTTCAAACGAGTCTGCAACTGGCTTTGCTCTATTTCCTCTATATAAAAGCAACCGTAAGCGACACGTTTATCGTTGAACAATATCAAGTAATTGGCGGTTTTGCAGCAGTCATCTTCGCCTATTTCATCCTGAAAATACCACTTTATAGCTTGGTAAATGCAACCTTTTTTGATAAGAAAAAAAATCAACAATGGCTGAAATCCTATCTCGTTCTCACATCGGTTGAAGGACTTCTCATTTATCCTGCCATTCTATTGGTCACTTATTTTGATTTCCAATTAGAATATGCCATGTCCTATACGCTATCCATAATTGCATTAGGCAAATTGCTATCATTCTACAAGACCTACCTCATCTTTTTCAAACAGAATGGTAATTTTCTGCAAAATATTTTGTACTTTTGTGCCCTTGAAACCATGCCTCTCATAGGATTATGGGGATTTTTGGTGATGATAAGTAGTTTTTTGAAAATAAATTTTTAAGACATCGATGATTAAAAAGATACTGGTTTCTCAGCCAAAGCCTGCAAGCGATAAATCACCTTATTATGACATCGCAAAAGAACATAATATAGAAATGGTGTTTCGCCCATTCTTTAAGGTTGAAGGTATCACTACAAAAGAATTCAAACAGCAAAAGATTAATCTCTTAAATTATACGGCTGTTGTCTTCACTTCGCGCCATGCTATCGACAATTACTTCAAACTTGCGAAGGAAATGCGCATCACAATTCCTGAGGACATGAAATATTTTTGCCTGATAGAGACGATTGCTTTATACATTCAAAAATATGTTCAATATCGCAAACGCAAAGTCTTCTTCGGCACAAGTGGAAAGATTGAGGGCTTGATTCCTTTGATGCAAAAGCATAAACAAGAACGCTATTTGGTGCCACAAAGCAGTGTTCACAACGATGATATTAAGAATTTGCTCGATGCAAAGAAGCTGAAACACGATGAATGTGTGATGTATAGCACTGTAAGCAACGACTTTTCGGAAACCGAAAAAAAGAAATTCGATTATGATATGGTGGTGTTTTTCAGCCCAACAGGCGTAAAAGCACTCAAACAAAACTTCCCCGATTTCAAGCAAGGTGATATTAAAATTGCTGCATTTGGGCCTGCAACAGCCAAAGAAGTGGAAGCACAAGGCTTGAGAATTGATTTGGTTGCACCCTCGAAAGAGCATCCTTCGATGACTGCTGCACTGAAAAATTATCTCGAAAATCAACCCTAAAACTTCCTGAAAAGGAATTGACGATGGTCGAAAAGCCCTCGAACAGTTTCCCAAAACAAGAGCGCATTTGCAGTAAAAAGCTCATGGATAGGCTCTTTAATGGCAGAGAAAGCCATGCGATGTCGGCCTATCCCATCCGTGTGATCTATCGTTTTGAGACGCAAGAAGGGGGTGATGATGAAATTCCAAAGGCGCAAGTGCTGATGAGTGTGCCGAAAAAATGCTTCAAAAGGGCCGTGAAACGCAACCGAGTGAAACGGCAAATGAGAGAAGCTTATCGCTGCAATCGTCACCTACTTACGGCGCAAGTACCCGATAATAAAAGCATCCTTATGGCCTTTGTATGGCTTGATGCTGCACTATATCCCACGAAAGAGGTGGCCGAAAAAGTGAAAAATTTGTTACAACGAATAAGTGAAAAGCTATGAAAGTAATCCGAATCATAGCCCACTTCATCACGCAAATATTGGTAAAGATATTGCTTCTACCCATCCTTTTCTATCAATATTGCATCTCACCCCTCACACCTCCATCGTGTAGATTTACGCCTTCGTGTTCTGAATACGCCCGACAAGCACTGCTTAAACATGGTCCTTTCAAGGGATTGGCATTGGCTATATGGCGCATTCTCAGATGTAATCCTTGGGGAGGAAGCGGCTATGACCCCGTTCCTTAATCCATTTTCACTGCAAATAGACAACAGAAACATAACCCATGTGGCATCGACTATCGGCGATTTGCCACACCATAAAGAAATAAAGCACTATGATAAAGAATTTTGTTGAAGAGTTAAAATGGCGTGGAATGCTTGCACAAATCATGCCAGGCACAGAAGAATACCTACAAAAGAATAGGGTTTCAGCTTATTTAGGCACCGATCCTACTGCCGATTCACTACACATTGGCCACCTTTGTGGCATCATGATGTTGCGCCATTTGCAGCGTTGTGGTCACAAACCCTATTTGCTTATTGGTGGCGCTACGGGCATGATTGGCGACCCATCCGGCAAGAATCAGGAGCGCAATTTGCTCGATTCTGCCACGCTTTATCATAACCAAGAGGCCATAAAGAAGCAGGTATCGAAGTTCCTTTCCTTTGATAGTGAAGAGCCAAATAAGGCTGAAATGGTCAATAATTACGACTGGATGAAGGACTTTTCTTTCCTCGATTTCGCCCGAGAAGTGGGCAAACACATCACCGTTAACTACATGATGGCGAAAGAATCTGTGCAGAAACGACTCAATGGAGAGGCACGAGATGGCTTGTCATTCACTGAATTTACCTACCAACTTTTACAAGGATATGACTTCCTTTATCAATACCAACACTACGGAGTTAGGCTGCAATTAGGGGGTAATGACCAGTGGGGTAACATGACAACGGGTACTGAATTAATCCGCAGAACCTTAGGAAATGATGCCGAAGCCTATTGCCTTACCTGTCCATTAATTACCAAAGCAGATGGCAAAAAGTTTGGAAAAACCGAGCAAGGCAATATTTGGTTGGACAGAAACCGCACCACTCCCTACGCCTTTTACCAATTCTGGCTCAACGTTAGTGATAGCGATGCCGAACGTTATATCAAGATATTTACCGATCTTGACAAAGCAACAATCGATGCTTTGGTAGCAGAACACGCACAAGATCCCGGCAGAAGAGTGCTGCAAAAGCGCTTAGCTGAGGAAGTAACCACCCTGGTTCATTCCAAAGAAGACCTTGAAATGGCCATTACTGCCAGCAACATTCTCTTCGGAAAAGCAACAAAAGAGAGCCTCGAACAGCTCGATGAAGCCACCCTTAACGATGTCTTTAAAGACGTGCCCCATTATGAAATCGACCGCAACCAGTTGGGATTGCCGGCCATTGACCTCCTCAATCAAGACGGAATGGACATCTTTCCCAGCAAAAGTGAAATGAGAAAGCTCGTTAAAGGCGGTGGCGTGAGCTTGAATAAAGAGAAACTTGAGGCCTTCGACCGCATTATTTCTGCCGATGATCTCATCGATGGTAAGTACTTATTGGTGCAGCGTGGCAAGAAAAATTATTATCTGTTAAGCGTTAAGTAATCGCAAAAAAATTTGGTAGTAGCTAAAAAAACTATTACCTTCGCAGCCGAATTCGTCTTGAATTCACTCATCGTTTTGTCCTATGGTGTAATGGTAGCACTACAGTTTTTGGTTCTGTCAGCGGTGGTTCGAGTCCGCCTGGGACAACGTTCATTTAGAGATTTGCCTTGAAAGTGAAATGCTTTCAAGGCATTTTTCGTATCATTCATTACCCATTTCATAGCGCTTCATCTCCCATAATAAAGTGAAACGAGCACTAAATAATATAAAAAATACAAACCATCTTATCCTATTATTCTTTAATTTTCTTTAGTTTTGCTCCATATAATCCATCGTATAACCCCTCATTCATATCAAAAATGAAAATCGATCAAAAAGAAATCATCAAAGTTTGTATTGTAATTGTAGCAGGTATTGCCGCTATTATGTGCTGTCATCAACTGAGCAATGGTCTCCAATACTTCAGAAAAGGCACAAATAAAATACAGGTTACGGGCATGGCCGAAAAGCAAATTACGAGCGATCTTATCGTTTGGAACATCACAGTTAACGGCGAAGCGAGTAGCCGAGGCGAAGCTTATCAAGAGTTTAATCACTCAAGTCGCGCCATCAAACAATATCTCAGCGCCAATAACATCCCCGATTCGGCCATCACAACCAATAGCGTTAGCATCGAAAAACTGACCAAAAGTTTCTATGATTCGCAGTCAGAACGCTATATAGAAGTTGATAATGGCTACCGCGTTACGCAGAATATTACCGTTAGTTCGCACGATTTAAACACCGTAGAGCGCGTTTATCAAAAGATTTCTGCACTTTATAGCCGCGGAATTAACTTCAGTAGCAACGATCCGCTCTACTACTATACCCGTTTAAACGACCTCAAAATGGAATTACTCCACAACGCAAGTCTCGACGCTTACAAGCGAGCTGAGACCATAGCAGAGGGATGTAATGCCAAAGTTGGCGCGTTACAATCGTCGTCTATGGGCGTTTTTCAAATCGTAGGTCTTGACAGTAGTGAAGATTATAGCTGGGGAGGAACCTTCAATACCACCGACAAAGAAAAGAAAGCCAGCATCACTATTCGTGCAGTTTACACGCCACGCTAAGAGAGAAAATCACGTTTATAGAAACATTTACAAATATTTGGTAAGCGCATAAAAAAGCGTTACCTTTGCAAAGCTTTTCATTGCTTGTCCTATGGTGTAATGGTAGCACTACAGTTTTTGGTTCTGTCAGCGGTGGTTCGAGTCCGCCTGGGACAACATTCTAACAGTCGTTAAGCGTCGTTCTGCGATGGTTAACGGCTTTTTTCATGCACCTTTCTTTCTTCTATCACTGCCTTTACACGTGCAATGATTGTCGCTTCATCCAACAAATTCATACACGCGTAATCGCCACGAAAGCATGGTTTGTTTCCAAAAATGCTGCAAGGACGGCACGATAAATCCATTTGAACCGCATTTTCCATGCGCTGATGCCACCCCATAAAGCCTGCATAAGGATGGGTTGCACCCCAAATGCTCACCACAGGCGTGCCCACTAACGAAGCAAAGTGCATGTTACCGCTATCCATACTCACCATAACATCTAAATGACTCATCAGGATAAGCTCTTCCTTCAACTCGTTTAACAAGCGCGAAGCATTCGTAACTTCAGGAACACGCGCTGCAAATTCATCTAATTTTCGCAACTCATCTTCACCCCCACCAAACAAGAATATCCGCACATGTACATCATCTGCTATCAATTTCTCTATCACATGCTGCATCTTTTCCCAGGGATACATCTTTCCTTTGTGTGCCGCAAAAGGAGCAATACCAATCCACTGCTCGCCCTCTTCCTTTGCTTCGATGCGCGAAAGCAGCACCGAAAAGTCGCCACCTTCAGACGGAAACAGCGACATAAAATCATATTTTATAGGATAACCCAACTGCTTTAATACATCAGCATAGTTATCAAACGACGTAGGAAGTGGCTTTAAAACCTTCTGTTCACGCGCGGTAAGCTGCTGCCGTTCATGCCGATGTTTGTTGATAGAAGCAACAGGAACCCCACTTAACCAAAAGCGATAGCGCAACAATTTAGACCGAAGCACATCATGAAAATCAGCCACTCCCGAGAATTGTTTGGCTTGAAGACGTTTCGAAAGCTTGCGCAATCCCAACAAACCCTTATACTCATGCTTCAAATCGGCACCCATAAAACTCACGTTAGGCGCTAAACCTTTGAAGAAAGCACCTGCAAAAGGCCTACTCAACACCGTGATATGCAGCTTGGGATACTGCCTTGCCAAGGCCGAAATAATAGGCACTGTCATTGCAACATCGCCCATTGCCGAGAACCGTATGATTAAAAGATGTTCCATGGAAAGAAAAAATTAAAACATGATGGTTGATGGCTTACAATGCTGTTACAACACTATTTCTTATAAAGCACAGGGTTGGTGTCGACATCATTATACATTTTCATCTGCCGATACACCTTCATATAGATTTTTCCTGCAGCAATATCTGCCAACAACTGATCAATCGCCAAACTCAAATCTTTTTGCTGTTCGAGCAGAATTTGCAATTTAGCTTCGCATTTTGCAACATGTTCCGGGGTAGCATCCTTTCGTAAAGTCTCCTCTTTCATGTGATAAATTTTCAACGCTAAAATGCTTAATCGGTCAATAGCCCACGCAGGACTTTCGGTGTTCAATCGGGCATTGTCCAGCACATGCACCGCTTTATAGCGCGTTCTAAAGTAAGAATCAATCTGTTCCACCAAGTCAGTGCGCTCCTGATTGCTTTTATCTATCCTGCGTTTCAATGCCAATGCTGCAACAGGGTCAATGTGAGGATCACGGATAATGTCTTCAAAATGCCACTGCACCGTGTCAATCCAGCATTTCAAATACAATCGGTTTTCGATGCTTCCTTCCTCAAACGGGTTCTGAATCGGTGCATCAATATCGTCGTTTACATGATAATCATGAATCACACGATTAAAAATTTCATTGCAATGTTTGGTAAATGACATACGATTTTCTATTGATTGGTTCCTCACAAAAGTAATTCTTTTTTCTTAACCCACCAATATTTATGCACAATATGTGTGGATAAACCTGTGGAAAAGGCCATGATAACATGTGCTAAAAGCAACACACAATCCACAACCTGCCTATCCGTTCACACAAAAAGTGGATTTCCACACCTCAATACTCCGTTTATACTTTCAAAATCCACACTGCTGTTTGCTTCATTTTTATGCACACATTCGCCTTTCCCATCTTTCAAAAATTTGTGGAAAAAACTACTATCTCATTTAAAATCAAGTTGAAGATATCAAAAAGAGAGTGGATAAAAACCTTGGAAAGGTGGATACGCAAAGCATAAAATAAGTACCCTCTTTTTATCCACATATCCACAATCATTCTTCTTATTCTTATCTTTTTTCTTTTTTAAAATATAGAGAAAAATAAAAAGAAGTGGCGTTGAAAACAACATTTTATAGCACATCGTTTTATTTTACAAATGTCTTCGCCAGATTCTTGTATTTGAAAAGAAAAAGCAAGTGAACGGAAATACGCTACGTATGATGCGTTTTACTAATGCTTTCATTATCAAATCGTTACATTTTCGAAGGCATATTTTTCGCATAAAAAGTGTAAAAAAAGCGATATTTTAGGCGCGATAATCGTTTATTTTACTTGTAAAATAAGGCATAAAGTCGCTGTGTTTTGTTCGTAAAGTGGCCCACTTTGTCACACCATCTCATAGAAATCAATCCCGGAAGCAAATGAAAAGCGGGTATAAAGGGTTATGTTTGAGATTTTAATGGCTATTTCATTGTTTTTGAGTGACTTACTTTTTAATCAATTTTTTTTACAATATTTTTTTCATTTATGCTTTTCTATGGAAGAAAATACGCCATCTATATCCTATTTTTCCGCCTTGCTTGTGTTTGAGAATAATGGCATTTTATACATTCGAGTAAACGCTTCATACGCACATTGACTGGTAGATTTAGGAGCTCTCATCCATAAAATTTTGTGAAATCTTAAAAATGTTGGGTCCTAATGAGTACATTCTTAGATTTTTTCTATTATCTTTGTGCAAGTCATTCAGCACATTCTTGAAAAGCAAAACAAAATGTATGAAGCGGCGATGCTGCATTTTTCACTCCGCAGAGAAAAAAAAATAGGGTGGAAAAATGTGAGTTGCTGTTCTTCTGAAACCTATTGAAACGCATGTAACAAAGTAGGGATTGTTGCCTCTTTTTGAGTGGATTTGCTGCATGAATAGACGTATTTTAAATAGAAAAAGAAAGTAGAATAAAAACAAATACAAACTTTAAAAAAGTACAAAGTCTATGGAAAAGAGATTGATTGTAGGCATTGGTGAGGCGCTTTGGGATATACTTCCCGAAGGAGCTAAGCTGGGAGGAGCACCTTCTAACTTTGCTTTTCACACCCATCAATTTGGTTTTGACGCGATGGCCATCAGTGCATTGGGTAATGATGTGTTGGGCGATCAGACGCGAAAAGAACTCGATGCCGCAGAATTGAAATATGAAATGCCCATTGTTCCCTATCCAACGGGCACCGTACAGGTGGAACTTGATGACGAAGGTGTGCCCACTTACAATATTAAGGAGAATGTGGCTTGGGATAATATTCCCTTTACACCCGAGATAGAAGCAGCTGCAAAACGGGCTTGTGCAGTGTGTTTCGGCACATTGGCACAGCGCAATGACGTGTCGAGAGCCACCATTCAGCAGTTTCTTTCGACGACAAGTAAAGAGTGTTTGAAGATTTTTGATATCAATCTTCGGCAGACTTTTTACACCAAAGAAATTATCAAAGAGTCGTTACAAGCATGTGATGTTCTGAAGATTAACGATGAAGAGCTCATTACTATCGGTCGTCTTTTTGGGTATCCGGGCTTGGATATAGAGGATAAGTGTTGGCTTATCTTGGGCAAATACAACCTGAAAATGTTGATTTTAACCTGTGGTGTGAATGGAAGTTACGTGTTTGCGCCGGCTGCTAAATCATTCGTTGAGACACCAACGGTTGATGTTGTTGACACAGTTGGTGCGGGAGATAGCTTTACAGCAGCCTTTACTGCCGCCATTCTTTCAGGTGAAACCATTGAAAAGGCCCATCAGTTTGCTGTCGAAGTGAGCGCTTATGTGTGCACACAAAATGGTGCTACGCCCACTTTGCCTAAGCAATTTACGGAGAAATTAGTACAAAAATAAATCAATTCTGGTAAGTTTTTTCTGTTAAAAGATTATTTTTTAGAATCGAATGCGGGCAGGTTGTGATAATCTGTCCGTGTTTTTTATAAGTGTTTCAATATCATTTAAGCTCCCTTCAAAGTCCATTATGTTCTAATTTCAAGGTACACATGGCCGAAGCAAACCGACCTGTCTCTTGAAAGGTAGCACCTTGGCTACGCATATAGAGGTAACCGGTGGAATAAGTGTCGCCACATCCCGTGGCATCGACAATCTTTTGTGGCGTATAGGCTGGGATTTCGTAGTATATTTTGTCGGCATAAATGAGGCTACCATAGCTGCCTAAGGTGATGATGACTTCGCGAATGCCATAAGAAGCCAACTTCTCGGCTACGGTTTTCGGATTGTTTAGTTGCATAATGGCACGCATTTCGTGCTCGTTAAGCTTAATCATATCAACATAAGGAAGCACGGCATCCATGTCTTTCCAGTCCACAGCATACACCTTTTCGCCACGCACTTCGCGCAAATAGCCTTGTACATCAATCGAAATGCGTCCTTTCTGCGAGAGATATTTCACGATTTCCGGTGAGAAATCATCTGCTAAAAGCGAACCTAAATGGAACACTTCGGCTTGCAAAGGTTTCATCTCTTCTATCGTAAAAGGGTCGGCTTTGGCCAATACACGCTGTGTACGTTGGTTGGAATCAAGGCCATAATGGTTCTCAAAAAATACACTATGCCGACTTGAATAGCTGAGCACATTGATATTCATTTGGCGCAAACGGTCGACTTCTTCCTGCGATTCTTGCCCTATTTTTGTAACCAATTGAAAGGGAAAGTCGGGCGAAAGATGGTGCATACCATGCGCCATATAGAAAGAAGTTCCACCTGCCATGTCGATGGTTTGTTGTGGAGTGATGATTCGATCTCGGGTAATATGCCCGATACAACATATTTTATTCATCGTTACTGTCTGCCATTCCGTTCATTAATTGCTTTACAAATGCAGCATCATTCGCGTAAAAACATTTGCATCTTACGATAGGTATGTTTGCAAAGGTATAAAAAAAAGCGTAATAAGAAAACTAATATTACATTTTTTGTTTTCGCAAATTATGAAATGATATTTTGGCATTAAACCCCTAAAGATACATAATAAATTGTACATTGTCCGTTGGTTATCTTAACTTTTTAGTACCTTTGCCTATTCAAAGAGCAAGGTAATGAGTAAGAAGCAAATTCTTTTGATTAACGACATGGCAGGTTATGGCAAGGTAGCTACTGCGGCAATGCTTCCCATTCTGTCGTATTTTGGTCATCCAACTTATAATCTTCCCACAGCATTAGTATCCAATACGCTCGACTATGGGCAATTCAATATCTTGGATACCACGGCATATATCAAAGGAGTTTTCCCCGTTTGGAAGGCTTTAGGCTTTCATTTTGATGCCATTGCTACCGGCTTTATTGTGAGCGAAGAGCAAGCTTTACTCATCTCAAACTATTGCCAATTACAGGCCATGCAGGGCACAACGATTTATGTTGACCCTATTATGGGCGATGAAGGAAAGCTCTATAATGGCATCAGTCCTGCCACTATCGACCACATGCGCAAGCTCATTGCAGTGGCACATCTATGCTATCCCAACTATACCGAGGCGTGTTATCTCACCAATCACCCGTATGATGCAGGTGGAGTTGACTTGAAAACAGCCTATGAACTGGTGGATAAATTGCGCGAGATGGGGTCAAAATCGGCTGTTATTACAAGTATAAAAGTGAATGAAACGCCTGCTGTCGTGGGCTATGATGCTGCACATGACGAGCATTTTATGTTGAGTTACGAAGAAGTGCCCGTGCATTTTCCGGGCACAGGCGACATCTTTTCGGCCATTCTCATCAGTCATTTACTCAATGATATGCCCCTGAAGTTGGCCACAGCTAAGGCTATGTCGGGCGTTTATCGGCTCATAGAAGCCAATAAAAACAATGAAGATAAGAAGCGAGGTATTCCTCTTGAACAATATTTAAGCATACTTTAGCGTTATGGACTGGTTAAATAACCTTTTCAATATACACTCTTCCATTCAAACCATTGTGGTTGTTTCGCTCATCATTGCCGGTGGTTTGGCTTTTGGAAAAATCAAAATCATGGGCGTTTCGTTGGGCATTTCCTTCGTATTCTTTGTTGGAATTCTGGCGGGTCACATGGGGTTTAGCGTCGATTCGGTGGTGCTTGATTATGTGGAAACCTTTGGATTGTCGATGTTTGTCTATTGTTTAGGGTTGCATGTTGGTCCTAACTTCTTTGGATCTTTACGGCATGAAGGGATGCAACAAAACGTTTGGAGCCTCATTATTATTATTGCAGGAACGCTCTTTTCCTTGTTGCTTATTCCGTTAACCGGCATTAACTTGCCCAATATGGTGGGCATTTTGTGTGGTGCAACCACCAATACTCCTGCCTTAGGTGCTGCAACTCAGGCCTTAGAACATGTGGGATTGCCCAGTGGAACCGTGGCACTTGCCACCGCAGTTACCTATCCTTTGGGTGTATTGGGTGTGATTATTGCGATGGTTATTTTGCGCAAATGCTGTGTAAAGCCCGAGCATTTAACACCCCAAAGCAACGACAATCACGACCACACTTATATTGCACAGTTTGAAGTAGTGAACCCCGCTGTGGGGCATAAGCGTATTGCTGATATCTCACACATGACGCATTTAAAGTTCATTATCTCTCGCATTTGGCGCAATAGTCAGGTGATTTTGCCCACAGGCGACACCGTTTTAGAGCCCAATGACAGCCTTTTAGTGGTGACCAATCGTGAGGATGAACCTGCAATGGAAATGCTTTTCGGCAGGCGGGTGAATAAAGATTGGAATAAAGATGCTATTGATTGGAACCACATTGACACACAGTTAGAGAGCCGAATTTTAGTGCTTACGCGGGGTGAACTCAATGGAAAGCGTCTCGGAGATCTGCATCTTCGCAACTCTTATAATGTGAATGTGTCGCGCGTTATCCGCGGAGATTTGAAACTTTTAGCAACGCGTGACCTCAGACTTCAGTATGGAGATCGCATCACTGTGGTGGGACAACATGAGGATATTAACCACGTAGAGACTTATTTTGGCAACTCTATTCGCGTGTTGAATGAACCCAATATCGGCAGCATCTTTATCGGAATTATCGTGGGTTTGGCTATAGGAATCATTCCAATTCAATTACCCGGCATGGAAAGTTCTGTGCGATTGGGCATTGCCGGTGGGCCTATTATTATGGGAATTATCGTAGGTGCACTCGGACCTAAGCTCAAACTCAATTCCTATACCACGGTTTCGGCTTCGCTCATGCTGCGCAAATTGGGACTAAGTCTGTATTTAGCGTGCTTGGGTTTGGATGCCGGTAAGCATTTTTTCAGCACGGTTGTGCAACCACAAGGTTTGATATGGGTGGGTGTAGGCTTCTTGGTTACAGTCGTTCCACTGCTCGTTGTGGGTTTGATAGCTTTGCGTCTGCGCAAGTTTGACTTCGGAACACTCTGTGGTATTCTTTGTGGAAGCATGGCCAACCCCATGGCTTTGGGCTATGCCAACGACACGATTCAAGGCGATTCACCAAGCATTAGCTATGCTTCGGTTTATCCTTTGGGCATGTTTTTGCGGGTCATCATCGCCCAGGTGCTGATTATGTTTGTGGCTTCTTGAAAGAGTTTGTCCCACAAGGAGTTAGTACTCGTATAGAAAAGTGGGCCATTTTAGTCAACAATATGGCCTACTTTGCACAGCAATATGGTGCATTTTTCAGAGCAATATCGCACACTTTTTAAAACAATAGCACATCAATATGGCAATACAAGATAAAGGCTTACGCCCATGATGAAGCAATTTTTCTCAATGAAGGCAAAACATCCCGATGCCCTCATGTTGTTTCGTTGTGGCGATTTCTATGAGACATACGGCGAAGATGCCGTGGTTGCTGCGGGCATTTTGGGCATCACGCTCACCAAACGCAACAACAGTGCCGAAAATTCTATCGAGATGGCGGGCTTTCCCCATCATGCTTTAGACACCTATCTGCCGAAATTGATTCGGGCAGGTAAGCGGGTTGCCATCTGCGATCAGTTGGAAGACCCAAAGAAAAAGCGCGAGGAAATTAAAGGAAAGAAAGGACTTTCGCAAACCGACAAGATGGTGAAGCGCGGCATTACCGAATTGGTGACACCGGGAATTGCCATCAGCGACAACATTCTGAACAATAAAGAAAACAACTTTTTGGCAGCGGTTCAGTTTGGAAAGGCAGCTTGTGGCGTGAGTTTCTTGGATATTTCGACGGGCGAATTCCTCACGGGTGAGGGGTCGTATGACTATGTTGAGAAGCTGTTGGCTAATTTTTCGCCGAAGGAAGTGCTCTATAACCGTGAGCGAAGAGCCGACTTTCAGCGTTATTTTGGTACCAAACTCTGTGTGTTTGAGATGGAGGATTGGGTGTTCACGGAGCAGAATTCGCGACAGAAACTCTTGAAACATTTCGGCACAAAGTCGCTGAAAGGCTTTGGCGTTGAGCACTTAAAAGAGGGCATTATTGCCAGTGGTTCCATTCTGCAATACTTGGAAATGACGGAACATACGCACATTAATCACATCACATCGCTGGCGCGTTTAGAGGCCGATAAATATGTGCGGATGGACCGATTCACCATTCGTTCGTTGGAATTATTGGCGCCGATGCAGGAAGAAGGGCGCTCATTGCTCTCGGTTATCGACCGCACTGTGACACCAATGGGGGGGCGCATGTTGCGTCGTTGGTTGGTGTTTCCGTTGAAAGAGGTGGTGCCTATCGACGAAAGATTGGATATGGTGGATTATTTTTTCAAGGATCTTAATTTTCAATCTACCGTTGATGAACAGCTCCATCGCATGGGAGACTTGGAGCGAATTGCATCAAAAATAGCTGTAGGAAGGGTCACTCCGCGCGAAATGGTGCAATTGAAATGGGCGCTATCGGCGTTGAAACCCATTCAAGAAGCGTGTCTTTCGGCCGACAATGCGCTGATTCAGCGCATGGGAAAACAGTTGCATCTGTGTGAGCATGTGCGTGATAGAATTGAGAAAGAAATACAGAATGATCCGCCACAGTTGGTGAATAAGGGCGATGTTATAGCCGATGGTTTTAACGCAGAGTTGGATGATTTGCGTGCCATCAGTCGCAATAGCAAAGACTATTTGTTGAAATTGCAGGCGAAAGAAGCCGAGCAAACGGGCATCAATAGCCTGAAGATTGGTTTCAATAATGTGTTTGGTTACTATTTGGAAGTGCGCAACACATTCAAGAAAAATGTGCCCGAAACGTGGATTAGAAAGCAGACTTTGGCGCAAGCCGAACGCTATATCACCCCCGAATTGAAGGAATATGAAGAGAAAATTCTGGGGGCAGAAGAGAAGATTTTAGCGTTGGAAGCCAAGCTCTTTAACGAACTTATCCTGGCCGTTCAAGATGATATACCGCGTATTCAGGCCGATGCTAACCTCTTAGCGCAATTAGATGTGCTGTTGGGTTTTGCCAAAATAGCGCGCGAAAACCATTATATTCGCCCCATTATCCATGACGATAATGTATTAAAGATTGTGCAAGGACGCCATCCTGTGATAGAAACGCAGTTGCCATTGGGTGAGGTTTATGTGCCCAACGATGTGACATTGGACAGCGATAAGCAACAAATCATGATGATAACGGGGCCCAATATGGCCGGTAAATCGGCGTTGCTCAGGCAAACAGCACTCATTGTTTTGATGGCGCAAGTGGGCTGTTTTGTGCCGGCAGAGCATGCAGAAATAGGTCTTGTTGACAAGATATTTACGCGCGTTGGCGCCAGTGATAACCTGTCATTAGGCGAATCTACGTTCATGGTTGAGATGACTGAGGCGGCCAATATATTGAATAATGTGTCGCCAAGGAGTTTGGTTCTCTTCGATGAATTGGGCAGAGGCACGAGCACTTACGATGGGATTAGCATCGCATGGGCCATTGTTGAGTATCTTCATGAGCAGCCAAAGGCACGCGCCCGCACGCTTTTTGCCACGCATTATCATGAACTGAATGAGATGGAGAAGCATTTTTCGCGCATTAAAAACTATAATGTGAGCGTGAAAATGTGGATGGAAAGGTGATATTCTTGCGCAAACTGCAACGTGGAGGCAGTGAACATAGCTTTGGAATTCATGTGGCAGAGATTGCCGGAATGCCCCGTTCTATTGTGAAACGTGCCAACACTGTGTTGAAAGAATTGGAGCAAGATAATGCCGAAGTGGGTGCTGCTGCCAAGCCAAACACGGCCAAAATAGCAGCACATCGCGAAGGAATGGAGCTGAGTTTCTTTCAATTAGACGATCCAATCTTGACGCAAATACGTGATGAAATATTAGAGCTTGATGTGAATAACCTCACCCCTGTCGAGGCTTTGAATAAGCTCAATGAAATCAAGAAGATATTAACGGGGAAGAATGCGTAAATCTTTCGTTTGAAATGTACTTATAATTTTAAATATATTCATAACCTATGAAGCAAATCATTGCCACACTATCGTTGCTGGTTTTGCCGGCAACCGTGACATTCGCAACACCGTTTTTTCCGGTGAAGCACGTGAAAGATTCGACAGAAGTGAAACAGAATGCTGATTCAACGAAGTTGAAAACCGACGCAAAAGATGCCAAAAAGGCCGAGAAAAAAGAAGACGAATATGAGAAACTTCTGAAGAAAGGCGGCTCTTTTCAGCAGGGATTATTCAACGTTCGCCACATAGAAAAGGACTGGTATTTTGAAATTCCTGAGGCAGCATTATCGCGTTTGTTCCTTGCTGTGACGCGTTTTGTGTCGGTTCCTGAAGGTTTTCCTCAGCTAAGTGGTGAGGAAGTAAACAGCAATACGCTTTATTTTGAGCGCTATGATGATAAGACTTTGTTGGTGCGTTCGTGGGCACATACCCAGAAAGCCGATGCAAAAGACAATATATCGGCATTGATCAAGAAGTCGACTATCGACCCATTGTGTTTAAATTTGATATCATTGGCACCGACAAGCAAACGAAAACGATGCTCGTTAACGTGACAAAGCTCTTCAAAAGTGACAACACCATTTCGGCTTTTTCGCAGCAAGCGCGCACTCAACTCAAGGTGGGTGGCTTGCAAGACGACCGCACTTTTATCGACACCATCAAGACTTTCCCCATCAATATCGAGGTGTCGACCCTGCGAACCTATTCGAGTAATCCCGAAAGGACGTTGGCTTCGCAGAAAGGTTTCCTTACGTTGAGCCTCAACACCAGCATTGTTGAGCTGCCAGAAACACCCATGCAGCCGCGTTTAGCCGACGAACGTGTGGGCTATTTCAACAAGCGTTTGGTGACATTCAGCGACAGAGAAACCAGCAAGCACGATGCCATCGTTTCGCGTTATCGCTTGGTTCCGAAGGATAAAAAGGCTTATGCGAGCGGCAAACTCGTCGAACCCGAGCAGCAAATTGTTTACTATATCGACCCTGCCACGCCAAAAGAGTGGGTGCCTTATCTCATTCAGGCATCAATGACTGGAACAAAGCATTTGAAGCCGCAGGATTTAAGAATGCCATTGTAGGCAAAGAGGTGCCCGAAGGCAGCAACATCAGTCCCGACGATGCGCGCTATTCGTTCCTGCGTTATTTGCCTTCAGAGCAAGAAAACGCATACGGTCCGCGCATTGTTGACCCAAGAAGCGGCGAAATTATGGAGAGTCACATCTGCTGGTACCACAATGTGATGAACCTTTTGACCAAATGGTATATGACACAGTGTGGCCCTTTGGACAAAGGTGCACAGCAAATGAAGTTTGATAAGCGGCTCATGGGCGATCTGATTCGCTTTGTTTCGAGTCATGAAGTGGGGCACACTCTGGGGCTACGTCACAACATGGTGGCCAGTCATTCCACGCCCGTTGAGAAGCTACGCGACAAGGCTTGGGTGGAGAAACATGGTCATACGGCCAGCATCATGGACTATGCGCGCTTCAATTATGTGGCACAACCCGAAGATCATATCAGCGAAAAGGGACTTTTTCCGCGCATCAACGACTATGATATGTGGGCCATTAAATGGGGTTATCAGTATCGTCCGGAGTTTAAAGATGAGTTCACCGAGAAGCAAGCCCTGCGCAGTGAGGTGACAAAGGCGCTCACAGCCAACCACCGTTTGCGCTACAAAGGTGACGAAGGGCGTGGACTTGACCCGCGTTCGCAGACCGAAGATTTGGGCGATAACAACATGGTGGCCAACGAATATGGCATTAAGAATCTCAAAAGGGTGATGCAAAACATTGAAAAATGGACGGCACAACCCGATGGACAAACCGATGATTTGAGCATGATTTATCGGGCAGTGTTGGGGCAATTCCAACGCTACACGGGACATGTGCAACGCTATATCAACGGCGAATACAGCGATAACTGGCCCTCTGAGCGGCAAAACGACATCGTTCCGGCAGCACTTCAGAAAGAAGCTGTGGCGTGGTTGGGTCGACATGTGTTCCAGTTGCCCACTTGGTTGTATCCACAATCCGTCACACAGAAGTTGAATATCGACATGGATGAGCCCGAGGTAAATCGTGCAAATGGCTTTTTGTCGTTCTTATTAGCGCCCACAACGATTAACAATAGCATTAGCAACAGTTTGAAAGCCTCGCAGCCTTATCCCACCGAAGCCTATCTGAATGATGTGTTTTCTGCCGTGTGGAAGCCCATCAATGCAGCCGATAAGCACGACAGTAATTTCCGTCGTAGCGTTGAAAATCAGTATATTTCGCTGTTGGGAACGCTCATCAATGTGGATAATGTAGCGAAGGGTGAGAAGGCAAAAGCTGTGCAAGCCGATGTCATTCTCTATGCTTTACAACATTTAAATAAGGTGGAGAGCTATTGCATGCAGCAGCAAAAGGCACTCCAAGGCGGCGACATCAATGCTTTGCATTACAGCAATTTGCTCACCAAAATCAAGCGTATTCGCAAGCAATATGAAAAGGCTGAATAGCCATTGAGGGGGCATTTTACCGGTACATCTGAATGTTTTTAGACTGAAAAAGCATAGCTGTGGTTCGCCATCGCTATGCTTTTTTTGTAAAACAAATTCCTCATAACCTTTTCATTGTTTATCCTTTCGTTTTTAAAAGAAATCTTTTTCCCCGCAAAAGCTATCGTTTTATGGGGTAATATGCACCATATTGCGCGGTAATTTATAAGCTATTGCATGGCAATCTCTATCAAATTGCTTGACGATTTACACGCTATGGTATAGCCATTTATAACGGTTTGATAATGAGCCTATAACGGATTGGGATGTTGATGAGTCGTTATGGCAAATGAATAAACAGGTCTCAAGGATGCCGAAACGGTAAGAAACTTTTCATTTATGTAAGAGAAAAGGCACATATTTGTAGAAAATGAAAGGGAAAAAGGTTATTTTCAACCTTTTTATGTAAATTTGCAAGTAGACTGAAAAGGCCTATGCTGAAGTTAAATCCCCATCGGTCAGCAGACCGTTTATTGATGCTTTTAGATGGCAACCATCGTTTTCCATCTATCTTTCATTTGCTTGTCGGCATCTTGTCTATTGTCTTTTCTCGACATAACCCGCCATGCCTTCGACAAGACAACAACCCATCTGCACTGCCGTCAAACGGCATTTGTACAAGCACTAATAACCGATGGGGATTAAAACTGTGCCTGAAACGGGTATGGATAGCCTTGCTGCTATTCGGAACAATGGGGCTATCTGCTAAAAACAGCCCACAAACCCTGCATCTTTTAGACAGTCTTGACGGTGTTTTAAAGCAGCGAAAGGCGATTCTTAACAAAAAAAAGGTGGTGATAAACGACCTGAAACGAGGGGTTCATGAGGCTTCAACATCGGGCGCATTGACCCTTAAATATGAACAGATTGCCACCGAATACCTGCATTTCAACGGCGATTCGGCCATTGCCTATGCGCAGAAGGCGGTGGAAACAGCACGCAATGTGCAGGAGAGAAAATTGTTTTTGTCGGCACAACTAACGCTTTTGCAGGCTTATACGCGGCAAGGAGCCATGGGAAAAGCCTATGAACTCATGGGCCAGATAGGCGATATTGCGCAATTTCCGCCTGATATGTGCGAGCTGTATGCCAACATATTGCTTGACTTCTATATGCGTTTGTCGGGAAACAACAGCATCAAATATCACCCCAATCCCGATGCGAAAGCGGCGTGGAAAGCCTATTCCCGCTATTTAATTCCGCATTCAGCCGACTATTATTACTATCAAACCATCTGTCTGTCGCAACATTATGAGCCGCAGTTAGAGGCCATTTTGAAGCGTGTTTCGCAGCCATCGTTCCTTGCAGCCAAGCTCTATTTTGCGCTGGCTGTGCAGTATATGCAGCGGGGAAACCGTGAGAAAGGCTATCAAAACTTGTTGCTCTCGGCCATCAACGATGTGCAGATGGCCAACACAGAAATGATGTCTTTGCTCTATTTATTGCAGACTCCGCTCATCGAATGCAATCTCCATCGCGCCTATTCCTACATGCAAGTGTGTGCCGACAACGCCATTCGCTATCACGATATGCAGCGGGCATTGAAGATAGTAGAAATTCAAAGCACCATCAACAAGCGTTTGGAGGAACAGCGTCAGCAGCAAATCACCATCTTGATTGTGGTGGCTATTCTTTTCTTTGTTGCGCTGATTGTGAGCCTGATAGAGAGTTTCATCATTGCATCGCGGGGCAAAAAGCTCAAAAAAGTGATTGAGAAACTGAAAATATCCTATCAGAAACAGTCGGAATTGACGGAAGAACAACAACGTTTCTGTCAGCAACTGCAAGCGGTGAACAACCGAATCAGCAATCGTGCGCATGTTTATCGGCAAGATTTTTTGAATGTTTACCGACTCATTTCGACCTATATTTCGATAGAAAAAAATATACAAAAGGAAGTGGTTAATCTGCTGAAGGTTCATCAAATCAATAAGGTGATGCGCATGTTCGACTCGCATGAATACATCGAAGAGCAGCTTAAACAGTTCTATACGCATTTTGACCATGCTTTTTTGCGTATGTATCCCGATTACATTCGGCGCATCAACAGGCTCATTAAGGTTGAAAATAGGTTTGACGAACAGCGGGAAAATCTCACAACGGCACTCAGAGTGTATGCACTAATGGTTTTAGGTGTGACCGACAGCGTGAGGATTGCTGCCTTTTTGCACCTCTCTTCGCAAACGGTTTATAACTATCGGCTCAAGATGCGACGCTTTCCTGCCATTGGAGAAAAGGCTTTTGATGAGGCCGTTTGCCATCTTTATGACCATAAGGGAGTGGCTGATGAAAGCCCATTTGAGCGCTGATGAAAGTTCTTTTATGGTTGATTGTGGGCTTAAAGAATGGCAGCAATCTTACGAATTTTAGCCATACGTGCCATAAATAAATGGTTGCGCTGAGACATTACGATGTCATATCTTGTCTGTAATCTGAGTAATGGCTCGGCATCAATATCCAAAGCCTTGGCTATAAGCAAGGCGGTTTGTGTATTGATAGGGCGTTTGCCATTCAAAAGTTCATTGAGTTGTGTATAAGAAATACCGATTTCTATAGCCAGTTGGCGTTGAGAAATACCACGAAATATAATCTCGTCCTTTATGATTTCTCCCGGATGGGTGGGGTGTAGAGGCGCTATCTTATTAGCCATCCATTTATTTTTTTCCATATTAGCTTATTTATAATGATTCGACAAGTCTGTAATATTGCAGATAGAAGCTATCGTCTCGCCGAATTATTTTTGATGTAAAGATAACATTTTCCACTCTATTCACAAAATGATGAGTATACATATTTATATGCAATGGGGATAAATGGTAATTGATGGAATAAGATTTTGCTATTTTTTCTTGTTCCGTCTTATGAAGATTTGCTGTTTTTTACCTTTCAAAGTAGAATAAAAGGCTTAAAAAGCAGAGGCAAAAAACTTACTTTTTTATATTTTTTTGAAATATTAATCCGTTGGTTTTCAATGTATAATGCGTTTTAAGAACTTACTCATTTGCTTTACTCGCGGGTGAAGTGTATTTGATATTCTGTTATATTTGCAAGCATAAACTTCTTTCAGCATATTAACTTCTATATTTTAAATAAGATGAAATCATTACTACTCACCTGTGCCGCGCTGATTTGTTCGGGCGCACTCATGGCACAAAAGGCTCCGCAATTAAGAGCCGACAACATTGAAGAAGTGCTCAAGGCAATGACACTTGAAGAGAAAGCCAATCTCGTGGTGGGTGTCGGTATGGGCGGTTTCTCCGATAAACCTGTTATCGGTTCGACTGCAAGTATCGTTCCAGGTGCAGCCGGAACCACCAAACCTATTCCACGATTAGGTATTCCTGCCATTGTTTTGGCCGACGGACCGGCCGGCGTTCGCATCAATACGCAACGCCAATTTGATCACCATTATTATTATGCTACACACTTTCCAATCGGCACTTCGTTGTCGAGTACGTGGAATTTGCAACTTGTTCAGCAAGTAGGAAGCGCCATGGGAGAGGAAGATAGAGACTATGGTGTGGAAGTACAATTAGCTCCTGCGCTTGGATTAATGCGCAATCCTTTATGCGGAAGGAACTTTGAATATTACAGTGAAGACCCCGTTTTGTCGGGCAATATTGCTGCAGCGTATGTGAAAGGTGTGCAGGATTTAGGCATCGGGACATCTATTAAGCACTTCGCTTTCAACAATCAGGAGACACAACGCATGGGAAATGATGTGCACGTTAGCCAAAGAGCCGCACGTGAACTCTATCTTAAGAATTTCCAAATCTGCGTTGAAAAGGCACAGCCTTGGACCGTTATGTCGAGCTATAACTTGGTAAACGGCACGATGACAAGTGAACGTCGCGACCTCTTAACAACTATTTTGCGTGACGAATGGGGCTTTAAAGGACTCGTAATGACCGATTGGTTTGGCGGAATGGACCCTGTTCGACGGGGTAAAAAGGCCGATCGCGTGGCCAATATAATTGCCGGAAACGACTTGATTGAGCCCGGAACGGAACAAGATTCGAAAGAGATTGTGGCGGCAGTGAACAGTGGAAAACTCGATATTAAATACTTGGATACTTGCGTTCGGCGCGTGCTTGAGTTGGTTGTTAAGACGAGAAGATTTGCGGGTTACGCCTATAATAATCAGCCAGATTTAGTGAAACACGCGCAAGTTACGCGGCAGGCAGCGGCAGAAGGCACGGTCTTGTTGTTGAACAAGCACACGCTTCCCCTCACAAACGTGAAGCATGTGGCGCTCTATGGCAATGCAAGTTATGACCTGATTGCCGGCGGAACCGGCTCAGGAAACGTCAATAGGGCCTACACTATCTCATTGGTTGAAGGCATGCGCAATGCAGGTTGTCACGTAGACGAGACGGTTATCAATCAGTATAGTCCCTATTTGGATGAATATTATAAGAAGAATCCCAAGCCCGGACCATTGGATTTGCGTGCGCTTGTGCTACCTGAAGAGATGGAATTAGACGTTACTCCCGAACAAGTTGCACAGAATGATGTGGCGATTGTCACGCTTTCTCGTGTGTCGGGTGAGGGGAAAGACCGCACCGAATCGCACTATAATCTTACGCAAAAGGAGCGGGATTTGTTGCAAAAGGTGTGCAAAGCCTATCATCAAGCAGGCAAGAAAGTGGTTGTTGTGCTCAATGTTGGTGGTGTGATGGAGACTGCTTCGTGGAAAGATCTGCCCGATGCTATCTTGCTTCCTTGGCAATGTGGGCAGGAGATTGGCAACTCTATTGCCGACCTTTTGATGGGCGTTTCAACGCCATCGGGCAAACTTCCGATGTCGTGGCCTATTGATATCAACGACGATCCGTCGACAAAAAACTTCCCGGCACACACGGTTGGGTATGACATTGATACTTTTTACCGCGACGCTTCGAAGGATGTGAATGTGAAAAACGTGGGCTATACCAATTACGAAGAGGATATTTACGTGGGCTATCGCTACTATGACACCTTTAAAAAGCCGGTTTCTTATCCGTTTGGTTATGGTCTTTCGTACACCACTTTCGGCTATAAAGACTTGAAATTGACCGATAAAGGCGATCGCGTTTTGGTGAATATAACCATCACAAACACAGGCAATCGTGCCGGAAAAGAAGTGGCAGAGGTTTATGTTTCAGCACCTCGTGGCACGGTAGAAAAGCCAGAACAAGAGTTGAAAGCCTTTGCAAAGACCCGCATTTTGCAACCCAATGAGCACGAAACCCTCACGATGGAGGTGAAGAAAGCTGATTTAGCGTCGTTCGTTACGAGCCAAAGTGCCTGGGTGGTTGATGCCGGAATCTATACCTTTAAGGTAGGAACTTCGAGCCGAGACATCAAGGAAAGTGCTTCGTTGAAAGTGAAAGCAATGAAGCATAAGGTGCACAATGTGTTGGCACCGCAGGTGAAACTCAACGTATTGACACAGAAATAAGATTACCAACCTAAGTGATATATAAACAATGAACGCAAAGAAATTAATGGCATTCCTGCTCATGAGCAGCGTATTGCCCGTTGCTTCGTATGCTCAGGAAGTGACAAAGAAAGACTCAACCGAGCAACATAAAGAGGTGAAAAACCGCAATGTGATGCTCAATGCATCAAGTGCCGACCAACCAAGGCAAATTAATATCGGTTTGCCTTCATCGCTTTCGGCCACTATTTTCGAGGATAATCTCCCGGTTTCTTATAGCACATGGCCCGACATGCCCTATTTTTCGTGGTTTGGTGGTGCCTCTTTCGGCCGCATGGGCGTGATGAGTTTGTCGGAAACAGCGCTGCAATATGGTGCTGTTGGCTATGCTGTGACGAGTCATCATCGCCGCTCTTCTCAAACGATTGGGGGCACAGTGAACTACCAACTCAACCAATTTGGCCGCCAAGCTGTTGACGTTACGCTTGCAGGACCTATCGGAAAAGGATTTGGTTACATGGTTAGTTCGCATCAAATTTGGGATCCGGGATCGGCACATTTGCAAGCAGCGCGCCTACAAAATCGCACACAAAACTACAAGTTGGGCATCGATAAGCATTTCAATGACAACCGGGGTTACTTGCAATTACTCTATCAATATAGCCGCTACACGGGCACATCGTCGGCCTATGCACCCTTTATTTTCGTGGGAGACGGTAGCGTTAAGAAGTACAACGGTTTCAAATTCGGAACCGATTCCTACTATGGAAACGAGGCATCTTCCTTCTTTTATAAAGACATTAAGACGGGAGAAATCGTGCAAAAGGATTGGAAAGACGGGGCAACGACCGACAATCATCAACTCACTTTCAACTTGGATTATCGCTTTCATGGTGGACAACAGTTGAATGTTTCCAGTAAATTGAAGAGCGGTGACGTGAGTTTGGCTATGAATGCTGTGTCGGGAATTGTAAATAATCCTGTCGGATACTTCTACGCTGACGGTACTCCTTTCACCGGAAATAAAGTACAAAACCGCTGGATGATGTATGTTCCGGGCTTCGAACGCAGCTGGATGACGACAGCTATCTTGAGCGGAAAGACCACCAACCAAAAGCATTCATGGCGCATTGGTGCCAACTTTTGGTGGAGCCGCTCGGGAGTTCAGCAGTCTAACTCTGTCATGGCGCACGAAGTTAAGCCCGATCCTGCACAGTTATATGTGAGGAATGGCACGCGCCTTTTGCCTTATATGGCGCTCAATCCGGGCACAGGTGAGTATTATGATGGGCATGATGTGAAGACAGCCTTATTCATAAGTGACGACTGGGACGTGAATAAATACTTGTGGATGAGCCTTGGTGCGCGCCTTGAATACAATGCAGTGGGTGGCGAAGCAGCACTTAATCAACCGACAGGAGCCACCTATAATTCGCGCACCATGGGTTGGTCGTTGAAGAGTTCGGGCGTACAACTGAATCGTTTTGCAGGCGATTGGCTCAATCCGGCCCTCACTTATAGCCTTCGTTACAAGGTTTTGAAGGGCTTTGGTGTGGATGGTGAGTATGTATATGTGCGTCAACGACCCAACCTTCAGGACTATGCCGGCGCTGAATTGCCCATCACTTTGCCCGTGAACATCAACATGTTGCGCGGCGGTATCTATTGGAACACCCCCTGGATGAAGTTGGTTTCGCAGGTAAGTTTCATCACACAGACCAATTATAAGAGCCGAACCACCTTCTATCACACCACAGCTTTGGGCACAGAAGAGAGCTTAACCATCCCCATTACGAATAATGTGCAGACCATAGGATGGACAACCGACGCCGTGATTACGCCGTTTAAAGGTGCTGTTTTGCATGCGTTGCTCACTCTTCAGAACCCACAATATAAGAAGTTCCATATCAAAGGAACCTACCCCAGCGGTGCAACGGTCGACGTAAACCTTAACAACAACACCGTAACGGCGATGTCTAAGACGCTCATTGAGCTTGATCCGTCTTACAGTTTCGCCCAATGGAGGGTATGGTTGAGTTTCCGTTACTTCTCGAAACAATATATCAACAAGACCAACACTCTGCATTTCAACGGCCATTGGGAGTCGTTTGGCGGCATCAACTATGCTTTAAACAGCAAAGTTAACTTTGCCCTCAACGTTGTAAACATCTTCAATCAGAGTGGCGCAACGGGCTCAATCAGTGCCGCCGACCTCGTTACTGACACGTCTTCCTATAAGAATTATCTCATGTCGGGTTCGTATATCCGGCCTTTTGAAGTATCTTTGTCAACAACAATCAATTTTTAACGCATCATCATTCAGCAGTATGAAAAAGTTATTTTTAAGCACATTGGCCCTGCTTTGCTGGGCAATAGCGTGGGCACAAGGCCCACAAGTGAAAGTAGAAGGAGGCATGATTGAAGGCATTGACTCATCAGGTGTGAAGATATTTCGCGGCATTCCCTTTGCCGCACCGCCCATTAACAACCTCCGTTGGAAAGCACCTCAGCCCGTAGTGGCATGGAAAGGCGTGCGATCGGCCAAGGAGTTTGGGGCCAATCCCCTTCAAAAGAATATTTTTGGCGATATGGTTTTCGGCAGTAAAGCGTTCTCTGAGGACTGCCTTTACCTGAATGTTTGGACGCCCACACGCACCTATCGCGAGAAACTCCCTGTGCTGATCTATTTCAATGGTGGAGGATTCGTGGCCGGATCGGGTTCAGAACCCCGCTATCAGGGGCTCACTTTGGCGCGCAAAGGCATCATTGTCGTTACGGCAAACTATCGCGAAAGTGTGTTCGGATTTCTTTCAACCAAGGCGCTTTCCAAGGAAAACAGCAAGGAAAACGGCTATCAAGGTTCGGGCAATCAGGGTTTAATGGATCAGGCTGCGGCCATAAAATGGGTGTATAACAATATCGAAGCCTTCGGAGGCGACCCCAAACGCATCACCATTGACGGCGAGTCGGCGGGGTCAGCTTCAGTGAGTGCGCAGATGGTTTCGCCCATGTCGCGCGGCTATTTCAGCCAAGTCATGGCCTCAAGCGGCAGCCTTATGGGCACACGTCATGTGGCTTCGCTGCAAGAAGCCGAGCAATTTGGCGATGCTTTCATGAAGAAAGCGGGCTGCAAAAACTTAGAAGAGTTGCGCAGAATGCCGGCCCAGAAGCTCCTCGATCTCTATCAAACGGTGGGCTTTCAAACGGCTTGTATCGACGGAAAGTTTCTCGTTGAGCAGCCTATTGCAACCTATGAGAAGAACCAACAGGCGCAAGTGCCCGCATTGATTGGCTTCAACAACTGCGAGTTGCCCGTGATATTCATGCTCGGAAAAGCCCCGACGCTCGAAAATCTGAAGCCTTATGTGCAGTCGTTCTTCAACACCAATCCCGACGATGTGTTGGCTCTCTACAACATTCACAGCGATGCCGACATCGTCAATCGGCCGGGATACGAGTTGGGTGGCGACATTTTCATTGCCTATTCCACTTGGAAATGGCTCGACCTGTTGGCCAAAAACAACCCGCAACCCGTCTATCGTTACCTCTATTGTCACGCGCGTCCCGAGATGACCGTGCAGGATAAGCAACCCGGTTTGGCAGGAGGAACAACCGAAAAGAAAGCCAACGAGCCTGCAATGCCGGCTGTTCCGGGAGCCGTTCACTCGGCAGATATTGAGTATGCTATGGGCAATTTGGCCACCAATCCGATGTTTAAATGGAACGCAGACGATTATCAAGTGTCTGAAATCTTCCAGCAAATCTATCTCAATTTCGTTAAAACGGGCAATCCAAACGGGTTGGGACTTCCGCAATGGGATGCCATCAATGGCAAGGAAGTGGCGCCGGTGATGTATATTGATCTGCACACACGTCAAGTGGTTTCACCCAAAATCGAAGCCCGTTACCGCACCATCGACCGGTGGTTGATGAACAAATAACGCTCAACTGAGGGAGAAGAAGTGCACAAAAAAGCATGAAAGGGTTTGCTGACGCTTCGGCAAGTGTCAAAAAAAGATGTTGAACCTTGCCGAGGTTCCGGCAAACATCAAAAAGAAAATTTGTGCCTTGCCGGCGTTTCGGCAAACGAAAAAAAAATAAAAAGAGCTTTGCCGATGGTTCGGCAAACGTCGGAAAAATAAAAAACGACTTGCCGATAGTTCGGCAAACGCCAAAATAATAGGTTGAACCTTGCCGAGGTTCCGGCAAACAAGAAAAAGAAATTTTGAGCTTTTCCGACCGTTCGGCAAACCCAAACGAAACAGAAGCAGAACCCCTTGTACAGGGCTAACGGCTCTTTCTGATGCGCCCTCGTCTCCCGCTTCGTAAAACATTGCAAAACAATTTGCATGCAATTACCCGACAATTCAACGCAAATTATCCCATAATATGAATGCAATTACGACACAATTCAGCATACATTGCAAGGCCATCGCCGCCTTATCGATGGTTGTTTGCATGAACTTCGGCCATGCCGCGCAGGCAAAAGCGGCGACTGTTGCGGCCGAAAAGCCCCGTGTAATCATCACTTGCGACCCCGAACTCGACGACAACAACTCGCTCATTCGCTTTCTGCTTTATAGCACCGACTTCGACATTCGCGGACTGATCTACGCCAGTAGTCAGTTTCATTGGAAGGGAGATGGCAAAGGAACAACGTGGTGGGTGCCCGGAAGAGAGTATGATCGCATTGGAAAAACCACGCCCATGGCGAGCTATCGTTACGCAAAGGACGAACAATTCATCGACGACAACGTGGCCGTTTATGCGCAGGTCTATCCCAATCTCGTCAAGCACAACGCCCATTATCCGTCGCCTGCGCTGCTGAAATCAAAAATCCGCGAGGGCAATGTGGCTTTCGACGGCGATTTTCGCGCGACACACCGGGCTCGGAACTCATCAAACAGGAGATTATTTCGCCCGACACGTCGACGCTTTTCATTCAGGCGTGGGGCGGATGCAGCACCATTGCCCGCGCATTGAAGTCGATTGAAGACATTTATGGCGCGCAAAAGCACTATGAGGAATGGAAAAACCAGCTGTCAAAAAAGATTGTTCTTTGCATTTCGGGCGACCAAGACGACACCTATGCGCGCTATATCAAACCCTTTTGGCCGCATGTTCGCACGCTCGAAACAGGCGGCATGCAGGTCGATCTCACCTTCTTCGGACCGCTTCGTGCCAATGAAGAGGACAAGGTTTTCTACTCTCCCGAGTGGACAAAGAAGTATGTTCTCAGCCAAGGAGCGTTCGGAAAGCGCTATCGTGTGTGGGGCGATGGCAAGCAAATGGTGAAGGACGACATCTTCGATTTCTTCGGATTGTGCTACCTTGGCAAAGAAGAGCTGCAGCGAAGGGGTTACGTTCTGTGGATGCCTTTGCTGCCATCGGGTGGCTTTATCTCCGAGGGTGACACCTTTTGCTATCTGAATCTCATCGACAATGGGCTGGATGCGTGGAAAAATCAAACGTGGGGCGGCTGGGCAGGTGCCAAGGTTTCGATGCCAAAGGATATGAAAGATGCTGAGAAACCGGCCTATGTGAAGCAGCAATTAGGGCTTCCTCGCTTCATGCCTGCCGTGCAAAATGGTTTTGCTGCACGCATGAAATGGTCGACAACACCGCGCTATCAAGACTGTAATCACGAGCCTTCGATTGACGGGCCGGCGCAAATCAGCGTGAAACCGGGGCAGCATGTTTCGGCAAAATTTAAAGTCAGCGACCCCGATGGCAACGCCGTTCAGCTGCAATGGCATCCCTTCCACGTGGACAATCCGGCCGAAAAGCTGCGCATTGAGCGCGACAACACGCCCTCGCCCATCTTTATTGTGCCGGCCAATGCGCAGCCGGGGCAAACCTATCACGCCGTTCTTGAAGCAACTGATAACGGCGATCCTGCGCTGACGCACTACAAACGCGTCATTCTTGAAGTAGAGTAAACCCTTTAAAACGTAACACAATGAAAAAAATAATTCTTTGTTTCGTACTCGCCATCGGTGGACTTTGCATGGCACAGGCGGCCTCACCAAACGCCAAAACCAAGGTGAAAGTGGTTGTTGACAATGACTTTTGCGGCGACCCCGACGGCTTATTCCAACTCGTTCACCAACTGCTTTGCACCACATGTGATATCCGTGGCATCGTGGGTGGGCATCTTTCGGCCAACGCCGGCTTTACCAATCGTAGCGATCAAGCCACGGAATCGTGCGAGAAAGCACGCAAAGTGCTGCAACTCATGGGGCGGGAAGGCACCATAAAGGTGGTTCCCGGTGCCGAGAAAGGTATGGAAGCGGTCAACAAACCGGCCGACAGCGAGGGAGCAAGGCTCATTGTTGATGAAGCGAGGCAATGCACTCAAGACAAGCCTTTGTTGGTGCTTTGTGGGGCAAGTCTCACGAATATTGCCACAGCTCATCTCATCGACCCAAGCATTGACGACAAGATTGTTCTGATATGGATTGGTGGTCAGGAATACACGGGCGTGGGTTCCTATCCGCCTCCGGGCTATTCGCGGGTGGAATACAACCTCAATCTCTGCATTCCTGCGGCGCAAGTGGTGTTCAATCAAAGCCGCATTCGCATTTGGCAAGTGCCGAGAAATGCCTACAGACTGTGCTTATACGGGCTCGATGAAGTGGCTACTAAGGTGGCTACTCACGGCAAAGTGGGGCGCTATCTCTATGATTCGCTCATGCAAACCGTCGGTAAATGCGAGGACTTTGGCCTCAGAATGGGCGAGACTTATATATTAGGTGATAGTCCGTTGGTGTTGCTTTCGGCCTTGCAAACGGGCTTTGAGCAAGACCCTTCTTCATCGTTTTATGTGAACATGGCGGCTCCTCATATCAATGATGACGGCTCTTATGCTTTCAATCATGAGGGACGTTCCATCCGGGTTTATTACCAATTAGACCAGCGTTTGATGTTTGGCGACTTCGAAGCAAAGCTGCTTCGCATGGTACCCTAAATCAATTCGTCGTGTCGTTCATCCTTTAATACAACAAAATTCTATCCTAAACGCAATGAAAACAAGTTTTATTTTGCTCACAGCAGCAACGCTCTTGGCAGCGACAAGCGGCCCAACCCAGCAGAAATTCAAGGAAACCAAGAAGGGTATCTACACCCTTATTGAACAGAAAGGAGGCCCCACTTTGGGCTATTCTCCTGCGTCGGGCGTGAAGATTTTAACCGTTGGCGGTTTCAAATTCAAGGATTTAAATCGCAATGGTAAGTTGGATAAATACGAAGACTGGCGCCTTTCGTTCGACGAACGCGCAACCGATTTGGCCTCACAGCTAAGCGATGAAGAGATAGCGGGGCTCATGTTGTACTCCGCACACCAGCAAATTCCGGCAAAATCCACCGGCTATGGTGCTTCGACCTACAACGGAAAGCCCTTTGAAGAGAGCGGCATGAAGCCTTCTGCGCTAAGCGATGCGCAGAAAAAGTTTCTCAAAGACGATTATCTTCGCGCAGTGCTTGTGACGAAAGTGCAAAGCGCTGAGGTGGCCGCCGAGTGGAGTAACAATCTTCAAAGCTACTGCGAAAGTTTCGGACATGGCATTCCTGCCAACAATTCTTCCGATCCACGACACGAGGTTTCGGCCAATGCTGAGTATAATTATGGTGCGGGAGGCGACATTTCTCAATGGCCAACGGCGCTCGGTTTGGCTGCAACATTTTCGCCAGAGCTTGTGAAAGCGTTTGGAAAAGTGGCTGCAACGGAATATCGTGCATTGGGAATTACGACGGCTTTATCGCCACAAGTCGACATTTCTATGGAACCAAGATGGACGCGTTTCACCGGAACGTTTGGCGAAGACCCTGTACTTGTGGCCGATTTAAGCCGGGCTTATATCGATGGTTTCCAAACATCAACCGGCAATAAGGTTATCAAAGATGGCTGGGGATATGCAAGTGTTGTTGCAATGGCAAAGCATTGGCCGGGCGGAGGCACGTTAGAAGGTGGCCGAGACAGCCACTATAATTATGGTAAGTATGCCGTTTATCCCACCCATAACTTTCAAGAAGAGATGCAAGGTTTCATCAATGGCGCCTTTAAATTGGACGGACCGACGAAGAAAGCAGGCTCCGTCATGACCTTTTATAACATCTCTTATGGTCAGGATCCGTCGGGAAAGAACGTCGGAGAGAGCTTCAGTCACTACATAGTTACCGACTTATTGCGTCATCAATACGGCTTCGATGGCATTGTATGTACCGATTGGATGGTGACCAAAGACAACAAAGCGATTGATGCTTTTGATGGGAAATGCTGGGGAGTTGAAAATCTTTCGGAGGTTCAACGCCACTATGAAATCCTCAAAGCAGGTGTCGATCAGTTTGGCGGAAACAATGAAAAAGGTCCTGTTTTAGAGGCGTTTAAATTGGGTTATCAAGAGTTTGGCCACGACAAATGGGCGCAACGCATTCACGATTCGGCGCGTCGTTTGTTGCTTCCTATGTTCGAAACGGGTCTCTTTGAGAACCCTTATCTTGATCCTTTAAAGAGTAAAGCTATCGTAGGAAACCGCGAATTTATGCTCAAAGGCTATCAGGCGCAGGTGAAATCCATTGTGATGGTGAAGAATCATCGCCACACTTTGCCCCTCAAAGACGCGCGAATGAAGGTGTATATTCCTAAGCGTCACTTCCCGTCTGTTACCGATTTCTTTGGCAATAAGACCCGAGATTATTGGGATTATCCCGTTGATTTGAAACTCATGAGCACGTATTATCAAGTCGTTGACACGCCACAAGAGGCCAACTTTGCTCTCTGTTTCATACAAGATCCGATGGCAGGAACGGGCTATAGTCGCGCAGATGCTGAGGCGGGAGGTAACGGATATGTGCCCATTAGCCTGCAATATAATGACTATACGGCCACAGATGCACGTGCAAAAAGCCTTGCAGGAGGTGATCCAAAGGAGGCATTTACCAACCGATCCTATCTGGGGAAGACCGTCAAGACGGCCAATAAAGACGACCTTCTCATGGTGATTGACACCAAGAAAGCCATGGGATCGAAGCCTGTTATCGTAGCGATTACCATCAGTCGCCCTGCTGTTTTTGCCGAGTTTGAGCCTTATTCGGATGCCATTCTCGTGAGCTTCGGCACCGGTAAGCGTCCATTTCTTGACCTTATCAGCGGCAAAAACGAGCCCTTTGGACTGCTCCCTTGTCAACTTCCACGCGACATGAAGACCGTTGAAATGCAAGCAGAAGATCGGCCACGTGACATGATTCCCTACACCGATAACGATGGAAATCAATATGATTTCGCCTTTGGTTTGAACTGGAGTGGCATCATTCGCGACAGCAGAGTTAAGCAATATAAGTAGAATGACCAACCAACCGTTGGATAAAAAAGAAACAAGATGAAGAAAATACAACTCATTTCGCTCCTGTTGCTTGCTGCTTTGGCAGGAAAAGCACAGACCGATGGCACGCGTTTTATCGATGAATTGATGGCTAAAATGACCCTCGATGAAAAAATAGGACAGCTGAATTTGACGAGCGCTTACGACTTTGTGTCGGCTAAAACGGTAAATGCCAAGGATCAAAACATAGCACTTATCAACCAAGGACAGGTTGGAGCGTTCTATGGTTTGAAAGATATTGACCGCATGAGAAGCCTGCAACAGCTGGCAATGAAGCGTAAAAACAAGATTCCTTTCTTCTTTGGAATGGACGTAATCCATGGCTTAGAGACCACCTATCCCATCCCCCTTGCGATGGCTTCTTCGTGGAATCCCGACCTGATTCGCGACTATGCGCGTCACGCTTCCATGGAAGCTACCTCGTTAGGCATCAACTGGTTGTTCTCTCCTATGGTCGATATTGCACACGATGCACGTTGGGGTCGTGTGGCAGAAGGGGCCGGAGAAGACCCTTATCTCGGTGGAATTATGGCACGATCTTACGTCGAAGGATATCAAGGAACGGCCCAAATCCCGATGTCAATCCATAGTGCTATCGCTTGTGTTAAGCACTATGCGCTTTATGGAGCAGCTGAATCTGGGCGTGATTATAACACCGTATTGATGGATCGTCCGACTATGATGAACCTTTATATGCGCCCCTATTACGAAGCATGTAAGGCCGGAGCAGGCAGCTATATGACCGCTTTTAACGAGTTTGAAGGCGTTCCGGCGACGGCCAATCACTACTTGATTCATGATTTGTTGCGCACGCAATGGGGGTTCAAGGGCTTAGTTGTTACCGACGCAACGGCCATTCAAGAGATGACAGTTCATGGCATAGGCGACCTTCAAGAGGTATCAGCGCGGGCATTAAAAGCAGGCGTTGACCTCGATATGAACAGTCAAGGATTTCTCAAAACGCTGAAGAAGTCGCTGCAAGAAGGCAAGGTTAGCGAGGAAGATATCAACAAAGCCTGTCGCCACGTGCTGGAAATGAAGTGGCGATTGGGCCTCTTTCAAGACCCCTTTCGCTATCTTAACAAAGACAGAGCACGGCAAAATGTCTATACAACCGAGATGAAAGCCCACAGCAGACGCGTGGCACAAGAGTGCCAAGTGTTGCTCAAAAACGACCAACAGCTGCTGCCTCTTGCTCCAAATAAGCGGATAGCGGTCGTCGGTCCCTTTGCAAACAATGCCGAAGACATGCAGGGTTCGTGGGCGATGTCGTCGCATTCGAAAGAGAGTGTGACCATTTACGAAGGCATAAAAGAAGCGGTTGCCGAGGCCGGAGGCAGCGTAACAACTGCCCAAGGGTCGTGGATAGTGAGCGATTCCCTCACCGAAAGCACCCTCGTCAATGGCCTTTTAGGCTTCTTTATCCCCAACTATAAGCCGTGGCCGTGCATGAACGCCCATTGAAAGCGTTGATACAAGAAGCTGTTAACGCTGCCAAGGAGGCCGACATCATCGTGGCTTGTCTTGGCGAATCGAATGCAATGAATGGCGAAGGCGCCTCAAGAGCCGACATTTCCATACCCGAACCGCAACGCGAATTGCTGCGTTCGCTCAAGGAAACGGGCAAACCCGTGGTATTAGTGCTCACAACCGGACGCCCGTTAACGCTCACATGGGAAAACGATCACATCCCCGCTATCCTGTGTTCATGGAGCTTAGGCGACCAAGCCGGGCGTGCAATCGCCGACGTTCTCTTTGGAAAGGTCAACCCAAGTGGCAAACTGACGATGTCGTTTCCGCGCCAAGTGGGGCAGTGTCCCATCTATTACAACCACAAATCAACGGGGCGTCCGCATCCCGACCATGCCCCTTACCGCAAGTTTACGAGCTGTTATATCGACGTAGTCAACGCTCCGCTCTATCCCTTTGGCTACGGATTGAGTTACACCTCGTTCCAATACACCCCCGTTCAGCTTAGCCGTGCCACGATGAACAGGGATAAAGGAAGCGTAATGGCCACGGTGAATGTCACCAATACCGGCACGCGTGAGGGCATGACCACCGTGCAACTCTACATTCATGCGAAGCAAAGCACGAGCACAAGACCCGTGAAGGAGCTGCGCGCCTTTAGGAAAATCAACCTCAAAGCAGGCGAGAAGCAAACCGTCAACTTCACGCTTACGCCCGAAGATCTGAAGTATTTCAATCACGATTTGCAATATGTCTGCGAGCCGGGCAGCTATGATATTATGGTAGGTGATAACTCAGAAAACGTTCAAACGGCCGAACTCAAGGTGCTTTAGCTCCCCAAAGGCCGTTCTATTCATTTCAAAAACCAACACCAGAAAATGAAAAAAGTTATTCTTTCCGCTCTTTTTCTCCTTGTCATTCAAGTTGCAAATGCCTTCACGCTCCATGCGTTGAGGGTGGAATACGAGGAAAATCCAATCGGTATTGACGCAACTTCGCCTCGCTTTTCATGGCAAATGTGCGACACAAAGCGCGGTGCCCGCCAAACAGCTACCAGCTTTGGGTGACCAATCCCGTCGGAAAACAGGTGTGGAATTCGGGAAAAGTCATGAGCAACACGTCGCTCAACATTCGTTATGCAGGCGAAAAGCTCCATCCCACCACACGCTATCAGTGGACCATCGCCGTGTGGAACGAAGCCAATGAGATGCAAAAAGCTTCGGCATACTTCGAAACAGGGCTCATGACCACCTCGGATGGCGATGCAAAGTGGGGCGGAGCGCAGTGGATTGGCGCCTCAACAGCAGACGCATACACCTTCTTCAGCCAATATCTGCCCGTCTTTTCGATGGATGTTTCGTTGATGCTCGACCAGGAAACCCACACCCAAGAGGCCGGCTTTTTCTATGGAGCCAATGACATTCGCTTGTTGAATGCCAATAAAAACATCCTCGGCGTGGCCAACAAACCCAACGAATCCTATATAAAAGTGGTGCTCGACACCCGGCCATTAGACCAACATGACAGCGCCCGAATAGAGATTTACCGCGTTGGTTACACGTGCAACGATCGGGCATCGGTGCCGTTTGCCACCGCTAAAGTGCCTACTTCGGTCATCAATCAGGCCAACCGTTATGCGCCCCACAGCATTCAACTGTTGTCCATGCACGGCACAACGCAGGTTTATGTAGACGATGCCGCCGAAAAAGTCATTGCTGATCTCAACCTCAATCCCATGGGAAAGGGCGGCGATTATATTTCGTTTCCCTGCGTGGGCGATGTGGGTTTGTATGTGGAAGAGGGCAAACGGGCACACTTTGGCGTGGCCAACATTCGCAATTATCGCTCACCCAACAACGTGATTGCTACCTTTGCCAACGACACTACGATTGTTGCTTCCACCCCGTTCACAACTCCTTGTGAGCACGGTGCACCCCTATTGCGCACGTGTTTCGCACTCAACGACAAGCCCATTGCCCATGCTCGCCTCTATATCTCGGCGCGAGGCATCTATGATTGCTATGTCAACGGCACCCTTTTGAGCCGGGATTATTTCAATCCGGGGTGCACACAATACAACAAAACGCTGTTCTATCAAACCTATGACATCACCCCTCTGCTCACAAAAGGGCAGAATGCGCTCGGCATCATGCTCAACGAAGGTTGGTGGAGTGGCGCAAGTACGTTTGCCGGAGAGAACTGGAACTTCTACGGTGACCGCCAATCGGTGTTGGCACAAGCCATCATTACCTATGCCGATGGCACCACAACACGCGTCGTTTCGTCGCCCGACACCTGGCGATACACCACCGATGGCCCCGTCAGATTGGGTTCGTTCTTCCAAGGCGAGGTGTACAACGCACAGCAAGAAGCGGCCGTTCAAGGTTGGTCGACCGCTGCATTCGACGACCGCACATGGGAAAACGCCGTGCAAATTCCCCTCGAAGGCACCATCAGCCATGCACAACCGAGTGGCTTTTTTGCCTGGCCCACGCCCGATAACTATGCCGATTTCAAACTCATGGCGCAGGTTGGGAAGCCCGTTAGACACTTCACTACGTTGCAATCGCAACGTGTTGACCAACCCCGGCCGGGTGTTTTTGTCTACGATATGGGGCAGAACATGGCCGGTGTGCCCCGGATTACCTTCCAAGGGCTCGCACCCGGTACAAAGGTCTATATGCGATATGCCGAAGTTACCTATCCCAACCTGCCCGAATATCAAGCAAACGTGGGCATGGTGATGATGGAAAACCAACGCGGCGCAATGGAACAAGACATCTATATTGCCAAAGGCGGCACCGAAACCTTCTCGCCTCGTGCCACCTATCATGGCTATCGGTATGTTGAAATCACGGGCATTCCCGCTCCGTTGCCTACCCATCAGGTCGAAGGATGGGTGCTCAGCACGGTCGATTCGATTACTTCCGGTTATAAAACCAATCACGAACTGCTCAACAGGTTCTTCAAAAATGTCACTTGGTCGACGCTTGCCAACGTGTTAAGCATTCCTACCGACTGTCCACAACGCAACGAAAGAATGGGCTGGTCGGGCGATTTGAGCGTGTTTTCGCCTGCCATGTCTTATTTGTTCAACGGTGCAAACTTCTTCAAACGCCACCTCATTGCTTTGCGCGACACGCAGCTTGACAACGGAAACTTTGCCGCTATTGCCCCCGTTGGCGGCGGTTTCGGCGGACCGTTATGGGCTTCTGTGGGCATCATCATGCTTGGCAGACCTATCTTCAGTATGCCGATAAAGAGGCTTTGGCAGCCCATTATCCGGCCATGCAGCGCTTCATCCATCTGCAAACCACGAAATATATCGATGCAAAGCAGGGCTTTTACAATTTCACCGATGGCATCGGCTTGGGCGATTGGTTGGGCTTCGAGGTGAATAAGAACGACAATTCACTGCTTTTCGACTGCTATTTGGTGCACGAACTCGACATCATGGCGCAGGCGGCAAAGGCACTTGGCCACGCCAACGATGCCCAACGTTACGCCCAAATGCGCGACAAACGCATTCAGTTCATCAACCATCACTATATCAACCGCGCCACCGGGAGAACCGAAGGCTCGGGGTTGGGCGAAGAAAAGCCCAATCCTTTTGGAGGCATGGATGGGCCTAAACGCAAAGGAGTGGCCATTGATGCACAGACATCTTATGCACTTCCGTTGGTCTTTCACATCGTTTCGCCCGATGTTCGCCACCGCTTTGTCGACGCTTTCCTGCAAACCGTGAGACGAGAAAGCATGGGCGACGACGGAAAAACTATCCAAGCCATGCACTGATGACGGGTTTCATTGGCACCGCGTGGCTCAATCAGGCACTTTCTGAATGCGGACACAGCGAAGAAGCCTACAAGATGTTGCTCAACACGCGCTTCCCCTCATGGCTTTATCCCGTCACACAAGGCGCAACAACCATTTGGGAACGCCTCAATTCCTACACCAAGGAAAACGGATTTGGCGGCAACAACAGCATGAACTCTTTCAATCACTACGCTTTTGGGTCGGTAACCAACTGGCTGATGCAGTATTCTCTCGGCATTGCCCGCGATGAAACAACGCCCGGTTTTCAGCATTTCATCCTGCAACCCACACCCGATCCCACCGGCACACTTACGCATGCCGAGGGGTTCTACGACTCCATGTATGGCCGAATTGAAAGCCAATGGGAACAAACCACTCACGAAACGCACTATCATTTCGTGGTTCCTGCCAACACGTCGGCCACGCTCTGGCTCTCCACAGCGGGCGGGAAAGCCATCTATCTTGATGGAAAGCAGGTTGATAAAACAACAAAAGGCGTTGTCTTGGGCTCTGCAATCCGCGATAAGCAATCGCTGAATCTGCCTGCCGGCAGCTATGATTTCGTCGTGAAATAAGCGTTTCTGACAGATGATGTCGGCGGTATTCGTCCGCAAAATGCACCCTTTCGCCTTGTAAACTGCGCCACTTTAGTGAAGAATATGGCTGAGATTACGCGACGAAATGATGCATTTTTGCGTGTAAAAGCAATGCTTTTACGAAGGCATTTGTAACGGTTTGATAATGAGCTGATAGCGAAGTGGGGAATGGATGCGCTGCCGTTACAACGAAACGAATGAGAGAATTGCAGGCCATTCGGCTGCATGAAAGGGGGCTATTGTGGGCATTAACGCAAAGGATGCGCTGCAAATGAAAAGCTATCACTTCTTGATTTATCGCAATTTTTTGTGCCTTTTTGCGCTTTTCATGGCCTTTTCGGTTCGTGTCTGTTTGGGAAAGTGCTATCTTTGCAGCGTAAAAGTAAGGATAATAGGTAACAAGATGTCAAAGGGACATCGATTAGTTTTTTAAAAAGGTAAGAAGATTATGGTAACATTGATGATTGTAGCAGTAGTCGTTGCAGCAGTAGTTTCACAGGCAGTAAACATTTATCACAAGCTCAACGCAGGCTGCTAACTACGATAAGGTAAGCTTATAAGGTAAAGATTGGTAATAAAGGACAATAGAAACGGATAGACGCGTTGACGTCTATCCGTTTTCATTGGTGTGTAGTGTGGGTGCTATAGTCCTCTGTGGTTGAGGCTATAGCACCCTCTTCTGCAAGATTTCATCATGTTTTATGGGCATCAAGCCTTTTTATTTTGAAGGCAGAAAGTGGTCTTTTGCAAACGACATGTCTTGCACCACCTCTACTGTTCCGACATAGTTGCCTGCTTTATCGCGCGCAGCCATGTAGTTAACCAAGTAGGGTTTGCCATTTTTTTCCATCCAAATTGGCAGCTGGTCGCGCTTACCGGCACGCAAATCGCTGATGATAGCACGCACCATGGGTTCTATTTTCGGCGGGTGACAGCTGAACACTTCGCGGTCGATGGCCATCGAAGGGCGTTTAAATGCCTTCTCGCCATCGTTGAAATAGCGATTGAAATTGTCGGCATCAACGAAGGTAATCTCCATGGGAAGCGTGTCCAACATGGTTATTAATTGCTCTAAAGTGAGGTGCCCACCAGGCATAACAATCTCGCCTTCGTGCTGCGGAATGATGCGTTTCTTTACCTCGGCAGCCGGCCATTCGTGGGGCGTTATGCCAAAACATGGGGCGTAATCTTTGCTGTCTTGATAGAGATTGTGCCACTCATCTTCGGTGAAATTTGCCACGCAAATGGGTAGCAAGATGTTGTTTTCCTTATAAATCATCTCTTTCATGCGCACGCAAACTTCCTTGAATCGTTGCCACCAAGCATCGTCATGGTTGCGTTTTTGGCCAAGGATGCAAGCTCATCGCGTATCTCATCGTCGATAGTCCACATCACTTGCGAAGGCCCTGAGATGTTATATTTCACCTTTAAATGGGGGAAAAGCAAATCGCCTTTCTTGGCATAATGTATGCCAATCTCGCGCAAACGGGGCAAGAGTTCGTCGACCGATGTGCGGGTTTCTGCGGCTTTAAAAGCCTCAGCCAATAAGGTTTCTAAGGCTTGATTCTCGCGCATAAAGGTTTGAACGGGGTGCCCATCGACCGCCAAAAGCGCAGCAGCTTCTTGTGCATGTGATGCTGCCATGGCGTGTGCTTGCTCGGTTCTGTCGACCGAAGCAGCCACTTCGCGCTCGGCATTCATAATCTGTTCCTCGCGGGTTGCACCATGGAAGAGTGCCGAATGCACATCGCAAAGTTGCTGAACCTCGCGCAAAGGTGTGCCTTCGGCCATGAGTTCTTGCTCGGCTTGCATGATTTCTGCCGCCTCAACATCGCTGAATTCGGCTTTAAAGTCAGCGCGGACGCTCTCTAATGATTCGCCTTTTCCCAACCGTTTTAAATAGGATTTCAGCTTTTCGTTGCGCTCGTTGGGTGCATATTTCAAGCCCGTCATGCCCGATTGTGCGCCCGATGGTTGCTCGCCTGCCAGCGTAAAACCATGCTTTTGCAACGCCATCACGATGTCGGTCATGGCAATTCCGCGCATGGCTGCGCCTTTTGGGATAGTCATAAACTTGCCTACTGAGTTGAGTAGCACCTTTTTTGTAATCTCAGAAAATCCTAATTCCACCATGATGTCGGTGAGTTCGGGATATTGTTTCACTAAATCATAAACCGGTTTTGAAAGGTCAATCTTCTTATCCATGTGCATTTCCTCTTTTTATTGGGGGTTGAAAACGGTGTTGTTGCGTGCGATTTGCAAAGTGTGGACTTAGTGATGACACATCTGTGTCATATCAACTGTGAGCCCACCTGTTGGTGATGGCTTGAATTTTCCGCGTGCTTCGAGGAAATCAACCATCTCTTTTGCGGTGAATCCATCGACCGAACAAGTGTGAAATCGCTCGTTTGGGCCAAACTTTTCGATGATAGCGTTCACCAACTCTTCTTTGTTTTGATAGTTATTGCCCTCCATCATGTGGAGAATATCATGTCCATGTGCCATAATTGTTTTATTTATTTTGTTCTGATTTTTGATGCAAAGATACATGCTAATGCAAGGTTTGCTGGGTAACAAATGTGCCAAAAGAGGACGATTTTATTTTCTTTTAACGCATGATTCATAGCGATGGCTCAGAAGTTTGTGTATTTTCGTGGGACGTTTTACAAATTATAATTCATCATGAAATTTAAAATGGTTATGTTATCCGCCATGACTTTGGCAACAATGAGTGCACAGGCACAATCTTTTCACTATCCTAAAGCGCCGCAGAGTGACGCGAAAGACCGTTACTTTGATGTAGAGATTGCCGACCCTTTTCGTCCGCTTGAAGACGATAATAGTGCTGAAACGCAGCAATGGGTGGCGGCAGAAAACAAGCTAACGCGTAGCTATTTGGACAAACTTCCGCAGCGTGAACGGTTGATGAAGCGCATGAAAACGCTGGTGAATTATGAGAAGATTGGCACACCTTTTCATGTGCACGGCACGTGGTATGTGTATAAAAATAATGGTTTGCAAAACCAAAGTGTGCTTTATAAGATGGAGCATTTGGGTGGAAAACTTATCGAAGTGCTCGATCCAAACAAGTTAAGTGCCGATGGAACAGTGGCGTTAAAGGGGATAAACTTTTCGCATAACGGGCATTATATGGCTATATCATTAGCCGAAGTGGCAGCGATTGGCAAGAAATCTATGTTAAAGATTTGCAGACTGGGCGCGATTTGTCCGACCATATTGAATGGGCAAAGTTCAGTGGTGCGGCCTGGAAAGGTGATGGTTTCTATTATAGTGCCTACGATGCACCCACAAAACATGCCTTTAGTGGCAAGAATGAAGTGCACAAAGTGTATTATCATCGGTTGGGAACGCCACAGAAAGACGATGTATTGTTTTATCAAAATCCAGCCCATCCCCTGCGCTTTTATCATGTAAGTGTTAACAAAGAGGAGACGCTTATGTACCTCATTGAGTCGGGAGAAGGCAATGGAAACAACCTCTTTGTGCGCGACTTACGTCAGCCCGATGCACAGTTTATCCAGATGACTAATGACATGTCGTGTCAATATTCGCCGCAAGAAAACATCGGAGACAGCATTTATATCTTCACGAATTGGGGCGCTCCTAAGAACCGATTGATGGTGGCTGATTTGAAAAATCCGGGTGTATCGGCATGGAAAGAGGTTATTCCTGAGGGAGAAAGTGTGTTGGAAGATGTCACGTTTACCAATGGAAAGCTCATTTTAAGCTATAACAAAGATGCCTGCACTCATGCTTATTGGTGTGATATGCAGGGCAAAAACCGGAAAGAAATAGCATTACCTTCGGGCACAGCAAGCTTTTATGGCAAGCGAGATCTTGCAGAATGTTTCTATTCTTTCAGCTCTTTCACCACGCCAGGAAGCATTTATCAGTTGGATGTGAATAGTGGAAAAGCATCGGTTTATGCTGCACCTAAGGTGGCTTTTGACAGTAAGAATTTCGAAACGAAGCAAGTGTTTTTCACCAGTAAAGATGGCACACGTGTGCCCATGTTCCTCACATTTAAAAAAGGTTTGAAGCGCAATGGCAAAAATCCTGTGTTCCTTTATGGTTACGGAGGCTTCAATATTCCGCTCTATCCATCGTTTTCTGCCCTGCGAATTCCATTCCTTGAGCAAGGTGGAATCTATGTACAAGTGAACCTAAGAGGTGGAAGTGAGTATGGAGAAGCGTGGCATTTGGCTGGTACAAAGATGCAGAAACAGAATGTGTTTGACGACTTTATTGCTGCCGCTGAATGGCTTATTGCACAGCAATATACCGACAAAAAGCATCTTGCTATCGTAGGAGGAAGCAACGGAGGACTATTGGTTGGCGCCTGTATGACGCAGCGTCCTGACCTTTATGCCGTGTGTATTCCACAGGTAGGTGTGCTTGATATGTTGCGTTATCATCGTTTTACGATTGGTTGGAACTGGGCTCCTGACTATGGAACGTCGGCAGATTCAAAGGAAATGTTTAATTATTTGCGGGGCTATTCGCCTTTGCATAATATTAAAAAAGGTGTGCATTATCCCGCAACACTCATTACAACGGCCGACCATGACGACCGTGTTGTGCCCGCACACAGCTTTAAGTTTGCTGCAACCTTGCAGCAGGCACAAGGTGGCACAGCACCTATTTTGATTCGTATTGATAGCAAAGCCGGCCATGGTGGCGGCAAACCCTTGAGCAAACAGATTGAAGAACAAGCTGATATCTACAGCTTTATCTTGCAAAACATGGGCAAATAGAAACGAAAAGTCTCGCAAATTCTGCGAAACTTTTATGTTTATCACACCATTGGTTATTGCCATTTCTTCTTGTCATGAAGCGACATGGGTTGTTGATGACCGATTTTTTCACTGCCTTTATTCAGGAGAAATGGCACCATAAGCCACCCGTCTTTGCCCGTTTTGCATCTGTATCGAGCGAAAGCTGATTATCCACACCACTCTCCTATATAAACAATGAGGAAGAAACTCACAATCCAACCCACCACACAACACTGAATAAATCGATTCTTCATCAGCACCTTTGTGGGATTTCCACTCTTCACATCGACCATTGTTAGCTGTAAATATTTGATGATTCCCGCCAAAACGAAGATGGAAGTGAAATAGATATAGGACGAATGGAAGCGCGCAATCACCTCGGGACTCACCGTGTACATGATGTAACACACCATCGTTATCGCTGCAATGAGGCCGATAACTTGGTTGAGAAAGCTAAGGGTGTAGCGCGTAATGTTATTGCGTGTGAGGATATTCTCGGTCTCATAGAGCACCACATCATCGCGACGTTTGGCAAAAGCAAGAAAGAGTGCCAAAAGAAACGTCATGAGTAACAACCAGTGTGTGGGAACAATGTCGCAGCATTTTCCGCCGACAAAAGCACGCAACACAAAGCCAATGGCAATGATAAACACATCGACGATGGCATATTGCTTGAGCTTAAAGCTGTAAGCAATGTTCATGATGAGATAGAATAGCAAAACACCCATCACGGCAAAGCGATTGCTTCCCGACATATAGCCCAGCAACATTGACACAACAATGCACGCCATCATGATGCAATAGGCTGCAACAGCTGATGAGGCCTGCTGCAATGGGGCGCAAACACTTCTTAGGATGTTTGCGATCGCGCTCAACATCAATGATATCATTGAGGCAATAAATGGCACTTGCAATGAAACAAAACGCAAGAGCCGTGTACACAACGGCAATTAAATAGCTTGTTGTGAAGAGATGTTGACTGAAAAAAACCGGCAAAAACACGAATGCATTCTTCAGCCATTGCTCGGGACGAATGAGTTTTATAACTGCTTTTAGAACTTTCATTTGCTGTATAAACGGAATAATATTGCAAAATTACAGAAAAAAAACGGTTCTTCCTCTTTTCGCATTTCTTTTTCATTTCATCATGATGTTTTTCTCTCTTTTGGGGTTTAAGTGTGGGTTAAACGGAATTAAAAGACCTTAATAGGGACAGACGAGGCACGTTGTTTTCTTAATTTATGTCATGTTGATTTGTCTATGTGGCTCATTCTCACTACCTTTGTTTTGTATATAAAAATCCTTTCGAATGAATTTCAAAAAAATATTGGTTGTATTTTTGCTTTTCATAACCTCGGCTTCCATTGTTGTTGCACATCAACGTGCACAGCATAAACCTGAAGTTGAGCTGACGGATGATGACGAAGAGCACAGCGAATTTGAAGCACTTTTCAATGTCTCGGGCTTTGATCTCATTGCCAAGGCGCGCAATTTTTTAGGCACACCCTATCGCTATGGCGCATCAAGTCCTAAGGGTTTTGATTGTTCGGGCTTCACAAGTTACATTTATAAATGTATGAATATTTCGTTGGGGCGGTCGAGTCGCGACCAATGGAAACAGGGGTTATCCATCGATAAAGACGAAATTCAGGTGGGCGACTTGGTGTTTTTCGGCTCCAATCATCACAATATTGGCCATGTAGGCATTGTTTGTGAAGTTGAAAGCGATGGTGGTTTCAAGTTCATTCACTCCAGTTGCGGTCGTGGAGTCACCATCAGCGACATTGATGAAGCTATTATGCCCGCAAATATCGTGGTGCCCGCCGCATTCTCGAAGGCTATAACGTGTAGATTATAAGCTCTTTGCAAGCAAGAATGCCAGTACTTCATGAGTGGAGTACTGGCATTTTTGTGTGTTGTTGGCGATGACCCGTTGAGTAAAGTGATAGTAATTGTCGTGTAATTTCATTGTTATTACCTGATAATCTGCGATAGATTGTGCCATAAAATGGTAGAGATTACAAACCAAAGAAAGGCTGAAGCCCCAAAGTGCTGTCGCCTTTCAGCTGCAATGCATTGTCGTTGTGATGATCCTTCCCTGTTCATGAGGGCGCTTATCACATGATTTGATGCAACGCTAACAACCATTTTGGTGAATAGGGATTGCAGAAAAGCATCAACTTTCGCAAGTTGTATGGTCACACGAACGGTTTTTCTGTTTTATTTTTGAAATTTCTTTACTTCGTATTTGATTTCGTGAAAAGGAAAAATTTGTCGAGGATGGGCATCGAGTTGCCCATCCTTATCGACATGAAGTATTTAAAAAAGGTAGACCACAAATTTCACACCGATGTTGCGTCCCATATTAAAGATGCCTTTATGAGGGTTGGACGGATCGGTTTCCAAATACTTTAATCGGCTCAAATGATTTTGATAAGCACGGTTAAAGATGTTGTTTGCCGTGAGATAAAGGCTGGCTCTGCGGTGTCCATTGGTGCGGAAATCCGTTCCGGCCGCAAGATTTAGCACCGTGTAAGAGGGCGTTTCGGTCTCGGTGTTGCCGGCAGCATAGATGTGGTTCTGACGCAAATTACATTCCAATGCGGCAGAGACGAAGGTGTTGTTCAAGATGCGTCCGTCGCGAATGAGGTCGTAACGCAGTTCCGAAGTCCAGCGCGGTGCGGGTGTCCAAGGCAGATATTTCGAGGCTTTGGGTTGGTGAAGCTGCACGCTGTTGACATAGGAGAACGCATTTTGGAAATGCAATCGTTCTACAGGATGCAAGTCAACGCTGGCCTCTCCGCCTAAGAGTCGTGCGTCGCCCTGCGTGTATTGGTAGGTTTCATGCCCACTTGTGATGACGCCATTGAGCTTATGATCGAAGATATAATTGTCGATGCGGTTGGCAAAAAGCGACAACTGTGCAGCGATGATTGGCGAGTTATAATCCCAACCGAGGTCGAACTGCCAACTGTGTTCGGGCTTCAAATCGGCATTACCCAGCATGTAACGTTGTGTACCTTCGTGCACACCATTGGCCGAAAGCTCGCTGATGTTGGGCGCACGGAAGCCTCTTGCCACGTTGAGACGCAGGTTCATTTGTGGTGTCAGCGCATAGACTGCCCCGACACTTCCTGAGAAACTGCCAAAATTGCGACTGATTTTTGCAAAGGTTCCAGCCTCTTCGTAGCCGTGCATGTGGCGGTTATCGAAGCGCAAACCACCGCTCAATGTCCATTGATTGAGATGATAAGAAGTGGTGGCAAACACGCCTATATCAAAGAGTTGATAGTTGGGAATGAGCATTTCTTCGCCCCGATTCTTGTTGCGTTGGTACATGCCATTCACGCCAAACGCATGTTTCCATCCGTTGTTCTCGGCCAACATGTAGCGCAAATCATAGTTCATGGTGTGCAGTTGCATGTCGAGTTCGGCCTCGTTGGCATTGTCTTCGAACTCTTGTCTGCGGTTTTGTTGGTAGCCCAACAGGCCATATAGCGTGCCTTTGCCCAAGTAAACCGAGTTGTCGAGCACTGCTTTATAGTGGTGAATGCGTTGAAACGGCAGCGCCACGCCATAGCTATGTTCGTGGCTTCGCTCGCCTTCTGCCATGCCGGGTGTGAGGTTATAATAGCCTAATTGCAAATGGCTGAAGCCCCATTGTTTGTTCAATCCCATCATCATGTTGGCGGCATGCTCGCGGAATTGCGACCCCACAACATAGTCATCGTATTTATTTTTATAGGCATGTGCCAATTTCTGCGACCATCGTCCGTCCCAAACAAAGTCTTTTTGGTGGCCACTAAAGTTAGCCGAATAGCCAAGAAGGCCGTTGTTGGTTTGATATTCTCCGCCGACATTGGCCTGCATCTTGTCACGACCCAACACCGGATCGCCATGGAAAATCACGACACCTGCCATCGCATCGGAACCGTACATGAGCGACGCCGGGCCTTTTAATACTTCAATAGACGAGATGCTTTGTGGGTCGATTTCTATGCCATGCTCGTCGCCCCACTGATTACCTTCCTGACGAATGCCATCGTTTACCACGACAACACGGTTGAAACCTAAGCCTCGAATGACTGGTTTTGAGATGCCACCGCCGGTGGTTATCTGTGCCAATCCGGGTTCATGGCTCAGCGCATCGATGATGTTGGTTGAGAGGGTGGTGCGTAATTGTTGTGTAGTGACCACCGAAATGGGGGTCGGAGAGTCTTTCATGAGCGACTTTCCTGTGAGTCCTGTCACCACAACTTCGTTGAGTTGGGCGTTGGACTCCTTCATGACAAAGTTCTTTTCGGATGTTGTCGATAGGTCGATTTTTTGGATAATGGTTTGGTGTCCCAAATAGCTCACTTGGATAGTGATAGTCTTTTGGGGCAGATTTTGCAAGCTGTAAGTTCCGTTGATGTCGGTTGTTGTGCCCTCAGACAGTTCGGGTATGAAAATGGTTACGCCAACAAGGGCACTGTTGTCAACGGCATCGGTAACCTTTCCCGATAGGGATGCCGCACTTTTTGCAGGCATCGCGGTTGCGCATATTGCGGTGAACATGCACAAGAATAAATATAAAAATTTCTTCATGTTGTAAAAATTAAATACGAGAAACAGCGCACATGCACGGGCATCTGCGCAAAAAGGGTTTACGAATTTTGATTTACAACAGGGTGGGTGGGCCTCGATTGAGGAAAGGGTGAGTGAAGAATGTGTTGTAGAAAGATTGCCAATGAACGGCAGAAGCATGAACATCGGTGTGGGTAGGAGCCACTTCGGTCGTTATTCCACCAACAAATGGTGAAGAAAGAAATTGGCAAAGCACACAATGGTCGGTGGCATTATGCAAATCAACCAAATGGCTATGATGCTGCATGTGGTGCTGGCAAGCATCACATGTGGCGATGCTTTCTGCTGCTTCTTGGTGCACATGAATCATAGAACACAGCAACATGGGCAGGAATACCGCGAGCAGTATTCTTGCGTATGCATAGATTTTATGACTCATGACCTTCATCTTGTGCAAAGGTAGCCATTCATTTTGCGTCGAGTGTAGAATGCGATATTAAAAAAGATTAATCCAAAACGGAGAGGAATGTTGTGAAAGCTTTGCAGGAAGTTGGGGTAAGACACGAAAAAAGAGCGACTCGAAAGTCGCTCTTTTCATAAAATGTTTGACAAAGAAACCTTACATTTTAGGCAGCATCACCACCGTAACTTTGCTTCCATGGGTCAGGAATTCTTTCATAAACGCCGTGATATTTTGTGGCGTTTGTGCCTCAACCAACTTCTTATAATTGGTATAGGTGTCGATACCCAATTTGTAATCGTCGTAGATAGTGCTGCTCCAGAAGGCGTTAGTCTTTGCGCGATCATCGGCTTGTTTGAGCATAACGGCCTTCACTTTGGCCAACATTTCAGCATCGCAAGTGGTGCTTAGCTTGTTGGCTTCTTCGGTCATAATCTTCAAAGCGATGTCCTTCTTCTCGGGTTTCATGGGGCATACACCTATCATTTGATAAATCTTATAGCCGTCATCGGCCAAACTTGCGCCGCCATAAGCACCACATGAGTAAGCTGCACTGGCATCTTCGCGAATCTTTCTCAGATAGATCATGGCTAAAACCTGGCAGGCCATGTCCATTTGAATGCTCTTTTCGAGGGTGTAAGGAATGTTTTCGTTGCACCAAATCATGTAGGCACTGGCCTTAGGCGTTTCCATTTTGCGCTCGAAAATGTTCTCTACTTGCCCCGTAACCGGTTTTTTGTCGCGTTTAGATGGAGGGTTTATGCCCTTCGAAGGCAATGCACCTAAGTACTGACAGATGAGGGGTCGGATGGTAGCTTCGTCGTAATTGCCAATGATAATAAATTCCCAACCGTTGGCATTGGCCGTGCGTTCTTTGGCCATTTGTAGGATGCGGTCGTAATTAACGTCCTTCAAATCGCTCGAAAGGAAAGGCTTTAAGCGGGGATTGTGGCCATAGAGTGTTGCTGTAAGCGAGTCGCTTAGTGCTGTTTCGGGCGAGAGTTCGCGGTTTTTCAGCATCGTTTCCATCTGCTTTATCTGCTGGTTGAAGGTGTCGTTGTCCTTCTTAATGCTGGTGAAGTAGAGGTAAACCAACTGCAACATCGTCTCAACGTCTTTCGGTGTAGCGTTGCCATCGACCTTCATATAGCGTTCGCTCATGCTCAAACTGGCATTGGCAATCTTGCCAGCCAAAGCCTTTTGCAACTCAATGTTGGAGAAATTGCCCAAGCCACTCGCGTCAATCACATTGTCGAAGGCTGTGAAATTGGCGAAGTCTTTTAGTCCATAACTGGTGTTTCCTGCGCCACCATGACCCGAAAGAAGTACTTGATCCTTCTTGTAGTCGGTCTTTTTGAGCATGACTTTCACGCCGTTTGACAACTCTAAAATCTTATAACCAAAGTGTTTGCTGGCCGTTTCTTTCTTAATTTTTCCTGCCTTTGGCAACTTGGTTATCAAGGGTTCGTTCTTCACATTGTCCACATAAGCCTCGATTTTTGCACTCTTTGCAGCCTTCACCGCGTCTAAGAGCTGTGCTTTTGTGGGATAAACGTTGCCTTCTTTCTCGTTGTTGAAGTTGAGGATAACCATGTTACTGTCGTTAGCCGGCAGCAACTCTTTCATCAAACCATTAACAGCTTCCAACGGAATCATGGGCACAAGCTGCTTCATAGTGGTGTAGAGATAGTCGATACTTGGGATGGGTTCGTTGCTCAAGAAGTTGCCCAAATATTCGCTATAGAACGTTGCATTGTAGCGTTTGTCTTTGTTACTATAACTCTTATCGAGCGAGCTGAGATAGTCTTCCTTAAAGCGTTGGTATTCGGTTGGGGTGAAACCATACTCTGCTGCGCGACGTGCTTCGATCAAAGCAGCTTTCAAAGACGGAGCCGTTTGCGCCATATCTTTGGGCGAAGTGTAGATGGTGAAGGCATCTTTTGTTTTGGCAAAGATGTAATTTCCATCTTCAGCGTTGGCGAAAATGTAGGGGCAATCGGCCTTTTGCATCGCCTCATTGTATCGGTTGTTGAGCATGCTTAAGGCCGCATCCTTGATATAACCATAGACCAAATATTGCAGGGTGTTTTTCAAAGAGTCGGGGAACACATCATGCTTCACGCTGAACGAGACATACGAGGTCTGCATTTCTTTATCCTTATCGATGATAACTATCGGCTCAGCATTGTCGGGTACGAGCTCATCTACAATGGGAGCTTCGTTCACTGGGTTCTTGATGTTGCCGAAAAGCTTTTTGATTTGCGCCTCAACTTGGTCCACATCGACGTTGCCTACGATAATCAAACCCTGATGATTAGGGTGATACCACTTGTGATAATAGTCGACAAGTTCTTGTCGTTTGAAGTTATCTACCACGCTCATCAGACCAATAGGGAAGCGCAAACCATATTTACTGCCGGGATAAAGCGCCGGAAGATTGCGTTCGAACATGCGATTTGAAGCAGTAGTACGCAGGCGCCATTCTTCATGAATCACGCCACGTTCTTTCTCAATCTCGTCTTGTTCGAGGCTCAATCCAGTTGACCAGTCGCGCAAAATAATCAGACAAGTGTCAACGGCTCCGGACCTATTGGTCGGCACATTGTTGATGTTGTACACCGTTTGGTCGATGCTTGTGTAGGCATTTAAGTCGACACCAAACTCAATTCCATTGGCACGACACCACTCAATGAGGTTGTTTCCTTTGAAATGGTCGGAGCCATTGAAGGCCATGTGCTCTAAGAAGTGGGCCAAACCACGCTGGCTTTCTTCCTCTTGAATAGAGCCAACTTTCTGTGCAATGTAGAAGTTTGCACGGTTTTCTGGCCAGTTGTTGTGGCGGATGTAATAGGTGAGTCCGTTGGATAACTTACCTATTCTTACATCTTTGTCTACCGGAATAGACGTCTCCATTTGCGCTTGGGCACCTACACCCACGAGCAATAGAGCGGCAAGCATTAAATTTTTAATTTTCATGAATAAACGTTTATGTAATACTTAAAAAAAGATTTCTGTTGTATCGATGGGGCATTGCACGCCTCACAAGACGCTTATTCCACGCAATGTGGCTGTTGGTAAGACGCAGCATTTGCTCCTTCGTGGTTGCAAAGATAATATAAAAGGTGGCAGTATGTATGTTTTCTTTCGACTTTCTTTAATCTAAATCGCCTCAAAAGCTATTTATTCCCCATTTTATGAGTTTGTCTATGCGTTTCAAGGTGGTTTGGAATGCAAAAAGAAGGCAATTATTTTGCATTTCGAGTGGTTTGCTTTACCTTTGTGAAAATTTTAATAAAATGGAAAAGGAAACGAAGGATTTAGAACAGATTCAGCTTCCCGAGAACGCTTTTCGCGAGCTGAAGGCGGGTGAAGACTATGAGCCCGTGATGAAAGCCAACAGGGTTTATCCCGAGGTTAATGTGTGGTCGGTGACGTGGGGCATCCTCATGGCCGTGCTTTTTTCGGCTGCTGCCGCCTATTTGGGACTGAAAGTGGGGCAGGTTTTCGAAGCAGCTATCCCCATAGCCATTATTGCTGTGGGCGCATCGACGGCTGCAAAGCGCAAGAATGCGTTGGGCGAAAACGTCATTATTCAAAGCATTGGCGCTTGTAGTGGTGCCGTAGTGGCGGGCGCTATCTTCACACTTCCGGCGCTTTATATACTGCAAGCCAAATATCCTGAAATCACAACGTCGTTCTTTAAGATATTCTTAGCTTCGGCTTTGGGCGGTGTTTTGGGCATACTTTTTCTCATTCCGTTCCGCAAATATTTTGTGAAAGACATGCACGGAAAGTATCCTTTTCCCGAAGCAACAGCCACAACGCAGGTGTTGGTGAGCGGAGCTAAGGGCGGCGGACAAGCCAAACCGTTGCTCATTGCCGGCCTGATTGGCGGCTTGTATGATTTCATTGTGGCGACAATGGGTTGGTGGAATGAAAACGTAACGAGCCGCATGCTGGGCTGGGGCGTTGCATTAGCCGACAAAGCCAAGGTGGTGTTCAAGGTCAATACGGGCGCAGCCGTGCTGGGTTTGGGCTACATTGTCGGCCTAAAATATGCGCTCTACATTTGTTTTGGCAGCTTGTTTGTGTGGTGGATTGTCGTGCCAGGCATGTCGTTACTCTATCATGACACGGTGCTTAACCTTTGGAATCCCGCGATTGTGCAGAGCGTAGGGCAGATGAGTGCCGAAGAGATTTTCAAGAATTATGCGCGCAGCATCGGCATTGGTGGCATTGCTATGGCCGGCATTATCGGCATCATTCGCAGTTGGGGCATCATTCGTGATGCCGTGGGATTGGCCGGACGCGAACTCAAAGGCGGCGCGAATGCCACGCAACAAGTGGAGCGCACGCAGCAAGATATTAGCTTTAAAATCATCGCTATTGGCACCATTGCCGTGCTGTTGGCCACCTTTATCTTCTTTTTGACGGGTATCATGCAAGGCAATCTGCTCTTTGCTGTGGTGGGAATTCTGCTGGTTGCAGTCATCGCTTTCCTCTTTACTACCGTCGCAGCCAACGCCATTGCCATCGTAGGCAGCAATCCTGTGTCGGGCATGACGCTGATGACGCTCATCTTTGCCAGCGTCATCATGGTGGCTGTTGGGCTGAAAGGCGCCGGAGGCATGGTGGCTTCGCTGATGATGGGCGGTGTGGTTTGCACGGCATTGAGCATGGCCGGCAGTTTCATCACCGATTTAAAGATAGGCTATTGGCTCGGCACCACACCACGAAAGCAAGAGACTTGGAAGTTTTTGGGCACGCTTGTGAGCGCCGCAACCGTGGGCGGTGTGATGATGTTGCTCAATCAAACCTATGGATTTGCTTCGGGAAACCTCGCTGCTCCGCAAGCCAATGCCATGGCAGCCGTGATCGATCCGCTCATGAATGGCGTGGGAGCGCCCTGGGTGCTCTATGGCATCGGCGCGCTGTTGGCCATCATTCTCACACTGTTTAAGGTGCCGGCGCTGGCCTTTGCATTGGGTATGTTCATCCCATTGGAGCTCAATGTGCCCCTCGTTATCGGCGGTTTCATCAACTGGTTTGTCACCACACGCTCGAAGGATGCGCAGGTAAACGAGGCGCGAGGCGAGCGCGGAACACTCATAGCCAGCGGCTTTATTGCCGGCGGTGCGTTGATGGGTGTCGTGAGTGCGCTGCTGAAGTTTGGCGGCGTGGAGTGGTCGATTGCCGAAAGTTGGTGGCAAAATCCCCTGAGCGAGCTTTGTGCTTTGGCGGCCTACCTTTGTTTAATTGGTTTCTTTATCCGACTGACGAAGAAGTCGTTCTAAGCCAACAACGCAACGATGCTAAAGGCGGATGCTCCACAAAGCATCCGCCTTTTTTGTCTCTGCCAACGAGCTTGGCGTGCAGTTCCTTTTCGGATGGCCAGCAATATGCACGAGATTGCGCGCTAATTGCATGCAGATTGTCGCATAAAACATGCTGGATTGTCGCACAATTACGATGCTTTTACAACGGAGGCTGTGGCAAAGGTGCACGAAGGGGCCGCCAACCTGCCCGAAAAGAAGCATGATTGTGCTGTGGTACACGGCATCATCGCTCACCCGGTGGCTTATGCTTCCCGGCATGTATGCCAGTGACAACTGCCACACTTGTCGTGAACATGTGTGAAAAAGTGGCATATAATTTGCTCATCGTTGAATAAAAGTGTATTTTTGCACGCGTATAAATAGATTTGGAACAAACGAATAATAAGAGACAATTAGCAATAAGGAGAAAAGAATATGGATTACAATGATTTTGAAAATCGTGTGAACGAACAAGAATCTTCCACGCGCACCTTCGAGGTTTCGCAGGCGTTTCCCGCGCTCATGCGCAAGGTTTATACCTGGATGGTGTTTGCTTTGGCCATCAGTGGCATTGTGGGTTATGGCGTAGCTACATCGCCTAATCTGCTCAATTTGATATTCAGTAGCGAGATAGTTTTTTGGGGTATCATCATTGTGGAGTTGGTATTGGTGTGGAAAATCAGCAAAAGTGTTGATAAAGAAAACCGCTCATTGGCCATGACAACGCTCATGTTTGCACTGTTCTCGGTGCTCAATGGAGCCGTGTTGTCGGCGATTTTTGTGGTTTTTGATTCTGTTGCCATCATCAAAACGTTCTTCATCACGGCCGGAACCTTTGGTGTAACTGCCGCTTTTGGCTATTTCACTAAGCGCGATCTCTCCACCATCGGCAGCATGTGCTACATGGCTTTGTTTGGACTCATCATTGCTTCGTTGGCCAATTTCTTCTTCAAGAGCGTCATGTTCGATTATGTTGTGAGCTACATTGGCGTGGCTGTTTTCATCGGAATCACCGCTTGGGACAGTCAAAAAATCAAACATCAGTTGGCAGCGGCACCCGATTTGAGCGAAAATTCACAAAAACTTGCCCTCGTGGGCGCATTAGATCTCTATTTAGATTTCGTGAACCTCTTCCTCTATCTGCTGCGCATCTTCAACCGCAGATAAGCAATATTTTTTCAAACTAAATATAAATGAAGATGAATAAAAAACAATGGCCGGCCGCAGTGTTGGCCATTTCTTTGGTATGTATGGGCGGCATGGCTGCCCAAGCTGCACCGCAAAAGGACATCACGGGCAGCATTATGGGTATTCTTGGTAACAACAATAAGGCTAAAACTGCCGGCAATGTGCTCAACAGTGTGTTGGGAACTGACAAGGTAACCGAGCGCAATCTCATCGCCACTTGGACGTATGACGAGCCCGGAGTGGCCTTCACCAGCAACAATGTACTTGCAAAAGCGGGTGGAGAAGTGGCTGCTGCGCAGGCGAAAGATAAGCTGAAAAGCTATTTCCAGCAGGCCGGAATTCAGCAAAGTAATACGCAGTTTACCTTCACTAACGATAAGAAATTCAAGGGAAAGCTCTATGGACAGTCGTTCAATGGCACATGGACTTTCAACAGTAAAACGCAACAAGTGGTGCTGAAAACGATGCTACTCACCGTCCCTGTCTATGTAAAAAAGACGGCAACGGGCATGAGTTTCCTCTTCGAATCGCAGAAACTGCTCGCTTTAGCGCAAAAGGTGGCGAAACTTTCGGGCAACGAAGCGCTGCAAACCTTGGGCACATTGAGCCAAAATTACGATGGCATTCGCATGGGCTTTGACATGAAAAAGTAGTTCATTGCATGGCTGTCATCGCTAAAAAAGGCTGAAATCGATTGCTCGGTTTCAGCCTTTTTCGATGCTTCTCCCCGTATTTTCTGCGAGAAAGCGGGCGAAGAAGCGCATTAGAAAAATCCGTTTTCAGCCGAAGAATCGGGCGGAAGCGGCAAGAAATGCAACCAAGGTGCCAGCGGAACGATGAAGCGTGAAGGGGCAATCTCGTGGCGTTGTCCGCGACTGTCGATGCGCACTGTGCGGTGATGAATGATCAATCGTTTGCGACTGCGCGTGATAGCCACATAGAATTTGCGTGCATCCTCGGCCACTTGTGCAGGATTGTGCTGGTGATAATAGTTGGGATAGCGCCCTTCTACCACGTCAAACACCAACACATTTTCAAACTCCAAGCCCTTAGCTTTGTGCAGCGTTGTCACAAAAACCGGCTCGTCTACCACACCCTTGCTGCACAAATCGGTCTCTTTGAGCGTGTTCAATGCCATGCAATGGGCACTCAGTTGCACGGCCAACGATTGCTGTTCATTCTCCTTTTGCAACGCTTGTTCAACATAACGCACCACTGTTTGGAAATATTCCACAGGCTGAAAGAGTTCCATTTGCAAGCACAATTCATAGGCTTCGCGCAGCGCTTGGCTCAAGGTGACGGCCGCTTTGCCTTGCAACCACAGCTGCGCTTGTGTGTGTTTCCACAGGGGTTGGTAGTTGTTGCGCAATGTTCTCCGGCGTGCCATCACCCGCTCTTGTGCCAAAAACTGTTGCTGTTGGGGCACAATCTCCAATGCCTTGCGATAGCAATAGCGTGTTAATTCGCGTGTAGCTGCGACATCAGCATCGGCTAAGTGGCTGTTTTCGCCGGCCAAATGCAACACCTCTAACAGATGTTTGAGTTTGTATTGTCGCAAACCCGGTCGCAAAAGTTTGGCCAACAGCAGCGTGTCGAAATAGTTATCCAACAGCGAAAGGTCGGTATAGTGGGGCAAATCGCGCTGCAAGTTGGCTGTCAAAATGTGCACATCATAGTCGGCATTATGTCCCAAGAGCGTTGTTCCTTGCGCATAATCCATAAACATTTGCAGTGCCTTTTCCCGTGCAACAAGCGGCTGATGTCGGCGTGCTTCAATCATCGGATTGACCACATCGCCCAGCATTTCGGGGATAGTTCGATGGGTTTCTATATAAACACAAAACTGCGAACCGGGCACAATCTCTCCTTGTTTGATTTGCACTGCCGCAATTTGTACAATGTCATCGTGCAGTATGTCAAGCCCCGTTGTCTCGGTGTCGAAGATGGTTATCACCTCGTTTTCATAGGTATGGACAAACCGTTGCACATAGGTTGCGTCGTCGTTGCGCAGCAAATCGGGCAATAGCAATGCACGTTGGCTGCACGCTTGCACAAAATTGCGGGCAGAAGTCGGCGTCTGAAACACCTGCGTTCCTTGCACAATGCGCGACCAAGCCAAGAAGTTTAGGGCATCGTTCATCACGGTGAGATGGGCAAAGAGCAATTTCATGGCCGGCTGATTGAACAAATCGTCGCCCGAAATCTTAAAATGTGGTACTCTTATCTCGTGCAAAGCCCTGCTCACTCCGTTGGCATCGGCATTGGCATTCACAATGATTGCTGTGCGTTCTTGGGGGAAACGTTGCAGCCAAGTTGCTGCCTGTTGTGCCACATCGCGATAGGCTTCGTCGAAAGTTGTTGAGGGCATGCACAACAATTCGTCGCCCGTAGTGGGCGGATTGAACTGCGTTGTGGGCAGCAGTTCGGGCGAAATGTGCAGCTGTTGCGTGGCATAAGCGTTGAAAACATCCAACAAATATTTCGGCGAACGGTGGTTATAGCTTAGCGTGTGCACCTGTCCTGCGCAACGTTGGCGCAGAAATTCGAGCGTAGAGAGCTTGGCACCCATGAACGAAAAGATGCTTTGTTGCGGGTCACCCAAATACAACACGCACGGCTTTTGCGCGGCATCGTCGGCTGTCAGCGCATCGATGATGGCTAATTGCAGCGGATTGAGGTCCTGTACCTCGTCTACTTGTATCCACGAATAGCGCGGCAACAAGTCACGATTTTCATAGGCTAAGAGCAGAATGTCCTCAAAATCGATGAGCAAATTCTCCTTTTTATAGCGGCGATATTGCCATGCTAAGCGCATTTTTTGCAGCAGTCGACCCACCAAAACCTGTGTGCCTGCATCGAAAGTATATTCGCTATACACGTCGGTGTGGGCGTAAATATCCAACAATGTCGCAGGCGTAAACTCCTGTTGTGCTGCTTTGCAGAGCGCTCTTAGCGCCATGATGTCTTCGCGGTTGAGGCAATCGGGATGCAAACGCAGTGCTTTCGGCTGCTTTGTTTCAATCTGAAAGAGCAGATGTTCCAAAAACATCACCTCCATATACATGCTTTTTCGGTGCGGATTAGCAGCCACAGCATTTTCGTCTTCGCCTGTAAATCCACAGAGAATGCTCAGCAAATCGTCGTCCGAAACCACCGATGTGGCGGCCGAGATGAGTCCTTTTTCAAACAAAAAATGGGAGCAAAACCGATGCACATTGCCCATGAACGGAGCTTCATCGGTTTGCGAAAGCATCGGCAACGCACGCTCTTGCATGCTGCGTGCCGCACGGTTGGTGAACGTGAGGCACAGCATTTCGCTAAAAGGCACACCTGCTTCGCACGCCTTTTTGAGTCGTTCGGCCAAGAGTTGTGTCTTTCCACAGCCGGGAGGAGCCAACACAAGATGGAACCCTTCGGTGAGGTTTAGCACCAATTCTTGCGAGGCATCGGGGATAAAAGCGTTGCTCATGGGGACAAAGATAGCATAAAACATTGAAAGGACAAGCATATTCTTTCCATGAATAACATAGAGAATGCGGCATAAATATTTGCTATTTCACTTTGAAACCTTTATTTTTGCAGCAAAAAGACAATGCAACAACCCATTCTTTTCCGCCAAGCTGAGGCGCAGGACGTTGCTTCCTGTTGGCAAATTGTGGATGATGCGCGCAACAACATGATGGCCGAAGGCAAGCAACAATGGGACGAACACTATCCCACACGCGCCATTATCGAGCAGGATATTGCAGCCCACAAGGCCTATCTCCTTGCAGAAGGTAATGCAATTTTGGCCTATGGGGTGCTTGATTTGCAGGGTGAGACGGCCTATTTGCAGCCCACTGCCCACTGGTTGACAGAAGGAAAATATGGTGTTATCCATCGTTTGGCCATTGCTTTGCAGGCACGTGGGCGCGGTTTGGCCAAGCAATTCTTTGCCGAGTGTGAGGCCCTTTGTCGTGCACAGGGCATCTATTCGATAAAGGTTGATACCCATTTCGACAACCACGCCATGTTGCATTTGCTCCAAGCAATGGGCTATCAGGCGTGTGGCAGCGTGAGTTATGGTCCTCGAGGCGACCGTTTGGCCTTCGAAAAAACGTTCTGATGCAGGGCAACCTGCACGCAAAAATCATGGGGCATAGCATTTGCCTATTTACAATAAGTTTCATTAAAACAGAAAGATTATGATTAAGATGTATGTCATGCAGACCTGTCCTTACTGCACCTATGTAGAGAAGCAGGTAGAAGGAAATCCCAATTTCAAGATCATTGATATTGGCAAGCACGTTCACAACCTCAAAGAATTTTTAGATTTGCGCGATCATCATCCCGCTTTTGATGAGGCAAAGAAGATTGGTGACGTGGGTATTCCGTGCTATGTGCGCGAGGATGGCAGCGTAACCTTGTCGTCAGCAGAGGTTGGTTTGGAGCCCATGCCCGAGGGTCCTGCATGTAGTATTGATGGAACAGGTTGCTGATGGAACAACACTATCAACTCCTTGCACTCGACCTTGACGGTACTTTGACCAATAGTGAGAAGGTCATTAGTCCGCGCACCCTATCGGCTTTACAGGCAGCCCAATCCAAAGGGGTGAAGATTGTGTTGGCTTCGGGGCGTCCGAGTTATGGCATTCGTCCTTTGGCCGATGAGCTTTCGCTGGACAAGACAGGCGGTTTCATCTTGGCCTATAATGGCGGAAAGGTGATTGATTGCCACACAGATGAAGTGGTTTACGAGCGCAAGTTGGATGGCGACTTGGTGCCCTTGTTGCACGATGAGGCCTTGAAGGCGGGGTTAAACATCCTTGTTCACCAGAAAGGGGGCATGATAACCACCGACGATAGCAATCCCGAAGTGCAATTAGAAGGGCGCATCAACCGTTCAACCATTATTCATCAGCCCGACTTTTGGACGCGCACCGACAACGTTGTCAACAAGTGTTTGATTGTGGGTGAGCGCGAAAAGGTGGCCGCTTTAGAAGCCAAACTGCGCGCCACGATGAGCCATCGCATGGATGTTTATTGTTCGATGCCCGAGTTCTTAGAGTGCGTTCCCAAAGGAATTGACAAAGGAGACTCGCTCAGTCAGTTGGCACAACACCTGCATATTGCACGCGAAGCGGTAATGGCTTGCGGCGATGGTGAGAACGATTTGTCGATGATTCGCTATGCGGGTTTAGGAATTGCCATGGCCAACGCTGTGGAAAGCGTGAAGGCTGCTGCCGATTTTGTGACGCTATCCAATGATGAAGATGGCGTGGCCTATGTGGTAGAGCGTTTCGTTTTAGATAAGGCTTAACCCTTATCTGCGTGCAACAGCTGACTTGTTAGTTCTCTGTTCGTCCTGAATAGAATGTAAAAATGTCAGCGTGACCAGGGCGTTTGTCTCCCTCGCCACGCTGATGTTTTTTGTGGTCAATGCGCCTTTGGTGGTGTTGTGCCATGAAACTCTTTTGTAAAAGCAATGCTTTTGTGCTGCAATATGGTAGAGATTTGTGCATAAAAGCATCGTAATTGGCGGGTAATTGCATGGCTTTTGGTTGGCAACCCATTTGCCCTTTATTCCTTTACCACACCCAAGGCGAGCACACTGATGACGACACCTTCGGCTTCAGCCAATGCTTTGGCGCAGGCAAGTGTAGTAGCTCCCGTGGTCACTACGTCGTCAATGAGCAGCACATGGCGCCCTTTGATGGCTTGTGGTCGGGTTAATTGAAATGCGTGTTGCACATTTTTTTGTCGCATTTGCACATCAGCCTTTGTCTGACTGCCTGCAAAGTGTGTTCTGATGAGCACTTTGTCTAAGATAGGGATGCCCGTGATGCGTGCCACACCTTCTGCAATACACCTGCTTTGGTTGTAGCCTCGCTGGCGTTTTCGCGCCGGGGTGAGTGGCACAGGGATAAGACAATCCACACCGTCGAAGAAGCCTTCGGGTGCCATTTCCTTGGCCATCATGTAGCCTAATTGTTCGCCTATGACGGCACGATGATGGTATTTCATGGTGTAGATGGCCTTGCTGGCGGGCGATTTTGCTGCATAGTAGAACCAGGCTGCCGCCCGCTCGATGGGCACTTTGCGCCAATAGAGGCGGCAAAGCAGGTTGTCGCGTGGGGTGAGGTGTTGATAGGTGCGGGGCAAATGCCAATTACAGGTGATGCACAAGGCTATCTCGTTGGTCGTTAATCGCTTTCCACAGATGGCGCAATAGCGTGGGAACAACAGGTTGCTCAAGGCGCGTAGCTGTTGCAAGACGGTATGGAGTGGGGTGGAAAGCAGTGGGTTCATGGTTTCGTTGGGTTTAGCAATCAGCGTCTTCGTCGGTCTTTTCGCCCATTTCCTGAATGCACTTTCGAATGAGATCGATGTCGAATCCCCGTCCCATGGCATATTGAATGAGCTTCATGGCGCGCTCATAATCGTTGCGTGCCTTGATAGATTTCCATTTTTTCTCGACCAATGGGCGCAGTTTCTCCATATAGAGATCGTCTGCAATCTCATCCAACAAGGGCTCGGAAATGCTGCTGTCAATATGTTTTAAATAGAGTGCTTGTGCTATTTTTCGTCGTCCCCAACCGTTATATTTCAGTTTATCTTGGATGAAAGCCTCGCAAAAACGCACATCATCGATGAATTTCTTCTCGGTGAGAAAGGCCATGATGCGAGCTTGTGCCGCCTCATCGATTTGCCATTTACGCAGTTTTTCTTCCATTTCATAGGTGCAATGCTCCCCTTTTGCGCAAAGGGCTGACAGGCGTTGCAGTGCCTGTTCCTCGGTCATCTCTTTTGTTTTCTTTTTCAGTTGTCTCTCGTATTCCATTGTTCTTGCTGTGTTTTATTGCTTTTTTGCCCAGGCAAAGCGTTGCTTTCCGTAGTGGTCTAGGGTGATTTCGACATCGTAGAAGGGGCCTTTATATAATAAGGTGTAGAGCGCATCGGCATGAAGTGGGTTGATTTCAAACGCCAACAAGCCGTCGCTTTTGAGTTGTTTTGCGGCAAATTCAGCGATGGCTTGGTAGAAAAGCAAGGGCTGATCGTTGGGCACAAAGAGTGCCGTTGCGGGTTCGTGGGCCCACACCTGTGGTGCCATGTCGGCCTGTTCGCACTCGCAAATGTAGGGTGGATTGGAGACAATGAAGTCGTATTGTGGGCTGTTATCGGCATTTTCGGCAGCCAAGAGGGCGTCTTGGAGCATGAAATCCACTTGTGCGCCTAAGTAATGTGCATTCGCTCGTGCGGTGAGCAGCGCATCACTTGAGACATCCCACGCGTGCATTGCTACGTTATCGAGGGCGAGTGCCAAGGTGATTGCAATGCAACCGCTGCCTGTTCCGATGTCTAATCCGTGGCGAGGTGCAGGCGGTTGCAAGGCGCAATAGGGCTGATTGGACAACGAAATGAGGCGTTGGCAAAGCTGTTCTGTTTCGGGTCGGGGGATGAGCACGTGGGGATTGACGATAAATGGGCGGCCACAAAACCAAGCTTTCCCCAACACATATTGCACGGGTTCGCCGTGTTTCAATCGGTGCATGAGGGCTGAAAGCTGTTGCGTTTGCGCGGGGTTGAGCCTGTCAAGCGCACCGGTATAGAGGTCGGTGAGCGTGAAACCGAAGAGCGTTTCTAAGGCTAACCGCACCACAGCCTGCGCTTCGCGTGCGTCATATTGCGGCAGAAGTTGTTGCCAAAGGCTTTTAAAAGTCATGACTCTGATTTAACTTTTGGAGTGCTTCCTGCCGCACTTCGTGTAGCATCGCTTCTGTTTGCGGGTCTAAAGTGGCCAAGACCTGCATGCGTTTGTCCTTGCGTTTGTCGGCACATGCGGTGTCTAATTGTTCGATAATCTGCCGATGGGTAGGCGTTTCAGGGCTTGTGAGGGGAGAAAACGCTGCTCGTTGTCGTCTAAAAGGTTGGCCTCGACGATGAGTTGTGCTCCTTGCAGCCGATAAAGGGCATCATTAATGAGGCGGATGGGGATGTGGGTTTGTTGTTTGAGTTCTACCGGCGAGGGCGCTTTTTCTCCCGTTTTGAAGCGGTTAATGATTTGTGTGATGACCAAAAGGGCAATATGCCGGCGGGTATGCTCGCTGATTTCGCTGGGCTTAATCATGTAATCATAGTTGTCAAGGTTTTGGCTCATGTAGCACAATTCGGTGCAAAACAGCAGGATATACCATGAGAGATGCATCCACAACATGAACAGAGGAAGGGCGGCTAATGAGCCATAAATGGCGTTATAGCTGGTGAGAAAGATTTGCGAATGCACGTAAGCCCATTGCAGCATGAGCATCAAAAGTGAGGCTAAAGCAGCTGGAAACAAGGCGTGAACTACCTTGACATGGGTGTTGGGCATGACGATAAAAAGGCCTAAGAAAATCATCATTTGGGCAAAGAACGGCAGGAACTGCACCAACACTTGCGAGATGGGCCCTAAGAAAATGAATTGTTGTAGCTCGGCGTTTGTGGTGTTGGCGATGATGCTCAGGCCCGATAAAACGATGATAATGATGGGTACGACGAAGATCATCGATAGATAGTCTGACACGATGCGTCGTAGACTGCGTTTGCTTTTCACCTGCCAAATGCTGTCGAACACTTGCTCAATGTTGTAGATGAGGCTGATGATGCTGCCCAACATAAAGAGGATGCCGATGCCAATGAATAGGCCAGTGCGGGCATGTTCTAAATAGGCGTTGGAGAAATGGATGATGAAATTGGCCACTTCGGGTTGGCTGTTGAGCCAGTCTTTCACCGAGTTTTCGATGTAGTTGGCTAAACCAAAGCCGCGACCGATGGCCAAAATGAGTGCAAAGATGGGCACGATGGCCAAGATGGTGCTAAACGAAAGTTGGGCGGCATAGTCGGAATGGCCGCGCTCAATGAACAGCTTTAGGGCAATATAGAGTTTGCGTAGCAGGGTGAGCAACAGGCGATAGCTGCTGCGTTGCACGGGTTGTTCCTCCAACCAAACCCCTGTTTTGAGAAAATATAATATTCTTTTTCTGTTGCGCTTCATGCTGCAAATATAACCATTTCCAGGGGAGTTTACCTCTGTTTGAGATAAGAATTCTTATCATAGCTTGTTAAAAAGTGGGTAAACGTAAGCGTATGTTACTTTTTTTCAGGGGGTATTCTGAAATAGAGGTATTGCTCATAAATATGAAGAGGTATTTCATTTTCACGGTTTCGCTTTTATGTTAAAGATTGGAATAAGACAATATTTCTCTCCATAACATATCATAAAATGAATAAAAGGTGGTATATTTGTGCATTGAATTGAATATAACAATATGGTTAAGACAACGATGGGAACAAAACTTCCCCGCAAATTGGAACAGAAAATGCAGGTGGTCGGCGAACAGATTAAACTTGCCCGTTTGCGTCGTAATTTGAGTATTGCGCAAATAGCAGAACGTGCTACGTGCTCTCCTGTTACGATTAATAGGATAGAAAAAGGGATACCAACGGTTGCTATCGGTATTTATCTGCGCGTACTGTATGCTTTGCAGTTGGAGGATGATATATTATGCTTGGCACAGAAGGACGAAATGGGGCGAGCATTGCAGGATCTTGCGCTCAAACATCGTGAGCGCGCTTCGAAAAAGGGGTGAATAAATGAACAGATTATTGCTGTATGGTGATTTCGATTGGTTGGAATCTCCAATGCTGATAGGTACACTTGGTTATGAATCTCTTCGCGGTTCAGACTCCTATTCTTTTGAGTTTGATAAGGAATGGCTTGCCAACTATGGCAGTATTTTTTTGAGTGCAGACATCAATAGCTATCCAGGTCGACAGTACACGCAGCCAGGAAAAGATATCTTTGGTTGTTTTTGTGATGCATTACCAGACCGTTGGGGGAGAACACTCTTGAATCGTCGTGAGCAAATTCAAGCGAAAGAAGATCGGCGTCCGGTAAGACATTTGTCTTCATTCGACTATCTTATTGGTATAGATGATTTCTCTCGTATGGGAGGTTTCCGATTTAAGGAAACACCAGCAGGTGCATTTATTAACAGTAGGGATAATCTTTGCATTCCGCCTATCACAGACATTCGCACCTTGGTTGTAGCCAGTAGGGAGTTTGAACGTAGTGAAGAAAGGCACCTTATGCCTGAGAAGAAATGGATCAGGCAACTTGTTCATCCTGGAACATCTTTGGGTGGAGCTCGTCCTAAGGCTGTTGTAGTAGATGAAGAGGGGAGACTTTATGTTGCGAAGTTCCCTTCACGGAAGGATGATTACGATGTAGCTTTATGGGAATATCATAGTCATCTGCTTGCTAAAGAAGCTGGTGTTGTGGCCGCTGAAACAAGAGTTATTCATTCTGGTGATACGTATCATACGTTTCTATCGAAGCGTTTTGACCGCACTGTAGAGGGTAAAAGGATCCACTTTGCATCAGCAATGACATTATTAGGGCTTACAGATGGTTGTGATGCAGGGAGTGGAAACGGCTATCTTGATATCGTAGACTTTATTCTTCAGCATTGTTGTGATGTCAAGGAGAACATCCTTCAACTCTATCGTCGGGTTGCTTTCAATATAGCTATTGGTAATTGTGATGATCATTTCCGTAATCATGGTTTCTTGCTTACTCCAAAAGGATGGACTTTGGCACCGGCTTATGACCTGAATCCTACGCTCAGTACATATCAGAGTCTGCTTATCAACTCGTCAACGAATGAATCGAATTTACAAATTTTGCTGGACTCTTGCAAGGAGTATATGATTAACAAGGAAGAAGCCCAGGCAATTATCGGTGAAGTAATGATGGGTATCGGGCAATGGGAGGCTATTGCTGTTAAGCTTGGTATAAGCAAACGTGAGATAGATATGTTTCAAAATATCTATAAGAGAAACAGATTATAGGTAACGTGTAGCATGTTTTGGTAATCTGTTGGATTTGTAATAATAGGAAGGTATAGCTATCTTGCCGTGATATAAAGGGATGTAATCAAAATGCTATTCTTACTTTTATCCGTTAACAGTAAGTAGAAAAGCAGCATGTGGATGAGTGGATTACAGCATGTTTTCATAGCATAGGGCGCATAATATGCGACAGAATGTCGTACATAGACGACAAATTGGCGGGTGCATAGCCTTGGTATCGGCTTTGCATCCGTATGGGAAAACAAAAGAAAGGAGTTTAAAGTATGACATTAGACAAATATACAATTAAAGCACAAGAGGCCGTTCAAGCGGGTGTTCAGGCTGCACAAGCTGCACAGCAGCAGAGTGTTGAGCCGATACATTTGCTGAAAGGAATCTTGGAGAAGGCGCAAGATATTACGCATTTCATTTTCCAAAAGCTCGGTGTGAATGCGCAAGCTGTTGACATGGCGTTGCACAATGAGCTGCAACATCTGCCGAAGGTCTCGGGTGGACAGCCCTATCTGAGCAACGATTCGGTGCAGGTGCTCAACAAAGCCGAGGAGCTTTCGCAGAAAATGGGTGACGAGTTTGTGTCGGTAGAGCCTATTTTGTTGGCCCTGATGCAAGGCAATCACACGGCAGGTCGCATTCTGAAAGATGCCGGATGCACGGAAGAGGGTGTGAGAAAGGCCATTGAATCGTTGCGCCAAGGGCAGCAAGTGAAATCGCAAAGTGGCGATGAAAACTACCAATCGTTGAGCAAATATGCCACTAATTTGGTGGAGAAAGCGCGCCAAGGTAAGCTCGATCCGGTGATAGGACGTGATGAAGAAATTCGCCGTGTGTTGCAGATTTTGAGTCGACGCACCAAGAACAATCCTATCTTAGTGGGCGAACCCGGAACAGGTAAGACGGCAATCGTTGAAGGATTGGCCGAGCGAATTATGAAAGGTGACGTGCCCGAAAACCTCAAAAACAAGCAGCTTTATTCGCTCGATATGGGCCAGTTGGTGGCCGGAGCAAAATATAAAGGTGAGTTTGAAGAGCGCTTAAAGGGGGTCATTAAGGAAGTAACCAATGCGCATGGTGAAATCATTTTGTTCATCGATGAGATTCATACGCTCGTCGGAGCAGGCGGTGGTGAAGGCGCAATGGATGCTGCAAACTTGTTGAAACCCGCCTTGGCTCGGGGTGAGTTGCGTGCCATTGGGGCGACCACTTTGAACGAATATCAAAAGTATTTCGAAAAGGATAAAGCCTTGGAACGCCGCTTCCAGATGGTGAAAGTCGATGAACCCGATGAGTTAGATGCGATTAGTATTCTGCGTGGTTTGAAGGAAAAATATGAGAACCATCACCATGTGCGCATTCAAGATGATGCTTGTATTGCGGCCGTTCAGCTGTCGGAGCGTTATATCTCTGACCGTTTCTTGCCCGATAAAGCCATTGACTTGATGGATGAGGCGGCTGCAAAGTTGCGTATGGAGCGCGACTCTGTGCCCGAAGAGCTTGATGAAATGGAGCGCAGCCTGAAGCAAAAGGAGATTGAACGGCAAGCCATTTTGCGCGAGAACGACACCGAGAAGATTGCATTATTGGAAAAAGAGATTGCCGAACTCAAAGATAAGGTGAATGCGTTTCGTGCTCGTTGGCAAGCACAGAAGGCCGAAGTGGACCAGATTTCGCAGTTGAAACAGAAGAAAGAAGGACTGAAACTTGAGGCCGAACGTGCCGAACGCGAGGGGAACTACCAGCGTGTGGCCGAGATTCGGTATGGCGAAATGAAGCAGATTGATGACGATATTGCTCATCGCCGTGAAGAAATTCGTAAGCAACAGGGGGAGTCTTTGATTCGCGAAGAGGTGACTTCTGACGATATTGCCGAAGTGGTGAGCCGTTGGACCGGCATTCCTGTGAGCCGCATGTTGCAGAGTGAGCGCGACAAACTCTTGCATTTGGAGGCCGAGTTGCACCGCAGAGTGATTGGACAAAACGAGGCTATTGAAGCCGTTTCGAACGCCGTTCGTCGCAGTCGTGCAGGACTTCAAGACCCTAATCGCCCCATTGCGTCGTTCATTTTCTTGGGAACGACGGGTGTAGGTAAGACCGAATTGGCAAAGGCTTTGGCCGAATATCTCTTCAATGACGAGAACATGCTGACACGTATCGATATGAGTGAGTATCAAGAGAAGTTCAGTGTGACGCGTCTTATCGGTGCACCTCCAGGATATGTGGGCTATGATGAGGGTGGACAATTAACCGAAGCTGTGCGTCGTAAGCCGTATAGTGTGGTGCTTTTCGATGAGATAGAGAAAGCCCATCCCGATGTGTTCAACACCTTGTTGCAGGTGCTCGACGACGGAAGGTTGACGGATAACAAAGGTCGTTTGGTGAATTTCAAGAACACTATCATCATCATGACGAGCAACGCAACGCGCGAACAGCTCACGAAGTTGATGCGTCCCGAGTTCCTTAACCGCATTGATGACATCATCACCTTCCACGCTTTGACGAAGGAGGAGATTGGTGAAGTGGTTGACTTGCAAATGAAACGCGTGCAGAAAATGCTTGCTGCACAGGGCTTCACCTTGCATTGGACGAAGGAAACGATTGATGATTTGGCCGAATTAGGCTATGATCCCGAGTTTGGAGCACGCCCCGTTAAACGTGCTATTCAGGACTATGTGCTCAACGATTTGAGTCGCAAAATCCTCGAAGGCAAGGTGGGTAAAGAGATTACCTTGGGGCATATTGAGGCCTAACGGCTTCGAAAGGGTTTAGAAAGACAGATGAATTCAACCTACATAAATGATGGGAGGGTATGTCAGAAAAGGGCATATCCTCCTTTTTTATATGCGTTCAATCATCATATTGTCCCGTTTCATGTTGCAATAAAGATAAAACGACGCCTTGAATGGAATGTTTAGTGCTTATTCTATGGAAAGGATTTGTTTGAGATCTGTTTGCAAATTCTCTATTTCCGAATAGCCATTGATGGGAAAAGCTTTATCAAGGATGTCTGTCTTGAAGGCAACACCAGTCCCTCTGCATAGCAAAGTACCGATATGGAGAATTAAATAGTAGATTTGATGGCCTTGTATATGAAGATAAGCCTCTTCTTTTTTCAGATTCTCATTCGTCATGTTTGCAGGCGGTTGCAAGCTCTTGAGTGCGTCAGCAAACAACTTTTTTACCTTTTCAATATAGGGCTTTCCGTTATCTTCTAACTCTTTTCGCTTCGGTTGTAGGGGCAGACATGCATTAAACTTGTGGATATTCCATTGTTGATTCAGACTTGGCTCTTGGCTATAATGCACAAGATATAGCAGTGGTAGATAAAGAACGACGGAAAGATTTTTGAGAAAAATGCTAAAATCGAATCCCGGATTTGGAACTTTTGTGTGATATCTATGCTGAAGATGTTCTGCTTCACAAAGATGATTTTCCCAAGAGTATGTATATGTTTGAGCAATTCTATTTTCTGCAGTGAGCCCTTCTTCTCCTTTTAACAGACGCAAGTCGCTATCTATACAAATGAAGAAACGTTTCGTCAGGTAAGGCTTATAGCGAAGACATTGCTCGCATCCTCTTGCATCAGCCCCGTTATTATTCTTGGAATAGGTAATGTAATGATATTTTGATGGATATGCGTTTTGCAACTGATAATCCCAGAAAGGAATATCCTCTTCAGCTTCTAAATGCACAACAGCCTTGATGTTTCGGTAGCGCAATGGAAGATTATTATAGTATCGTGCTTGGTCTTCGATGTTGCTCATGTGGCCATTACTTGACTGGAGTGGTTACCTCTTCCATATAGATAATCTTGTTTCCCCATCCATCTCCAAAGATACTTGGAGAATGAGTCGTGATGAAGTACTGGGCATTAGGATTGAGCTTCACCAAAAGGTTGATGAGTTCAAATTGCCAACTGATGTCAAGTGAGTTCTCGGGTTCATCAAGTAGCACGTAAGAGTCCTTTTCTTCCAACAGAAATACACGGAGTAGGATGAGGAGGATTTGCTTTTCTCCAGAAGACAATACATGGAGAGGAATTATCGTTTGATCATGAGAAATGATGTTGAACTTATTTCCTTCAATCTCGATATGCTTACCAGTTTCTTTCAACAGCCCGTTGATAGCCGCGCAGAAATTTCCAATACGTGCTTTCATCTCTGCTTGTTTCTCAGCAGGAGCATCAATCATCGCCATGCGTTGGTACATCATTGAAGGCCCGGTCTTCATGTCAAACATATAAAATTCCAAATCCTGAGTCAAAGCATTGGCAACCTTTCGTCCGTCGCGTATGGCGATATTATCGATAGAAGGCACATATACGACCCGGTTTTTATCCTCAACTTTTTCAATGGCCATCTTGTTGATTTCATCTAATAGGGTGGTTTTCCCACTACCATTGATGCCAACGATGATATTGATATCTTCGTTAGCCGTGAAGCGAACATCGTACTTTCCCCAAAGGCGGGTCGTGATTTCTTTCATCTTTGCGTATGGCATAATGTCTAATCTTTGGCATGCTCATGATGTAATGAGCACATGTATCATGAACAATATGTGGACAAAGATAAACAATTTCTGTTATAATGATGGGTAGCTGGAGCCGTTTTAATAGCTTTTTCTTCATCTTTATGATGTCTGATGGCCACTTTCCCACCAAAAGGCGAATGGTTTATCCGAGCAAAGGTGCTGATGTGGTTCTCACATCTGTTTGCATTTTTTCACTTAACAAGAAATGATTTAAATCAAAAAATGTGGCGGACCAACCGTGTTTGATAGGCTTTTTCTGCGCTGAAGGGGCATGCGGAAAGTATCTTTGTAAGCGTTTTTGTAACATTTGGATTATCGTTTATTGTTTTTGTTTTTGCGCATGTAGGTAGCATTCGACACGAACACAGTGATGATTTGCATCTGTTATTTTTAAGGAAGTGAAGTAAAACGTCAATCTTTATTGCCATCGCAGCAAACGGAAATAGATGACAACGAGGATTGTTTTTTATAAGGACCAAACGGTATGAAAGAAAATATTGTTAGCAAGTATCGCCATACGGCACTCTTCTATCTTTTAAGTACACTTATTCCTTGGGCTTTTTGGTTCGCAGCCAGTTATGTAAGTCACCATCTTATTGACGCGGAAAGTGCATGGGTAGCCCCTCTGTTAGGTCTGATAGGACTCTGTTTTCCGATGGTTTTAACCCTCATGTTGGTTCTTAGGAGTGGCATTTTGCGAAAGGATTTCTTTGGTAGGTTCTTGAATTTGTCACCCAATAAGTGGTCCTATTACCTCGCGGCTTGCTTGTTGATGCCTGCAAGTATTCTGTGTGCCATGGCAATATCGTTGCTCTTTGGCTATAGTCCTTCCCAGTTTATCATTACAGGTCATTATACATTCACCTCGGGTGTCTTTCCCGTATGGTTTCTGCTTATCCTTGCACCTACGCTCGAAGAACTTGCATGGCATGGTTATGGCACCGACAGTTTGCGTTTACAAATGAACCTTTTTAAGACCTCTATCGTTTTTGCGGCCTATTGGGCTGTTTGGCATTTCCCCCTTGCCGGTATCAAAGGCTACTATCATGCTAACGTAGTGCATGAAGGATGGCTATACAGTTTGAACTTCATCGTCAGCATTTTTCCATTTGTTATTCTGATGAACTGGCTTTATTACAAAACCAACCGTAACGTTCTCGTGGCAATCGTGTTCCATATCACGGCAGGATATTTCAATGAAATATTCTCTACCCACCCCGATAGCAAGTGCATTCAAACCCTTTTGTTGCTTGCACTCTCTGTCATTGTCGTGCTAAAAGACCGCCAACTCTTTTTCAATCGCGCTCATTTTGCAGCGACGAATGAATAGACAGGCGCACCAGGTCGTGTTTCAACACTTCCAATAAATGTCTGTGGAAGAAGTATCGCAGGGAGAAACATTCTACTTTATTTTTTCTTGTTTTCCGATGAAAAAACTACCTTTGCAAAAACAAACGCTTTAACCCGATGTGGCATAGCTGTATTGTATAAAATTAAATGGTGACAGAATGAGAACCTTCATTAAGTTGTTCACAACTATTTCTGCTCTTGTTCTTTTGTTTTCCTGTTATCGGAAAGAAGACAGCAGGCTGTTCGTCATAGAGAAAGATGGACGATATGGATATGTCAACGCAAAGGGTGATACAATCATTGACTGCGTGTATCCATGGGTTTATACGGATACAATTATCCGCATTGGGTTTGTTGCAGACTGTGCGGGGCATATTCAATGTTTCAATGAGAAAGGGAAATACCTTTTTGATGTTTTTAAGTATGATAACGGTCCTGACGCTCCTAAAGAGGGACTTTTTAGAATAGTAAACAAGAATGGACTGATGGGATTTGCTGACACCATAGGAGACCTTGTCATTCCTCCGAAATACAAATTTGCATATCCCTTCACAAACGGGAAAGCAAAAGTAACGGATGTGGGGACATTGTTGGTAGACAGTCAAGATATAGATCACCACGAATATTGGCAATCCGACCAATGGTATTTTATATCACACAAAGAGAAATAATGTATGTGGGGAGCACAACAGCGCCGGAAGTGGCTGGATTTACACCTATGAAAGTCCGCTTGTGCACGGCGGGTGGCTCGATACCTATTATCTGAGTATGGTTCCCACAAGCCAGATTGTGCTCAACAAGCAGCTCACACAGAACCCCGGTTACAACGAACTTTTCGGATTAAACAATTAAACGAACAATGAAAACATTTTCATCGCTTTGGCTCACGCCGCAGCATGGTTTGCCCTGCTGCCGGTGCAGGCCGCAAAAACTACGAAGCCCAACATCCTCTACATCATGTGCGACGATATGGGCTATGGCGATTTGGGCTGCTATGGACAGCCCTACATCCTCACACCCAACATCGACCGCATGGCTTCCGAGGGCATGCGCTTCACTCAGGCCTATGCCGGAGCACCTGTGAGCGCACCGTCGCGGGCGTGTTTCATGACGGGGCAGCACAGCGGACACACCGAAGTGCGCGGCAACAAGGAATATTGGGATGCCCAGCACACCGTGAAGTATGGCCAAAACACCGACTTTGCCGTTGTGGGGCAACATCCCTACGACCCCAACCACATCCTTCTGACCGAAATCATGAAAGCCAACGGCTATCAGACGGGCATGTTTGGTAAGTGGGCGGGCGGCTACGAAGGATCGGTTTCCACACCCGATAAGCGCGGTGTTGACGAGTTCTTTGGCTACATCTGCCAGTTTCAGGCCCATCTCTACTACCCCAATTTCCTCAATGCCTACAGCCGGGCGCAGGGCGACAAAGGCGTGAGGCGCGTGGTGTTAGACGAGAATATCGCCTATCCCATGTTTGGTGACGACTATCACAAGCGCACAGCCTATTCGGCCGACCTCATTCATCGCCACGCTTTGCAATGGCTTGAGGCGCAAACGCCCGGCAAACCCTTCTTTGGAGTGCTCACCTACACGCTGCCCCATGCCGAATTGGCACAGCCCAACGACTCGTTGGTAGCGTTCTACAAGAAGCGGTTCTTTGTCGATAAAACCTGGGGCGGGCAGGAACCATCGCGCTACAACGCTGTGGAGCACACCCATGCGCAGTTTGCTGCTATGATAACCCGTTTGGATGCCTACGTGGGCGAGATTGTGGCGCTGCTTAAACGCAAAGGGCTCGACGACAACACGCTCGTGATTTTTACCAGCGATAACGGCCCCCACGAGGAGGGAGGTGCCGACCCCACATTCTTCAATCGCGATGGAAAGCTGCGCGGACTCAAACGACAATGCTACGAGGGCGGCATTCGAATTCCGTTTATTGCCCGTTGGAAAGGCCACATCGCAGCCGGGCAAGTCAGCGCGTTGCCCTTTGCTTTCTACGACCTCATGCCTACGTTTAGCGAGTTGGCTGGCGTGAAAAATTGTACCCAACGCTATCGCAACCGCCGCTTAAAGACCGACTATTTCGACGGACTTTCCATCGTGCCAACGCTCCTTGGGCACGATACCGCACAGCAACGCCACCCCCATCTCTATTGGGAGTTTGCTGAAACCAACCAGATTGCCGTGCGCCGAGGCGATTGGAAATTGGTGGTCATCAAGGGTGTGCCCCATCTCTATAATCTCGAAACCGATTTGCACGAGGACCACGACCTCGCCGCCGAGCATCCCAATCTCGTGCAACAACTCGTCGACATCATCTATCAAGAGCATGTCGACAGCTCACTGTTCCCCGTCACACTGCCGCCGAAGTCGGTGCAGTGAATGTGTTTAGGAACCGAATGCCCCTGCTCGACAAGTTTGAGCAGGAGCTTTTTTAGGGCAATTATCTGCCGTCATGTGGCCGGTCTTTGAGTGTTTTTATTACTCGAGTTCGGGATAAGTTCAGTATGCAAACAGTTCTAACTGCTTTGATTTCTCAACATAAACAGGTAGAGCCTCAGGTTTATTGTCAAAAAGCAATAGGCTGTTAGGGCAGAACATAGGTTCATAATGAAGTTGTGTATCGAGCGATGTCGCGAGTGTACGAGATTAGCTTTATTCTTCAAAAGTTCATTGATGCACTCGATGATATAGCGTTTTCTTAACATTATCTTATCCCACATGGGCATCAGCTTGTTCTTCATTTTAGCCTTTAGCCCATGAACGAGCCCAGAATACCTTGACTGAATAGACTCTCGAAGAGTTCTTGCTTAATATATCCTCTGTCAGCAAAGACCTTTCCATAGAGCACCTTTGTAAATACATTCCACACCCTGCTATCCCTGTCATCGACGTTGGCCCCGGTAAGACAGAATGTGATTACCTCACCCGAATCATTGCAAAGCAGGTGAAGTTTGAAGCCATGACACCAACCCATAGTCCCTTTTCCATTCTTGGCGAGCCCCGAAAAGACCTTATTGAAATACCTTCTTACGTTGTGACATACGGGGATCATTGTGCTATCAACGAACGTTATCCCCGTACACTTGCCGAAAGCATAGAGCTTCATAAAGAGCATCATTTTGCAGAATACACGAGGCATGAGCTCTACAAAACGATTATAGGATACCGCATGGGGGAACTCTTTGTGGAAGCAGCTGCGGATGCAATTCAGATAATACTCCTTAAAATTGCGATAGGTGCCGAAATGATAGCATATGAAAATCGTCATCACCTCACTTTCGGAAAGCCTTCCTTTATGATTTCTGTAACGTTTCCCATTACCATCCTGGTTGGGTAAACGCAGGTTTTTCTTCAGTTCACCATCCAAATTCTTGTCAAACTCATCGATAATACAGAATATTTCTGTAGCTTTGTCCTTGGTAATCATCGCTATGTTTATTTTATAAGTTACTGATTCACAGCTATAAAGTTACAAAATAATAGCGAGATTACCAACTTTTTAAGCAATTTTCTTATCCCGAACTTGCGTAGGGTATGGAAACGCCGCTGCGCGGACGTTCGGGCGGGCACACAGGTACCGCCCCTACGCATTTCGTTTGGGTGGATTGCATGTAAATGGTTATTTTGTTTGTATTGAGCGTTTTTGTAATGTGAGCAATATTGTGGCCGAAAACGTGCACTATTGGGTTGCAACCTGTGCGTAAATGTGCGCTAATATGGTGGTGTTTTGAGCGGGCTGAGAACGGCTTTTGCAGTCCATCGAAATCACCTTCTGCACCGATTTGCCTGGGGGTTAAGGCTTGTCGACGAGCACTGTGCAGAGTTCTCGTTGCAACACGCGCGCATCCAACACCGACATCTGATGGTCCATGATGGCAAAAGCCAGCAGATGACCGTTGCTGCCCGTGGCGTAACCCGCCAAAGAACTGATGCCATAGGGGTGGGAGAGGGTGCCCGTTTTGCCATGAATTTTTCCTTTTAGCTTGTCACTTCGCAGCAAGCTGTGCAGCGTTCCGTCGACACCTGCGATGGAAAGGTTGCGCTGCAGCTGCCCGTAGATGGCAGGATGGGCGTAACCATAGCGCAGAATGATGACCAAGGCGTCGGGCGAAAGCTGGTTTTGCGTGCACAGACCGCAGCATCATGAATGACGAGCGCTGTGTCTTTGAGCTGTAAATTCTTGCGCATGAAGTGGCGCAAATAGGCCAAACCCGCCTCGGCCGGCACCTGTTTGGGGTCGTAATAATGGCCGATGGTGTAGAGCAAGGAGGTGGCTTGGGTGTTGGAACTGTTCTTCCACATGCGCTGAATGACGCGATCAATGGACCGATAGAAGCGGAACAGGCAATGCGAACCGGTGGGTGTCTTGGCCACAACCATCTGCTCATCGCTCACCATGATGCCTGCATGACGAAGACTTTGCTGCAAGGCTTGTTTCACTTTCGCCTCGCCTTTATAGAGCAGTCCATAATGCGAAAACGACAAATCCCACGGATACCAATGGGCTTCGCTCGTGACAGGGTCGGTGAGTACGAGGTCGAAGATGAGCTTTCCTGCAATGTTTTGAATGCCTTTGCGGCGCAACGCCTGCACAAACATATCGAGGTCGTCGGGTTGCAGCATGGGGTCTAAATCGGCTTTGAAACTCACATCGCCCTGCAATGTGTCGCCCACTTGCCGACCTTTGGTGAAGATGGCTGTGCGATAGTTGTAGTGGGTGCCTAAGAAATGAAGTCCCGCCACGCCCGTGAGCAGTTTTAAACACGAAGCCGAAGGTTGCGTGCGGTGCTCGTGATAGCCATAAACGGGCTTGTTGGCTGTGATGTCGTACACCTGAAAACCAAACACACCGCGCAACTTCATGCCTTCGGCAAAGGCCTCAAGGCGGCTTCTGAGCTGTTGGTCTACAGCAATATCTTTAGGCACAGCGGCCGGTTTGTTTTGCTTGTCGTTGCTTTTTCCTCCTCCGCATGCGCCGCATGTCAGCGTTAAAGCCATGGCGCCGAGCAGGGCAGGGACGATTATTTTTAGTTTCATCATTTCTGTTTTGAGTTGTGTTGCAAAGGTAATGCTTTTTTTCAAAGCAGTGGATGCGTGGGCAATGAAAGCCGCTGGCGAGCGTTAAAGAATGAGAAATGCGGGACTGGGGGGTGGTAACGAAGAAAAAATGAGTTTGCCATGCGACGGCGAAACTTATTCCGCGGAAAAATGTTATCTTTGCAGCAGAATTGTAAACGTATGGATGACAAATTTGTTTTAAGGGATAGCGCGGAGGTCGTTAATCGCAAATTAGACCTCCTCTTGCGAACAGGTTGTTTGTTGATGGAGTGCTCAGCCGACACAACGCGCATCATGCGCACGTTGAAACGCACCATAGCTTATTTGGGTTTGCGCAGCGAACATCTGCATTTGTATGTCAACTACACCATTCTCATGGTGAATTATCACGACGACACCCATTCTTATACCAACTTCCGCCATTGCAAAAAGCATATCATCGACATGGCGGTTATCTCGGAGGTGAGTCGACTTTCGTGGCGCAGCATTGCCGAAGATATGACCTTAGACGAATATGAGGCAGTGCTGAGCGAATTGGGAATGAAGCGAAATCGCTACACACCTTGGCAGGTAGCCATCGGAAGCGGCTTTGCCTGTGGTGGTTTCTGCATTCAGTTTGGATGCGATTGGGTCTCGTTTTTCTATGCATCTATCGCCGCTATCTTGGGCTTTCGATTGAAAATGTATTTGGGAAAGCGCGGCACGAATGTGTATGCCGGCACGGGTATCTCGGCCTTTGTGGCCACCATGATCGCATGGCTTTTCTCGTTGTTGTCGGTAGGTTCGTTCGCCGCCTATACACCTCAGTTCCTCCATTCGGCCACACCTTGGCATCCGTTGTTGGCTTGTGCGCTCTTCATTGTGCCCGGTGTGCCGCTCATTAACTTTGTAAGCGACATGCTCGATGGGCATATTGAGACCGGCATCACACGTGCCACAAACACCTTGCTGATTGTGGGTTCGATGTCGTTTGGCATTGCTTTGGCCATTAAGATTTGCGGCATCAACAACTTTGTCACCGACCTTTCGATGATACCCCACCATTCTTATTGGGAGTTTGCCATCGCTGCTGCGATCTCGGCCATGGGCTTTTCGATGATTTACAGCACGCCCAAGCGCTTGCTTTTGCCCATTGCCTTAGGCGGAATTATTGCTGTCTGCACCCGAAACTTTGTCAATCTGGGCGATAGCAACGGCAACATTGGGCTCGACCAAGGCATCATCATTGGTTCGTTGGCAGGCTCGGTGCTCATTAGTTTGATTATCACCCGTGCACAACACTGGTATCACACGCCCCATCAATGCCTCTCTATTCCCAGCGTCATCCCCATGGTTCCAGGTGTGTTTATGTATCGGGCACTCTTCGCTTTCATCGAGATGGATGGCTCGGTCGACCAAGTGCTCTTCGGTTTGAATAACCTCATCAAGGCTTCTTTGGTGATTCTTTGTATCGCCTTAGGTGTAGCCTTGCCCCATATCTTCGTGCATCGGTTGATGGCCAACAAGCGTAAACAACGGCTCATCGACTCACTCAATGAGCGCAATCGTTTGCAATTAGAGAAGGAAGGCGCGTCTGTTTGAACCCTTTTCAGTACAACTTGTAGGCTGTTTTGATGCAGCCCACCCTTGATGGTGAACTTCTTAATGGTGCTGTTGCACACGGCTTGTCGACTGTTTTGCAGAGGTAGTCTTGTAAGATTAAGCAAGAGCTTGCAAAACATGCTCGATATAAAGGAAATGTGGATTATGGAGTTTGCCTGTTTCATGGGGTTCATGAGTCGCGGTGATATCAGTAAAAGAGGGTACATCAAGGCTGCTTACATATTTGATTTTAGGAAGAAAGCTGGTAAGGAACATAGCAGCATTAACATAAGTATAAATAGGACAATCTTAAAATAAGGGTAGTTTGCTGGGCAATATGGTGGAGATAGTGTCATAAAGTGGGCGAGATTGCAGGGCAAATCGCATCACTTTGGTAGGGCATCTTTTTGTGGTTATGGCGATAGGAGGACGATTAGAGGATGGGTTGGTTAACTGATGGTGCGATGACTCCTTTATATATCATGATGACCCCTTTATATATAATAAGGTAAGGAGTAGGCTTAGATAGTCTCTTTAGCCCGATTGGGGTATAAGTTTAGTGTGGAAGTGCCACGCAATTTCTCTCTATTTTGTTGTGTAAATCGAAAAAGATAATTTATTTTTGAATTTTCTTTGAAAAAGTTTTGGTGTTTGTTTATATTTGCATTACCTTTGCACTCGCTTTTGAGGACAACGGTTCTCAAGTAGCGTTTTCTGCGCCTGTTGAAACGGGTGTGT
>NZ_BAJQ01000004.1 GCF_000613785.1 Segatella oulorum JCM 14966 | reverse complement strand
AACGAAGCGTTCATTTGAGCAATCAAGTGAACGCTTTTTAGTTGTATACCGTTTACTCATTCTTGCCTAATATTGCCACGTCCTCTCCTGTTATGAGGATAGCTTGTTGATTTGAAATGGGTTTTAATGGCAGGTTGCTATATTCTTTGATGATGTTTTGCGTAGCCTCTTCAAAGGGGAAGCTGTTGAAATGTACGACAGGATAAAAATCGATGATGCCAAGTCCTGTAAAATCGTTGAAGTTTGGAGTTAGCGCAAGGTGATTATCCATTCTCTTTGCATATTCTATATTAGGTGCGAGAATCATGGCACCAGCAGATTCTCCGATATAAAGTTTGCCCCTTTCCACTTGCTCTTTAATCAACTGATCTGTTCCGGTCTTTTTCAATTCCTGCATAAGGAAGAATGTGTTTCCGCCCGAGACGTAGATACAGTCACAATCACCCAATATTTTTGCAATTTTTTCTTTATCGTATTGGGTAATTTCTACTTCCTTTATGCGGAGGCCGAGTGCACGGAGTGCATTCTTTCCGTCTTCTACATATTGGGTATATGCTTCGTGGATACTCGCCGTGGGGATAAATGCTACGGTGTTTCCTCTTAATGGTGAGGAAACAGTTTTTGATAGAATTTCAGCTACATCAGCGAAAGATGAGCATAAAAAGACTCTTTTCATTGTTCTATTTTGTTTTGATGAATATAGTTGTATCTTCTCATTCCGTTTACAGTAAGCCATTTGAGCAAAGATGAACGAAATCACTATCCATAGCAGAGTTCTTAACCAAAGTTTCATTCTCTTTCAAATTTTGACATTACAAAGGTATAACTTTTTTCTGCATTTTTAGCTGTTCCCAAGATTGGGATTAGCCCTTTCCTGTATTTCTCTATGTGTTTTCCACCTCTGAGAAACATTGTTTTTGCCTTTATCCGGCTGTTTTACCGCAGACGGCCCATCTTGTTTGCGTATGCTGAAAACGGGGGGGGCGAATAACGAAGCACTGATGATGTTGTAGCAGGGTGGGCCGTTGTTCAAACCAAGTTGTCAACGACGATGGGGTAACATGCCGACATGTGGATGGCAATTTCTGCCGAACGGCTGCTTAATTCGGGGTTTTTATGTAAATTTGTAGCCATGAAACCCCGAAAAGAATAAGTTGCCATCCCACCATGTTTGACTTCGATTCGTTTTATAGTGTGTGGTACACGCGCGCCCGAAATTTTGCCACATTTTATCTGAGAGATGCCGAAGAGGCCGAAGATGTGGTGCAAGATGTGTTTCTTAAAATCTATGAGCGGCGCCACTTGTTAGATGAATCCAAAACCGAAGTGGGCTATCTCTTCACAGCCTTGAAGCATGCTTGTTTGTCGGTGTTGCGTCAACGGTTGCGCACGCGCCTTCCAACGCCTGTCGAAAACCTCAGCGACCGACAAGAGCTGCAACTCTATGAAGCGGCGCTGTCGCAGGTTTTCACCGATTTTCAAGACGAAAACCACCTTCAACGTCGCATAGAAGCGGCCATCAACCAGCTGCCTCCGCGTTGTCGCGAGATATTCGTCATGAGTAAACTCCATCACAGGTCGCAGGCAGAAATTGCGGAATCGCTCGGCATTTCGCGCCACACCGTGGAAACCCAAATGGGCATTGCCTACGAAAAACTGCGTAAAGCCTTGCAAAATGCACTGCCATTGTTAGTGCTGTTGTGGGCATAGCACGCCCCGTTCGTATAGGCTCTAACGAACGATTGGGATTGAATGGGCCATCGTCTATCGCATTGTCATTTTTCAAAAGCAGACCGCTACCCCTTGGAAGCCGTTTTTTCTCATCGTCCAACCCTTTTGAAGGACATTTTTCTTAAAAATAGGTGTTCGGGGAGTCCCGCTGAAGCATTTTTCTTAAAAACAGGTGTTCGGGGAGTCCCGCTGAAGCATTTTTCTTAAAAACAAGCGTTCGGGGAGTCCTGCCGAAGCATTTTTCTCAAAAACAAGCGTTCGGGGGGTCCCGCCGAAGCATTTTTCTCAAAAACAAGCGTTCGGGGAGTCCCGCCGAAGTATTTTTCTTAAAAACGAGCGTTTAAAATGCAAATGGGAACAAAGCCAGCAAAAAGGGTTGGCAAAAGCCAACCCTAAAGAGAAATAGAAACTAAAATATCCACGTATGGATGAAGTTTATTGTTGCTTTTTCTGCCTTTATAGCAGTGTCATCAATGCCTCGCCTATTCGCCGCCTGCCCACCAAACTTTCTTGGTGAAGATATACATACCTCCTTCGTTTCCACTGCCGAAAGCGGCTGCTACGTTGGGGTTGGAGGTGACATCGCTCTCACCGTAAGGCAAACAGAGCGGCCAACGGTTGGCACCCCCCAGCGTGTTGTTGGGATTGGTCATGGCAACGGGATAGCTACCGTCAATGTAACGGCAACGGCGCATGTCGTTATAAGTCTCCAACTGTTCATCGCGCGTTTGGGCAATATACTTTTGAATGAGAATTTCGTTCAGCGGATTGGCCGTGTAACGCGTGCTCAACGAGGCAATGTAGGTGGCAATCTGCGTGTCGGTCACGTTGGCTTCAATCACGCTTCCGCCAGCCGCATAGAAATCTTTTATAGACGCTTTCACGCCCGCTTCGAACGCTGTCTGTGCATTTTGTCCTAAACGTGCCTGTGCTTCGGCCTGCACAAAATAGAGCTCTGAAAGGCTCAACACATGCAAGGTTGCGGCACCGTTCTCCAAATAGGCCGGCCAGTTGACCACCTCCGTCTGCGCTGCCATGGCATCATCTCCGGGATTGGCCACAACGTTTTTGCCAAAGCTGTTGAAGTTATAGATGGGTTCGCGGGGGTCGTTGCGTGCCGTAAGCAAATTTTCAACCGTCGAAGAACACCCCGTGTACTTGCGGCTTTGGGCATAAGCATACCATGAGTTGTCGGCCGTCTGACCGTTGAACACGGCCAATTCGCAGCCTGCGAAGCCGGCGTTGAGGGCAGCCTGTGCCTCGTCGACCACCTTTTGCAACTGGGCTGTGGTGCGGTTCACGCCATAGGTGCGCAGCAGATAGCGTGCTTTCAGCGCGTGAACCAATGCCGCCCATTTCGCCTGTTTGCCGGCATAGATGACATCGTTGGAGCTGTTGTCATCGGTTCCGCGTGCAAAATTAATCTGTGCGCTGTCCAACAATTCAAACACACGGCTGTAGACCTCCTTTTGTTTGTCAATCTTAGGCGCCGAAGTCACGAAACATTCTTTGTAGGGAATGTCGCCATGAAGGTCGGTCAGCGTGGCCCAGTTGATGGCTTCGAGCGTTTGTGCCATGCCCAACAGATTGTAGTTTCCGGCATTCACGCCACCGGGTTGACACTTCCCGCGCATCAATCTCAGGTTGTTGAGGTTGAGATAGGTGCTGTTCCATTCGTTGCCAAACGTTGAACTTCCGGCCACTTCGGCAATATTACGCTTCTCAATCATGCGCATTTGGTTGTTGCCTGTGCCGAAGAGTTGTTCGGTATACGAGCTGACATACCATTCATAGGCACCGCAAAGGGTAGAGAAGACCGTTGACACCTCGGTTTCGGTGAGTTGCAGTTTTGCGTTGATATTTTGGCCCGGATGCGCCTCGTCGGCGTTGATGCGATCCATCGTGTCTTCGGAACAAGCCGTGAAAAGCATTGCCGTCAGCGCAGCTCCGAATATATATTTCATTTTCATAATCAATACTTTTTTCGTTTATCAAATGTTTGTCGACGCTTAAAAAGTGACTTTGAAGCCGCCACCGAAGCTGGAAGTGTTGGGCACTGAGAAGCGCTCAAAGTAGCCACCCATGTTGTTATTGCCTTGCGAACTCTCGGGATCGAGGTTGGGCATCTTTGCCCATAGCAAAATGTTGCGTGCAAAACCGTAGACCGAAAGGTTGATGCCGGCCAGTTTGGGGAACTGATAGCTCAGCGTCACATCGCGCAACTTGAGGAAGCTGGTGTCGAAGATGCCGGCTTCGGTCACGTCGTTATAGGCCTGATAATAGGCTTGCTTGCTCACCACTACCGTGTTCTTTGCCCCCGTAGCTTCGTTGATTCCTTCGGCCACCATCGTCCCTTCGTGATAGGGGAGCGACTCTTTCGTAGTGCCGAAATAGTTCATGGTCAGGAGGGTTCCGTTGTACATGCAACCGCCTTTCTGCCAATCCATGGTGGCCGAGAGCGATAGGTTTTTATAGTGTGCGTGGAGATTGAAACCCATGTTGAAGTTGGGTGCACACTCACCCAAGTTCACATTGGCTGCCGTTGACTGGGGCAATCCGTTGGCATCGAGCAGCAACTGGCCGTCGGCGGTGCGCTTAAATGCCTTACCATAGATGTTGGGATAGGTGTAACCTGCCTGTGCTCGTATCTGTGGCGTAACGAAACCGCCAAGCATAATGCTCTCTACGCCGGGCGCAAGTTTCTTCACCTTGTTCCTTACCTTGGTGAAATTCACACCCAAGTCCACACCATAGTCCTGATGATTGAGCACAGTAGCATTCAGCGATAACTCGTGCGACCACGTCACCATTTGCCCGGCATTGGTGCGAAGTGACTGATAACCCGTCGTGCCTGCTGTGGGAACATCGAAGATTTGGTCTTTCACATCCTGATAGCTCAGCGTGTATTCCAACTTCACAAGGTTCTTAAACAAACCCAAATCCAATCCTGCTTCCCAGTTAGAAGTGTTCTGAGGCTTGAGCTTTTCATCAAACTTCACGAAGTAGGGCGCATAGCCGCGCGCACCACCGAGGGGATAACTGATGGGCGTGTAGATATACATGCCGCTGCCATACACGGGCACATACATATAATTGTTGTAGAAATGCCCGGCTTGTCCCACCTGTGCGTAAGACAGACGGAGCTTTCCATAAGAGAGTGTCTTGTTTTCTTTCAATGCCGGAAGCTCGGTGAAAATCCAGCCCAATGACACGGAAGGATAGAAGAACGAGCGGTGACCGCGGGGCATAGACGACACTTTGTCGTTACGACCCGTCACGGTTAGATAAAGCATGTCTTTCCAAGAGAGCGACAACTGACCGAAGGTTCCCACCGTGCGTTCTTGCTGATGATACTCTTTGTGCACATCCATCGATGACGTGTTGCCAATCGTAGGCTGACCGTAGAAAGCCAATCCCGAACCGTCATAATCCCATTTGCGGCGATATTCGTGGTTGAACTCGTTACCGAGCACAAAGCCAAAGTCCCATTCTCTATCGGCACCCCACTTGGCAGTAAAGTTGGCTGTGATCAGGTTGTTGAAGATATTCTCCTGCACACCGGTGTTCTCCACCTCACCTTTCTTGTTGTAGGCCGATCCAATCTCGGCAATAGTAGCGTTGTTGGTGGTATACATATCCATGCCCACCTGCTCGCGAAAGACGAGATGATAGCGGTCACTCCAGTTCAGTTTCGGAGTAAATTCGGCGTAGGCATTGCCAAACAAACGGTTCGTGTGTTGCGAATATTCATCGTTTGCAGCCCACCAATAGGGGTTGTTGAAGCTGGTCGCACGGAAAAGCACCTGCGAAGTGGGGTCGCCGGGCTTGTGGTAGGGCGTGCCTTTGAGGTTATATTCCGACGGAGCCGAGTACACCACGTTCACAATACCGCTGTTGGCACCCGGCGCAGAGGTAATCTTTACCGAGCTGTAGTTGGCCGAAAAGCCGGTCTTCCACTGCTCGTTCACCTTCCAGTCAACGGCACCGTGTGCCCCCGTGCGGGTCATACCCGTTGAAGGAATGATGCCTTTCTGATAGGTATCGCTGAGACTGAACGAATAGCTCACGTCGTTTTTGCGTTGCGAAATGTTGAACGTTGAGTTCTGCGTGAAGCCCGTTTTGAAGAAATCGCCCACGTTGTCATAGGTCTGTGGCGTAGTCCAACCACTCAAACCTGCGGCAGCATACTTCGGGTTGTAGTACATACCCGCATGCGAAGTGAGGTCGCCGTTGGTATAGGCGTTGTTTTTATTGCCGCCATAAGTAGCATCATTCGGCAGGTCAGCAATCTTTGGTCCCCACGTCATCGAAGCATTTGGATTATATTTTGAGAGCGTTGTGCCCTGCGCATACACATCTTGTCGTTCAAACTTGCGGCTCAAGGTCTGTGCACTCAAGTCGGTTGTAAAGGTGATAACAGGCTTGGTCGACTCTTTGCTGCCGCGCTTTGTGGTAATCAAGATGACACCGTTTGAAGCGCGAATACCATAAAGTGCCGAGGCAGCTTGCCCTTTCAGCACGTTGATCGATTCAATATCGTCGGGGTTGAGGTCAATGGTTCGGCTGGCATAGTCAGAACCTGTCACCGACTTTTCCGTGTCAAAGTCGGGCCTTGAAGCGATAGGCATGCCGTCAACCACATACAACGGTGTGTTGTTACCATCGAAAGAGCGTGCGCCGCGAATAACAATTTGTGCCGAAGCACCGGGTGCTCCCGAGGAAGTGCGAATGTCAACACCCGTAAGTTTGCCCTGCATAGCATTGGCCAACGACGAGGTTCCGGCCGTATTCAAGTCCTTTGCGTTGAGCACTTGTGAGGCATAACCGAGAGCTTTCTTCTCGCGCGTGATGCCCATTGCCGTGACAACTACTTCGTCAAGCACCTTGTTGTCGGGGTCTAACTTAATTTTCAACTCGCCCGAACGGGGCACGGTCACCGTCTTGGGGTGCATGCCTAAATAGGAAACCACCAATTTTGTGCCTTCGGGTGCGCTTAAAGCAAACTTACCATCTGCGTCGGTAATGCTACCCGTTTTCGTTCCTGAGACCATTACAGAGGCCCCAACTACAGGCTCTCCGTCTTCACTTGAAACCACAGTTCCTTTCACTTGCGTTTGCGCTACGGCCATTCCTATGCTCAGAAATAGCCCTGCGAGAAACATCAAAAGTCTCTTTTTCATAAACTTCCCTCTTTAGATTAAAAATAAAACGATGATCGTTGTACAGCGATTACGTTCAGCAATATAAACTTAAAAAACATCAATACTATTCGGCTGCAAAGTTAATAGATATATAATTTACCCGCAAACATTTTGCATTAAATTTTTCATTTTATAGCAAAATAATGCGTTTTCCTTTTATTTTGATTGTAAAATGAATGATTATGCAGTTGTTTTATAACTTCATTTAGCGTGCGATTTGTGAAATTGCAAGCCTTAAAGGATGTAAAAGTCCAAGGGGGTTTAACGGCGCACAATCTGGCTTTTGTTTGAATGGTGGTTTGCATATCTTAAAAGGTGTTATGAAGCGTCACCTCTTGCAGCACCCTTTCCAACCACATGCACCGTCCCTTCACGGTCGCCCTCTTTTGAGTGCCTCTGTAAAAGCGGCGGTATTGCGCGGCAATCTCTACCGTTTTAGCATGTAATCTCATTGAAATTATCCCGCAATCCAGTCCACTTTTTAATGCCAAGAAATAGGCAGACGGGCGTAAAAAGGGCGAACAGGCGTCGCGAGGGGCTGTGGAACACGGAAAAGTATCCATCGTAATACTGTTTTTTAGGGAGGAACTTGCTAAATAGTATTCTTTTTAATATCTTTGCAAGGTGTTAAAGTGTGCTATGGGATGAGACGGTACAAAGTCAAGGAGGTGATTAAACTGTTAGAAGCCGATGGATGGGTGCTCTTTGCAACCAAAGGCGATCATCGGCAATTTAAGCATCCCACGCGACCCGGGAAAGTTACGGTTCGGGGGCAGCAAAGTGAAGTTCTGAGCCAGTTTCTTTTAAATAGTATATGGAAACAAGCGGGATGGAGATGACATGCTGCTTGCATGGTAAAGATAAATGGTTTAAAATAGGATGGAAATGGAAAAAATACGAGTTGAAATTCAGTGGTGCGGTCACAATTTTGGGGCAACCTTTAGCGACAATGTGCCTGGAGCCATCGCGCTGACGGCAAAGACCTATCAGGAATTGATGAAGGCCATTCCCGAAACACTCCAGTTTCATGTTGAAGGATTGCTGGCTGATGGCGATGCTGTGCCCGAGTGGTTGGCAAAGGGTGCGTATGAATTTGAATACCATCTTGACACGGCCGCATTAATTCGGTCGTGCGAACAATATGCCAGTCTCGCCGCCATTTCTCGTGCTTCGGGTGTGAATGCACGCCTGTTGAGCCACTATGCCAACGGCCTTAAGAAGCCACGTCCGGCACAGCGCCAACGCATTGTTGAGGGATTACATAAAATTGGGCGGCATTTGATGTCTGTTGTATAGCGTTTCATCGCCCGATTTCCTCAAAAAACAACATGTGCCAAACAGCCTTAAAAAGCTGTTCGGCACATGTTTGTTTTGCGGTGTTGTCACCGTGGCTGCTCTATTTGCAGCAATAGAACCGTATTTCAGGGAATCACTATCCGTCAAAAATGGATTTTTGCGGCATTCAGAGGCGCTCAAAATAAGGCAGACGCCAAAGTGGCACCTGCTGTTGAATGGTGCGACGCCCACGGAACACGCGCCCTTGATCGTCGCGCCAGCGGCCGGGAGGCAGCACAATGGTGCGCGAAGTGCCCGGCGTTGTCATCGGAGCCACCATCAAACGGCTGCCCAACATGAATTGGTCGTGCACCTTTTCATAACCCTGATGGGGAAATTCATATTCCAAACTGCGCACAATGGGTTCACCAGTGTGTGCCGTTTCGCGGGCGCAGGCCAGGATGTAGGGCGATTTTTGCACGTGCAGTTGCGCCATGGCCCGGATAATCTTCATGTTCTCGGCACTGAGAATGCGCCAGGGTGCCACCGAGAATTGCATCATCGGCATGAGCGCATGCACCTGAGCCGAGCGCACAATGAGTGCTTGGTCGAACTTGTCGGCGTCAATATCGAGGAACGAAGCAAACGAACCGCCGCCAATCATGTCGGGACATGCATAGCCATAGCCCAGCAAGCCCGCGGCAATCATGTCGGGAACGAGCTGCTGCACCGCCTTCCACGAATAGTCTTTGTCGCCCAATCGTTGCACCAACGGACGGTTGCCCATCTGCCAGCACGCGCGATATTCGTTGAAAGCGAAGCGGCATCCCAATTCGGCCCAGCCTTTCGTTTGGTCAACCGAGCGTGCATCTTTGCGATAAGGGCGCAAGTCGGCACGGTCATAGTAAATGTTGTCGCCGCCATCAAACTTGAAACCGTCGATGGCATAATCGCGCATCATGCCGCGCAACGTGTGCTCCAAATAGTCGAGGGCGGACGGATTGGTGAGGTCGAAGCAGGCGCTTTGCCCGTTCCACCAAGGAATGATGGCCGGATTTCCTGTGGCATCGCGCAGCAACAGCCCTTGTTTGGCCAGCGCACGATATTCGGGACTGTCGGCCGTGACAAACGGACTGATCCACAACATCACCTTGAAGCCCTGCCGATGCAGGCTGTCAACCATGGCGCGAGGATTGGGAAAGCGTTCGCATTTGAAATCGAAATTGCCATAATAACGCTGCCAATTATCGTCGATCATCAAGATGCCGGGGGGCAAATCATGGTCGATGATGTGGCGGGCGTAGGTCAAAATGTCGTGTTGGTTTTGGTTGTACATCAACTCTATCCACGTGTTGTATTGTGGATGTGAGAAAAACAGGGTGTCGGGCAGTGCTCCTTCGGCGGGGAAATGCTGTTGCATGAGTGCCCGATAAGCGTCGCGCAGGGTTGTGCCTTGCTGCTTGACGCCCACCTTTTCGTAGCGCGAATCGATGTGAATGCCTTGCCCGTCGACCGAGAATTTGAAAGGGCTATCGCTCCAAATGGTGCGCCCACGGTTGGAAATGAGCATGCCCGACACCTGGTTGTTGTCGTTTCGGCACGAGAGATCGAAGGGCGAAAGCGACGTGAACGGCATGGATGTGCCTAAAGCGGTGGCGCCTCCCCACCACGATTCGCCCGCCAACACGGGAATGTCGCTGTGGTGTTGTGCCTGCAACGCGGTGCAGAAAAGCCCTAAAAAGAATAGAAAATAAGAACGTAAATGCATAAATTGAATGTGTAATGCCCCCATGGAGGGCGTGAAACGGATGTGGCGTGGGAGAAAAGCTCGCCCAAAAGCGCCATCGAAAGTGAAAACAGCGTTCGGGCGTTCCCGAAGAGCTGATGCGCGATGCAAAATGTGTTCGGGCGCGCCCGAAGCCCTTTTACATCCTTGCAAAACGTGTTTGGGAACGCCCGAAGCGTTGTTGCGCCATGAAAAACGTGTTCGGGCGCGCCCGAACAGCTATTGCAACGCTGCAACAGCTGTTCTGACTTGCCGGAACACCTTTATACATGTGAAAGAGCGTTTGTTGTGCGTGTGGGGCTATTGCGCCACAAAGTCCATCGTGAAATGGTTATCTCCCTTGGGCGTCACCGTGCCGTCGGCAGCCACGTGAATACCATCTTTCAAATCGATGACCACCTTATAGTAGCCCGCTCCGGATGGAATGTGGAACCCATCGGCATCTTTACGCAAGCTGGCCGGGAAGAAAGCGTTGGGCAAACGATATTTGTGTCCGGTGGAAGGATGCACCACATAGAAGGCCACATCGCCACCCCAACCAAAGTTATAGAAGGTGGCTTCGTAGCGATGGCCGGTGGTGTGTACCACGGGCAGCACGTTGTCGTCGGACCATACCACAGCCGTAGAGTTTTGAGTGGGTGCCAACTCCAGCCATCCATATAGAGCACATCGGGATAACCCGCAACAGGACACGCATAGAACGCGCCGCTAAACACATCCATACGCACATAGTAGGTGCCCGTGTTGGCCTTCAACGTCCAGGTAGCGTTGCCGCCTCCGGTGAACAAATCGGGGTTGCAAGTGTAGGAAGAGAGGTCGAAATCCGACGAAATCTTCTGTCCCTTTTGCAGTGTCATGGTGCCTTCATAGATATAGGCCGTGCCTGCTTTCAAATGCAACTGCTGGCCACAGAAGCCGATGGTTGGCGTAACGGCATTGCCATTGACCACCACTTTGTTGTTGGTGAAGAGCAACGACTTGCCACTTCCCGTCACTTCGACGCTCGTACATGTGCCCGCTGTGAAGTTGGTCTTGATGGTAAAGGCGCCACCTGCTGTGAGGGGGAAGCTCTTTGTCGCATCATCGGTGGCCGATTGCACAATGTGTTGGCCGTCCCAAAGGATGTAACCTTGCTGGGCACCGCGCTTCATGCGGAACACACCTGCGGCCGTTTGTCCCCACATCCCCACGTTGGGGTCGTCGCCTTCGGGTGCTGTCCAGGTGTAGTAGCTGTCGTTTTGACTTTCGAAGCCCTTCATGCGCATCTTGTTTTTCTCGGTCGTAATCTCGCCATCTTGCCAGTGTCCCGAGATGGTGCCCAAGAGATAGTAGCAATCGGCGGCAGGTAAGGGTTTCCAAACATGGCGCTCGCTGAAGCTAAGCTCAAAGGTCTTGGGATTGAATGTGACGGTGAATGATGACTCGACATCGCCGCCAATCGTGATTGAATCGTTGGTCATGGTGGCAATTTCGCCATGCTTCGTGCCCCAATAGATGCCGTTTTTGCTCGTGGTGGTCGAGATAATGCCCTTCACTTTGGCGGGGAACACTTGCTCGGTGGGCATGGTGAAGACATCGCCTTGCTTGGTAAGCTCCACAATACTGCCATTGCCGAGCACCAAATTGAGCGTCTCAAACGAAGGAGTTGCTACGCCTGGCAAGTCGAATGTCTCAACCGCTTCGCCGTTGCGTGTGTTGTCTAACTTCGCCACCAACCGCAAATCGTCGGTCGATGCATTCTTCGGCAGTGGAATTTGGATGAAGTCATCCATGTTGAATTGCTTGCCGAGCAACATCTGATACTTTGTGGCTAAGGTGTCACCCTTGCTGTTGAGCAGCAAAAGCTCGTAGTGTTCGAGGTTGCGATCGTCGGTGAGCAGGCCGGTGATGCTCACTTTATCGCCATATTTATAGTTATCGGGAACGACCATAAGGTCGATACCTGGCTTCGGACCTGTTTTGTCATTGGACACAAACTTGTCGTCGTCGCTGCTGCAACTTGTAAGCCCCAACAGGGCTGTTGCCAGCATGATAGTTGATAATTTTTTAAACATAATCAATGGGTTTTAAGCTTTAATATAAAGGTTTAAGCGGAACATGAGTTTCAAAATGAGCAGCACCCAGATGCCGTGCATCGTGACTTGCAACACGGCATAGTAGTCGCCCATCCATTGATGAAAGCCAAAGAAGAGCGAGTTGGTGATGGATTTGAAGTTCATGTAGTCGCCAATGAAATAGGCAGCGAGCGAATTCATGCCGTAATAGCGCAGCCACATCCAGCCACGACGGCAGCCTTTCACGTCGATGATGTAGTAGAAGAGGCCCATCAACACAAAGCAGATGCCACCCGCAAAGAGCGTCATGGAGCTCGACCAGATGTGCTTGATGATGGGAATCCAGGGGTGCATGAGCAGCGAAACAGCAATCATCGCCACGCCACCCCACATGAGCCAGCGGAATTTCTGCATGGCTGTGCGCGTGCTTTTGAGCAGATAGCCCGCCAAAGTGCCGAGGTAAACGGTGACAATGAAGTTCAAAGAACTCATGATCCACGTGTAATGATAGGTGGGATCCCAGTGCCATGTGTCGCCTTGCCATTGCACACCGTCGCGGAAACGCCCTAACACTGCGCGGTCGATGGCCTCGCAAATGTTGGCATCGATGGTGAAATCGAAGTGGCCCCAAATGGCAAAAATGGCGATATAGGCTATGAACGAGAGGCTCACGGCCACGATTTGCGTGCGCAACGAGCAAAACACAAAGAGGAAAGCCACCGCGACATAGCCCACGGCAATGCTCTGCAAGGTGTTGGAAAAGAGGTGCAGTTGGCGCAAATCGAAGGCCAACAAGTTGCCTTGCACCACCATGCCTAACACCCAAAGCACCACAAAACGCTTGATGATGCGCCAATAGAACTGCCCGTCAATGCGTGCCCCGCGCTTGTAACGCGACATGGCAAAGGGGATGGTGATGCCCGACATGAACATGAACAACGGCATGATGATGTCCCAAAAGCAAAATCCTTCCCACGGCAAATGGCTCAGTTGCCCCATGATGAAATGCCCAATGGTGCCCTCAGCCGGGTGTGCTGTCTTGAGCGCCCTGAACAAAATGGGCTGTATGAGCACCAACATGGCCAAGTCGGCGCCGCGCAAAATGTCGAGCGAAAGCAAGCGTTGCGGTTGCGAGGACTGGGTTGTTGTCTCCATAACTATTGTTTGATGAATTGGATGTTCGACGTGCTTTGTGGCAATTTTGCCGTTGCATCGACCTTAATCTTCACACCAAGATTGTTGTAGCCCGTGGTAGTTTCCCACATATTTTTATTGGCTAAGCGCACAGCATAGTCGGCACGTGCCGCCAAGGAAGGCTCGGCATCGGGCAAGAAGAGCAGCAACTGATAGTCACCGGCAGGGAGATTGCCGGGCAAAGCCACTTTAGCGGTGAGCGTAGTTGCTTGGCGTGGCTTCCAAGTGCGTGGGTCATCGGGCAGCGTTGCCACGTAAACATCGCCCGAAGTGGAGCGCAAAATGAGCTGCACTTTGCGGGGGTTATACATCGCAGCAAAGCCGATGTTATAGATAGAAAGCTTGACCATGAGCTCGCTTCCCGGGGCATGTTGCGTGGAATATTGGCCGCGCATGAGCACCAAACGGTAGCCCAACTGGGTGCGAATTTCGTCCATCACGCCGTCACGTTCCCATTGTTTCAGCACCACAGGGTCGTAACCATCGTGCAAGAACGACCAATGCAGCGTCTTCAACTCTTGCAAAGCGACCGAGCCTCTGCTGGGAGGTGTGCTCGAATTGGGGCGTGCAGTCTCGCCACCTAAAGGCGTATAGAGCGCTTCTTCGGCTACAAACGCCTTGTCCTTGGCTACATCAACATAGGTTCCCATGTTGGTTTCGTCGGCCATAAACGCATCGTTGTGCTGGGCGATGCGTGCTTGTGGCGTGCCTTTATAGGCTGTTGTGGCGTTGAGTGGCGCAGCAATGCCCGTGAAAGTTTGCTTATAAGCCGGCGTACGCACTTGCACACAACGGTCCTTTGGCAACACTTCCAGCCACTTTTGCAGCACGGCATTGCGCGCCGCAGTGTTGTTTAAACCGTTGGTAGAGTAATACCATTCGCCCCAAGCACCAATGAAGCCGGCTTGCACGCAGGCGATTACGTCCTTGTTTTGCACGAGCACGGGCTTCAAATTGTTTAAATGTTGCTCGATGATGTTGAGCGGAGCGTCGGGCTCTGTGGCTGCCGAAGAGTAGGCAAAGCGCAGAATAGCCTTCAAACCTGCTTGGCGAACGGTAGCCAAATCGGTGGTGATTTTGTTTAAATCGGCTGTCGAGAGTGCCTGATTGCGGCGGTCCTTTAGGTAGTAAACAATCTGCACGAGCGACTCTTTTGCATTTTTTGCCGTGTTGAGGCGTGCGGCCGAGAGTGGCGTTGTCAGGTTGCTTTCAACCATGGTGTACATGCCTCGCTCGGGATTGAAGAAATCTTCTTTCGTCGAAGTATATTTCACCGTCTGCAAGTTTTGGCTCCCATCGCCGCCATTGGGCGTAGGATTGGGGTCGTCATTCCCGCTACTGCTGCACGAAACCCACGAGAGCGTGAGCAGCAAGAGCGCTATGTTCAGCAATTTATTCATCTTGTTATGTTTAAAATTAATGTTGTTCCATCCGCCCTTTCGAACGAATTTCGCTTAAAATCTTTTTTATATTCTTGCCCAAGGTTGGGCAAATCTCAAAATCTTTTTTTGGCCTTTGCCCAGCTTTGGGCAAGTCTTAAATTCTTTTTTTGACGTTTGCCCAGCTTTGGGCAAGTCTTAAAATATTTTTTTGACATTTGCCCAGCGTTGGGCAAGTCCCAAATTCTTTTTTTATCGTTTGCCGAAGCGTCGGCAAGTTGCAAATTCTTTTTTTGAAGTTTGCCGAGTGTTCGGCAAGCCTTTCAAAATATTTTTGCGTCCTTTCCGTCGCAACGGCATGTGATAGATGTGGCCAGGGATTAGTAACCAGGGTTCTGTTTCACCTGTCCTTTGCCATCGGTAATCACCTCTAAGGGCAGCGGATAGAGCTCTTTGTAATCGGCTGCGTAGGGAGATTGGTTGATGGCGCGCACCAATGGCACGAGACGGTGATAGCGAATCATGTCCGAACGATACTGCCCATTCTCACACCAGAACTCATGCCAGCGCTCTTTCAAGATGGCATTGAGCACGTCTTCGGCCTGCGTGTAGTTGGCATAGCTTAGACTTGGCAGCCCGGCACGGTTGCGAACGACGTTCACATTGTCGATGGCTTCGTGCAAATCGGCAGTCGTTGCGCCCTGCTTTTGGCAGAGTCCTTCGGCCAAAGAGAGGTAAACGTCGGCATAACGGAAGAGCACAATGTCAATATCGGTGTAGCCTCCCGAGCCTTTCACGCCGGTATCATAGCCTATCTTCAAGGGAATTGGTCCTGCAGCCAACGGCGATTGCGGCGTATTGCGGTCGACAGTGGCTCCACCAGAGGTTGTATAGGAAGTGAGAAGACCTTGTCTGCGCACGTCGCCAGACTCAAATGAGTCGTAGAAATACCACGTACTGGTGACCGTTCCCCAACCCGAACCCATGCCATGGCCGGCATAATCGGTGGGCAACACCATCATGTGCCATTGGTTGAGCGACGGACCTTCATACGAACATGGTAGCGCAAAGATGATTTCCTTGTTGTCTTTGCCCTGACCTCCGCGCGCAAACATCGCATTATAATCGCTCTGCAAGGCGTAACCATATTGCGGATCTTTCAGCTCACGCGCCAACGTCACCACCTTGTCATAATTGGATTTGTTGCCATGGGTCAAGCCTTCGGGATAGTTATAATCGGCCGTTTCGTGCAAATAGAGTCGAATGAGCAACATCTTGGCTAAGCCACGGCTAAAGCGTCCATACTCGGTGTTGGCCGGAAGCGGCAGATGTTGGCCGGCAAAAAGCAAGTCGTCTTCAATGAATTTGGCCATTTCGGCGCGCGAAAGACGTGGAAGCGGTTTCTCTTCTAACGGATTTTTCAGCACTTCTAACGGCGCTACGACCAACGGACCATACATGTCGTAGAGAATATACGAGAGGAAAGCCCGCGCACAACGCACCTCAGCTTCGTAGCGTTGCTTGGTAGTGTTGTCCAAAGTGCTGTTGGCAATGGCATCGAGCACCAAGGTGCAACGGCTGATTTTCTGCGAATAGCCCTCGGCATAGTCCTTGCGTCGGGTGTAATAGAACCATGTAATGCCCGTCGATTCGGGAAAATAGTTCAGTTGCGAGCACATCTTTTGTTCGCCAAAGGTGCCTGTCAGAATGCCCGTTGTGGCATCGTTCAAGAACATGACACCGCGCTCTGAGGTCGAGAAGATACCATCCCACCAGCTGCCGCGCAACGGATAGTAGCACGAAAGCACCAGCGATTGGATGTCGCTCTCGGTCTTTGGGAAGTTAGAGGGGTTGATTTCCGAGTAGTCTACGGGCGTTAAGTCCGAGCAACCCGGCAGCGTTATCGACGCACAAGCCAGCAACAACGCATATATTATTTTCGTTCTTTTCATATTTGGAATACTTTAAAGTGGTTTAAAATGTGATGTTCACCCCAAGACTATAGGTGCGTGCGTTGGGATAGGCCGCAGTGTAATAGTCGGTTTCAGGATCCAATCCTTTATAAGGTGTCATGCAAAAGAGGTTGCTGGCACTCAAAGAAAGGTGCACACGCGAGATGTATTTTGTTTTCGTCAGCCATGCTTTGGGCATGCTCCAGCCCAATGTGATGTTTGACAGGCGCACAAACCATGCCTTTTGATAATACCAATCGCCGTGCGTGTAGGTGTTGTTCCAGCCATTAAACGAGCAAGGGTATTTGGTCGAAGGGTTGTCCCAGGTCCAGCGTTTCTTGATAATGCTCAGTGCATTGTAGCCATAACGTGCCACATCGCCGCCGCCTAAACCGTAGGTCATCTCGGTAGGATCTTCCATTCGGCGGTCGAACATGCCATTGAGTTGGAAGCTAAAGTCGAAGTCTTTATAAGTAAGTGTGTTGACCATACCTGCCATCCAGCCTGGATCTTGTGAGCCAATCAGCTCCGTGTCGGCATCATCAATCTTGCCATCGGGCGCTCCTGTCAGGATGAAGCGGCCGTTCTCGTCGACCATGGGCTGCCCGTTGCTGTCGCGTTTGTAGCCATTGAGGTCTTTAATCACCAACTCTCCGGGGCGCAAATCGGGCTGTGCTGCGGCGCAGCTTCACCAATTTGCAAGATATGATCGGCGCGACGTGCATAAATAGGACGTATGGGATCGTCGGCTTTTTCATATACTGCGGGCTTCCAATCGGGTGTACGCTCCTTCCAACGGTCTTTATATGTGGTGAAAGTGAGGTTGGTTGTCCACTTGAAATCGCGCGTACTGACGTTCGTTGTGTTGAGGGTGAGTTCCAATCCCGTGCTCTGTGTCTTCCCGATATTGGCCATCACCTGCGAAATGTCGTGGTAAAAGTTGAGCGGTTTGTAGTTGAGCAAATCGGAAATCACACGATGATAGAACTCCACGCTGGCCAAAATCCGATTGTCAAGGAAGCCAAAGTCCATACCAAGGTTCCATTCAGTGGTCGTCTCCCACTTCAGGTTGGGGTTCTCTAATTTACCTTGGAACACGCCAATGAGCTTCGTTCCATCACCGCGGTTGTAGGCGGGTTGGGCATAATAGCTTGCAAAAGCATTCGCACCAATATCCGAGTTACCCGTCTGTCCCCAGCTGAGGCGCAGCTTACCCATCGTCAACCACGATGCAAGAGATTTCATAAAGGGTTCTTCAGAGAAGGTCCATCCAAGGGCAGCTGATGGGAAATAGCCCCATTTATGGTTCTTGGCAAACACCGAAGCACCATCAGCACGAAGCGTTCCCGTGAGATAATAACGGTCTTTAAGAATGTAGTTCACGCGGAAGAAATACGACTCCATCTTGTTTTTCGAGAAGCCTGAGCCCACTCTTTTCGTGCCCGTTCCGGCATTTAAGTTGTTATAACCGAAACCATCAAGCAAGAAATTGTTGTTGCCCGAGTTCACACTCTCCACATTAAATTGCTCGTATGACGTGCCGGCCAGCAAGTTAACCTTGTGTATATCCTTAAAGGTCTTGGCGTATGTGGCTGTTGCTTCCAACAGATATTGGTTGTTGTCTCGGGTGTAGATGTCGGCATTTCCCTGCAAGTTGCGACCATACAAGGTGCTCTTTGGCTCGTAAGTCTTGCGGCTGATGTTCGCTCTGTCCAAGCCGGCATTCACGCGTAGGGTCAAACCATCAATCGGTCTGGCCTCCACATAGATATTGCCTAAGAAACGATCGGTGCGCCCTTTGTCGATGTTGTTCAACAAAGAGTAGGGGTTGGGCTGCGTTCCTAAGAGCGGATTGACGGGATAAGTGCCCGTCGCAGGGTCGTAAGCCAAGATGTTTGGCCCCATTTGTACGGCCGAACGGATGATGCCCGACTTCTCATATTGTGCCGAACCCAACTGTGTATTGTCGTTGTCGATGCGCGTGAGTGTCAGGTTTACGCCCGCTTTAAACACGTTGAGGAAGCGCTGGTCGATGTTGCTTTTCAACGTATAGCGGCTCATTCCCGAGTTGCGTATGATGCCTTTGTTGTCATAATAGTTCAGCGAAATCATGTATTGGGTGTCTTTCGAACCGCCCTGAATGCTTAGATTGTGCTCCTGCACATGACCATTGCGTGTGATTAAGCCTACCCAATCGGTGCCTTCTCCTGCGGCAGCAATCTGCGCATCGGTATAAGGACGCGTGTAAGCCAATCCGCCTTTCGGAGCGGCCAACGCTGCTTCGAGGGTCTTTGTGCCCCAAGGTCCCACCTCGTTTTCCCATATCCAGTACTCCCAACTCGACTTGTTTTTCTCAATCATCCAGTCACGTAGCGAGAGCACATCATATTTATCGCTGTAATGTTGATAGCTGTAGTTATAGGAATAGTTCACCACAGCCTTGCCTTCGCGGCCGCGTTTGGTGGTCACAATCACGACACCATTGGCCGCACGTGCGCCATAAATGGCTGTTGCCGAAGCATCTTTCAGCACTTCAATGCTCTCAACATCATTGGGATTGAGGAAGTTGAGTACGCCTTGTGTGCCGGGATCCATGCGGTCGTTTCCACCTTTTTGTTGATCGAGTTTCGCAATAGGGAAACCGTCAACAATATAAAGTGGCTCGTTGCTGGCATTCACTGAGCCGGCACCACGAATGAGAATATCGAGTCCTCCACCGGGTTGTGCCGAGTTTTGCCGCACATAAAGTCCGGCAGCTTTGCCCGCAAGCATGTGGGCTGCCGATGCAACTCCCGCCACAGCCAAGTCGGTTCCTTTCACACTTGATACTGCTCCCGTGAGGTCGCGCTTCTTCATCGTTCCATAACCCACCACCACTACTTCGTCTAAGCCTTTCGCTTCTTCGGCCAGCGTGATGCGCATGCCGTTGTGAGCTTTTACGGTTTGTGACGAAAAGCCCACGTAGGAGATGGTCAACATGCTGCCGGGTGCGGAGGCAATCGAAAAAACACCGTCGGCATTGGTGATGGTGCCTGTCTTCTTTCCCCGTTCAATCACGGTAGCACCCACAATGGGTTCGCCGTGCTCATCGGTCACTGTTCCTGTGAGGGTGCGTTGGTTTACTTTCGACGATTGCTGTTGCATCGTGCTGATTGTACCCACGTTTGCCACCTGGTTTGGCGTGAAGGGCGATGCGAGCATGCCCAAAGGAGCCAGCAGTAGCAAGGTCGACAAAGAGCAATGCATCATGTGCCCGCGTCTTGTCTCTTGTCTTCTTTTCTTTAGCATATAAGTTGGTATAAAGTTTAATAGTCTGAATAAAGTAGTGCCGTCTTATGCCCTATGGGCACAACAGCAACAAAATGCCGCATGAAGGATTAGCTTTCGGCGCGGCGTTTCAGATGAATTTGGTGGGCACCCACCTGCATGCGTGCATCGGCGATAGTGGCTAAATTGCTGATGACCGTCGCTATTGAGTCACGAATGATGAGCTTTCCATAAAGACGTTGATGCTGCAAGCTGCCATCTACCACAATCTTTTGCCCGAAATAGTGGGTCAGGCGCGAGGCTACGTCGCCTAACTCGTTGCCATTTAAATGCAAGATGCCTTGCAGATGGGCGAAATAATCGGCAGGCGAAACTTGCTCGCGCGACACAAATTGCTCGCCCGAGATGTTCAAACGCTCGTTGGGATGAATACGCACCCGGTCGTTGTTGCGCGTCTCCACCTCCACCAATCCCTCTAAAAGGGTTACGCCTGCTGCATGACTGTCATAATTGTCGACGCTGAATTTGGTGCCCAACACCTTCACATCGAAGTTATCGGTGTGGATAATAAAGGGGCGTTTGGCATTGTGCACCACCTCGAAATAACCTTCACCTTTAATCGAAACATCGCGTGTGTGCCCCCGAAAAACGGAGGGATAGGACAGCTCGGTGCGCGAATTGGCAATCACACGGCTGCCATCGGGCAAGGTTACGTGCAACGTGTCGTTGCGTCCTACGACAATTTGCCGCATCACTGGCAGCTGTTCGGCCACTTGTTGCACGGGCTTTTGCGCACGATCCATCCACACAATGCCGCTCCACAGGGCGCAAAGCAGCAACGGAGCCACCACTGCAGCCACGCGCAGAAGATGCCTTTTGCGCAGATGACGACGCTCAACCGACACCTTGGCATAGGTCTTTTGCATGATGTTTGCCACATCTATCGCCTCAGGTTCGCTGCGCAACACAAAGTCTTCTAACACCATTTCGTCGTTGGTGCTTTCAAATTTGATATCATCAATCTTCTTGTTCATCGTTATCGTTAAGTATTTGTGGAGAGAAAATGGAGCACCATCTACCGTGCCAACGCAAAATGTTGCGTGCGCATCAGCGTGCTGCGTAGCGTTTTAATGGCGAAATTCACGTGATAATTCACCGTCGAAACCGTGATGTCTAACAGCTCGGCAATCTCAATATAGGGCATGTGTCCTACCTTTGCCAAGAAAAATACGTAGCGGCATTTAGGCGGAAGGCGTTCGATGGCAGCATTCAGCAAAGTCAAATCTTCACGGGAAATGAGCGTGTCGCAAGGCGTACACATCTCGGGAAACAAGAAATCTTGCATGCCGAAATAATCCACACTGATGGTGTTTCCACGCCGTTTCTCGCGCCGCAAGTAGTCAATGGCTTTGCGATGCACCACCCGACACAGCCAACTGCGCACATTGTTGAGCTCAACCAACTGCTTACGCCGTTTCCAAGTTTCAAAGAAAACGTCGCTCACCACTTCTTCGGCCATCTCCTTATTGCCCAAAATGCCATAGGCATGGGAATAGAGCATGCTCGAAAAACGTTGTATCAAGCTATTAAATCCCAATTCGCTGCCGGCAGCAGCCAGCAACAGTTCATGATAAGGCGCATCCATAGTTCTCAATAGTTTATTGCTTTTTGACCAAAAGGTCGGTCTCTGTGCCATCTTCTTTCCGCTGTGAGAGCGTTGCCTGACAGGCCTTAGTCGATGGTTGTTCACTTTTAATGCACATGCAGATTGCGCTGCATAGCTTAAGTTAGCGATGCAAATATAAATAAAAATTTTTATTTTATAGCATAAAAGTAAATTATTTTTGAAAAGAAATAAAAAGACCTTGCCGTTCATGTCCACCCCCACATGGGCGCATTGCATGCTTTCATGACACTGCAAATGCGGAAAAGCGGACCCCATTTGAGATTTATTCCGTGTACGCATTTCACCTCATGTAGCCGCATTGCATTCACCCACATGGCGTCATCAAGCGCACCACTCGTACCACATTGCTTCCCTATCTTTTCCTATGATTTCACCACTCGCCCTGTTAGCATCAAATAAAATGATGGAGATTGCTACACAAAAACGTATAGATTGCGGAGTAAAGTGGTAGAGATTGTGGGGTAAAGTGGTAGAGATTACGGAGTAAAGTGGTAGAGATTACGGAGTAAAGTAGTAGAGATTACGGAGTAAAGTAGTAGAGATTACGGAGTAAAGTAGTAGAGATTACGGAGTAAAGTAGTAGAGATTGTGGAGTAAAATGGTAGAGATGGTGGCATCGTTCAGTAGCAATTTAAAAGCATTTACACCTATTAATAATGAACAACCGAAACCGAACCCTTCTTCAGTTGCTTGTGGATGGTGGGAAAGCAAGTGGTTACAAGGAAGATTTATCCATTCGGTTCGGGGACAGGAAAGAGCGCTGTGCTCTCTATTTCAAAACGCTGATGTTGCAAAATAAAGGATCATTTATGGCATTTTACTTGCTTTTCCCTTTGAATTCGTGTATCTTTGCAGGCACAGAAAGCTTGATTTCGTGTAAATTTAACAATACAGAAAGCTTGATTTTGTGCAAAAGTTCATAAAAAAGGAGAATTGGAGATGCTAAAAAGAAAGGTCTATGAGCAGCTTAAAAACTGGAAAAACGTGAGCCAAGGTAAAAGTGCTTTGATGATAGAAGGGGCGCGTAGGGTTGGAAAGAGCTTTATTGTAGAGGAGTTCGCCAAGGCGGAATATGCTTCTCATCTGTTTATTAATTTCACAACTGCTCCAAAGAATGTGAAAGAGTGGTTCGAACAATACATGGATGACATAGATCGTCTGCTGATGAATTTGCAACTCTACTATAACAAACAGCTGAAACCGCATCAATCACTCATTGTTTTTGATGAGATACAAGACTGTCCTAAGGCGCGAGAAGCTATTAAGTTTCTCGTGGCTGATGGTCGATTTGACTATATAGAGACGGGGTCTTTAGTCAGTATTAGGAGTAAAGTAAAAGGTATCAATATACCTTCAGAAGAGGATGTGGTAGAGATGTTCCCCATGGACTTTGAAGAATTCCTTTGGGCTATGGGCAATGACATGCTCATGACCTATATAAAAGATTGCTTTTCGCATCGGAAGCCTATGGGACAACAGTTGCATCGCAAGGCTATGAATCTTTTTCGCCTTTACATGGTGATAGGGGGAATGCCACAAGCGGTGCAGGAATATGTGGATACCCAAGATTTTTTGAAGGTGGAAACCGTAAAGCATCGCATCTTAACACTTTATCGTAACGACATACGTAAATATGCAGATCGTAACGAACTGAAAGTTATGGCCATCTTTGATGAAATTCCAGGGCAGCTTCAAAAGCATGAAAAGAAGTTTAGTTTATCTTCACTTGGCCGTGATGCACGAATGCGTAATTACCAAGATTCCTTTTTATGGCTGGCCGATGCTAAGATTATAAACTGCTGTTTTAATACCACAGAGCCCAGTATTGGATTGCGCTTGAATGACGAACGAACCACGCTGAAGTGCTATATGGCAGACACAGGCTTGCTGGTTTCACATGCTTTTGATGCGCATGGGAACGTGCCTATAGAGGTTTATCAGAAACTCATATTGGGGAAATTAGAGATGAATGAGGGTATGATTGTCGAAAATATCGTGGCACAAATACTTGTAGCTTCGGGACACAGGCTATATTTTTATAGTAATCCTGATCGAGAGAATAAGGAGAACCGCATGGAGATAGACTTCTTGATTGCGAAGTCAAAGCTCACAAACATGCATAATATTTCGCCCATAGAGGTGAAGTCTGGTAAACGTTATGCACTCACCTCTTTGGAAAAATGTATTAAGAAGTATCACGATTACCTCGCTACGCCTTATGTTACCCATACGGATGATGTCATGTTATCCGATGGCATTGTCTATATTCCACTGTATATGGTGCCTTTGCTATAAAGACACCTTTTATGTAACAGCATAAAAAATGCCCACGGAGAGTGGGCATTCTAAAAAAGACGGATTATCTATCTGCTAATTCTTGATGATAAATGGACGAACTGCCATAAAAGGTGTGGCTTTGGGATTGGCAGCAAAGTAGAACCCATAGGAGCTGTTAGGATAGGTGATGATGTGGTAGGCAGAAGCATTACTATATTCATTGCTCACCCAATACCATCCTAAGCTACCTCCCCAAACTGGAGTTGTACCACCTGCTTGCACATTAACAACTTTCATCAAGCGTTCATTCCATGCTTGATGCGTTTGCTCAGTAGGCCAACGTGTCAACGATGCTGGGTTATAATTCCCCTCAGCCTGTGCGGCTAAAGCCCATTCTCCCATAGCAGGAAGATACCAAGATGTTGTGGTTCCAGCTGCACCTGTGAGTGGCTTGAGGGGTGTATAGTGTGCTGCTTGATAAAAAGCCGGAAAGTTAGGGTCGTTTCCTAAGGCAACGCCTGTGCGCGAATGTGATACGTTCCATGTGTGATTAAAGCCATCCATATCATGATAAATCGGATTAAAGTCTGTCGAAGTGTGTGTGGTTTGGACGGAGTTTTGTGTGTTGCTCCAGTGGCATATTGGGCCTGCATCGGTCAAAGCCATGGCCTTATTGTTGGAAATCATGGCGGCAACAGCCGTCTTTCCTGCACGTTTACCTTGTACTAAGGTGGCCACACTGCCATCGTGGAAGAGATAACGATAAGAATAATAGAGCGTTACCTTTATTTTATACGACTCATTGGGTTGCATGCGAGTAGGTAAAATGGCACCAATATCTAATGATTTCCCTACAACAGATCTTTCATAGAGTGCGCCTGCTGTGAATTTACAATAATAACCCGCTGATTGAATGCCACTTAAATCAGGTGAGGCTAAGAAATAATGGTAGCCTGAAGTCGACTTATAAGTGTAGTTAGGAGCCTCTGTCGTTACTGTGGGGAGCGTAAATTCAGGGATTGCCACAGGAGTATTCGCCATGGATACCATCTCTGTTATATTGGATGAAGCTAAATGTCCATGCCCTGTTGGTGTCCCGATGACAGCTTTAATGCCATTGATATCCCAATAAGCGGTCAGCTCTACGCGCATACGAACGGCTAAATGTTTCATTTCAAAGTTCACCAAATAGTGCTGTCCACTAATTGTTTGTGTAGTGTAGCCATATAAGGCTTCACCTGCTTTATCCGCATTAACAGAAATAGAAGCACCACTCTCGGTAAAAGCATCATTGAAACATATAAAAGTATACGTTCCTGGTGGAAGTTCTATCTCATGGGGTGTTCCCGTATCGGGCGTGAAAGTCTTCGTTGTTCCCGTCCCACTGACAGTCCCTTTTAGCGTAGCTAATAATTGTCCTGTTGTAGAAAGAGCCTTAATGGTGAAGTGTTGGTTGCTGATTTCAGCACGTGTTGCAGCCTTTGTTTCTTCTTTTGGCTCACGCATTACAGTCACTTCGCCTTCAATGCCATTGCCAAGATTGAGTGTATCTGTCTTGGTTACAGCTTCTGTTGCACGGGTAGACACCTCTGTATCAGCACCAAAAGGAATCTCGGTTAAGGTGAACTGCGGGCCTTTTATCTCCTTGGTGGCATCTTTTCTATCTTCTATGCCGTCATGGTTGCTACAAGCAGTGAACATCCCGCCTACTACTGTATACAGCAATACGCAATATTTCCATCTTATTCTATTCATATCACTACTACAATTAAATCTCATCATCAATATTTACGTCTTGGTCTGACTCCCAATCTTGTTGAGTTGAACCTCCTGGCTGTTTTACATTGGGTTGCACACTGGTGCAAATAATTGGTAATTCGTCCATGGAGAAAATAACACTTTTGGGAGCAATATAAACACGCCGTTTCTTTTTATCCATATATTTAACTATTTCTGGGTTATTCTTTTCTGAAATAATACACGCATAAGAGGGTTAGCAATAAGAGAGTCAAAACACTTATTGCTAACGGTATAAATCCTATCAGAGCAGGGGAAACACAAATATTGTTCCCGAATCTGTCTGAAGAAAAATGGGCTATAGGTATGTGTGGGGGGGGGTAACAATTTATTTGGAATAGCCAAATAAATAATCAAAAAGAATGCTAACACAAAGATGTTTCTTTGCATAGCAAGCTGTTGATTCGTGTAACCTTGTTTCATCACGGCTGCAAAGGTACGCAAAATTTTAAGAAAAAGCCCTTTGAGCTATTTAATTCATGCACAATATAAATGAGATACTGACATAAGTCAATGCTACACCCTTGGTGGTCATAGCGCTTATCCTACATCCTCTCATAATTCTTTACTTCTGTGCTCTCCGATAAATGCCCTTCACATTCTGTTTTCTATTGGGATTAAATGAAAAAACCTCTTCAACACTTCTAAGAATGTAAGTTTTTTGCTTTGGGGAAATTATATTTGTTTTTGGTTTTATAGGCACGTAATCGAAAATTTTTATCTATATTTGTACCCTAACAACAAAACAAACAGTATATGAAAAATTCTATCAATGAAGCAATGAAAGGGTTACTTAATGCAACACTTTGCGAGATAGAGAAAAAGTTTGATGGGGATGTTCTCAATTATTATGGTCCGATTATAGATGGGAATGAGAATGCTTTGTGTGATATCATAGAAGAGTTGGAGGAAAACGGCCATAGAAAAGCTACTTTAATTGTGATATTAACGACTACTGGTGGAAGCGCTACAGCTGTTGAAAGGTATGTTAATATTATTCGAAAGCATTACAACAAGGTTATTTTCATAGTCCCTGATTATGCTTATAGCGCTGGTACAATTTTTTGTATGAGTGGAGATGAGATTTGGATGGACTATTTTTCAGTATTAGGACCGATAGATCCTCAAGTACAAAATAAAGATGGGAGGTTCGTACCTGCATTGGGCTATTTAGATAAAGTAAATGAGCTGATAGAAAAGGCTAAAAATAACACGCTTACAAATGCTGAATTCCTTATTCTGAGAGACTTTGATTTAGCAGAGCTCCGTCATTATGAACAGGCAAAAGAATTGACTATCACCTTGTTGAAAAGATGGTTAGCTAAATATAAGTTTAAGAACTGGAATACACATCATGATGGACGGAAAGTTACGGAAGAAGATAAAATAAGACGGGCTGAAGAGATAGCCGATGCATTGGGTAATAACAATCAATGGAAAACCCATGGACGCCCTATTAATATTGAAGAATTAGAAGAACTGAAACTAAAAATAGAAGACTATAGTGAACGAAAGGAAGAAAGAGGTTTAATTAAAAAGTATTATAATCAAGTAAGGGAATATACCGAGCATTTTAAACTCAAGCTTTTTATTCATACAAGAAAATTTATATAACAATGAGCAATGCAGAGAAAACAATTCTTGACATGAGAAAACAGTATAAAGAAATAAAACATGCTGAGAAGGGGTTAGAGGAAATGGAAAAAGTAATGGAGGATTTCCAGGAGTTGATAGATAGAGGATTAGTGGAGCCAAGAGGCTATACGCTCAAGACAATTGATGAAAGAGGTTTCTCCTTTTCGTCGAATATGGGTGAATGAGACTATTTGTCCGATGTCTGAAACGATGTTGGGAGTGGGTGATGTGTGTACTAAAGTAACATTATTAGGTTTTTAAAACGAATAGGTAGGCTATGGCACTGGTAGAATGACCTCTACTTTTGTCCATGCAAAAGCTTTTTCAGCATTTTAGATGGACAAAAAATGTGTCTCTAATTTTTAATATACTTTATATAATATATAGGCCTTAAATATTTACTATTGTGGAACGGTGGGCAAAATACACCTGATAAGCTAAAAAAGTAGATGGGCGTAGCGACTTTTGTATCAGTGTGCGCAGCTAAATGAAGTAGAACAAGTTTTTCGAACTTAAGTGTAAAAGTGCAATGATTGTACAGGTTTATAAATGATTTTAAACTCTCTTGTGACGGCATGTTTACCTTTCTGCAAAAGAAAAGTGTTAAAAATTGAATTGTAACCTATAGATTTTAAAAAATGGTTCGTCTTTCATAGTGTATTGATACTGTACAAAGCAGTACTCTTTCAAAGGTCTATTAAACCACATTTTATTATATGCGTGAGAAATCAAGACAAAAGACAAGACGCGTGCACATGATGCAACGTTCGTTGTCGGCTTTGTTGCTGATGGCACCTTTGGGTATGCTTGCATCGCCTTTGGGTAACTATCGGGTGACAAATGTGAATTATTCGGTTGCTGCTGAGCAGCAAACAGTGGGTGGCGTATTAAACTTTATCGAGAAAAACAGCAATTATGTTTTTCTCTATGGCGCCGATGTTCAAAAGCTTTTACAAAACAAAGTGTCTGTCACTTTGGGCAATCGCCCGATGTTAGACATTCTTAACGACTTGTGTAAAGCTGTCGGACTGAGTTCGCATACGTCAGGTAATCAAATTACTCTAACTGCAAGTGCATCAACAACAACGGCTAAAGCGGGTCGCAGAGCCATCTCAGGAAAGGTGACCGATGCCGCAGGTGAGCCGATTATTGGTGCGACAATCTCTGAAAAAGGTGGACGCAACGGGACAACGACAAATGTGAATGGTGAGTTCTCATTAGAGGTTAATCCGGAAAGTATGCTCACCATCTCCTATGTAGGTTTTGCACCACAGACGGTGAAAGCACGCAATGCGATGCACATCACCTTAGCCGAAGAGGCCAAAGGATTGGACGAAGTGGTGGTGATTGGTTATGGCACGAAGAAGAAAGCCAATTTGATTGGTGCCGTAAGCACAGTTACCGCCGATGAATTGAAAGACCGTCCGGTGAGCAGTGCTGGCCAAATGTTGCAAGGACAGGTGCCCAACCTTAACATTTCTTTCTCATCAGGTACACCTGGAGAAAGCACAAAAATGAACATTCGTGGTGCGACTTCAATCGTGAATAGCGGTGCGCCCTTGGTGTTGATTGACGGTGTTGAGGGCGATCTCGACCGTGTAAATCCAAACGACATCGAGTCGATTTCGGTGTTGAAAGATGCTGCTTCGGCCGCTATCTATGGTGCCCGTGCCGGCTTTGGTGTCATCATTGTGACGACAAAATCGAATAAAGACGGACAAGCACACATCACTTATAACGGACGATTCAGTTGGTCGGCTCCAACCACGAAGACAAACTTTATAACGAATGGTTATGAGGCTGCCAAATTAGCTGATACTTTTAGCATGGCTATGAATAATAGCAGCTATACGCAATTCACACAGGCTGACTATGATGCTTTGAAGGCTCGCCGTTATGATACGACTGAAAATCCAGCTCGTCCATGGACAGTTGTTGGTACAGATGGAAAATATCATTATTATGGCAACTTTGATTGGTATAACTATATCTATGATTTTAAGCAACCTACATGGGATCATAACTTAAGTATCTCGGGCGGAACGGATAAGTTTAACTATATCATTAGTGGAAATTACAATAAGCATACAGGTATTTTTGCCATCAGTCCAAATAAATATTCCAAAGGAAACTTCATGACGAAGCTTTCTTCTCAAGTGAAGCCTTGGTTGAAACTCACCAGTACAGCAATGCTGTTTAAATCGAAGTACACAGCTGCAGGATATGATTTTGAAGATGGAGGAAATTTTGATAACATGTGGCAACACGCTTTGCCTTATGCTCTTCCCTATAATCCTGATGGCAGTAATGTTTATCCTTCTTTGAATAAGCCGACGAATGGTTTCGTAGCAATGCTGCGTGAAGGGAATGGTTTTGCACAGGTAAAGCGAACACAAGCGACCTATGCTGTTAATGCAGACTTTACTTTAATGGAGGGTTTACATCTAATAGGTAATGTGAGCTATCGCACGTATTTAAGAGAAAAGATGACGCGTCAAGCTAATATGACCTATTCGCAACAACCGAATGTTTTTGAAAAGGCTACAACAGTATTCTTCCAGAATCGATTAAAAGAAATCAGAACAACGGAAGAGTATTGGGTATATGATTTGTATGCTACCTATCAAAAAACCTTTGGAGAGTCTCATCATTTGAATGTTTTGGCAGGTTTGAACCACGAAACGGGTAAATATCAGAATGTAGAAGGGAATGTTAAAAACCTGCCTACAATGTCTTTAAATGATTTAGCATTAGGAACAGGCGACCGAGGTGTGAAAGGTGGACAATATGAATATGCCTTATTGGGTTATTTTGGCCGACTAAGTTATGATTACGCAGGGAAGTATTTGGCAGAAGTCAATATGCGTTATGATGGTACATCACGTTTCCCTGCTGGTGATCGCTGGGGCTTCTTCCCATCAGTTGCCTTAGGATGGAGGCTCAGTGAAGAGAAATTCTTTGAGCCAGCTAAGAAGATTGTCAATAATGCAAAGTTGCGTTTCTCTATCGGTTCATTGGGAAATCAGGTGACTGATGGTCAACTAAATGGTAATCCTTACTATCCATACATCAGAGAAGCGAAAATCAAGCAATCGAATTTAATAAATTATCTCTTTGATAATAAATTCTTCTACTATGCAGATTTAGCTGCACCTGTTTCAGGAAGCCTTACATGGGAAAAGATTGTTACCAAAAACTTAGGCTTGGATTTAGGCTTCTTGGATAATCGTTTAACGGCCACAGTCGATGTCTATCAGCGTGACACAAAGAATATGTTAGCAGCATCATTGACGCTACCCAATGTCTATGGCTATGCGGCTCCTTTAGAGAATAATGGGCAGTTGCGTACAAGAGGTTATGAGTTGATGTTGAGTTGGAATGATGCATTCCCTCTAAACAATAAGCCTTTCAACTATGGTATTACTGTTTCGCTTGCCGATAGTAAATCGAAGTTGGTAAAATTCGCAGGTAATCAGACAAAAGTCTTAGGCAGTAACTATGAAGGTATGGAATGGGGTGAAATCTGGGGTTATAAGATTCAGGGCATTTATCAAACCGATGCAGAGGCTGCTGCAAGGGGTGTTGACCAAAGTTTTATTAGCTCTCGTTTTACCAACAAGGCTGGAGATTTAATCTTTGAGGATATTGATGGTAACCATAAGATTAATAATGGTAAAGGAACACTTGATGATCATGGCGACTTAGTGAAATTAGGTAATAGTTTGCCTCGTTATCATTATAGTCTTTCTGCTCGTGCAGCATGGAATGGTTTCGATTTTTCAGTATTCTTCCAAGGTGTAGGTAAGCAATATTTTTATCCAGATGGCAACAATTTTGCATTTTGGGGACCTTATTCTCGTGTATATACTTCGTTTATACCAACTGATTTTGAAAGTAAAGTATGGTCTACGAATAATCCGAATGCTTATTTCCCACGTCCTGCAGGAGGAATTGCTCGTGATGGAGGAGCCCTTACAAAGGTTAACGACCGCTACCTACAAAATTTAGCTTATTGCCGTTTAAAGAACTTAACCTTTGGTTACACACTCCCTCGAACCTTGACACAAAAGGTTAAAGTTGATAAGGTTCGTATTTATTTTAGTAGTGAGAACCTCTTCACGTTCTCAAAATTGGACAGCAAATATCTTGACCCCGAACAAGTTTCAGGAAAGGGTGGTAGTGGAAATGTTTACCCCTATTCTAAGAGTTTTGCATTTGGGCTTGATGTAACATTTTAATTAGTCGATTATGAAAAAGATAACATTTTTAATAGCGTCTATCGTAGTACTTTCGAGCTGTAACTTAGATAGGTTTCCCTTATCATCATTAGCTCCCGAGAATTTCTATAATTCTCGAGAAGAATTAGAGGTGGCTACGAATAAGTTTTATTCTAATTTTCCCAACGCAGAAGATGTTTATGGAGAGACGGCCGATATCATCATTCCCACAACTTTAACAGAATCGGTTTTGGGAACCAGAACTGTTCCAACAAGTGGAGGTGGATGGGATTGGAGAGCTTTAGCCGATATCAACACCTATTTGGTATATTCTCCGCGTTGTCAAGATGTAAGTGCGAGAGCGGAAAATGATGCTGTAGCACATTTCTTCAGAGCTTATTTTTACTTCAATAAGGTTAAGAGATTTGGTGAAGTTCCATGGATAGAAGAACCTCTCTCATCTACAGATAATCGTTTGTATGATGGTCGCACAGATCGAAATACACTGATGGCGAAAATTTTAGCAGATATCGATGATGCTATTCAGCATTTACCGACGGCTAAAAATACCTATAGAGTAACAAAATGGACTGCTTTAGCTTTGAAGTCACGCATTTTCCTTTATGAAGGAACCTATCGAAAGTATCATGGTATTGCTGGGTATGCCACTTATTTGCAATATGCAGTAGACGCTGCCCAAGACTTTATCAGCCATGCTCCTTATACGATTTATGCACAAGGAAATGCACCTTATCTGAATTTGTTTGCAGCAAATTCCGCTATTAATGGTGAAGTGATTTTGGCGAAAAACTATAATATCAGCCTCAATATTGTACACAACATTAATCAATATTTCCTTAGTGCAGGGGCAAAGCCTGGTATGAATAAGAAAATTGTTGATAGCTATTTAATGAACGATGGGACAAGATTTACAGACATACCTAATTATGACCATAAGGAGTTCTATCAGGAAATGCAGAATCGAGACCCTCGTTTAGCCCAGACAATTGTAACACCAGGATATACTCGTATAGGGTCTTCGGATCAACTCTCACCTGATTTCTCGTCGACAATGACTGGTTATCAAATTATAAAAGGGCTGACGGGAAAGAGTTCTGATGCATGGCATAAGTCTGATAATGATATATCGCTATTCCGTACAGCAGAGGTTTACCTCAATTATGCTGAGGCTAAAGCTGAGTTGGGGACGTTAACTCAAACCGATCTCGACAATACCATTACGAAAATCCGTGCAAGAGTCGGTATGCCTGCACTTAATATGGCCACGGCAAATGCAAATCCTGACCCTTATTTAGCTGCTGCAGAAACAGGCTATCCTAATGTGAGTGGCTCTAATAAAGGGGTTATTTTAGAGATTCGTCGTGAGCGTACAGTCGAGTTGTTTGATGAAGGTTTCCGTTATGATGACCTTATGCGTTGGAAGGAAGGTAAAGCTTTCGAAAAACAGTTTAAAGGAATGTATGTCCCAGCGCTTGACCCAGTGAAGAAGTTTGTTATACTTGACTTGAATGGAGATGGGGTAAGTGATGCGCAAGATGTGTGTGTATATGATGGTGCAACTGCGCCAACTGCAGCTACATATCCAGAGTTAGGATCAATTACAGTGTTCTTAAAGTTAGGAGAAAATCTATCATTAGCAAATGGTGTTAATGGAGGCGATATTATAGTGCATGATATTAATGCAAAGCCTCGCTCATGGAATGAGAACAGAGATTATCTCTATCCAATTCCACAAGATCAGATTACGCTGTATGGTGGCAGAATACAGCAGAATCCAAATTGGTAGACTCATAAGGTTAAATTAGTATTTTGATAAGACACTCGCTGACATTTCTCTTCGAAGGGAATTCGTCAGCGAGTTGTTTAACTCGGTTTATCATTTTAAAATAAGCGTTTGTCAGTTATTTATCGTTACTTTGGTGCTGACAAAAGTATTGAAACAATAAAATTATAAAATAATATGCGATATTCTTTTCATCATTTATTGGTACTCACAGCACTTGTCTTCAGCACACTGCCCATATTGGGATGTGGTGGAAACAACGACCCCAATCCCAATATTCCTGACTTTAAGCCTCAGCCACAGCCGACAGAAGATTATAAGTATGCAAAGGCTCCGGGCACGATTCGGCTGATGACCTATAACAGCTTTTATTGTAAAAGTAACACCAGTAGTAAAATATTTTCAAAAGAGCATACGCGCAATTTTGGTGAAGTGATTAAGGCACTCCATCCCGATGTGATTGCCATTCAGGAGCTTGACAGTGCATGTAATGAGCGCTCTCAACGCTATCTGTTGCAAGAAATTCAGCAGGCTGCAGGAGATGATTATAACATTGTTTTCGGTTCTGCGGCTCCTTTTGACGGTGGAAAAATTGGATGTGGCGTGATGTATAAGAAGACTTTACAGCCTACTGCCATTCGTCAAGTGGCACTTCCCGGGCACGAAAAGCGCAAATTAATTCTTATTTCATTCCCACAATTCAACTTCATTGGGACACATTTTGACTTGGAGACACGCCATCGTCAGAGCAGTATTGACCTGTTGCTGCACGAGCTTCCATCTCTTCCCAATGCGCCTGTGTTCTTTGCCGGCGATTTAAATGACAGTCCAATGTGGAAAGCTGAGGTCTCGGCTTTTCCTAAATTGCTCCAAAACTTCACCATTCTCAGTGCGACAACAGGCAGTCTGCCTGATGAACCCAATGAGACTATTGATTATGTGCTGGTAGACAAGGCGCATCAAGATAAGGTAGAAGTGAAGCAAACCCATGTGGTAAAACAGCTTTATATGAATGGGAGCGTGAAAGAAACGAAGACCGTTTCAGACCACTATCCTGTGTTTGTTGATGTGAAACTAAAATAAAAGATTTATCCCAAGCGTCTATAAACAATGATAAAACAAGCCAAAAGATTTTGCACACTGTTTGTGCTGTGCTGGATAGTTGTACTATCTGTGTCGGCGATTGATTTCACTGGCGTGCGCCAATTGGTTGCACGTCGTTTCCCCATGCTGACGAATAAGGTGGCGTTTGCACCCTTGTTGCATTCCGACAAAGAGGCCTTTGTGCTCACAATGCAAAAAGGACGGTTGCTGATTCGAGCCAATTCGACATCGGCAGCGGCCATGGCTTTGAATCATTATCTCAACACCTATTGCCATGTTAGTTTGTCACACAACGCTGACAACCTACCCTCTAACCTCCAATTGGTGCCCATCAAAGGCGAAGTGCGCATGGAAACGCCATTTAAATACCGTTATGCGCTCAACTATTGCACCTACAATTACACATATTCTTTTTACAACTGGAGCGATTTTGAGCGTGAGCTTGACTGGATGGCACTCAATGGTATCAACTTAATGTTGGCACCCATGGGAATGGAAAAGGTGTGGATGGAGACGCTTACACAATTAGGATTTAGCAAAACCGAAGCGCAACGCTTCATCCCCGGGCCAGGTTATACGGCCTGGTGGCTCATGGGAAATCTCGAAGGATGGGGCGGACCAATGAGTGAAGCCTTATAGAAGCGCGCTATCAGCTGCAACGAAAGATGCTACAACGCATGCAAGCGCTGGGCATTCAACCCGTTGTTCAAGGCTTCCCTGGTTTGGTTCCGTCTTTCTTCAAGGAGAAATTCCCTGCCGCACAGCTTGTTTTGCAGGGGCGATGGGGGCATTTTAATCGTCCACCGATGCTGCTTCCGTCTGATAAAGATGTGTTCCAGCAGGTGGCAAAAGCCTATTATGAGAGCCTCATACGTTGCTATGGGCGCGATTTTGAATTCCTTGGTGGCGACCTTTTTCATGAAGGAGGCAACACAAAGGGTGTGGATGTGGCAGCCACTGCCGCAGCTGTTCAGCAGACCATGCTTCGTTATTTCCCCTCCGCAAAATGGGTGTTGCAAGGTTGGAATAACAATCCTTCGCCCACGTTGCTTTCGAAATTAGACAAGCAACATGTGTTGTTGATTAATCTTAGTGGCGAGATTGCTGCTTCGTGGGAAAGCTCAAACGAGTTTGGTGGCACGCCTTGGTTGTGGGGAAGTGTGAATCATTTCGGCGGAAAGACCGATATGGGAGGGCAACTTCCGGTGTTGGTTGCTGAGCCCCACCGTGCTTTTTCACAAACAAAGAATGGCGTGATGCAAGGTATAGGCATTCTGCCAGAAGGCATTAACAGCAATCCTGTGGTTTATGATTTGGCGCTCAAAACAGCATGGTATACCACTACACCTGACTTAGATCGTCTGTTGCGCGACTACATTGCCTATCGTTATGGGCATGTTGATGAGTCGCTTGTGCAAGCTTGGCATATCCTTTCACACTCCGTTTACGGCGAGTTTAAAATCAAAGGCGAAGGTACTTTCGAGTCGATTTTCTGTGCACGACCGGGACTTCATGTCACCAGTGTGTCGACATGGGGGCCAAAACAAATGCAATATAATCCCAGAGACTTAGAGAAAGCATTGGGACTTTTCCGTCGAGCGGCCGACCAATATAAGGGCAGTGCCACCTATCAATACGACTTAGTCGACCTTGCTCGGCAGGTAATGGCCAATCATGCGCGTGATGTTTATGCAGCAGCTATGCAGGCTTATCGCAACAAAGATGCCGCGCTGTTGCACGAAAAAGGTGAGGCGTTTATGCGTTTGCTGCAATTACAAGACCGCTTGTTACAGACCGACACACACTTCTTGTTGGGCAACTGGTTAGCGCAGGCAGCAAATTATGGTGTCACCGCCGCCGACAAGCAGCAGGCATTACACAACGCCAAGATGCTCATTACCTATTGGGGGCCCGATAGTGCGGCCACTCGTGTGCACGATTATGCCAACAAAGAGTGGGCGGGTTTGCTGAAAAGCTATTACGAACCGCGTTGGCAAAAGTTCTTCCATGCGCTCTATCAGTCCGTTAATACGGGCGAAATGCCCCACATTGATTTCTTTGCGATGGAGAAACAATGGGCTGATTCTCCACAAACAGCATCTACAACACCCACGGGAAACTATCTCGAACAGGTGGATAGTGTGCTGAAAGCTGTGTTGCTTCCTTATCAAAATGCGGCGCTACCATCTGCTACTCGCGTGCACGATTTGCTCCAACGCATGACGCTTGACGAGAAACTTGCACAAATGCGCCACATTCATTTCAAGCATTATAACACCGACGGGCACGTTGATTTAGCCAAGTTGCGCAACAACTACACCCACGGCATGTCCTTTGGTTGTTTTGAAGCCTTTCCTTATAGCTCCACACAATATCGGCAAGCAGTGAGCACCATCCAACAAAATGCCGCCGACAGCACGCGCTTTGGCATTCCCGTTATCCCCGTTATCGAGGGTATTCACGGCATTGTGCAGGACGGTTGCACCATTTTTCCGCAAGCCATTGCACAGGGTGCCACGTTCAATCCACAACTTGTTTTTCGCATGGCACAGCACATTGGTACCGAAATGCGTGCGATAGGGGCACGACAAGTATTGGCACCCGACCTCGATATTGCACGCGAACAGCGCTGGGGTCGCGTGGAAGAAACGTTTGGTGAAGACCCTTATCTCATTTCGCGCATGGGGTATAACTATGTGAAAGGTATTCAAAGCCGTGGCGGAATACCCACATTAAAGCATTTTGTTGCCCACGGAACGCCGCAAGGAGGACTCAATCTGGCTTCCGTAAAAGGTGGACAGCGCGAGCTGTTCGACGTGTATGTCAAGCCTTTTGAATATGTCATTCGCCACACAAAAGCCGGTTCGGTGATGAATTGTTACAGTGCCTACGACAACGAAGCTATCACTTCTTCGCCCTTTTTTCTGCGCACATTGCTGCGCGATAGCTTACATTTTAAAGGCTATATCTATTCAGATTGGGGCTCAATTCCTATGTTACGCTACTTCCATCACACAGCCGACAGCGAGGCTGAAGCAGCACAACAAGCCATCAATGCGGGGGTAGATCTCGAGGCAGGGAGCGATTATTACCGCACGGCTCCCACGCTCATTGCACAAGGACTGTTGGATAAAGTGCGCATTGACAGTGCTGCAGCGCATGTGCTCTACACGAAATTTGAGGCAGGACTTTTCGATGAATTGGCAAGCGACACACTGCATTGGCGGCAACAAATCCACGCACCCGAGGCCGTAGCTGTAGCCAAACAGTTGGCCGATGAGAGCCTTGTGTTGTTGGAAAATCGCAACCATTTCCTGCCGTTAGACCTCAACCGTCTGCACAGCATCGCAGTGGTGGGCCCCAATGCCGCGCAAGTGCAGTTCGGAGATTATTCATGGACGGCCGACAACCGGCATGGCATCACCCCCTTGGCCGGCATACAACAGGTGGCTGGCATGCGAACAAAGGTGCGCTATGCCAAGGGATGCGACTACTATTCACAAAACACTGACTCTATAGATGAAGCGGTGGCGTTGGCCAAGCAGAGTGATGTTACCGTGGTAGTGGTGGGCACACAAAGCATGTTGTTGGCGCGTCCGTCGCAACCTTCAACGAGTGGTGAGGGCTATGATCTATCCGATTTGACATTGCCGGGCGTGCAACAACAGCTCATTGAACGCATTGCTGCCACGGGGAAGCCTTTCATTGTGGTCATGGTCACTGGGCGTCCGTTGCTCACTGAGGCATTTAAAAATAAGGCCAATGCACTACTTGTGCAATGGTATGGCGGCGAACAAGCCGGCCTTTCCTTGGCACAAGCCCTGTTTGGACAGCTCAATCCCTCGGGACGTCTGCCTATTTCGTTCCCCAAAGCTACGGGACAGTTGCCCGTCTATTACAATCATCTGCCCACCGATAAGGGCTATTATAATAAGAAAGGTACGCCCGACAAGCCCGGACGCGATTATGTGTTTGCCGACCCTTATCCTGCTTATCCCTTTGGCTATGGCCTTTCTTACACTACATTTAAATATAGTCAGCTTGCCCTTTCGAAGAAACAAACCAACGAGAACGATACCATTGCGGTTACATTCCGGGTGCAAAATACGGGTAAACGCGCTGGAAAAGAAGTGGCACAGCTTTATATACGCGACATGAAGAGTTCGGTAGCCACACCCATCAAACAGCTCTTTGGCTTTGAAAAGTGTGCGTTGCAACCGGGAGAAACGAAAACCATCACGCTGCAACTGCCCATTGCCGACCTCTATTTGCACAATGCTGCCATGCAACGTGTGGTTGAATCCGGCGATTTTGAAGTGCAGATTGGGGCTTCTTCGGCCGACATTCTGCTGCGCGACACGCTGCATGTCGGGGCGGCCAACATGCTGAAAACTTCAGAAAACAAGAACGACACGCACCCACAACCCATGGGAAAACGCATCAGTGTGCAGGGCGTGGTGCGCAATGTACAAGCTTTCTTAATGGCAGGTGTCAAGGTGCAGGCCGGTAAACAAACGGTCTTCACCGACGCACGCGGTGTTTATCGCATCACAGCCCACGAGGGAGAGCAGTTGCGTTTCTCGCTGAAAGGTTATCGCACAGAGATGCTTGTCCTTCGCAAGGGTGGCATCTTCGACGTAGAACTTTCGGCCGAAACGCCTTGATTGTATAGAACGTTGAACGCCATTTGAATAGGATTGAACCATGCAAATGAAACATCTTTTTATCATTCTATTGTGTGCGGTGGGTCTATTTGCGAGCGCTCATCAGGGAGAGTCCTTCCGCATGCCGTTCCTTTTGCCGCAACATCCCTCAGGACGTGCTGTGCTCTATTGCACAACGGCGCCCCATACGACAGTGTTTACACCCGAAGAACGCCACATGGCCGTCTATTTCACGCAACGAGGCATTGCTTTCTTTGTGCTCAACAACAGTCAAAGCACGGCTGATGTCGACTGTGCCATGCAACTCATCCGCGATAGTTCGCGCGTGTGGCATCTCAATCCCGACGATATTGGATGATGGGTTGCGGGGCAGAGGGCACTCTTGTGGCACGCCAATCGTGCGAAGCGCCGTGGGCCGTGCGACCAAACTTCACCATCATGCTGTCGCCCCTGTTGGCAACACCACCGCAGAAAAAGTTGCCGTTCACAGTGCAAAACCATCTCACGCCGCCCGCTATTGTGTTGGTAGCCAACGATGATGCCGAGATTTCGCCTGTTAACAATGGTGTGGCTTATTACACAGCCATGCGAAAAGCAGGCAATCCTTGTGCATTACATATCTATCCGGGACAGCGCAAAGCGTTGCTGCAAGCGTTTGCCGACACGTTGCATAGCGAGCTCATCGCTAACCTTTCGGCTTGGCTCAAAGCCCTTCCCTCACCTCAAATCGGAGCCATCCGTGTAGCTTGCATTGGCAATAGCATCACCGATGGCATGGGCATCGACCTCAACGATGTGCACAGCTACCCCGCACGCCTGCAGCAACTATTGGGCAAGGACTACTATGTGCGCAACTTTGGTGTGAGTGCTCGCACGCTGCTCAATAGCGGAGATCGGCCTTATATGCGCGAGCAGGCCTGGCAGATGGCACGCGATTTCGCTCCAAACATCGTCATCATCAAGCTCGGGACAAACGATAGTAAACCCGAAAATTGGCGATATGGTGCTGCCTTTGAACACGATTTGCAAGCCATGGTCGACACCTTGCAGCAACTTCCCTCGCATCCTCGCATCCTCTTAGTCACACCTATCCCTGCCTTCAAACCCACATGGAACATCAATGACAGCGTGCTCGTGCATGCTATCACGCCCATCATAGCCAAAGTGGCACGGAAAAAGCATTGCGATTTCATCGATTTGCACCAGCTTGCAGGCCTCACCTCCAACGATGTGCAGCCCGATGGCATCCATCCTACAGCCACAGGCGCCGCCCGCATCGCCGAAACAATCTATTCATTCATCAAGCAAAAATACCATTCTACATCCACATGCAATCTGCCCAAACGAAATATGTAGGGGCGGTACACACGCACAATCTGCCAAACGAAACCGTAGGGGCGGACATCCATGCACAACTCTCTCAAGCAAAATGCGTAGGGGCGGTGCCTGCGTGCCCGCCCGAACGTCCGCGTAGCGGTGTTTCCATGCCAAAAAATATACGCATTGTGCGCGGGGAATTTAACGATGAATGCGCCCCAGCAGGGCGACACGGGCGGGCACACAGGCACCGCCCCTACCCATCTCCACCATATTTTTCCACGCAATCCCATACAAACGAAATAAGGCGTAATGGACGTTTGGTAGGCTGAAAACCTCATGGGTTTTAGTAATGGACATTTGGTAGGCTGGTTATTCTATCCTACTTTTTTTTTTATTAATGAATCCATCTATAAACTTCTTTTTATTAGCTTCATTCAATCCATTATGATTATGCAGTGCTCTTTTAAGTTGTGAGTTAAATCCTTCCAACAGGTTTGTTGTTCCATCGTGTGCAAAGGCGTAAACTTTTACGCGAAACAACAAATAGAATGGTCAAAAACATGTTTTATCTTTGTACTGAATGCTTTCACGGGTTCGCGCAAACGAAAAACGTCGGCAACTTGCTTCGCTGCAAGTGCCGACGTAATTTGTTGATAGGCGAGCTTTAATATTCGATGATGGTGGTGTCGTTGAGCTCGGGGTCGATCACCTTTTCGCGCACTTTGAACACCTGCCATTCGGCCAAGGCCACCCACTGTTGGTTGCTGGTAGAACCATTAATCTTGAACCACACGTAGCGGAACGGCGTCTCGCTCTTAATGGTTCGGTTGGTTTCATACGTTGCATGCTGATCAGCGGGCAGGTTAGTGAACGAAGCTAACTTGCGCGTTCCCGTTTCGTTGGCATAGGTAGCAGCGCTTTCGGTGAAGGCATCACTCACCAACACATCGATGGCTTTGGGGTTGTCTCGGCCACCTCCTTTGCGACATACGTAGCGAAATTGCAACGCTTTGCGCGGTGTGCCCAAGTCAAACACGATGTAATGGGGGAAAGGCTTCGGCGCAGTCCAGCTCATGTGGAAGAAATTGTTCTCGTTTCCATCAATGAGTGCCGAGAGTGGTCCTTCGCTTGTTTCGGCATCATCGGTCCACACGTGGTGAATATCGAAATTGATGCGGTCCTTATAGGTTTCGAGAATAGTCTTCTTTGCCTCACCCGCTTGTGCCGTGATACTGACTGTATTTCCTTCAGCACCGCCAGAAGAGACGGGCTGCAGCTGATAGACAATGTCGCCATAGCGTGCCAAAAGGTTGTCGATGAGGATGGAATCGCTATAGACACTCGCCAAACGCATGCGCTGTGTGGACTCACCTGGTACCTGATAGGTCACCCGAATATATTTATAAGTAGGATTTTCGGGGATGGTCCAACGAATGACAAGGCCACCGGGGCGCTTGTCATAGGTGAGTGTTTGACCATCAATGTTGGTGGGTGCAGGCCCTTTGTCGTCGTCAGAGCAGGCCGAGAAGCAAGCTGCGACGCACAACATCATGAGCGAAAGTTTTATTTTTTTCATATTGTTTCGTTGCTTTAAGTGATTACTTTCGGTGGTCGCCCGTGTAACCGGGGTTATTCACCAAGTGTGGATTTTTATTGATGTCGTCGATGGGGATGGGCAAAAGATACTGCGTGGGCGCTTCGAATTTGCGTTCAAACTGAATATCTTTCAGCGTAGCAAACTGTGGCATGGTTGTCGCATCAATGTTCAATCCCTTTGCTTTCACGTTGAAATATTGCTCGGCTAACATCCAACGACGCATATCCCAGAAGTTTTGACACTCTAAATAGAACTCAGCCATGCGCTCCTGTCGCACGATTTGCCGCAATTTGGCTTGGTTAAGTGCAATGCCTGTGGGTGCCCATGAGGTCTCAACCGTGGGAATACCGGCCCGCACACGCACTTTATTCAAGTAGGTTTTAGCGGTTTGCAGATCGCCCGTCTCCACACATGCTTCGGCATAACCTAAGTAAAGGTCGGCCAAACGAATGACCGGGAAGGGAGCATATTCGCGCGATCCACCACCCGATGAGGCAACAACAGTGTTGGGACTCACAAACTTTTTGTTGAGATAGCCACCGGGTGAATAGTTACCCGGGCGACGTTGTGACACAGTTCCGCGGCTACAGTTGCCCCCTAACAGGAAGTCGCACACCAAACGCGAGTCAGAAGTGTTCTTTTGTCCATTGCTCATGGTGTAAGCAGGGTTAGTAGGATCATTTTGAAGTTCATAATAACCACCTTGGAAGGCCACCCAAGCATAGAAGCGTGGCTCGCGATCAAGGTTGAAAGCGATGGTCTGTTCGCCCACTTTCCCTTCGTCTTCGTGAGCCGCATCAATCGTCACTACCTGCAATTTGTCGTTGTTTTTATAGGCAGGGTCTTCGTCCCAAGGCAGTCCATTCTTGGTATAGAAGCGATTGAGCATTGCCCATGTGGGACAAATGCCATTCCAAGCCGAGCCCGAGTTGTTGAAAGGCATCGACTTGTTTTGCACACCATACCAGCCTCACCGCGCGTTTCAGCCAGCAACACTTCGGGGTTCACCTCCTGATAGTCCAACGAAAGCAAGCGCATGCAGCGTTCGGGACCGGCAACAGGATAAGGATTTTTGCTCGCATCGCCAATATATCGGTCTTGTTTGGTGTAGAGATGATAGCCGTTAGCCTCGGCCAAATCGATGGCTTCCTTCATGGCATCGCGCGCCTTCACCCATTTATTGGGGTCGTAAGCTGCGGGCATGAGTGGCGTACCATCGTCGGGATCTTTCATGTTACCAAACAAAGTGGGCGCCTGTTCGTTGAAGAGTGGCGATGCCGCATAGAGCAACATCTTCGCCTTTATCGCCTTGGCTGCTACATTGGTTGCCAATCCATATTGCACTTGTGGGCGGCTTGCGGGCAGGTTAGCTGCTGCTTCGTCGAGCTTGTTGCATATCCATTCCACACATTCATCATAGGGCCTGCGATGCGCATAGTCCTTCACCGGGGTCTCAAAATCGGGTGTTTCGTTCACCAAGATAATCGGACCATAGCAGCGTGCCAACAAATAATGATAGTAACCAATGAGAAATTTAGCCTGCGCTTTGTAGTCTGTGCGCATGGCATCGTCCAATCCCGGGGTCTTATCGATAGCGTCTAAGAACATATAGGTTTGGCGAATGCCTTGGAAAAACCAATTCCAATAGGAGATAACAGGGTTACTGGCCGTGAAATTTCCTTTCGGAAAAGATGCAAATGTCTCGTGCTCAAACGACGAAACCACCTCGTCTCCCGTGAGCAAGTCAAGCGAGTTTTGCGCTATGTTGCATTGGGGCAAGAAGCCATAACAAGAGTAAAGATACTTCTCGGCTTTGTCTTTATCCGAGTAAGTGTCCTTCTCTGTAGCATTCTCATCGGGCACAATATCTAAGAAGTCGCATGCCGTGAAGCTGCAAACGGTTGTTGCGGCGATGAGAAAACGATAGAATAGATTTATTTTAGACATAAGAATGCGTTATTTAAAAGTTAGTTGTAAACCAATGTTGAACGTGCGTTGCAGTGGATAAGACATGCCTGCGCCACCGCCAGCCTCGGGATCCCAAAGCTTGAAGGCCGACAAACAGAACACGTTGTTGGCACTGGCATACACGCGACCAAACTTAAATTTGTAGCCCACCTCGAGGTTTTTCAACCGCAGGAAAGCAGCATTGCGCAACCAATAGGTCGACCATTGCATGTTGTTATTGTTGTTGTATTTCGTCAAGCGTGGATAAGCAGCATGCGGATTTTGATAGTCTTTGCGCCAATAATCGTCAGCAATCCATTGCAACACGTTGTTTTTGCTCTGCGTACCAAAAGGCTCAAAGCCCGACATCATCAAGCTAACGTTGGCCTGACCTTGGAAGAAAAACGACAAATCCCATTTCTTATACGCAATAGAAGGGCCAAAACCATAGAGAATTTCGGGCACGTAGGGGTGGCCAATCTGCACGCGGTCGTTGGCATCAATCTTCCCATCGCGCTCGCCATATTGGTCGGGTTGGTCAACATATTTCACGTCACCCGGTGCCACTGTGATATTGGCCAAGGTCGAACGCGGGCTATTTGCAATATCGGCCTTATCGATATAAAGCCCATCAGCCACATAACCTAAATAGGTGTTGAGGCTTCTTCCCACCTGACGCAATGCAGGACGCGTGTCGGCTGCCTCGTCATATTCAAGCACTTTGTTGCGGGCAAAGGTGAATGTGCCACGGAATTCCACCGACAAATTCTTGTTGATTTGCTTGCCATAATCCACTGCAAGGTCAACACCCCAGTTCTTTATCTTGGCCAAGTTGCCATAAATCACGGTGTTGGCCGTGCCGAAATAGTTAGGAATAGAGCCTTTGGCCTGGAAGATGTGACTGCGTATTTCGCGGAAAGCATCCACTGTGAGGCGCACATCAAAGATGCTTAAATCCACACCGAGATTAAGTTTGCGACCCACTTCCCATGTGAGGTTCTTGTTTTCAAAGCGCGTAAACGACGGGCCTGTCAACAGTCTTTGCTGGTTACCATAGCCCGTATTGTAGCCTGCACCACCTGTTAAGTTGACGATTGCCTGATAAGCAAAGCGGGCACTACCCACTTGATCGTTACCCACCAAACCATAAGAACCGCGTAGTTTCAGTTGTTGCACCACTTTCTTAAGCGGCTTAAAGAACGGTTCCTCGGCCACATTCCAACCCAAAGAAGCGGCGGGGAAGAAACCCCAACGATGGCCTTTGGCGAAACTCTCTGAACCATTGTAACCCGCATTAAACTCAGCCATGTAGCGATGCTTATAGTCATACGAGAGTCTTCCGGCCCATCCCATGCGACGTTTGGGCAACGAAGACAGGAAGTTGCTGTTGACATTCTGGTTATACTCGTCGATATTAAACAGCACCATCGCACTCACCGTGTGGTCGTTAAACGTGCGATTGTAGTCTAAATAGGCCTGAAAATAGTATTTGCGGTCGCCATTCGTGGAAAAATAATTACTTAACAAGTATTTCTGTGGCACACCAATAGGCGCAACCGTGTAGTCATAGCCACCCTCTGCCGCAGGGTTGGGAGCATAACTCGTGAGCTGATAGTGGTTGTAGTCTTGCACTCTGTACTTTGAATTCTGCGTCCAGTTCTTAAAAGAGAACAGTGTTTTGAACGCCAACCCTTTGGCCAGCCAATCCAATTTCTGCTCAAAGTTCAAATTAGCCACTACAGTACTCTCGAAAACATCTTTATAACCTGTCGTTGCTGCGGCCATAGGGTTCGCGGGATTGTAATTGCCTGCTTGCAAAGCACCCCAATGATACCAATCATCATCGCCCTTCGGATACATAATAGGGAAATCAACAGGGTTGGTTCCCATGATAGCTCCAAACACTTGTTGCACACCACCGCCATTCGAATTGGTGAGCATGCCGTGCATGTTGCTCATTTGTACGTTCAGATGTAACGACAACAACGATTGCTTCGACAGATGAAAATCCACGTTGTTTTGAAAAGCATACTTCATGAAACTCGTCGTGTTGTCATACGAGAAATATTTCTTCGACACGTTTTTCAGCATGCTTGTCTCGTGGCTGGCGTTGATATTCATAAAATAAGTAATCTTCGCCGTTCCCCCACGCACATTGAAATTAGCACGTTGGTTCCATGTTGCCGACTTGAATAGCTCCTTATACCAATCCACATTCGGATAGACATAGGGGTTAAGCCCTTTGAGGGTGCCGTTGATTTTGTCTTCCGAGTAGAGCAAATCGCCCGACTGCTGGTTGGTCACAGCCTCGTTATACATGCGCATAAACGTCACGCCATCGACAATCTTCGGGCGTTTTGTCGGCGTGTTAACCCAGCTTTCCACGCGCAATCCAATGACAGGACGGTCGAGGTCGGCACCCGATTTGGTTTTAATAATCAGCACACCATTAGCACCACGCGTACCATACATGGCGGTGGCGGTGGCATCTTTCAGCACCGAGAAACTCTCAATAATCTCGGGGTCGATAGCGTTGAGGTCGCCTTGCGAAATCTCTACGCCATCCATCACAATCAAAGGCGAGGTGGCACCACTCATGGTTGAAATACCACGAATGAAGAAATTGGCGCCATTGTTGCCGGGTTCGCCACTGCGTTGATAGGCTATCACACCCGAAAGTCTACCGGCAAAGGCCGTAGAAAGGTTGGTTGCGGGCACTTTCAGGTCGTTTGGGCGAACGGTTTGAATCGATCCTGTGACGGTTTCTTTCTTTTGTGCCGTGCCAAAGGCTGTGACTACGGCACCCTCCAACACTTGTGCTTGGTCTGAAAGGGTGATCGAAAGCACCTTCACATCGGTCACCTTCACCTTCTTGGAGGTGTAACCTAAGTACGAAACTTCGAGCGTTGCACCCTTCGCAGCACGAATTTCAAAGCGCCCATCAGTATCGGTTACAGTGCCGGTAGTGCTGCCTACCAACTTAATGGTAGCGCCAATGAGCGGTTCTCCCGTACTCGAATCGGTCACAATACCTACAATTTTCGGCACCGTGTTGTGAGGAGTTGATGATAAACTGGCCATATCGGCAGGCGAAATGGCGTGAATAATAGTTGAATGTGCATCCAATCGCGGCGTAAAAGCGTACACTTTAGCGGGTAAAGTGGGCGATAGGAGCAAAAAAGCTGCGCCCGAGAGTGATCGGAACAGCATCTGATTTAAAAGATCTTTTGACTGCATCGTTAGATTTTAGGCAGATGGATAGTTCTTTATTGTTGATTAGTGGGGTGTTGGGGGCAAATCCATGTTGGACACAGATGTGCCACAATCAGGCTTCTTTTAAGAAGGACTGCTGTCTGTTTCCATCCAAATGAACTGCCCGTTATGCAGGAAAGTTCCTTTCATGATGTCTCTTTTCATTTTTCTAAAGGTTGACAATTATGTTAGTAATACGGCTGTAAAGCTATATAATATTTTTAGCATTACAATAATTTTAAATTATTTTAACCCGAAATATTTTCTCCCTCGCCCCCTGGTGGGGTAGAGATGCCCACACAATATAGCATAGATTACCGCGCAATCTCATGGTGATTACCTCGCAATTTGGTGCTAATTGCCGCATAATTACGATGCTTTTAGGTAGCGAGGATGATATGAAACTACAGAAAGGCTGCAATGAGTGTGCTGAAAGTCAGGCTGGCTGACTGCGATAAGACTTTAGTGATGGGGAGTCTTATCACCCTAAATAAAACCTATACATACCAGCCCGACAGTTGCAAATAGCATCGTTCCTCGTCGCTATCTCCTTTCTTCCACCAGTTGGCTAACGACATTCTGAGCACTGTTCCTTGCGGAATGCAGTCTAAAGGCGTTTGGAAACCAACGTATTTGATGCGATAGCTGCCATACAAATAGTATACCCCCGGCTTACCTTGAAAGGAGTTGTCGTGCTTCATGAGGTCTTTGTCGGCCACCCAAAAGGCCACACTGTGGTCGGGAACATGGTCCTTTCCGACAGACCCCGTTAAGAAGTGAGGCCCGGAAAATTGAAGTGTGTGATTGAATAACTGTGTGATGCAACCTTCGGTGATGCTGCAATGTTGCCTGATGAAGTTGGCTACGCCTTGCATGCCAACATTTTCAAGATGTCGAACGGCGGTGGTTTGTCGGTCTTCGACATGTGGCTTAGGGCGTGCATTCCATGCAGGTTCAACCAACATGTGCCAGCGGTCGCCAATCTGATAAGGTGCTTCTGTGGGAAGGTTGCCGCCAGTATCGGTGTGCAAACGGATAAATTCGTTTGTCTCTTCCACGATGCCACCCACACAAACACCATGTGACATTTGTGTTCTTGACACGATTAATATGGTGTTCATATTTATAAGTGTTTAAGTTTTAAATGGAATTTTTGCTGTAGTTTGGTTGCAACGAGCGAGCGATGGCAGGCCTCTGGCCATTCTTCTATGCAGAAAAAGACAACGTTTTGTGCATGCGCTGCTTTTAAATCGGCCAATAGAGCCTCGCAATCAAAGGGCTGCAAGATGAGCGATTGATAGGCATGGATGAACGCTGTGCTTAATGTTGTGCGGTCTTTCTTCACAACACCCTTTGCAAAATCGTCGGCATGTTGCATGCTTCTAATCTCATTCGTTGGTGCAAGTGCCTTCACATAATGATAGGCAATGCCCATGGTTTTGAGCTTCTCTTGCAGGTATAAGCTGTTGACATAGCGATATTTACTCCCCCTTACGCCACGCCTTTGCCGAATATCACAAAAGGTGTCGATGTTGTTTTGCTCCAATTTTTTAAAGAACGACGTTTCTGTAGAGCCATAAACGCCTATGGTATAGATGGCGAGGTCAGACATATTGCTTTCGTGACGTGAGGTTTATCTCTTCGTTTTGATGGAATAAGTCGGTCTTTCTGCCATCATTGTTGAGCACATTGGCCATCGCTTGCGCCTGAGAAATCAGCGTAACTCGTCCGTCTTTGGTGCGATAAATATGTTGCAGTGTGATGCCAAGCTTTCGCAATTCCTCGCCAATGAGCTTCGTTCTGTGGCACATGCAGGGATCGCTTTCGCTGCACATGATACAGGTTTTATAGCCTTGTTGATGGGCATTCACTAATCTTTGCAGCCCTTTTTGAAAGAAATCCATCTGTGCTAACTTGCTATAGTCCACTTTTCCGTCGGTATAACAACCGCAATCCTCCTTGGGTAGCCCTCCAAGAACGTCGCCCATGTAGGCATAAGTAATCTGATGCGTTTCAGAGATAGCATGCTTTAGTTCGTAATGATTGAACCAAGGATAGAACTTTGAATAGGGTTTTGAACGGATGTCAATCAGATATTGAATATCAAATTGCGTCAACTCAGCAATAAACTCCGCGATGCTTTTATTGCCATGTCCGATAGAAAATAGGTAGGATGATTCCATATCAGGCTATTTTCCAACAAAAATACAGAAAAAAAACAAGATGTCTTCCCCTTGGAAAGATAATTTTGTTTTTCATAGAATAAAAGTAAAAAGGCTTGTCGTTTTAAGCCTTTATGGTCGATTTTAGCCCCATCAGGTTGCCATGTGAGCGGCACATGTGGGACGAAAGAACCCACTATGCACGCGCATCTGTAGTCATTTGCCTGATATTGTGCCGTCATTTGGGCACCAACAGCACGCTGACTTCATATAAAAGCCAAATGGGGAGGGAGACAACCGCGAGGGTGAAGACATCGGAAGTGGGGGTGATGATGGCGGCAACGACCACGATTGCTACCACCGCATGGCGGCGATAACGGCGCATAGTGGATGCTGTGAGGAGCCCACAACGCCCCATGAGCCAGCAAACTAAAGGTAACTCGAAGAGAATGCCCATCAGGAGGCTCAACACTAACAGCGTGTCTACATAGGAGTTGAGCGTGATGAGGTTCTCAACGCTGCCACTTACCTGGTAGGTTCCTAAGAAATGGAACGTTAAAGGGAAGATAACAAAATAGTTAAACGCAAGGCCTGTGCAGAACATCACAAAGCTACTCACCACAATAGGCACCACACGTTGTTGCGTAGCGGGCTCGAAAGCGGGTGCAATGTAGCCGAAAAGCTGATAGAACACATAGGGCGATGCCACCATGAAGCCTACATAGGCCGACGCTTTCACATGCATAGCAAACTGTCCTGTGAGCGTGGTGTTGACCAATTGAATGGCAGATGCCGTGGTGGTTATGTCGTTTTGCGACAGCAAATGGAGCTGTTCGCAGAGGCGATAAGACAGAAAATCGGGGGCATGGGGGGCTAAAATCAGGCGAAACACCTCGTCTTTGAGCAAGAAAGCCACGAGACCACACCCAACGATGGCCACGGTGATTTTGATGAAAACGCGTCGGAGCTCCTCCAAATGCTCCCAAAATGTCATCTCATCGCGTGGGCTCATCGTGCTGCGTCTCCGCTGGTTTGTCTTTTGAAGGATGCTGCTCTTCGGGCGCATCCACGCCGTTCACACTGTCTTTAAAATAGCGAACGCCCTTTCCTAAGCCCTTCATGAGTTCGGGAATGCGCTTGCCTCCAAACAGAATGAGAATGATAATGGCGATGATAATAATTTCTTGTGTTCCTAACATAATGTGTTGATTTTGAATGATTTTTATTCTTTTGAGGGTTGTTGCACGTGGCCTTGCAATCCTTTCTCCACCTCGTTCCACCATTGTGGATGGGCAATGAGATGGCTAATGTCGAAAAGCATCACGCCATCGGATAGCGAAAGGTTCGTTTGAATGGCGCGACTGATCTTCTCAGGTTGTGGCGCTAACTGGTCGATGAGCACGCTACCATAGAACGGATGACCGCATAAAAGGCGGCGTAGTTGCCGGCATGAGCTTCAACCGAGTACCATTGCGCGCCCTCGTCGGTGGCATTCTTGGGCTGTTCTATCGTGGGATAGTAGTTACCCGCCATGTAAAAATCGATGAGTGGCATATAACCTGTTGTGTGATAGCGTGGTGTGGTCCATGCAAAGTCGCGCTCTGGGTGATAAGAAGGGTGGGAAAAGTTCACGCCAACTTCATAATAAGTGGGATACCAAGCGCCGGTATAGGTGCCGAAAAGCGCCTCGGGACACACTTGTTTCACCTGCTTTCGGAGCGCAACCATCACATCATGGATGACTTTTGCGCGCCATTCTATCCACAAAGCATACCACTTTCCGGGCCGAACCACCCACTGTTGGGCATCGTTTTTCACCCAAGTGAAGATGTCTTGCGGGAACTTTTCCACGCGATGGTGAATATATTTTTCGAAAGCACGGCGCGAAGTGTCTGAGAAGTCGGCCTCGATACCGTCATAACGCACGCGGTCTAACACGACACCATCTACTGTTGGATAGGCCGAAAGCAAAGCCTTTAACAGCTTTTTCATGTGGGGGAGATAGCCTTTCGCCAAGGGATTGACCATCGCAGCATACTTCTCTTTCTGCTGTGTAATGGGCAATCGCCCGGCAGGCGTGTATTGCATGGAGGCCCATTCGGAATGCTTGGTGTAAATAGGACCGCGATCAAAGTAGTTATGTCCTGCTGAAAAGCAGTTCATAGCGGCGTGCACCTTTATGCCAAAAGCGTGGGCAATGGTGATGAAACGCCCCAAGTAGTCGAAGTCGGGGCGCGTGAATTGTTTCCAAGTTTGCAGTTTAGGAGCCAACGAAGTGTTGAACAACACCTCGCCACTCACAGGCCGAACGTCGACAACGAGGTCGGTAAAGCCCAATAGATGGAGCTTCCTGACGTAGTAATCGATGCTGTCGGGGTGGCTGAAAGTTTGGAAATTGGCCGTTGCATCCACCCACATGATGATGTATTTGGCGGTGTTGTCGGTTGTCCTCTCTGCATTCTTTTGCGCCATAAGCCTCCCCATCGGTGCTAAAAGCAGCACCATAAGCAGCCCTTTTTGCCATAGCCTGTGCCATGAGAGTTGCCGTTGTGGAGGCTGTTGCGCAATGGTTTTCATGCGTTTTTCCTCCAATAACGCTCAATATCTTCCAACGACATGCGCGCCGTTTCGGGGATAAAGCGCCAGATAATGAACAGATAGGGTAGACACATCAGCGCAAAGAACAGGAAAGTGCCTGCGGGAGTGAAGGCCGAAAGGAACCAAGGTGTGAGCTGACCTATTAGGAATGTGCCCACCCAAAGGCTAAACCGGCAATGCTCATGGCGATACCTCGCACGTGATTGGGGTACATTTCGGAAAGCAAAACGAACACAACGGCGCTGATACTGATGGCACAACAAAACACATAGAATAGGAAAAACGCCAGCATCATGTAGGAGGAAAGCTGCCATTGGTCGTGGAATTGGAAGTAAAGGGCAATGAGAATGAGCGACAAAATCATGCCCGAAACGCCATAATAGATGAGCTTTTTGCGGCCAATGCGGTCGATAATGAACAGCGCAATGATGGTGGTCAGCATGTTAACGCTACCGACTAACACCTGACAAAAGAGCGGATCGTCCATACCTGCATTGGTAAAGATGGACGGACCATAATACAACACGGCATTAACGCCCATGAATTGCCCCAAAATAGCAATGCAAACGCCTAAGATAATGGCCTTCAACAGGCCCGGTTGCAGGAGCGAACGCCACGATGTCTCGACGCTTTTGGCAATGGTTTCCTGCGTTTCGGCAATCTGTTTGGCAATGGCTTCACGCGCCACATAGATGCGTTGGTAGATGGTTTCGGCTTCGGTTAGTCGGCCTTTCACCACCAACCAGCGCGGACTTTCGGGTAAAGCGAGGATAATGATGAAGAAGAATAGCGCCGGAAGTGTCTCCATTCCCAACATGCCGCGCCACACTTCGTCGACAAAAATGAAGCGAAGCCAGCCCGTTTCTATCGCGCCTTGCTGCGAAATGAGCAGCAAACCATAGTTCATGGCATAGGCAACTAAGAAGCCAATCGTGATGGCTAACTGATATAACGACACCATAAGACCCCGGTATTGCGCAATAGCAATCTCCGATATATAAATAGGTGCGACGATAGAGATGATGCCTATGCCTGCACCACCAACGATTCTGAACACCACTAACATGGAGAAATTGGCGGCAACGGCGCAACCTAAGGCCGAAGTGGTGAAGAGAAAGGCCGATAAAAACATGATGGGTTTGCGGCCAAAGCGGTCACTTAGCCAGCCGGCAACGGCCACTCCGGCAATCGATCCCACAAGAGCGCTGCTCACATACCAGCCTTGTTGCACCACGTCTAAGCGATATTGCGTGTTCACTTGGTCGATAGTGCCCGAGATAACGGCCGTGTCGTAGCCAAAAAGCAGACCACCTAAGGCAGCGATGAGGGCTAAAAAGAAGAGATAGCCCATGTGTACGGTTCTTGAATTCATAGTGCAATGCAATAGAATAAGGTGAGGGTTAGAGATTAAAATATTCTTTATAGCGATCATAAAGGTGCCCGGCTTGCAGATAAGCCGACTGAGGACTCATGAAATGTGAGAACTCAAAGGTGATGGCTTTATCGTAATGGCACCGTTTAGCCGCTTCTAATTTCAGACGGAGTTTGTCGAATTTAATCGGAAGGAAGCGTATAGGCATATCGCGATCGAATGTTTCTGCGTTCGTCCAGCACTGCATTCCATAGCGATCGGCCAATTTTTTGTTGACCGAAAAGAACATGTCTAACTCGTCATAATCAATATGTCCGTCTTGAAAAGCGCAGGCATCGACCACATCATGAATACCATCGAAGACTCATTCCACTCTCTTTCGTGCTCTTCTACGCTCACAGCCTGCTCTTTTGTGAGCCCTTCGGTGGGCATAACGGCCTTCTTTCCGTCAATCCATGGCGAGATAAACACCGGCAAATTGTTGGAAATGTCTTTACATTGTTTGCCAATCGTGTGGAACGTTTCAATGGCTCCTTTGGTTTTTCGGCTGATTTCTGTGCTGATATACCAACCTTTAAAGCTCTTGTGGTGGCCGTAACTCTTCCACACTTCATCGATAACGTAGCGGTTATCGCGTATTTCATGCGACATATCTCCTGTGTCCCAATAGTGCCCGGAGTCGTAAAGTCCGAAATAAAACTTCATGTTATATTTATCGGCCAAGCGCAAAAAGAGGTCAATTAAATCGACCGATGGCTTGTAACATCCCTTCTTTAGCAGATAAGCTGAGGGGTAAGTGATGAACTTTCTGTAGCCCGAACGTATCACGATGACGGTGTCAATGCCGATGGCTTTCATGTTTTTGAAATCGGCATCCCATTCGCGTTCGCCCCAGTTTTGGTGGGGAATATCGTGCGAAATCTCGTCTAAAAAGGTGCCTGTGATGGGCAACCCGTTGGCTTTGGGCACGAGATAATGACTGTTGTCGGTCGACAATGCGCCGACAGATGCTGACGATGGGCGCTTGTTTTTAGCCCATAACAAAGAGGGGGCGAGCAATGATGCGGCACACCCTAAACCTAACTGCTTTAAAAAATCTCTGCGGTTAACCATGTGTTACTTGTTGTTGATTTGAAGGTTTCCACAGCTTTTGCCCAATGGGCCGTTGCCATGTTGACCTGTTTTGATAGATACTATATGGAAATGAATGGGACGTTGCATGGCCACGCTGCGTAGCTGCTGTGCCCTTCTTCATCTTATGTGCTGTGCGTGGGACGTTGTTTGGGATGCGACGGATAGTTGTCAATGTGCAAATAGCGGCTTCTTGCCGTGAGACAAGCACCCACCAAGCCGGCGCAATCGGTCAAGGAGGACAGCGCAATGATGGAGTCTTCGCTGACTTTGTTGAGCGAATGTTTCTTAATACCCATCTGAATGGGGCGCAAAAGATAATCGCTCGTCGTCGAGAGTTCGCCGCCAATGACGAGCATTTCGGGATTGAAAATGTTAATCATGCCCGCTAAGTTCTTGCCCAACTCGGCCGCTACTTCCTGCAACACATCGATGCACAGGACATCTTCGCGCTGAATAGCCTCCAAAATGGCTTGCAGAGATAGCTCGTCTTCGGGGGTGTTCGACAGGATAGACACCTGCCCATCGCGCAAACGTTGCATCACTTTGCGCTGAAGAGCAACGCCCGAAGTCTCGGTCTCCATGCAGCCTGTCTTGCCGCAATGGCAAATAATGTCGTTGTTATAGCAGTGCATGTGGCCCATTTCGCCGGCATAACCCGACCGGCCGGCATAGAGCTTGCCATCGATAATGATGCCGATGCCGATGCCCCAGCTCACGTTTACGAACACCACATGGCGCAAACCTTGACAACAACCTTGCAGCCATTCGCCATAAGTCATGCAGCGTGTGTCGTTGTCGATGGTGGTTTCGATGCCCAAACCCTGTGTTAAGGCGTCGGCCAATGCCCCGTCTAAAGAGGTGAAAATGTTGTAAGCCGTGCCCGCTTCAGGGTTAACACGCCCGCCAACCGTCATGCAGGCGCTGCAGATTTGCCGTGCAGAAAGGGGCGTTGCGTGCAAGAAATCCAGGACAATCGACAGGAGATGGTCGAAGCAAGCGGGGCTGTCTTCATAGTAAAAAGGCACGCGTGTGTGCTCATAGACCATCGTTCCGCAGAAGTCACTGATGCGAAGACTGAGCCAATGATGCCCCATGTCGATGCCCAAAAAGTAGCCTTTGGTGGCATTTAAATAGTATAATCGCGGGGCGCGGCGTGCGTAATTCTCTTTTCGTCCCACCTCACAAACCCAGCCTAAGGCAATGAGTTCGTTGAGCGCTTTGGTGACAAAAGGCACGCTGACGGCTAAGTTTTGCGCCAATTCGGCAATGGTTTGCCGGCCACGCAATATGAATTGGTGGAGCAACGCACGTTGAGCTTCGGTCCAGGTTGCGACAGATGGGTTGCCAACTTCTTTCACTATAGTTGTAATAAATAATTTATTTTATTTTGCAAATATAGATAAATAAATAAATTTTACTATGGCTTTGCTTGTTAATTATTTTAAAAAACGCCGTCTTTTTTGCAAAGGGCTTTGTGCGCAGGTGCGCTATTTGGTGGATAATATAAATAGGTACGCGCGCGTAAAAGCATGCAAATTAGGGACAAAAAGCATAGCGATTGCCCTGTAATATGCACGAGATTACAGCATAAAACAGCAGCTTTTTAAAAATAAATGATTTCACTATTATTTCTATCAAAATAATTAAAATAATTTATTTATCGTTGCTAATGAAAATAAATAGCATTTAATTTGGAACATATTTAAAATTGTTTTATATTTGCAGCGTCATGAAGTAAAGACTATTTCTGCACTTTGTGCGGTCTAAACAATGTACGTTCTATGAAAGAAAAAGCGAAAAACGAGTACCGTTGTGCTGTGAGCCGCTTCGTTTGGCTCGTGGTATTGATGTTGGCTCTCCCCGCCTTGCGTGGACAAGCCCAAACGACTGTGAAAGGTTTTGTGCATGATGCTGCCGGCGAACCCTTGGCTGGTGTAACCGTGATCATGAACAATAATCCTAAGAACGCCACCGTAACGAATTTGGAAGGCTATTATGTCTTGAATGGAGGAAGCCAAAAAGCCTCCACACTCACGTTCACATACGTGGGCATGAAGCCGCTGCAAGTGAAGTGCAATGGCCGAACCTCTATCGATGTTACCTTGCAAGACGACCACACTAACTTGGCAGATGTGGTGGTGATTGGTTATGGAACGGCCCGCAAGCAATCGCTCACCGGTGCCGTAACCGCCATGAAAGGTGACGAATTGCTGAAAGGACCCTCTACCAATGTGTCGAGTTTGTTGGGCGGAAAGATGCCCGGTGTGACGTCGGTTCAGACTTCGGGAGAGCCCGGAAACGACCAGGCGGCACTTCGAATTCGTGGTTCGCGCATGGAAGCCTTATACATTGTTGACGGCATTCCACGCTCAATTAACGACGTAGATCCCAATGATATTGAGAGCATTTCGGTGCTCAAAGATGGTGCGGCTGCAGCTGTTTATGGCTTGAATGCAGCCGGAGGCGTGATTATTGTGACGACAAGAAAGGGCACAGCAGGCAAGCCTCGTGTGGCCTATGACGGCCAGTTTGGCGTGTCGCTCAATGCCAACTTCCCCGAATTTATGAATGGTCCTGAATATGCTCACTACTATAACATGGCGCAAATGATGGACCAATTAGCCAACGGAACCATTCGCCGTCGTGAGGATTATGTGCCCACTTTTAAGCAAGGCGATATTGAAAAAATGCTCAACGACGACCCCAACGATGGCTGGGACAACGTGAATTACATCGACAAGGTGTTTGGAACGGGCCAGCTCATCAAGCATAATGTTGCCGTTTCGGGTGGAAGCAGCAACAGCAACTATTATGTCGGTGGCGGTTTTATGAACCAAAAAGGCAATATTGCCAACTTTGATTACCGCCGTTACAACCTGCGTTCCAACCTTAATTTCAAACCGAGTAAAGATTGGAACATCGCTATTGGCACCGTGGCTACCATCACTCGAAAGTCGCAACCGCGCTTCAATTCGGGCGGTTCTGATGCGTTGGGCATGGAAGAGGAGACCGGTTGGCTCTCTATTGGCCACCAAGCAATCATGATGAGACCTTATCTTCCTGAGAAATGGAAAGGGCTTTACACGGGTACTATCCCCAACAATGCGTCGGTTGTTTACAGTCCTTTGGCTGCCATCTATGAGTCGGGCTATCAGAAAACGCGTGGAACCGACCTCAACACCAACGTATCCTTCAGTTATGATGCGCCCTGGTTGCAGGGATTAACGCTGAAAGCTACGGGGTCGTATGACTATCTTTCTTCGCGTAACAAGCAGCTAAGGTCGGCTTATCAGACCTATACACGCGATTTGGCTGCGGCAACTTTCAGGCTCAATCAAGACCCTGAGAGCATCAATAAGAATAAGGTGGGCGAGGGTTCCTATACCACTGAGCAGCTCATTGGTCAACTCAGTGCAGGCTATATCCATCAGTTCGACCGCCATCATGTCGATGCTTTGCTCTTAGTTGAGGCGCGTGACTTCAAGTCTTCCAACTTTGCTGCCTACGCAGATAATGTTCCTTTTGGGCGACTTCCCGAGCTATCTTATGGTACTCCCTTAACAGCTGGCTCGCAATCGGGCAACAGTAGACACACCCGAACGGCCGGTTATGTGTTCCGTTTGAAATATGATTACGACAATATTTATTTGGCAGAGTTCAGCGGTCGCTATGATGGTAGTTACAACTTCAATGGTAACCGGTCGAACAAACGTTGGGGTTTCTTCCCCTCTTTCTCGGCAGCTTGGCGTCTATCCGGCGAGTCGTTCATGCAAAAGACGCAGTCGTGGTTGAGCGATTTGAAGCTGCGTGCCTCGGTAGGTCTGTTGGGTAACGATGCCGTTTCGCCTTATTCGTTCCTCAGCACCTACACTTTCGGGGGTAACCGCATCTTCAACGGCAACGTTCATAGTTCGCTTTACACCTCGAATGTGGCTAATCCAGAGCTTACTTGGTCGAAAACGCGCACCACAAACTTAGGGTTTGATGCCACATTGTGGGGCGGAATGTTGTCGATGGAGGCCGATTGGTTCTATAATCTCAACTATGACATCTTAGCAGAGATGAGTGGTAACAAGGCACCTTCTATGGGAGGCTACTACTATACCGTTGCCAATCACGACCGATATGCTAACTATGGTGTGGAATGGACGCTGTCTCATCAGAACAAAGTCAATCTGTTGGGCAAGCCTTTCCGCTACAATGCCAGCCTTAATATGACCTATGCGAAGAACAAATGGTTGCGCTATCTCGATGAACCCAATGCACAAGAGTGGCGCAAACATGTGGGAACGAGTGTTGATGCAGCCTACGTTTGGGTTGCAGAGGGGCTCTTCCGCTCTGAAGAAGAGATTGATCGTTCGGCTTGGTACGGCAGTAGACCCAACTTAGGTGATATTAAATACAAAGATTTGAATGGCGATGGGAAGATTGATGAGCAAGATCGTGCGCGCATAGGTCGCAGCAATCGTCCCCAAATCATGATGGGTTTCAATCTCGGTGGCACATGGAATGGTTTCGACTTTAACGCGCAATTCACCGGCGGTTTCAAGTTTGATGTATCCATGTTGGGCACCTATTATAATGGATATGACGACAATACCATTTGGAGTCAGACATTCAAAGAGGGCGCTAATTCACCTTTATGGTTGGTGAAAGATGCCTATAGCATTGACAATCCCAACGGCACTTATCCGCGTTTAACCCTCTCTACCACGTCACATGGTGGCGATAACGGATTGGCTTCCACCTTCTGGATGCGCAAAGGGAATTATGTTCGTTTGAAAACGGCACAGATAGGCTATTCGTTACCGAAAGCAATTATGCAAAAGATAGGTGTTGAGCGCATTCGTTTCTATGTTGAAGGCTCCAACCTTTTCACCCTCGATCGCCTGCCAAAGGGTATTGATCCCGAGTCGCCTGCGGTGAATAACGGATACTATCCGCAGCAAAGAACCTTCTTAGGTGGTATTAACATCACATTCTAACCTTAACGTTCACGAAAATGAAAAAGAGATATTTAGCGATAAGTTTCATCGCAACAGCCCTTGTTGCAAGCTCTTGTAATGAGTTTCTCAATATCGATCCCACAGATAAAGTGACCGAAAAATTGGTCTGGGCGGACGTCGCTACGGCTGAATTGGCCATTAACTATTTCTATGGAGATATTCCTAATTTAGGCAGTTTCAGCGACTATCAGTGCAGTATCGGCCTGACTGAGGGCTTGACCGACGAGTTTAAATACGGCAATATGAACTATAATGCCTTCTGTTTCATTCCCAATGAAGTGTCTTATGGCGGCACAGTGCTCACTGCTTCCTATGTAGATAGCTACTTAGGTGTGTGGGGAACTACCTACGAACAGATACGAAGGGTGAACGAAACCTTGGGAAAACTCCATGCAAGTGGTTTTGATGAGGCCGAAAAGCAGCGCTTAGAAGGCGAGCTTCGCTTCTTTAGAGCGATGTATTATTTTGAATTGTTGAAACGCTATCACCAAGCAATTCTCTACGATGAAGACCTCTCTAAGATTGCAACCGATAAGGCATTCGACAGCGAAGAAGCCGGTTGGAACTACGTGTTGAGTGATTTAAACTATGCCGCTGAGCATCTTCCGGTGCAGCAATCGGCTACAGGTCGACTGACAAGTGGCGCGGCTTATGCCTCATCTCGCGTGCCATGCTCTATTGTAACAACTGGGATGCGGTGAAAAAAGCTGCAAAGAAAATCTTCGCCATGGGCTATAAGCTGACCGATCAGTATGCCGATGCCTTTAAAGGTGACGGAAATACCGAGGCCATCTACACTTATGTCTATGGGAATGCAGCCAATACAGGCCATTCATTCGATAGCTATTATGCTCCGGGAGGCGACCATTCGTTGGGCATGCCTACGCATGGTGGGTTTGGAACGCCCACGCAAGACTTGGTTGAAGAATATGAGTTGAAGACCGGAGGAAAAGCCGATTGGACGACATGGCATGCCTCTTACGGAACCCTTCAGGCACCACCTTATGACCAGTTGGAGCCTCGTTTTGCAGCCACCATCCTTTATAACGGAGCCAAATGGCGCGACAGAACCATCGAACCCTTTGTAGGTGGGAAAGACGGATGGGCCACATGGATGACCGATGCCATCACAGAAGGGCGCACAACCACGGGCTATTATCTGCGAAAGTTCTTGGATGAGAAGCGCGATTACAAGGCAAACAGCAAGAGTACACAGCCTTGGATTGCCTTCCGTTTGGCCGAAGTTTATCTCAATTACGCCGAGGCTTGCCTGCGAACCAACGACCTTACCGAAGCAGCCACCTATATTAATAAAGTGAGAAAGCGCCCGGGTGTCAACCTTCCTGAATTGCAAAACCTCACAACCGTCGAGAAAACGTTCAACGCTTTGCGCCATGAACGCAAGATAGAACTGGCTTTCGAAGGACTCTATTATTGGGATATGCGCCGCTGGGGATTAGCAACCACGCAACTTTCCGGCATCCGTCGCCACGGTTTGAAGATTGTAAAGAGTGGCAATGACTATCGTTATCTGTATGTTGAGGTCGACAATGAAGACCTGAATTACCGGCAGAAGATGAACCGTTTCCCTGTTCCTCTTGCCGAACTCAATACGAACAAAGAGATGAAACAGTTCTCAGAATGGAAATAATTAGAAGCATTGATTATGAAAACAAAGATAAACTTAATATGTTGCTGTGCAGCATTCGCCTCGCTATCGCTCTTAACGAATTGCGCAGAAGAAGAACATGTGGCGCCAACAGCCCATCGGGCGGGCATCACAAGCCTTACAGCTTACTTCACTTCGGGTGAATATAAAGACAAAGTGGCCAAGGAATGGATCATCAATAGCAACGAGGAAAAAACAGACTATGTTATCCCCATCCCCTATTATTATCCCGAAGAGAGCGACAATTCAACGGCCGATGCTTTGAAAGCCATGAAGGTGACGGCGAAGTTGGAGAATAATTGCTCGATCAATCCGGGCTTAACACTGCTCGACTTAACGAAGAAAAACGCCTTCACCTATACCGACCCCTATGGCAACGAGCGCCACATCACCATCTCGGGGCAACAGACACGCTCCAACAAATGTGCCATCAAGAGCTTCATGGTCAACGGAAGTATCCCGGCGGTGATTGACGAAACGAATAAAAGTGTGTCGGTTATCACCCTCGATGACCTCTCACATGCCACGGCAGAAGCGGTTCTTGATGCCCATGCCACTATCTCTCCCGACCCCAAAGACGTGCACAACTTCAACACCCCCGTGCCGTTTACGGTGACAGCCGATAACGGAGTCGACAAGGCTGTCTACCAGGTTGTGAAGCGCATTCCTACAAAAATCAGCGTAGGTTATACCGTGGGGAGCGAGAAAGAACTGTTCTCTCACGACCTAAGACTGTTGGGTATCACGCAAACACAAGAGAATATGCACCCCACTTTAGCAGTGATTGGCAAACATGTTGTCCTCAATGTGGGCGACGGTAGCGCGCCAATCTATTTCCTGAAAGCAACCGGAAGCAAGGTGGGTACAATCAATTTGGGCAGCGCAAATGCCACGGGTGCCATCACAAGCGACCATGCAAACCACATGCTGATCTGCAACCTTGCCGACGATGGACAAACATTAAAGATCTATAAGACGGGCAGTGTGACTGGCGCTCCCACACCGTTTATCACCTATCATAACAGCTTAGGAGTTACCCTTGGCGCCCGTTTAAGCGTGCAGGGCGATCTCAATCACGATGCCGTTCTCGTGGCAACGCCGCTGAATACCAAGAAAGTGGTACGCTGGAAGATTACCAATGGCACCGTGGGTGCACCCGAAGTGCTGGAGCTTGGCATCAATCCTTGGGGTGGAATGGGTGGCAATGCCAAGGTTGTGGCAGCCGATGCGCAAGGCAATGCAGGCTGCGTGGCCGACTATTATGCTGATGGTGCCAACCAAATGTATTATTTAGCCGATTGGCAAACGCCCACGAATTTGGTCAAAGGAGAGTCGTGGGGACACACCAGTGCGGCCCTCGATATGTGCACCTTTAACCACAATCGCTATTTGGTGAACTTCAAAATAGGCTATTGGCCCACATGGGGTTTGCCCGGAACCGTCTATCTTTTCGATGCAGCCAATCTCAATAGTGTCACGGGAGAGGACAAGTCTTCGGCAACATTGCGCTATGCTTTAGGAATAAAAGACTATTGTGAGGGCAACATGGCATCACCGGGTGACTACGGATTTGGCGATGTTCTCATCACACCTGCTGATGATGGCTACTTTGCCCACATCTTCTATGTGTCGAATACCCACCTCTCGTTTGGCGGCATCCAAATCGATTGCATTCAAAAGTGATGCAGTTTGCACAACAATATAGTGCATTTTGATGAACAATATAGCACACTTTACACACCAAACTATGCGATATTACTTTCCAAAATACAATGTGTTGTTTTTCATGTTCATGCTCATGGCTCACGTTTCGTGTAGCCCTGAGCAGCATGAAGACATTCTAAACCAATGGAATTGGGAGAAGAAAAAAGACCCAACACCAAGTCCTGACAGCGAAAAGTCGTGCTTCATCTGGATTGATGCAGCGGCCAACTTCCCCCGTTATGCCAACAGCAAGGAGAACATCCAGGCCGATTTGGAAAAGGTTAAAGCAGCCGGATTTACCGATATTGTGGTGGATGTGCGCCCATCGATGGGCGATGTGCTCTACAAAACCGATGCCGTGGATCAGGTGAAGAAGCTCGATACCTGGGAAGGCAGCACCTATACGTTTTACGAACGCACGGCCACTTGGGACTATCTGCAGGCCTTTATCGATGCAGGTCATCGGTTAGGGCTGAAGGTTAACGCAGCCATCAATACCTTTGTGGGCGGCAATCTCTATCCTTATGGGCTTGGAGAACAGGGACTTGTGTTCCGCGATGCCACGAAACGTGCGTGGGTAACGACACTAAGTCTTGAGCAAGGCTTGGTCAACGAGATGGATCTCACGAGCACCAATCCCGCCGATGCCGACTTCTATGGAACGAAATTTCTCAATCCTTCCAACCCCGATGTGCAGGAGTTTCTGCTCCATTTGCTGCGCGATTTAAGTCAATATAAGGTTGATGGCATCTTCTTGGACCGTTGCCGATACGACGATTTGCGGGCAGACTTCTCGGAAGAGAGTCAAAAGCAATTCAAAACGTTCGTTGGAGATGAGCAAGTTCGGTTCCCCGATGATGTGGGAACGGCGGGCATGCCCGACAACAAAGCCACGCGAAAAGCAAAATATTTCAAGCAATGGCTGGCCTTTCGCGCCAAAACCATCCACGACTTTGTGCAGCGAGCCGTAGCGACTATCCATGGCGTTAATCCCAAAATCAAGGTCGGAACCTACGTGGGTGCGTGGTATTCCACCTATTATCAGATGGGAGTTAACTGGGCAAGCACGAGCTATGACCCCGCCATTGACTATCCTTCGTGGGCCAACAGCGACTATCATCAGTATGGTTATGCCGACTTGCTCGACCAAATGCTCTTGGGATGTTATGCAGCTGCCGACAAAGTTTATGGCACAGGCGAATGGACAATGCAGGGCTTTGCCCGGCAAGCACGCAAACTATTGGGTAAAAAAGTGAAGTTCGCGGGCGGCCCCGACGTAGGAAATCCCACGGGATTTGAACAGGGCAATCAGCACGAAGCAGTGAAAAACAGTGTCGATGCCTGCGCCAATGCTGCCGATGGTTATTTTGTTTTCGATATTTATCATGTCAGAACGTATAACTATTGGGACGACTTGAAACAAGGATTTGAACAATTAAAGAAGAAATAAGATTTCCGAAAACAACTTAAAACACGAAAAAACAAATGATGAAAAAAATGATGGTTGCACTGCTTCTCGTAGGCAGTGCAACCTTAACCATGGCACAAACGCTGAAATTTAACAGCGAAGGACGTTTTAAAATCATGCAAATCACCGATGTACACTATAATGGCAGTGCGGCTTCGGTGGCTGCTTTGCCGGTGATTGACCGCCTCTTAACAGCCGAAAAGCCTGATTTAATCGTGCTTACGGGCGATATTATCTGGGGGCCTCCGGCTAAAGAAAATCTCCTATCGGTGCTCAATCGCATCGCCAAACATCACATTCCGTTTGTCTATGAGTTTGGAAATCATGACTTTGAGCAGGGACTTTCCAACCGAAAGCTCTACGAACTTGCACGTCAAGTGGATTATAACATCTGCCCGGAAATCAAAGATGGACAGGAATTAGACTATGTTTTAACCATCCAATCGTCGCACGATCAGCAGCCCGCAGCCCGTCTTTATTGCTTCGATTCGCACGCCTATCCTAAGGGATTTCCAAAGGATAAGAGCAAAGGTATCTATGCTTGGCTCACCTTTGAGCAGGTGGATTGGTATCGAAAACAGGCGCAAATGGCAAAGCAAACGTATCGAAACAAGGTGCTTCCTGCGCTGGCTTTCTTCCATATTCCGTTGCCCGAATACAAGCAAGCAGCCACAACTGAGACGGCAACGCTCATTGGTACGCGCAGAGAAGCGGTGTGTTCGCCCGATTTTAACTCAGGCATGTTCACCGCAATGGTTGAAGAAGGCGACGTGATGGCTATCTTTGCGGGGCACGATCACGACAATGATTATGCCGTGATGTGGAAAGATTTGCTCTTAGCCTATGGGCGATATACGGGCGGAAACACCGTGTATAATCACTTAAAGCCCGGTGCTCGTGTCATTATCTTAGAGGAAGGGAAGCGCCGTTTCACCACTTATATCCGTGAATGGGATGGCAATCGCTGCGACTTCTCCACCTATCCCGACAGTTATGTCATGGATGATTGGACGAAACGCGCCCCCGTTCGCTATGAATAGGCGGTGGGAAGACGACAAAAAGCAGATGAAAAAAGCCTCGTATCCCTCTCAACTTGCCACCTCTTTTGCAGGAGATTGAGAGGGATACGAGGGTAAAAGTGGGGCGAAAAGGAACGTCTTCTTAGCCGAATTTTCGGTGCGTTATGCTACAAAGGCCTGCATGGAAGTCTGCATGATGACTCGTTTCTCTTAATGAGACTTATTTAATTGTATGATAGCCCAAATGCAACCAATGGCTGCAATGACTGCAATGACGGTAAAAAGATAAAATAATTCCATACGTTTATTCCTTATTCCCTAATAAAAACATGAAGAATCCAAAGAGCATAGTAAGCATTACTGCAGCCAAACCCATAATTAATAGATAAGTCTTTTCTATCTGCATGCCCATAATTCCCGAAAGAATAACTCCCCCAAAAATCAATTTAGATAGGTCAAGACTATATTTACTTGCCTCTAAATATAGCCTTGAAAGAGTTTCTTTCTTCCAGTGTTTCTGCTTTTTCTCCATGCTGCAAATATAATGATAAATTTCATAAAACAAATTGTTTTAGGATGATTTTCTCCATAAGGCAATGTATTTCAACACTCATTTTCCCACTTCAAACGTCACCAACAGGCTGCGGTTGCACAACAATCCTTCGGCGATGGCCTATGCTTCGTAGTCATTTCCTTTCAAGAAGCGGGCTAAAAAGTCCCAGTTTTCGGCCACTAATTGATGAGCAAGGGTAGCATCTCCATCTAAATAAGGGAAACAGATGTTGGGCAACATGTTGTGTTCGAAGAGATAACGCAACAAGGGTTGTGGCGCTTCAAAGATGAAGAAGGTCCAAAGATGCGTTAACTGTGCCTTATCATTATAATAAGGATTTCGCGCATCGCAAATGAATTTTGCAGCATCGGGCAAGGCTATTAGTTCGCCATCTTCATGGGGTGCGAAGGCCAACAGGGGGCCTCTCAGCGTCGTAAAGGGCTTGTCGTGGTCGTCAATGATCTTTAACTTAAGGTCATTTTTTAAGAAATCATAATAGGCTTGGGCGTTTTTGAAATAGAGAAGTGGGCTTCCTCCCGATAGTTTCATAAGCTCTTTATAGTGAGGGATGCCTAAGGTTTTCGACTTTTGTGGGGCTGTCTTTTGCATCAGCTCTCCGAAACTGTTAAACAATTCCTCGTCAGGCATTTGGCTCATGATGCCATTAAGCTCCCATTTTCCTTGATAATAAACCAACGACATGAGAACGGCTCCTGCTCCATAGAGCGCTCCTGGCAGGAGGTTGAGCTCTTGATAGCCCACAAAAAGTTCCTCCTTTTGATAGGAAAGGAAGTGGATGCCCTGTGCTTCTTCTGCGATAATTTTATAGCATTGAATATCTCTAAACTTGATTTCGTTTAGGAGTTGAATCTTTTCTTCTAAGCCATGCAGTTGTAAAATCTTTGTCAACCACTCGCAAGGAGTTAGCGCTAAGGGGCCAACCTTTTGCGAAAACGCCAACGTACATTCGGCCATATACTTGCCTAACTTGGCATCATCGCTATAAAATGTCTTTGCATATTGGTCTTGTAACGCTTCAAATTGCTCCTTCGTGTGGAGTGAATCGGTGAGGTAACAGTGCAGCGTGAGCCACTGAAGGGTGAAGCGCATGGAGGTGAAGTCGTCCATAAAATCTCCCTGTTGCAGGTAGTTTTGCAGCGCTTCATTGATGGGAAGTAGTTCGAAACGCTCCTCACAATAATCGAAAAGGTCTTTCGAAAGCTCGTAAATATAGGGATTTACGGGGTGAACAATGTGCGTAGGGTCGGCCGAGAGCGTTTTCCAAACTAAGAATTGAATGTCTTCTATGTTGGGTTCATTGATGAAATAGGTCTCTTCATTGACCTTGAAAAAGGGCAGATAGCGACCATAAAGCTGCTTATGCAGGGTGATAAAACTTTGCCAAATGCCCAATTCGCCCACAATATCTTCCATATACAGGGCAATGGTGCATGCTATTTCAACGATTTTTTCAGGCGATTTGTCGGCGATATGTCCCTCAATAATCTTTATAAGTTGGTTGGCAAACCGCGCATACGAGAGGTTGGTTGAATCGTCTTTAATGTGGGGATGCCATTTGATAAAGTCTTTTCCTACGATGGTTCTTTTCATTTTCTTGGGTTGTTTGGTGAAATCATGCTGTGCCTTTGTGCCAAAGATGGTGGCGAAAGGCACTACAAAGCCACAAAAAAGATGTGGTGTTGAGGTGCTGTTGGGTTCTGTTTTTGGGGTGAAAGGCTACATTCTTGCTATTCTTTTGTTGAAAACGGCTGCCGTTAGGGTGGGGCTTTGAAGCGGAACAGGGCGCAAAGGGGTTAAGGATTTTCGCGGATATACTGTGCTTGTGTGGCACGAATACCGTGCGGATTGGATGCGTCTGTCAGGTCGTCAATGCGCCATTGCCCCTGTTCTTTCACCATTTTCAGTTCAAGGGGCACGTCTTCGCCGTTGTGAAGAATGAGCTTCACGCGTGCCGTTTGATGATTTTCGATAGAAACGACGCGCACATTGCGGAAGGAAAGGCGGACGTAATCTTGCGCTTGTATCCAGTAATCATATTCCCAAAGGCCTATATCTCCGGGATGACGTGCATCGATTTGGGCCACCTTTTTGCCTTCTTCGTTCCATGCTCGCGAACAAAAACGTTGTTCAAAAGCAGCTCTGTCCGGGGCTTCTACGTTGGAATCGTTCATACTTTTGCAAAGAAAACCATAGATTTCGGTAACGCGTTGGGCGACGACGGCGCTGTCGTTGGAAGCGTCTATCCGTGTGATGGGCGCGTTTGGAATAGTCCTTTGCGGCTGCTTGGGATGCGAACAACCCAACAAAAGGCAGGCTATGCCGCATGAAAGCAGTCCCAAGGATAGCGGATAACTGTGCGGAAGGTACATGTGATGTTGCGATTTTGGGGGATAATCCGAACGGTAAAAATGGATCGAAAAAGGGGAAACACACCTTAAGCGGTGCGTCTCCCCACACTTTGAGACTATAAAAAGTTAATGACTCCAAAGTCTTCGGGACGATGGAAATCGGGTTTTTCGGAGTGAATGGGGCTCCATGACAGGAAATGGGGCTGCAAAGTCTTGTCACCACACTTATAGAAATTGGCCCGCATTGTGCGTCCTGACAGCTCCGTTATGTTGTCATCGAAGAACGATGTCGTGGGAATGACGAGCGCAAGTTGCCAAGCTGTGCTGCCTTCTCGTGCGGAAAAGGGCGCAGTTCCCAACGAAGTCCACCGCTGAATGGCCTGCATCACGTTGTTAGGGGCGGGCTTTCGTCCTTCCCTTCCTGTGCCATGACAGAGCAAAGCGCGGCCAATGCAGTTGGTTTCTAAGTTGTAATAGCCCGCTTTCTCATCGGGACTCACGAAAAATTCGCAACACGAATCTTCCCAAACGTGGCCACCATCGGCATCAACCACCGCACGCACATGGTCTTCTTGCACACAGAAATGCAAGAAAATGGCGTGATTGTTGTGGGCTATCGCAAAGCGCACTTCGGGCTGATAGGGATAGGTTGCGTGCCAATTAGCGGTGGCAATGAGCTGATAGGGCACATGTTCGCTTTTGAACAACGCGGGAATAGCCTCGGCTTCGGCCTTGAAACAGGCTATTTCGGGCACTTGAAGTTCTTTCATTGTCGGATGGTTTGGTGGATAAATTCGGTCATCATGCGTTCCTTGCGACGCGCATCTTGGAAGAGCAACAGCTGATTTTTGGTGCGCACATAGTTGTGTTCGTCGTATTTTATCTTATAATAGGTGTCGCCATTGAGGTAGTCTGTCAAGAAACGTACGCATTGCATGTAGGGGAAAAGCGCCGCAGCAAAGGGCAAATGGCTGATCTCTACGGGTGTCAGGAAAGGCAAAGCGCTGCTTAAATAGCCCTCGGTGAAGGCTTTAAAGATAACGTCGTTGAAGCCCACAGCCTTGAAATCGTCGCTGTCTTCGGCCACAAAGTTGGCGCCGGTGCGCAGAAAATCGCCGTAATCGGAGAAGACAAAGCTCGGCATAACGGTGTCTAAATCGATGACACACAGCACATTTCCTTCGGCATCAAACATCATATTGTTCACCTTTGTGTCGCAATGGCACAGGCGTTTAGGCAATTTTCCTTCGCGATACAGGCGCTCTGCCTGGCACATCTCGTCGCCATCGCGCAGCAAAGTGGTGATGATGTCGTTCACTTGGTGCACTCTTTTTGCCTTGTCTGCCGCAATAGCTTCCTTAAACTGCTGCAAACGCAGCTCCATGTTGTGGAAGTTGGGGATGGTTTCGCCAAGGGGTTCGGCCAAATCGACCAACATTTTTTCGAAGTCTCCGAAAGCTTTTCCGCACGAGAGAGAGCTTTCTGCGTTCACTTCTTCGTGGGTATAGGCATCGGGAATGAACACACTTACGCGCCAATATTGTCCTTTGGCGTCGCGATGATAGGTCTTTCCGTCGGTTGTTGCAATAAAACGCAGGCATTTTCTATCCACATCGGTCTCGCCTTGTGCCAGCAATTTCTTGCGGATGTGTGCCGTGACGGCCTCGATGTTGTGCTGCAACAGGTCGACATCTTGAAACACATGATGGTTGATGCGTTGCAAAATGTAATCGGGTTGCACCGCTTCGGCCGTTGTTACTTTGAGGGTTTCGTTGATGAGCCCGTTGCCAATGGGAGCTACTTTCTTAATGGTGCCCTGCAATTGGAACACCGAAAGGATGTCGAAAATTTCTTTTTCGTCTGTCATAACTATGATGCTTAAGATGATGAATGGTCCTGTTTTATGGGCGATCGCTGGGCTTCACGCCGAAGTTTGAGGGCTTGTTGCCCATGAAAAATTCCAACTTTCCGCCACGAACAATATCTTTAAAGTCGATATAGGCGCGTGAATAGGGTTTGCCATTGAGCGTAGCACGCTGAATATACATGTTTTCTGCGCTGTTGTTGTGGGCTACAATCTGGAACGTTTTGCCCTCGCCCACCTGCAAAGTGGCTTCATGAAAGAGCGGCGAACCAAACACATAGCGGCCGCCTGCAGGCTCAACTTGATAAAGACCCAAAGCAGAAAGCACATACCAAGCCGACATTTGGCCCACGTCTTCGTTGCCACTTAGGCCGTCGATGTTGTCATGATACATCGTTTTCAGCACCTCACGCACACGCGAAGCCGTCTTCCAAGGCTGGCCGGCGTAGTCATAAAGGTAGATGATGTGGTGGCTGGGCTCGTTGCCATGCGCATATTGTCCAATCAAACCGGTGATGTCTGGCGAGGCATCCTTGCCCATATCGCCTTTCACAATGAACAGCGAATCGAGCTTGTTGACAAAGGGTTTGTCGCCACCGAAGGCCGAAATAAGCCCCCGAACATCGTGGGGAACGAGCCAAATGTATTGCCATGCCGTGCCTTCGGTGTAGTCATCGGCGCGGTGAATGACCTTAAAGGGGTCGAAAGGTTCGCGGAAATGGCCTTTAGAATCAACGCCCCGCATGAACTTTGTCTTCTTGTCGAAGTAGAAATCGCGATAGGATTGGCTGCGCTTGTGGAAATATTGGTAGTCTTTCTCGTCCTTTAATGCTTTGGCTAACTTCGCAATGCTGCCGTCAGCCAAGGCATATTCCAAACCTTTGGCCACGGTTTCGTTGGTGGGGTCGAGGTCGAATGGCAGATAACCATATTTCTTTAGCAGGTCTAAACCGCGGTCACCGTTGATCTGGGTCTTCTTGGCTGCCTCCAAAACGGCACGCTTATCCACAGCAAACCCTTTCAAAGCAATATCTACAATCACCGGAACTCCGGGGTTGCCCACCATGCAATCGGTTTCGTTTCCCTCCAGGAACCACACCGGAAGGCGCCCCTGCTGCTGCGTAATGTGCAACATGGTTTCGGCAATGTCGCGCTGCTTTTCGGGATGAATGAGCGTCATCAAGGGGTGCGCTGCACGATAAGTGTCCCACAGTGAGAAGGTGGTATAGGGCGTAAAGTCGCCGCGATGGGTCTTGCCATCGGCACCTCTGTACTCGCCATTGACATCGTTAAACACCGAAGGAGCGGTCATCGTGTGGTACAAACTGGTGTAGAAAATGCGTTTTTCGGTGGCATTATCGGTTCTAATGGCCACCTTTTCCAGCTCTTTGTTCCAGGCAAATTTTGCCTCAATCACCATGGTTTTGAAGTTCCAACCGGGTGATTCTTGCTGCAAATTCAGGCGCGCATTGTCGATGCTCACACTCGAAATGCCCACCTTCACCATGAGGGGTTGCCCTGTGGGTTCAAAGGAAAGCACGCTCAACGAGTCGCCTTCTTTGGTGCGATGGGTGATGGGTTGCGAGAATTCGGCCACGAAAAACACGCGCTGATCCTTTGCCCATCCCGTTGAAAAGCGCGAACCTACGATGGTGTTCTGCCCTTCTTGCTGTAGGGTGCAGGCCGTCATCTTGTCCCAACCCACGCCTTGTGCCAAGTCAACCACCACTTGTTCTTGTCGTGCATCGGCCGGAAACGTGTAGCGATGAAAGGCGGTTCGTTGCGTAGCAGTGAGTTCAACGCGCACGCCATTGGCCAAAGTTACGGCATAATAGCCCGGCGTAGCATATTCGGCCTTGTGGGAGAATTTCACCTCACGCACATCGCTTTTCGTCACGGGCAGCAGGGCAATGTCGCCCAAATCACCGATGCCTGTTCCGCTAAGGTGCAGCTGTCCGAAGCCGATGATGATGGAGTCGCTGTAGTGATAGCCCGAACACCAGTCCCAACCCTGCTTCTTTTGCGTGGGACCTGCTTGGATATGGCCAAACGGAACGTTGGCTCCGAGGAACACATGTCCGTGTCCTCCCGTGCCAATAAAGGGGTTTACGTATTGCGTATAGTCTCGTGCGACGGGCTCAGGACAAGCCCATGTGCCCACAACGGCTATGAGTGGGAGCATGAGTCCCAAAAACATTTGTTTCATTGTCAATCGGGTTTAATCATTGATTTCTCTGCATTATTTTTTCCTTCTTGTTGTGCGGCTTGAACAAAGTGGGCTATATTGCGGGGCAAACTATGCGCTTTTGTGGCACAATCTGTGCGACATTGTGGTGCAATCTGCACCATTTTGTTCAACCGTTGGCGTGGGTGTGGTTGGCCAAAGCTTATGGGCTGTTGCCCCACTTGCCTCATTCCGTCAGGCAGACGGGGCCCCGCTTCCGCATGATTCGTTGGGCCTTGATAATCGTTTTGCCGCCCACAAAGTCTTTGAGTGGGATGGCTTGGAAGGTCATCTCGGCCACGCTGCTCTCGTAAAGGATGCCCACCGTCTCGCGATCAATCATCGTCAGGCACGAATAGCCCCATCCATAGTCGTCGTCAAGCAACACCTGATGCGAGGCTTCCCATGTTTTTCCGTCGTCGAAGCTCAGTTTAATGGTGATGTTTCGGCGGTCTTTGGGGTCGTTGGGATTGGAGAACAGCAAGATGTTTTTGCCCAGAACATTGTCTTTTGCGGGCACACTGATGAGGCTTGCCATGCAGATGGGCTCTTGCAAAGCCTTGATATTCGAGGAGTGTTCCTGCCAGGTTTTGCCCCAATCGCGCGTGGTGTAAACGGCTCTTCCGCCGCCACTTTGGTTGCGCATGTTGAGCATCAGTTCGCCCGAAGGTAGCTCTGCCACCTGTGCTTCGGTGGTATTATAGCATGCCGGTGAAGAGATGGCCCACGTTTCGCCGTGGTCTTTGCTATACAAGATGCCGGCATGGGGCACGCGATCCTTGTCAATAAACTGCATGGCAAACACCAATGTGCCGTCTTTGCAGGTGATTCCGCGCCCCGGTCCCTGGAAGAAAAAGTACCATTCGGGTTGCTTTAACAGCGGTGTGAGGTTGATAGGAGCCGACCATGTGCGCCCGTCGTCGGTGCTTTTTGCCATCACCAGCTGTGCCGTGTGGTCTTTATCCATGCCGGGTTTAGAGCTAACCCATGCGCGTTGGTTGCCCATTCCGTGGGTCCAAGCGGCCACAACCCAACACGTGTTGTTGGTTTTGTCCACGAGAATAGCCGGGTCGCCGACACCATTTTGCGCCGCAGGAAGACCTCCATTCTCACCAAAAGCTAAGGGCAAGCGCATGGTTCCCATGTCTTTCCGCCGTCGATGCTGCGGCTAAGTCCCACGTCAATATGCTCTTGCAGGTCGGTACTGCTGTTGTAACGCACATCATAAACGCCCAAAAGCGTGCCGTTGTTTGTCGTCACCAAGCCCGGAATGCGATAGGCTGTCACGCCATCGTCGCCGGCATGTCGCACACCTATGCCCATTCTTCGCTCCATATCGGGCTTCGAAGTGTTGACGAGTGGCAGTGCTTTTCCGTCGGCAATGGCCTTGGATAGCGCGGCTTTCAAGGTTGCTTTTACGGGCACATTGGGTTGCATTTCGATGCTCACCCAAAAGTAATTCACGCCCGGAAAGAGCGATTGTTTGGCCGCAAGGGTGAGGTGATGGGTGGTGGGTTGCAGCTCGCTTCGCAACACTACATACGACGGATTGGCGCGCAAGGTCTTGCCAGGTGTGAAGCCCGAGACGTAATCTACGGGTGCAAAACGCAGTTTTTGATCGAATTGTCGCGCCTCGGTGCCGCCATAATAGAGGCGAAGGGCTTTCACTTGGTTGAGCGGAAGCGATGGGTCGAGGTCGAGTTCCACTTGGTCTAAAGCCTTCGTTTCAGTGGCTTTGAGCCGCATGAGCAGCAACACATTGTCGTGACGCTCAATCAAAATGGGCACTTGGGGCTGCTTTATGAATAAGGTGTCGGCTGCTTTTGCGTGAAAAGTGCTGAGCAAGAGCAGCGCAAGAATCATTTTTTTCATTTGCAATTTATTTTCGATTAATCATAATTTCGTCGATAAAGAGCCAGCTATCAGGCTCATATAATGCGGCTTTGACGTGCACATAGCGGCCTTTTGCCGTTCCTTTCCATTGGTAAGGATAAATGCGATAGCGTGCAGAAGGCTCAACATCGCAGGTGGTTTTATCGATTTCTACGAAGTTTTTTCCATCGTTCGACACCTCAATCTGCACCGAAGCGGGCGTATAGATGCTGGCAGAAGCCTGTTGCAAGAAGTTGATTTCAACGTCTTTAATGTCGGTGGTTTTCTCCATATCAATGATGACATCAATGCCTTTGGGGTCGATAAAACCTTGCCATCTGCCGTCGAAAAAGCCCCAGTTTCCGCCGCGTCCGTTGGTCAAAGTGCTATCCCCTTCAGCACGATATTTCGGAGCATACGAACTTAAATAGATCACTTTCTTGTGCAATGCCTCGTGCTTCATGCCATAACGGAACTCCTTTCGATCACCCACTTCATGGGCTAAATCGAACGTATGATAGCCTTTTTGTTGCAGAAAGTCAACGGCATAGAGCGCGCGTTTGCGAAACTTGGCATAGTTTCTGTGTCCACTTGTCCAGCCCACTTCGGCCAAAGCCAGCGCCCGTGGATAGAGCATATATTCCAAATGTTGCGGCGTTGGCACGTATTCGGTCCACAGATTGCCTTGCAATCCCTCAACACAAGCCTCGGTTTGTGGCGTCCGGCAGCTGTCAGGAAGGGGCTCATAGCTGTACGCTTTCTCTAAGGTTACATAGCCACCTTGCGCATTAGGCTGCGTGATGGGGGCGTCTTGATAATGGTCAAGATAGCAATATTTCCCGGGAGTCATCACCACTGCGTGGCCTTTTCGCGCGGCTTCGAGTCCTGCTTCAAAGCCTCTCCACGACATAACGGCGGCATTGGGTGCCAGCTTTCCTTCCATAATCTCGTCCCATCCCATGAGCTTTCGGCCATGGGTGTTGAGGAATTGTTCTATTTTCTCAGTGAAATGACCTTGCAATTCGGCCGTCGTTTTCAGCCCATTGGCTTGCATTTCGCGCTGACAATCGGGGCAAGTCTCCCACGTTTTGCGCCCCGCTTCGTCGCCACCAATATGGATATAGGACGAAGGGAACAGGTCCATGACCTCCTTGAGCACATCCTTTAAGAACTGATAGGTGTTGTCTTTGCCCACACAGAAGTCGGATTGGCCATGCACTTTGCCCTCACAGGCGAGCGAAGGATAGGCCCATAGCACCTCATTACTATGTCCGGGCATCTCAATTTCGGGTATAACAGTGATGTGACGAGCGGCAGCATAGGCCACAAGGTCGCGCACTTCATCTTGCGTATAATAACCTCCGTAGGCGCCGGGAGCATCTTTTCGGCAGAAAGTTCGGTCGCCACCGCGCCACCATTTCGTCCAATCTTCCTGCGTTCGGTAGGCAGCTTCCTCGGTTAAACCGGGGTATTTCTTGATTTCTATGCGCCATCCGCCGCCATCAACCAAATGCCAATGGAAGCGATCGAGCTTGTAATAGGCCATCGCATCGAGCTGCTTTTTGAGCACATCGATGGGGAAGAAGTGGCGCGAACAGTCGATCATGATGCCGCGATAGGGATATTTTGGATAGTCGGTGATGTGCACATGGGGCAGTCTTCCGTTCTCTTTGAGTTGCTGAAGCGTCTGCAAACCATAGAAAAGACCCATGGGTGTGGGGGCTTTGATGAACACTCCGCGGCGCGAAATGGTGAGCTTATAGCCCTGAAGGCGCACACTGTCGGCCGCCATACGTGCCTGTTCGGGCGTGCCGGTGCAGAATAATCGCAGCGGATAGAGATGGGTTTTGCGCACGATGCTGTTGTTACCGCGGCGCAACTGAATGCCCATGGTTTGCAAAAGATAGCTTTGCAACTGGGCAAAATCTTCGCCTTTGAGGTTGGTTTGTGCAGCGTTGAGCTGACTGACTGCAATCGATCCTTGCCCCATCACGATGCTTTGGGGCTTGGGAATGATGTTGTGTGCGCGTGATTCGGTGAGGAAACAGGCGCCCATCAAGAGGCTAAAACCAAATTTTATCAAGGTCTTCATTTCATTAAGAATAGGTGAGCGTGGCACCTTTTGGACTCGATGCCACGGCAAAGATAATTATTTTAAGATGAATTTCAATGTGCCTGCCTTCACCAAGTCGCTGTGACGGATGCGGTAGGACGTCCAAGGTTGGCCGCCAACCTCCATCTTTTCGATGCGCACGGCTTGCGGATTGTTGCGCCGGGTCTCAATAACGAGCTTGTCTTTGCCCCATTGTTGGGCATCGAGGTGCAGCGTAATCTTGTCGAAAACGGGCGAGGTGAGGGTGTAAGCCGGCTCACCCGGGCAGTCAGGATAGAAGCCCATCATGCTGAAAAGCGCCCAAGCCGACATCGTTCCCGTGTCATCATTGCCGGGAAGTCCCTCGGGACTGTTCTTGAAATAGGTTTGCAACAGCTGATGAGTGAGCACCTGTGTGCGCCATTCCTCACCTTTAAAATAGGAGAAAAGGAATGGATAAGCGATGTTAGGCTCGTTGGTTGGGTCGTAGTTTCCGCGGTCAAACACCGACTGAAGCTGCTCGATGAAGCGCTTTTTGCCGCCCATGAGCTTGGCCAACCCATAGATATCGTGGGGCACATAGAACGTGTAGTTCCACGCATTGCCCTCATGAAAGCCCGGAGAAGGTTCCCAGTTAGCGCCTTGCAGCGGGTTGAATGGGCTGTAAAACTTTCCATTGGGCAGGATAGGACGCAACATATTGAACTCCTTACTGAAGTAATGTCGGTAGCCCATCGAGCGGTTATAGAACAGCTTTGCATCGGCTTTGTGGCCCAAAGCGGCCGCCAAACGCGACAAAGCATTGTCGGCAATGTAATATTCCAACGCGTGCGACACCGAATTGTCGAACGAATCGCGCAGCGAAATATAGCCTTTCTCCACATATTCGTTGTTGTCGGGGCGCAGCGGATTGCTCTTTTCATCGGTCGTGGCACCCTTTTTCATGGCCGTGTAGGCCTTGTTGATGTCGTAACCGCGCAGCCCTTTCAGCCAACAGTCCACGATAACGGGAATCGAAGGGTCGCCTTCCATCGTGTAAGTCTCGCGTCCAAAGAGCTCCCATTTGGGCAACCAGCCGCTCTCATCATACATACTAATCATCGATTTAACCATGTCGCGCTGGCGATTGGGATAGACAAGCGTCATGAATTGATGCAGGTTGCGGTAGGTGTCCCACAGCGAGAACACCGTGTAGCGGTTGCCTTCGTGCTGCGTAAGCACGCGGTTGCTCTCCATAGCCGGATATTGTCCGTTGACATCTTGGAGGATGTTGGGATGGATGAGCGTGTGATAGAGTGCCGTGTAGAAAATGGTTTGCTGGTCTTTGGTGCCGCCTTCGATTTCTATTTTCGACAGGTCGGCGTTCCATTTCTGGCGCGCTTCTTGCGCAATGGTGTTGAAATCTTTGCCCTTTTGCTCTGCGTTGAGGTTCTCACGTGCGTTGGCTATGCTGACAAACGACACGCCCATTTGCACCTCAATCACCTCGTCGTCGGTGGTGTTGAAGTTCATATAGACGCCAATATCGTCGCCGGCCATCTCTTTTTGATAGGCCGTGTAGAGCTTATATTGTCCTCTGTCGGGGAACCATTCAGCCTGTTTGCCCGTCCGTTCGCGCTGCTTTTTCCAGTAACCGGCGCTTTGTGGCACCTTGTTCACGCGCATCACGAAGTAAATAGGGAACACGGCTTGGGCATAATAGCAAAAAGCGCCTTGCAGTTTCATGCCCTCATATTCGGTGGGACTCACCTGTTTCACCATCGCTCCCGACTCTTTCGTGAGACCTTCACCAAGGTTAAGCAGTAAATGGCTTTCGCCTTTGGGGAACGTAAAGCGCTCACAGGCGGTGCGAAGGGTAGCGGTTACCTCGGTTTTCACGCCGTGTTTCACCAGGAAATTGCTGTAATAGCCCGGACGAGCCACCTCGTCTTTGTAGTGACTGCCATAGGCTTTATAGTCGACATTGAGCTTGCCTGTGGTGGGCATCAGCAGCAAAGAGCCCACATCGGGGCAGCCAACGCCGCTGAGGTTGACATGGGAAAAGCCTGTGAAAAACACGTTGTGGAACTCGTAAGGCGTTGACCACCAGCGCGAATCTTTATCGCATTTGTTCTCATCGGAACCCATAACATTGAACGGAACCACCGACATCAGCCCGTTAGGACAGATGGCTCCGGGGTTGGTAGTGCCCAAATTCGACGTGCCAATGAACGGGTTGACCAAGTCAACCGGCTCTGTTCTGGGTGCATGCGTCGCTTGCAACGCACCGAAATGGCACGCCACGCACAAGGCAATCATGAGGTTCTTTTTCATTCTTAAAAGGGTTAGTAGGGTGATGACCCTTGCAGGTCGGTTGCAAATATACGAATATTATGCGAGAAAAGCATGCACTTTGCCCCATAATCTGCAATAGATTGCAGTGCAAAGGCATGCAAATTGCGAGGAAAAGGCTATGCTTTTACCCCGCAAGGCTGCGGCCTACTCGGCACAGTTGTTGGCTTTGATGAAGTCTACAATCTCGCGAATGTAGCCAAAAGCCACGCCCACAACGGTGTCGGCAGCGCCATAATAGACGGCCACGCGCTCGCCATCGTGGAGCGCTGCGCAGGGGAAAATGACGTTGGCCACGTCGCCTTGCAGCTCATAGGGGGCGTTGGGTGCGAGCAGATAGGGCTGTGTGCGATAGAGAACGCGTTCGGGATGCTCCTTATTCAAGATGGCAGCGCCCATGGAATAGCGATAACCGTTACACGTAGTGATGACACCATGATAGAACAAGAGCCAGCCTTCGTCGACCAAGAAGGGCACGGGTCCGGCGCCAATCTTCGTGCATTGCCAGGCACTTTGTGGGAAAGGAGTGGGCGACATGACGCAACGATGCTCGCCCCAATACTTCATATCGGGACTGAAACTGAGGTAGATGTCGCCGAAAGGTGTGTGGCCATTGTCACTGGGACGGCTCAGAAGGGCATACTTACCATTGATTTTTTCGGGGAAGAGCACGCCATTGCGGTTGAATGGCAGGAAGGCATTCTCGCACTGATAGAACGTTTTGAAGTCGAAAGTGTAGCCAAGACCAATCGTAGGACCGTGGTAACCGTTGCACCAAGTAATCCAATAACGGTCTTCAAGCCACGTCACTCGTGGGTCGTATTTGTATTCCGAGGCAATCATCTGCGTGTTGCCCGCCTCGAAAACGATGGGTTCTTCGTTGATTTTCCAATGGATGCCGTCGTCGCTGAAGCCTGCAAAGATATTCATTTGCACGGCTTTGTTGTCGCAACGGAACACACCTGCGAAGCCGTTTTCAAACGGAACGATGGCACTATTGAAGATGCTGTTGGACGTGGGGATGTCATATCGGCCGATGATGGGGTTGTGGCTGTAGCGCCACATCACGTCTTTGCTGCCTTGAGGGCGCTCCTCCCAAGGGAGTTTCTGAGCTGGAATTTTTGTCATGTTCAACTGTTGTTATGTTGTTTTTATTTTTCTTTTTGGGTTTGCATGTGGATTTTTCGCGCGGCATCAGCGCCGTTGTTGAAAGAATTGCTGCATGAGTTGACGGCACGCTTCGGCCAAAACGCCCTGCGTGACGGTGGCTTTGGGGTGCAAAACGCGGGGGGCATAGCGGCGATAGCCGCGCTTCTCGTCGGGCGTTCCATAAACAATGCGCCCCATTTGTGCCCAGCCTAAGGCCGCCGCACACATCGAACAGGGTTCCACGGTGACGTAGAGTGTGCAGTCGGGGAGGTATTTTCCGCCCAACGAATCGGCTGCAGCAGTGATGGCTTGCATCTCGGCATGGGCGGTAACATCGTGCAAAGTCTCGGTGAGATTGTGTGCACGGCTGATGATTTTTCCGCGACAAACCACCACAGCCCCGATAGGAACCTCGCCGGCTTCGGCAGCCTTTTGGGCTTCAAAGAGCGCTTTTTGCATGAATGCCTCGTCGATTCTCTGCTGCGTTTCGTCCACCATCTATTTCAGTTTGACGCGCCCTTTCAGGCCATCTAAGGTCACAGAGGAAGGCGCATTGCCGGTACCTTCAATCATGATGTGGCCATAGTGCGAATAAGTGAATGAGCTATTGCAGCTCCCTTGAATGAGCAAGTTGTCGACAAACGAGTGGTTATCGTCCGCATAAAGCGTTTGATTATCGTTCTCTGTATCGTTCAACATCTTGATAACCATGTTATTTATTCGGGTGCCTTGCAATTCAAACTTGTTGACCCCCACATTGATTTTGGCGTCGCCGATGCGGCATTGCGTGAGGGTGACAGAGAAGTTTTGTTGCAGGGTGAGGCTCTTGGCCACCAGATGTTGCACGCCTACCGCGCCCAGTTGGCTTAGTGCGTTGGGCGATTGCAGCAGTTTGAGCGCTTGAGCTGTGGGCATATAGAGCCGAACGACGATGTATTGCCCATCGGATGCGGTATCAATGGTGTCGAAACGGGCATCATTCTCGGTCCATTTGGCATCGGTAAGCTCGTAGTTTCCTTTCGCATGTGCTGCGGCAAAGCGTGGCGAAGGCGAAAGGATGAGCTGTCCGTTTTGCATTTTTGTTTGGAGGAGTTCGCGCGGATAGTCGACGAGAATATCCGTTCGTTTGTCGTCAACAATGAGCAAAACGCTATCCAACGAGTAGTCGTCGAGGCTTTCATTGGGGGGTGCAACAAACTGGATGCCCTTCAAATCATGAAGGTTGAGCGTCTGACGGACAGCTGTATAGAATGTGATTGTCTCAGCTTTGATGTTGTATCCTATGCAGAATCCCCACACCACGTAGCTCAAAACGATGAGGGTAAGGATGATTTTTGTGGTTGTTTTCATTTGCGTTTCCTCCTGTTATCTTCGGTTTTTAATTTCCATTTCACACAATCGACGGTAGGATAGCCATAGGTTGGCCACCGAAAGGAAGGCTAACCAATAGAAGAAGTGAAGGCCGTTTTCGATGCGTCCGACGCCAATAAACAGCGTGAAAATGCCGCCAATGAACAGCAAAATGAGCAGGGTGATGGTGGTGAGCAGCAGCGATCGGCGCAAAAACACCACGCTGCCGAGCATGTAAGTGGTGATGAGGAAAGCGTAGAAGGCGGTGAAATAGAACCATATCTCCCAGTATTGGTCGGAATAAAAGCTGATATGGCCGATGCCACCCCACAGCATTGGTCCCTCATAGTGGACGGTGGTCATGAGCAAGGCGCGCAGCAATTCGACGACATTGAACACGACATGGAACATGATGATGTAGGCCACGACAAACAAACAGACGCGTGCCAACCAGTTTTCGAACATGCTTACGGGGGTGGTGAGCACGTGGATGCGACCCGATTTGAGCTTGCCGTCGCTGAAAAATTGTGAGGCAGCTACAATCATCACAATCGTATAGATGAACGATGTCCAACCACTGATGGTTTCAGCCATGCCGATTACCTGATAGTCGGCGAGCGCTTCGCCGTCGTTATAGCTGCAAGTGAGGAAGAAGGTAGCGAGCATCACCATGAGCAACACACCGAAAGTGATGCCCGTAGCGATATAGAATTGGCTGCGATGTTCCATCCACAGCTTTTTGAAATAGCACCAAAAACGGTGCCAAGCGAAGAAATTGTTAGTCATGATGGGCCTCCCTTCCTTTGGTTGCTTCAATGAAATAAGTTTCTAAATCGATGGTTCCGTTGATGGCTTCGTTGCGGATAATCTCGCTTCTGTCCATCAACAACACGTGGTTGAGGATGCTTTCCACGTCTTTCACCTGATGGGTGGAGATGACGATGAGCTGACTTTCGTGGCTGCCTTGGCGGATAAAGTCGCGAAATTGCTGCTTGCTCGTGATGTCAAGGCCGTTGGTTGGCTCGTCCATCAACAACACTTTGGCGTGCGTAGCCATGGCAAAGGCCATGAAAATCTTTTTGCGTTGACCGAGCGATAAGGCTGAGAGTCGCACGTCGTTTGTCATGCCAAAGGTTTGCAAATAGGCATTCATGTCGTCTAAAGAAAAGCGTGGATAGAACACACTGTTGGTCTTGACATAGTCTAAAAGCGACACGTTGGGCAGTTCAAACTCATCGGGAACGAGGAAAATCTCGCACATCGTGGAGGGCTTTCTGCGCCGCACATTCACCCCATTGAGCGTGGCTTGCCCGGTTTGGGGCGCCAACAAACCGGCCATTATATATAATAAGGTGGATTTTCCCGCGCCATTCGGCCCCAACAAACCATAGATTTTGCCGGGCGAAAGCGTGAGATTGAAGTCGCTAAACACAGGCGTTGACTGCCGAGGATAGCTGTAACTGAGCTGTTGAATCTCCATTGCTATTGTGTGATAAATGTTTAAGTCTGAAAAACGTTGATCTCTTTTCGGTTGCAATAATAGCAAAAAAATGTGTGCCAAGCAAGTAAATGGTGAAGTTTTTTTTTATGGGTTGCGTGGGCTATGGATAACAAAAACGGCTGCTGATGTTCACACATCAGCAGCCGTATATGATAGAAATTAAAACCTTAGTAATTTTTCTTATTTACGCTTTTGCGTCGGCCATCTCTACACTTCCATCCAAATACTGGATTTTTCTGCCCATCACTAAGTAAGCAATCGGGCTGGCAATGAAGATAGAAGAGAGCGTTCCGAAGACAACACCCGACGTCATGGCGAATGCAAATGGCTGGATGCTCTTGCCACCGAGGAACAAAATCACGAGCAACACAATCAACGTTGAGAACGAAGTGTTGATGGTTCGTGCCAGCGTTTGGTTGATAGAGTCGTTGAATTGCGCCTGAATGTCACGCTTAGGATGCAGCTTCAGGTTCTCACGAATGCGGTCAAACACCACCACTTTATCGTTGATAGAGTAACCAATGACGGTCAACACGGCACCGATGAAGGTTTGGTCGACCTCCAAAGAGAACGGCAACACGCCTTGAAGCAGGGAGAACAAGCCGATGACGAACAAGGCATCGAAGGCCAAAGCCACGGTAGATCCCACCGAGAACGCTACGTTGCGGAAGCGCACTAAGATATAAAGGAAGATGGCAATCAGCGCAATAAGCACGCTGATGATAGCGCCATAGGTGACATCTTTGGCTACCGATGGACCCACTTTTGAACTGCTAATGATGGAACCTCCTGCACGAACGTCAGGATTTTTGAATGCCTCTACGCTCTTTTGACTCACCATTCCGGCTTTCTTCAAACCGTTATAGAGCAGCGTTTCGGCCTGATCGTCGATGGTAGGACTGTTGGATTCAATCTTATAGTTGGTTGAAATACGAATCGTTTTGTTGTCCGTTCCCAACGAAAGTGCATTCGATGTGCAGCCGGGGAAGATGTGATTGAGCACCTCTCTCACCTGTTCGGGCTCGGTAGGTTTCTCAAATTGCACCACATAGTTACGACCACCTGTGAAGTCAATGCTTTGTGCTAAGCCGCGAACAAAGAAGCTTCCGATGAAGACAAGCGCCAAGATGATGGTCACACCAAAGGTGCTTTTGCTCATGGTCATGAACTTATAGTGCTTGTCTTGCATGAGGTTTTTGCTGAAAGGTGTCCAATATTTGAGGTGCTCCCAGCGTCCTTTGTTGAGTTGATGCTCGTAAACCAAGCGGGTCAAGAACACCGAAGTGAAGAACGAACAAACGATACCAATGATCCAAGTGGTGGCAAAACCCTGGATGGGTCCTGTGCCAAAGATATACAAAATGACACCGGTTATCAACGAAGTGAGGTTGGAGTCGAAGATAGCCGAGAAGGCATTGCCATATCCTTCGGCTACAGCTTGCTTCATTCCCTTGCCCAATCGCAACTCTTCTTTAATGCGTTCGTAAATCAATACGTTGGCATCTACGGCCGTACCCAATGACAATACCATACCCGCAATGCCCGACATGGTGAGCGCTGCTTGGAAAGATGTGAGGATACCCAGCGTGAAGAACACGTTAACCACCAATGCAAGGTTGGCAATCATGCCAGGAACGAAGTTATACATCAGCACCATGTAGACAATCAACAACACGAAAGCGATGGCAAACGACTCAATACCTTGCTGGATAGATGCGGCACCAAGCGTAGGACCTACCACCTCTTCTTGCACAATTCTTGCAGGAGCTGGCATGCGACCCGACTTCAAAGTGTTGGCCAAATCCTTGGTGGTTTCAACGGTAAAGTTACCGGTTATGGCACTCGAACCGCCGTCAATCTCGCCGTTTACACGTGGAGCTGAATAGACAACACCATCCAAAACGATGGCAATGGCGCGGCCAACGTTGGCCTTTGTGAGAGCAGCCCAGCGACGAGCACCATCACTATTCATCGTCATCGATACCTCTGGCTGACCCGAAACATGGTTAAAGCCGTCCTTAGCATCGGTCACTACGTCGCCTTCTAAAGGCGCTTGACCATTAGGAGTGTTCACTTTGATGGCATAAAGACCATAGATGTTCTTGGCTGTTACGCCGTCTTCGGGGGTTGCACTCCACAACAATTTCATGTCGGCCGGCAGCACTTGCTTGGCTTCTGTGCCATAAATGCACTTGTTAATGGCGGCGGTGTCGCGCACACTTGCATAACCTACGAGAGCCAAAGCGTTGGCTCCGGTGGTTTGTAAGCGCGACAACAGGGGATGTTCCTTGTGGGCTTGTTCCAACAAAGCTTTATCTTGTGCAGCCGAACCCTTATCGGTTGTCTTGCCTAATTGCAGCTTTGCAGGCTTTTTCGCTGCGGCTTGCTGCGGCTTTTCGGCTTTTGTTTGTGCCGTAGTGTCGGCCGATTCGCCAGCCACTAAGCGGGTATCTAACTGTTGGAGATAGGGGATGGCCTCTTCAGCATTGTAGGTTTCCCAGAACTCTAAGTTGGCACTGCCCTGCAACAGCTTACGCATACGCTCGGGTTCTTTGATACCCGGCATCTCAACCATGATGCGACCGGTCTGTCCTTCGAGCTTTTGTATGTTGGGTTGTACCACACCAAACTTGTCGATACGTGTGCGAACCACGGTGAATGCGTTGTCGATGGCGGTCTGAACTTCCGCTCTCAGCACGCGTTCCACTTCAGAATCCGAGCTTTGCGGGTTCACTTTGCCTTGCAGTTGCTGCGTAGCGAAGAGCTCAGCCAAGCGATGTCCGGGCGCATTCTGATGGTAATACTTCACGAAAAGCGAGATGAAATCGCTCTGACTCTTCTCTTCTTCCGCACGAGCTTCAGCCATTGATTTCGTGAAAGCGGCGTCGGTTTTGTGATCGGCCAACGTCTCTAACACATCAGGCACCGAGACTTCGAGAATCACATTCATACCTCCTTTGAGGTCAAGTCCAAGTCCTATCTGCGTTTCCAAGCACTTTTGATACGAGTAAATGCCCAGGTATTTCACCGAATCTTTATAATCCTGTTGGGCAATAGGGTCTTTTATCTTCGCTGCCTGACGGTCATAATAGGCCGTTGCAAACGAGAACGAGAGATAAAAAATGCTTGCAAGCGTCAGCAAGACGGCTGTACAAATTACAATTCCTTTGTTTTGCATTTTCTTGTTTATTATTTATTCATTGTTTTTCCGCGCATCCGTAGGCCACATCTTTTATAATATAGCCGTGCAAAAATAGTAAAAAAACCGCACTCCATAAAATTTATTGTTGTGAAATTGCGATTTTTATGGTTTCGTTACCCGTTTCATCCAGCAAATGATGGGGTAGTGGTCGGAGGTTTTAATGCGATTGTCCACCACGCAACGATAGGGTTTCCAGTCGGGCGTCACCATGATATGGTCGATGCGTACATACATGCCGGCCTTGTGATAGCTCACTCCCGGCCCGTTACCGGCAGCGATATAGCAGTCGGTAAGGTGCCGTCCGATGGTGTGATGGGCATAGGAAATGGGCGTATCATTGAAGTCACCGCAGAGGATGATGCTGTGGTTTAAATGCCCACTCACATAGTTTGCAACGGCATTGGCTTGCACAGCGCGCTTCGATGAGGCCTCGCCGAGCTTGTCAATGAGCCTGTAAGACGTGCGTTTGGCAGCGTCGCCGTTCAACTTTCCCTTCATCATCGAGCGAAATTCGCGTTTGTCTTCGCTCGAAAGTCCCGTGGTTTCCAAATGGTTATTGATGACCAACACCGTGTCGCGCCCCATTTTTATATAGAAAGCCCCACTGAGATTGCCGCGCGAAGGATAGGCGATGCGCTCGTGGGAGAGGATGGGATACTTGCTATAAACCGCAATCACATCGCTCTGTGCCGAAAACTTCAGCGTGTCTTTATAGGCAAAAAGTTTGTCCAACACCGAGTCAACGCGCGCCTGTCCTATCTCGTATGTCATGGCTTCTTGCAGACAAAGCAGGTCGGGATGCTGCGCTTTGATATACTCCAAAATGGGAAATTTGCCGTTGGCATGGCGCTCCCAGCCCGCAAAGCTCCACACATTGTACGACATCACCTTGACACTTTGGGGCGGAACATCTTGCAGAATATTCACCGGGCAATAGGCTCTGATGGGGCCATAGCACACCACATAGCCCGCAAACGGTAGCCAAGCCATCCGCTTTTTGGTGCAAAGCCAAAACACCAAGAACACGAAGTTTGCCAGCAACACCACCGGAAACACCAAGCCGGCATTGGCCAACAGCTGATGTTTCGTGGGGTCAAAGCGGTCGGAATAGCCGATAAACAGCATCAGCAGAATGGTGCTGAGGTTGGCTCCCATGAGGAGTTGCACGGTGATGCGCTTGAGCTTTACCAGCATCGTGTGGGCGTTTATGGTCGGTTACTTTGTTCAAACAGACGGCGTTTCTCGTCAGCCGACAAGCTGTTGTAGCCGCTTTTCCTGATTTTATCTAAAATCTGGTCGATCTCTTCCTGCGCCTTTCGCTGGCGTTCGTTGTCATCCCAGTCGGCTTTTCGGTCGCCCATGGCGCTGTTTTGCGACGAATGGGTCGGCCATCCCCATCGGTTTGTGCCGCTGTTGTTTTCCATTTTCTGTTTCCATTGCCCAAACAACGAATGGCCGTTGCCATAGCTTTGATGGCCTTGAGTGGGATGTTTCTGCCAATAGCGAATCATGAAAAAGCCTATCACCATGCCGCCAATGTGGGCCAAATGGGCCACGTTGTCGCCCGTCATAAACAGGGCTTGCAGCAGTTCTACCGCGGCATAGCCACCCACAAGATATTTGGCTTTGATGGGAAAGGGAAAGGGAATGATGAACATGCGCTCGTTGGGAAAGAGCATTCCGAAACCTAAAAGCACACCAAAGATGCTGCCCGAGGCGCCAACGGTGGTCCAAGTGTTGAGCGCTGCGCCCGCTTCCTGGGCATAGAACAGCAGGTTTGACAATGCAAAATGGGGCACTTGGCTCGACATGATGGCATAGAATTGCACTAATTGTGCCGCCTCTTGAAACAAACCGGCACCCAAACCGCACGAGAGGTAATAGAACAAAAAGCGGCGGCCACCCCACACTCGTTCCAAAATGGGGCCAAACATCCACAAGCCAAACATATTAAATAGGATGTGGGTGAAGCCGGCATGCACAAACATGTAGGTGAATATCTGATAGAAATGAAAATGAGGGGCTAAGAAAAAATGCAACCCCAGCATGTCTTCTAAATCCTGAAAGTCAAATAACGGAACCAGTGTTGAAAGCGAACTGGCCATGAACAAAAACACCACTACATTGACTAATAAAAGAAATTTCGTAACGGGTGTGATACGCATCATAATGCTCTCTTGTTTAAATGCTATGTAATTGCTTGATAATGGTGCAAAATTACGAAAAATATCCCTTATCACATGGCAAAACAAGCCTTTTCAAGTTATTTTTCAGTTTTCAGTGCATTTTTTTCGTGTTTTTGTTTGCTGAATGAAAGGAATAGCCTATATTTGCCGGCAGAAAAAGAGAATTTCATTAATAATATTCATTTTTTTAAACGAGAAATTATGAACAAAACAGAGTTAATCGACAAGATTGCAGCAGGCGCAGGCCTCACAAAAGCAGACGCAAAAAAAGCATTAGACGCAACAACCGCAGCTATTAAAGATGCACTTGCTGCTGGTGACAAGATTCAATTGGTAGGCTTCGGCACATTCAGTGTAAACGAAAAGCCCGCTCGTGAAGGTATTAATCCTGCTACAAAGCAGAAGATTAAGATTGCAGCTAAGAAGGTTGCTAAGTTTAAAGCTGGCGCAGAGTTGGCCGATGCTGTAAACAAATAAACGCGCTTCATTGGTTTCCAATATAAGTGGGAGCGTTCATCCGTCGGGTGGACAGCTCCCTTTTGCGTTTTGATGAGCGCAGATGTCGGCAAGGCGAGCGGCCTTTGGGGGGACGCATGATGACCGTTGCCGGCACAAAATGAAGTAAGGCATGTCACCTTGTCCGAGAAAATCGGCGTCGGTGTCATGCCTTTTTGTTTAATCCAAATCAGCCATCAGGCGGCTCGTTAAATCATTTCATGCGGTTCTCACCGTATCCTTTTCCTCTTATCATTGCCTGTCGACCGCAGGTTTGCCACCTTTTTTCGACGTGGTTGGCTGTGCCTTTGAGCATAGGAAAGCCCATCTGAGCAACCCTTAAACACGGTTTGTGCAGGCGCTGATGGCTGGATTGGGGTTCAAGTGCGGTTATGTTGATGAATCGAAAACATCTTTTCTTGCGATTTGGAGCGATGCAATTGGTTGACCGTTAGTGGTATCTCGCGGACGAGATGATGGGGCTTTCAGCCGGGAATGGCTTCATGCGGTAGTCCACTTTGTCGCGGTCGAGTCCTGAAAGTTTGGCCGTGTGTTCGGCATTCAGCCGTTCTCAAGCCTGTTACATGGCTGTTGAAACGGAGGTCTTGTTCTCCATACGCCATGTGGTTTTATCTTTTTCAAGCCTTGTGTCGTGTTGCTTTTACGAAGATAGTGCAAAGATACGTTTTTCCGAAGAGCATTGCAACAGCAGGCATCTATATTTAACGTCTTTTATAAAAACATCGCACACGACGAGGAAAGACATGCGTTGGCCGCTCTCTTGCTTGTCGGTTTCTCGGCTCTTTGCCCTTTCAGGCGGAGGCTCTGCCGTGTGTTCGCGTCTTGTGTGCTTGGCGATTGTAGCGCCTGTTGTGCGGCATGGTCGGTGCAAATCGGCAGTGGGGCTGTGCAATGTGGGCGACTTTTGCCGGCAAAGTGCATGGGTTTGCGCGGTAATTAGGTAGCGATTGCCGCGCAATCTGCATGCTTTTGCGTGGTCATTCCGCCCTTTCAATGCCGGCATCGGTGCAAAAAAATGAAGGCACACGCAGCAGTTCACCACTTTTTTTATACCTTTGTTGGCCTAAAGTCATCTTTAAAAGTATTGCATCATCTATGAATAGCAAGGTAAAGCTGGCCTGCATGGCGGTGGCGTGCACGTTGTTGAGTTCCTGTTTTAAGGACGAAGCGCCCAATGCCGAGGCCGATATTGAAAAGGTAAGCATAGTGGTTGATTATCCTATGCAGGTGTTCTACAACGTGCTTGACGGGCTGGTTGAAGTGCCTTCTGCACAAAGTGATATTGTGGTGGAGACGCGACGGCAGAACACCGTGACGCATTATAAACCCACCTTTGTGCTCACTCCCGGCGCAACCATCACGCCGGCCGACGGTTCGGAGCACGATTTCAGTCAGGGACCTGTCACGTACACCGTGACTTCGGAGGATGGACGGCACCACCGCACCTACACCTTGCGCATTCAAAACGTGGCGAGGATGGTGGGCGACACGGTGCGTTTCGATTTCGAACATGTGAAGAAAGAGACCTTTGGCAGCGGTTTTCCCGATTACGACACGTGGCAAGAAGAGCAAAATGGCAGCTTGAATACGCTGTGGGCCAGTGGCAATGGCGGTTTTGCTTTGACGGCTGAAGGGCAGCCTTCATCGGTTTATCCCACACAGTCGGTCGAGGGTTATGAGGGCAAAGGCGTGCAGCTCACGACGCGAAGCACAGGCTTTTTGGGGAACTTGTTTCACAGTCCCATCGCCGCCGGCAACCTGTTCTATGGATATTTCGACATCTCTAATGCCGCCATGGAACCGCTGAAAGCCACACAGTTTGGCCATCCTTTCGATCGCAAGCCGCTGCGTTTCACGGGCTATTACCAATATACGCCGGCTAAAAAGGTGACCGACAAGCAAAATCAGGAGCTTACCGACGTGAAAGATAGCGCTGCCGTTTATGCCATTTTCTATCGCAACCACGATGCAGCCGGGCATGAAGTGGTGATCGATGGTACGAATGTGAAGACCTCACCGGCCATCATTGCGCGGGCCGATATGGGCTATGTGGCACCGCAAACGGCGTGGACCGCGTTCGATGTGGCGTTTGCTTATACGAGTGAAATCGACCTCGATGTGCTTGAGAATAATGGTTATAGCTTGGCATTGGTGTTCTCATCGAGCAAGCGGGGCGACGTGTTTATTGGCGCAGTGGCTCAACCTTGAAGGTTGACCGTGTGCGTGTGGTGTGTGAAAAAGAACAACAATGATGATGAAAAGATATTTCTTATTGTGGGCGATGGGTCTCATCGTGCTGCATAGTTCTGCGCAAGGCTGCCTGATGGATAGCCTGTCTTACAGCGCTCGTGTGGGTTTTTCAGTCGGAGGCACGTCACCTGTGGGGCTTCCGGCCACCATTCGCAAACTCAATCGCTATCGGCTGACACCGAGTTTCCAGTTGGGTTTGGATGCCGAACGGCACATGACACCGTTTTGGGGCGTGCTGTTGGGGCTGCGATTGGAGAACAAAGGTATGGATGTGGATGCGCAAGTGAAGAACTATCACATGGCGATGGATCGTGGCGGACAGCATCTTGAGGGACAATTCACGGGCAATGTGCGCACAAAAGTGAACGAATGGATGTTCACTATTCCGTTGCTGGCCACGGCACATGTGGGCAAAACACTGCGCTTAAAGGCTGGCCCTTATTTCTCATACGTGCTCTCTCGTCATTTTGATGGCTATGCTCATGACGGCTATCTGCGCGTGGGTTCGCCCACAGGTCCGCGCATTAACATCGGAAAGGATGCCGGACAGCGTGGCGATTTCGACTTCTCTGACAGCATGCGGCGCACACAATGGGGTGTGATGGCAGGTGCCGACTGGTGGTTTTCCAACCGTTTGGGTGGCTATCTCGACCTCAACTGGGGGCTCACAGGCGTGCACCATCGCAGCTTTAAAACCATCGAACAAACCCTTTATCCCATCTTTGGCACAGTGGGAGTGGCCTATCAGCTGTAATAAAGGTGCTGCATGGTAGCGAAAAGTATGGGTGAAGAATGGCCGTAACGTGAGCATTTGGTTGAAGAAAAAGGCTGTTACACATTGTCTTTTGATAATAAAAACAGGGACACACGACTCGTGTGTCCCTGTTGTTTATGCTTTTTCTTAGCATATTCAGTGAACACTCAAGTTGTGTGTCCCTATATTTGGCACACCAACAGTTATAGGATAAAGATAGATTTTCTACCTTTTCTTTATCCTATGAATCATGTTGTTATAGATTAAATCTGCTCGGCAGCACGGCGTATGCGGTCGCTTAAATCGAAAAGAGAGCTTCTAAGTAGTGCTAATTCTTCATCATTAAAAGCCTCTTTCTCACCATTCTTGTCTCTTTCATGAAACTTATTGTAAAACCATGAAGAGGACTTATGAAAGTATCTATTCGCAAAATCCATCCATGAGACAGAAAGAAGGATGTCAGCTAAGTGCCGTTTTATGTCGCGGGAAACAATGGAATCCTTGATGTTCTTTGTCATTTTTAATTACTTCTCCAACTGTTTGCTGTCGATATAGGCATCGATAACCTTGGTTTTTTCTTCCAAAGGAATGATGTCATAGTCGGCAATGGCGGCAGGAATGAGGCAGGAATAGCCTTCGCGAAGGGTGATTTCGTCGCCCGTTGCGCGTATTTTTATTTTACAATCGCCTTCGATACAGAGTGAAATGATGAAGCTGTCATATTTCAAAAGGTTGCGATGGAAGGGCGTTTCGGTGTCGACTACGCGCACATTGAAATAGCGGGTGGCGAGCACTTCCTTGGCCTTGAGCGCCTCATGGCTATAGGTGGTGCGATAGCTGTCATAGACATTGTAGTCTAAAGCCTCGGCAGCTAAGTCGGTATGCAGCTCGCGTGGCTTGCCATCCATGCCCAAACGGCCGTAGTCATAGATGCGAAACGTGAGGTCGCTGCTTTGCTGTATCTCGGCCAACACGATGCCTTCGCCGATGGCATGCACACGTCCGGCAGGGATATAGAACACATCTCCGGGGTGAACACGGTGCTTAGCGAGCACGGTTGTGATGTCGCCTTCGGCAATGAGGCGACGATATTCTTGCGCATTGATGGGCGTTTTGAAGCCCGCATAGAGATAGGCTCCCGGCTCAGCTGATATGACATACCACATTTCGCTTTTGCCTTTTTTGTGGAATAGGCGTGCGGCCATCTCGTCGTTGGGATGCACTTGGATGCTGAGGTTGCGCTTGGCGTCAATAAATTTCACAAGCAAGGGCAACTGGTTGTCGTAAGCTTTGGCCACGCCTTTGCCCAATACTGCGGCGGGTTGTTGTGCGATGTAGGAGGCCAGATCCATGCCTTTGGCCTCGCCATTGGCAATGACTGACACCGATTGGGGCACACAACTCACCTCCCAAGACTCGCCTACGGGCTGCTCATGGGCAGGTAATTGTTTCCACTTCGTTAGTTTCTTTCCGCCCCAAACCACTTCATGGAGGTTGGGTTCGAATAATAAAGGATAGAGTTTCATACGATATGATGCTATTTGTTAATTCTTTTCATCTGTTAAAACGGTTGTTCCAAACTGCGTTTATACCATTGATAGAGGCGCGAGATGCCCTCGTCGATGTCCACTTTGTGGTGCCATCCTAAGCGATGTAGCTTCTCCACGTCGATGAGTTTGCGGGGTGTTCCGTTGGGTTTCGAGGCATCCCAAACGATGGTTCCTGTGAAATCGACCGCCTTTGCCACCTTCGTTGCGAGGTCTTTAATCGTGAGTTCCTTGCCCGATCCGACGTTGATGTGGCAGTTTCTTATCTCACCTAAGGCGGGAATGGCGCCGCCACGACCTTCAGAATTGTTGCGATCTACGGCGCCATCGACCTTTGAACCATAGAACACCGATGAGTATTTCTCGATGCCGATGATGTCTTTGAAGTCGACATGCAGCAGCACATGCACGCTGGCATCGGCCATATCTTCGCTCCAAAGGAACTCTCTGAGCGGACTTCCATCGCCCCAAAGCGTCACTTTGTTGTCTTCAATGCCATAGGAAGCCAATGCTTTCAAGATGCGTTCCTGCGGGTTGTTGCCATCGACATTGCCCTCACCAATGATGCTTCTCAGCGCATCTGTGGGGTTAATGGGGCGCTTGTTCATATCGGTTTTGATGGCTTCCCAATCGCCATTGTGAATGAGTTTGGCCAAATAAATCTTGCGCATCATGGCCGGCATCACGTGACTATTCTCCAAATGGAAGTTGTCATTGGGACCATAAAGATTGGTGGGCATCACGGCAATATAGTTGGTTCCGTATTGCAAATTGTAGCTCTCACACATCTTTAGTCCTGCAATTTTCGCGATGGCATATTCCTCATTGGTGTATTCTAACGGCGAGGTGAGCAGCGCATCTTCCTTCATTGGCTGTGGCGCTGCTTTGGGATAGATGCACGTTGAGCCCAAGAACAGCAGCTTTTTCACGCCATGGAGATAGGCATTCTCGATCACATTGCATTGCATTTTCATATTTTGCATGATGAAATCGGCGCGATAAATGCTGTTAGCCATGATGCCTCCGACGAATGCTGCGGCCAAAACAACGGCATCAGGTCGCTCACTATCGAAGAAGTTCCGCACCGCTATCTGGTCGGTTAAATCCAACTCTCGGTGACTTCTCCCCACCAAATTGCGATAACCCCGTTGCTCTAAATTGCGCCAAATGGCCGAACCCACGAGCCCTTTGTGCCCCGCAATGTATATTTTACTGTCTTTGTTGAGTGTCATAATGATGCTATTTTTTATAAAATGATTTATTGTTTATTGATTTCTTTCATAACCATTTGGTTCCATTTTGTGCGTTCTTTGTCCACCAACCACCCCCATTTATTGAAGTAATGGATAGCACTTTGGATATGAATTTTGAGCAGTCTGCGATTCTTATACGATGCTCTTTGGTGGTTGTGCACAATGGTTATTGCTGGCCAAAAGAGTGTTTTAGCCTTTCGATGCACCCTCCTGGTGAGGTCAATATCTTCCATATACATAAAAAAGCGTTCGTCAAAGCCACCCACTTCTTGCAATATGGTGTTGCGAAAAAACATGAAACAGCCCATGTGAAACGGCACATTGAGCGGTTTGTCATGCTTCCAGTCCCTTAAAAGAAATTGGTTGTTCTGCTTTTGAAACCATGTTTTAGGCAGGAATCGTCGCAAGATTTGTATTGCAGGTGTGGGTAACAATCGCACAACATGTTGTAATTGTCCATTGGGATAGATGGTGTTGGGAATCAATTGTCCCACATCGGGATGCTCATCCATATAGCTTTCGATAGTGTTAATGCTATCGGGTGCAAAATAAACATCGCTGTTGAGCACCAAATGATAGGTGGCATGGCGTGCAATGGACTTTGCAATGGCGATGTTATGTGCGGCACCATAACCGATGTTGTCTTGCGGAATATATTCAACTTTGGGCTGTGTTGCGCAGAAGGTTCGAATGTAATCTTCCTGCGAATTGTCAATGATGAAGATGCATTCAATGTGCGAAGATGTGAGCGATTGCAAGCATTTTTGAAGCTCTTCTATTGCGGTGTGGAAGGTAACGATAGATACTGTTATCATAAGGAACAGGTGTTTATAGCGTGCTGAAGATGCGTTCTACGTTTGAAAGATAGGTTGCCATCGAGAGATTGGGTAGCTGTTGTGTTGCCATTCGTGCGGCCCACGTGGCTATTTCGGTTTGGTTGAATTGCTCAACGGCCGCTTTTAAGCCATCATAATCACCCATTTTATAGGTCAATCCATTGCCATGTGGCTGAATTAATTCAGTTGCACCACAACCTAAAGGCACAATGCACGGCACCCCAATCGACAGCATTTCGGCCACGCTCAGCCCAAAAGTCTCATTCACTTTTGACGGAAAGACGAGGCATTTAGCCTGTTTTAAATAGGCCATCTTGTCTTTTCCATTCACCCAACCCGCAAAGGTGATGTTGGGATATTGATGTTTTAAGTCGTCAAGCAAATAGCCATCGCCCAAGACAATACCCTGTAATTGCAGTTCAGTCATCACCTTACAAAAGTCATGGATGCCCTTTTCTTTGGACAATCGCCCAATGTATAAGAAGGCGTTATTGCGAGAAATATCTACGGGGTGGTCTAAAAGGCGTATCACCGGGTTATAGAGCACGCCGCTTTTCGTGGCAAACTGCGTTACATAGGGGCGCAACTTTTCTTCGCATAACTTCGAAACAGCGTAGGCATGGATATATTTTTTCGCACGGCGTAGACAATGGTTTAACACGCTTTGGCGTACACATCGATAGAGCTTATAGGCGTAATTGCGCGAATCACAATGGGTTAACACGCAGCGATTGGACATGGCTTTGCAGGTGCAACACACATCCTTTTGGTAGTTAAAGAACCCACCATTGGGGCAAGCCGTGAAGTAATCGTGCAAGGTCAGAATGGTTTTGAACTGCCGTTTTCTAAAGGTTGAGAAGATAGATGCCGACAAAGTTTTTACATAACCATGCACCATCACCACGGTGTCTTGTGAACTATATTGTGCTAAACATTTGAGACTCTCGCGATAGGCCTTGCGGTTCCAAATGTTTCTACATGCAGAAGCCATTTTATTTTTATCGGAAAGGACATCGGCTTGGTTTAGGAAAACCACCTCAATGCCGTGTGCTTCGAGCTGCGAATCAACGGGACCTGTGGCGCAAAAGAACACCACATGATAGCCTTTCTGCGCCAATGTAAGGGCGCTATCGAATGCGATTTTGCCTGCACCCCCATAAATATGTCCATAATCATTATAGACAATGATATTTTTTACTTGCATGATGGCGTGGTGTTAGTGCATCAATCGGTTGCGGGTAATCGCTCCTATGCCTTTGCAAAAATAGAAAAGGTTGAGTGGAAGCGACAGGGAATGGTGTAGTTTGCGCACTTGAAAGGCCTGGAAAATGGCTTGATAAGTGGTGCTTGCACCGCCATCTTGCATGCAAAGGACGGTCTCATTGACAAACAAACTCTTGAGCTTCTTTCGTAAAAGAAATTCATAATCAGCGCAAATGGAGTAGTGTAAGCTAAACAAACCCACCTCTTGAAAGAGCTTTTTGTTGTGAAGTGATGCCCCATGGGCTATCAACATTTGCTTGCGGAAATCGTCCCAATGATAGGGCTTCCCAATAGTTTTGAGCACCTTCCCCGACGCATCTACCAATAGTTCCTTAGCGCAAATGAGGTCGTATGAGGTATAATCCTCTTGTGATAACAGGCTTACATAGGTTGATAGCCCGCCATTCATCAGATAATCATCGGCACCGATAAACATCATCCAATCGCCTTTGGCATGGGTAACACCCTTGTTCCAAGCATCATAAATACCTTTGTCGGGCTCGGAGCAGCTATAATCGATGGTGTCTTGATAGGTGTTGATGATGTCGAGGGTGTTGTCTTTCGACCCACCGTCTATCACAAGGAGTTCAATCTCGTTGGTCTTTTGTTCGCGAATGCTTTGCAAACAGCGTGCAAGCGTTTTGCCTGCGTTATAAGTTGCAATGATAATCGAAATCTTAGGGCTCATTTCTTTTCGTTTCTTAGTCGTAATCGTTGTGTTATTTTGGTATTTTTATAGGAGAAATAATAGAGCATATTGTAAAAAATCATGCCATAAACAAAGTAGTTTCCTCCGCGGATAAAGGTGCCCAACAGATAGAAGAGCACGCAGGTGTTAATCATGGATTGCTTGCTTCTGTATTTGAATAGGAACACGATATACACGAGGAGGCCGAGAATTCCCGTCTCCGATAGCAAGCGATTGAACAACGAATAGCCATCCTCATCGTTGAGACCATAGAGTGGTCTGTTGGATTGATACACCGCATGGTAGTTGAGTTTGTGCGTACCTAAGCCTGTTCCAGTCCATCGCAGCGGTGCATGTGTGGCCACATAGGTATTGGCTAAGAGGGCATACGACGAGTTATTCAAACTTTCTATGACATAAATGTTGTTCAAACTCGATAGGGCTGTGGCCGTTTGTTGAAACCTAAGCATGATGCCACTAAATCCTTTTTCAGAATCGCTTTGCTTTGTTGTTGAAACAAAGAAGATGACGATTCCTATAGCACAAGCACCAATCATCTTGAACAAAATGCCTTTGTTCACCCGTTGGTAGAACCATTTGAACAGGCAAATGGCGGCTGTAATGAATGCAATGGTCGATAAAGAGCATGCTAAACTCGTGAAGATGAGCACCAATTGCCACCGTTTGAAAAGATGGAATTTATCTTTATAGAGGATGATATAGGCGATAAACGGGCTTAGGATGGTGCCATAATAACCGCCTTCAGCTAAGGTGCTATGCACACGAATGATGTGTGATGCCACCTCGGTATTGGTTTTTGCCCACAAGGTGAACGAGAAAATGTCGATATGTGTGGCAGCATAGGCGCAAAGTTCGATGAAACCGAGCAGACCAACCACCTTGGCTACCTTCAAATAGACGATGAATAGCCCCTCGATATTGGCCTTTTGCTGTGACAAGAGACTATAGTAAATCAGGATGTAGAGGGTGAGTAGCACATATTGCTGCAAGCCCTTGCTCATGGGATAGCCCAAGATGGTGGTTGCCACCACGACAGAATAGGCAAAGAACAGCGTTAAATAAATCAGCACATGGGGCGCTTTCACCAGCGAATGGCGAATGAGATATAGCAGCGTCAGCAGCAAAACGCCAAGTTCTATGGTGCTATAGCAGAAGGTGCTAAACACCACAATATAGAGCCAGTTGGCTTTGATTTTACGTAATAACATCGTTGGTTTCGCTGCTTTTTGTGTGTGTCTTTTGAAGATTATACGTCCAACGGCTTAATCACCCTGCATGGATTGCCGCCCGCAATGACGTTTTCGGGAATGCTTTTAGTCACCACACTGCCAGCAGCAATCACACTTCCGCGTCCAATGGTAACACCTTTGAGGATGATGCAGCGTGCACCGATGAGCACATGGCTACCGATGTGGATGGGTTTACAAGCGGCTGTGTGCACATCCATCGTGGTGGTTGCATCGAACATTTCGCCTGAATCACGCACGTGCCAGTCGAGATTGTGGGCATCACTATCCATAATGATGCAGTCGCCACCGATGTTCACGTGGTCATCAATGATGATTTCGCGCTTTGCCCACAGACAAGTTGACGACATCCCCACGTGATTTCCAATCTTAATCACCGTGTCTTCGCGTTCCGCATAGATGGTGCCTTTGATGTTTCGGCATAGCGGATTGAAGTTTTCCCCACTCGTCATCGTGAACGAATCGCCTATCGTCACGCTGCTTTTGGGGTGCACATGCAGATAGACATGATTGCAGATGCGTGGCTGCTTACCCAATTTGATGCCATAAAGGGCGAACTTGATGGGATTGATGCGCAACATCAGTATTTGCATCATCTTGCGTCTCAGTTGGAAAAAGCGTGTGAATTGATACATAAAAGCTATTCTATTTGCAGGCAATTTGCACGATAAAGCGTGATAATTACCTATGAATTACTTTGCAGGTAGTATCACCTTTATGGAATGTATACCATCATCCATGCGGCCTTTTATGCTTTATCGTAATAAGCTTTGAGCTTATCGATGTTGCAAAGCAGTGACCAATGCGCTCTAAACCAGGCAATAGGGTTGTTCCACCATTGCACGTTGAGCAGCCATTTTATTGTTGCTTCGTCATAGCGGTAGCCGATGATTTTAGCAGGAACACCGCCCACGATGGCATAGGGCGGCACATCTTTCGTGACAACGGCGTGGGCAAGCACCACGGCTCCGTCGGCAATGTGAATGCCACCATTGATGAATACCCCCTCGCAAATCCATACATCATTCCCTATCTCGCAATCAAACAGACCTTTGTTGTTGATTGTTTTGCATTCAGTAAACATTTGTTGGGTAGCGAAAGTGGCTCCGTTTTGCTTACGAAGTGAGAAAAGACAGGGCGAAGTGGTGGCAAAAGGTGCTTGGAAAGGATGGATGCCGGCGTTGCAAATCACGTGGTTTGAGATGGAACAAAAGCGACCTATTTTGGCCGTTAGGCTCGAATGATGGCCAATATACGAACCATAGCCGAGGATTCCGCCGAAGGAACTGTGGCTATAAATCTTGTTCATGCCTTCGAATTGAGCCTGTAAAGCAATGTCGCAACCCTGTTCAAGCTGAAGTTTCCCGCGCCATTTCAGTCGGAGAATCCATCGTTTGAGCAACTGTTTCATCCAGCAATGCATCATTTTATGAGTTTTTTACACCATCGTTTGCACACCATCATGACGGGATTGGCAATGCCAACAGCCTTCAATAAGGATAGTATCTTAAACCGATAACTATATTGTAGCAGCGTAATGGGGTTTATCGCTTTCGGCTTTCGGCCTTTGGTGTGCGTGTCGTAAAGGTAGATTTCTTGCCCTTTCTCTTGCAGCATGATGTTCGTTTCCATCGGATGATAGCGCAAACCAAAGCTGTTGACGGCCTTAAAAGGAAGCGACTGGGTGGTTAAAAGATAGCGCTTGACGTGCTGGAGTTTGCGTTTCCCCCAGAAATCTACCGTCAAATCGTCTTCTGAAAGCTGGAGATAGTGGGCTAAAAAAGTAGGTGAAAAGAAACCATCATATTTCACTATGCCCTCATCAAGCGCAGGCAATCGGTAGGCCTTTTGGGGCAAAACCTGCAGCGAACTGGCAAAAATATTGGTCTCTTCTTGTCCAACATGTGTGCCTGCATCATTGTTATTGGAGGACAATGCTTGGTAGGGATAGACGAAATATTTATTTTCTTCTATGCAATAGCGCGTGTGGTATTTCAGCCAAGAGCTCTTGGGCCAGTCGTTAAGTGCCTGTGGAAGGTAATCGAGTTGAAATTCATCGTGATGCGTTTCATACCAGGTCATGAAGGTTTGCCATTGCCTTTTCAACCAAATTTGTCCCCACGATTGTGCACAATTCATGAAATAAACATCGGCATCTGCCTGCAAAGGTGTGAACGGAAGACCGTTCTGATAGTCCACAGGGAAGTTGTATAGGCTGATACCCGCTATTCTTTCATCATCCTGATACTGGGCAATAGTTTGGCAAGCATATTGATAATAATAGGGCGAAATGGTGATGTCGTCTTCTAAAACAATGAGTGCGTCATAATCATTCAGCAGTTTTCCCACCTCCATGACGTGTGCTCGGAGCCCTAAATTGTGTGGATGCTTGATGGCTTTGAGTGCTCCATGTGGCCAATGGTAGGCCTCAACGAAGTCTTCAATGGCTGTCGTTTCGCTCTTGTCAATGCTGATGATGAGTGGAATGGGGGCATCATAATGTGCCGCTTCCAACGATTTCAGCACGCGTTTTAAGGGTGCTATGCGATTATAACAGATGACGCAGATGGCTAAAGACATGCTGTTTGATGAGTTTTTATGAATGTGACTGCACAGAAAGTGGCAGATTTTGTTGCAAAATTCGGTGTGCATAGTGTCTCACGAGCACTAAGATGGCGGCTTGAACCAGCACATAGATGATGGCCGTTAAATAGAGCGAATATTGCGTAAGCAGCAGAGATAGTGTGAGATGTAGCAGGGATGAGCCAAAGGTGATATACATCAGTTGCTTTGTTTCTTTATAGAAAAACATGTAGTTGCAATAAAGGAAATAGAAACATTGCAAGAGCCCGTAGCCACAAAGAATAAGAAAATAGGGGATGGCTGGCGTGTATTTGGGTAGTGCCAGATAGCAAATGGGGACAATGCATAGCACATAAGCCGCACTTGCTGCAATATAAACGAGGGCAATCGTCTTGGTTTGCCGGCGCAACGCCATGTGCTTCTCTACGTTTGAAGTTGTTTTGTTGCCCAAAATCTGATAGAGTGTTACGGAATTGGTAGCATTGAATGCCGACCCAATCATGACAATCACAGTGACCAAACTGATGGCAAAGCTGAAAATACCGACCTCATACGTGGTGTAATGATAATTGATGATGTAGCGGTCTAAACCTTGTTTTATCCATATTGTAGCCAAATGTGGAATCATTGGAAGACCGAAAAGGACTATTGTTTTATAGCGCTTCCAGGAGAAATCGACGCTGAAGAGTTTGCTATGCCAAAATGAAACGACGGCCAAAAGGCCTAAGATGAGCATGCCAACCAACTGTGCATCGATGCGTCCGAGCCATCCTTGTTTGAGCAGAATCACAAACGTTAGCGTGAGAACGAAGTTCAATAAAACATTCGTGATGCTCCAAATGCCATAGCTTTTCAGCCGTTCTTGAATGCGAAGATAGTCTTGATGGATGTTGAAAAGGATGTTGCCAAAGGAGATGATCAGTGCATAAAAGAGCAATGGACGTGTCGTTTCTAATGCCTTCACCATATTGTCGGTGAGCAAGGTTGCTACCAATGCGAGTACCAGGAGCGACAAAATATGGATGAAAAAGATGGCGGTGAAGTCCTTTTTGAATACAGAATAGGTCTCGCGAAAGTAGGAAATCGACACATATCCATAGGTGGAAAGGCCGATGAAATAGCCCATAAAGGTGGCAATCGTACTGAAAATGCTGAGCTTTCCGTAATCGGCGGGCAGGATGTAGCCCGCTACTAAGATGAGAATGAGGAAGTTACAGCCTTGCCCTAAAAATGAAAAAAGTGAGTAGAGCGAGCCATTCACCAAAGTCTTGTTGCTGCTAACGCGTTGAAAGAGAGACGTGATAGTCATTTAAAGAGGCTTAATGGAACTTTTGCTCTTGTTTGAGTTGGTCAAAATGAGCGATATCTCTATATTTGATTATTTGTGCAGGATTGCCGCCAACAATGGCACATCTCGGCACATCTCGTGTGACTACAGCTCCCGCAGCGATGATAGCTCCTTCGCCAATGCTCACCCCTCCCATGATGATGACGCGGTTTCCGAGCCACACAAAGTCGCCAATTGTGATGCCTTTGTCTATATAAGTGCTGTCATAAGGTATTTGACAGCCTTCGTAGTTGTGGTTTCTGGTGATCAGCATACATTCTGTGCCTGAATGAAAATAGCGGCCAATGCGAACCTTTCCACCACCAAGAATCTGCATACCATTAAAGCAACAGTGTTCGTTTACGATGGTCTGTTGCGTAAACAAGCATTTTCTGTTTACCTCAAGCCCTTCACCATAACCACCTAACATGCGCTTAGCTCTGTGTGTGTGCCACCATTTCAGGAGGCGATTTTTCGCTAACCGTAGTTGAGAAAAGAATATCATGTTTTGCTTCTTGATTTATTTCTCTTCGGCATAGATGGTTTTGATGCCATGATGTTCGTAGTAATCGGTGACAACTTCAATTTGTTTGATGAAGTCGTTGGAGGCTTCTACGTTGAAAACCACGTTCTCAATGCGGGTCTGTGGAAACAATAATTTGATGTTATAGAGCGCCGTTGAGGTGTAGCCCAACACGTAAAAGGGCTGGTAACCGAGGTTGGCGAGGAAGAGTTCCACCGTTACTTTGGGGCGCACATATTGCACATTGTACTTTTTGCAGAGTGTTTTGGGCAAGTCGTGGGTATCTCTTCCGTGGGGAATATAATAGACGGTGTGGCGGTCTCCATATTGTTCTTGCAACGCCTTGAAAGTGGTTTCTAAGTTGTGCATCACCCCATCGAGTGGTAAATTGCCCGGTTCGCAAAAGCGATCGTAGTTGGTTCCGATGAAAAAGACATTGCGCAGGTCGCCATGATTCTGCTGATGGGCTACCTGTTGGAAATCGTTTTGCCGAATATGGAAGGCAGGATTGGGAATATCTCCATAGACGGTGTAGATGTTGTTATGGTTGTTAATGCCCCGCAATTTGCATGCCCATGCGAATAAAGATTGGAATAACTGCACTCGTTTTCCTACTTTGGGCTGATATCCTTTCAGCAGAAAGATATTGTCGTTGCCATCATCTAAATAGACCATGCAGCCGCCATTGCTCACTTTCGACAGGCCAATGAAGTATTGAGAGATGTTGCGTGCGTCGCCAATAAACAATCTTTTGTATCTCGAGAAGTGTGGTAAAAGGAACTGTAAGCGGTCTGATCTCGTTAAATTTTCGATGTTTACGACCTCATAAGCAATGCCTTGCTGTTGGAAAAGCGTAAAGAGTTGCTCATTACGAATGTCTTCGATGAGTGCTAAGTAGAAGCGATAGTCGGTGATTTCAAATGCTTTGATGGCATTAAATGCACAAAGCGCTTGAAAAGGGGAGGTGACTACGAAGATAGATGGTGTTGACTGTCGAAAGGGTTGCGTCATGATTTTCGTTCAATAATGTGGTGTTCCAACAGGCGATCGCGTGCTGCAAGAAAGCTCTCAAGGTCGATATTTGACTTCTGAATGATGTCGAAAAGGGTATGTTTTCCGTCCGAATAGTTGAGCAACCACATCATGGCCTTCAGCTCATCCGACTTGTTTCCCACGGCACTCAACGTGGGATAGAGCCCTCGTTTGCCTAATTGCACTTCGCAATAGGGCATGAGATTGACAAACGTTTCGTTGTTTTCGAGGGTGTCGATGATGCGTTCAAGCAGGTCGGCTGAGCCTAAAATGGCATCAAAAGAGATGAAAGACTTGTCGTCTTTTGAAGTGTGATATTCTTTGTATTGCTCATACATCGTTCGCGTGATGGAGCAGAAAGGAAGGTTGATGCCGGGCGAACAATATTGTCGTTCGTCGCTTCCGCCCGAAGGAAAGAAGTCGATGAGCGTGCCTTTTTTTTGTTGAATGTAATAGCTTGCGATGCGGTCGATGTCGGAATCGCCTATTCGTGACTTCTTCAACGAGAAGTTTCCGCGGTCGCCTACGCAGGTAAGAACGATGCCTGCAAGCGTGTTTTGCTGCATCTCCCGATAGTGTTCTGAGAGATACCAAATGCTTCCGATGGTCTCGGGCATGAGCAAAAACTTATAGGTGTAGTGCAGATGCTTTTGTTTTAGGCGCTGATAGAGTTCCAAGAGCAGCAGCGGTCCCGACAATTCATTGTTGGCCATGGAGGGATGACAGATGTAAGAAGTGAGATAAACGCACTTCTCAGAGTCGCCCTTTAAGGTGGCTTCACCCACGGTCATGCTGCCTTTTTCGTCTAAACGGCTGTCGATGAACACCTCATACTGGGCGTCTTTGTCGAGCTTGTCGAACTGATTTTGCGATAGACAAAACCCCCATCGCCGTGCATAATAGGAGGTGCGATAGGGAATAGCGTCGGGGAAATCGGGCAAAGTGTAGAGGTGATTGCGCAGCGATTCGAATGACATTGTCTCGTGAATTGGTATAGAATAGCCCAAAAGATGCAGGTTATTGTCTTTGAAATCGATAGCTTTTTCTCCTTTATTGTTTTTAATCCATGCCTCGGTTACGTTCCATTCGGGAGGAATAGTCCAATCAAAGCAGGCCGTTCCGCTTGGGATTTCGCGCATAGTGAAAGGCATATAGCGATTTAAAATGGCGAAAGATTGGCGGTTACCTTCACCCGAAAGACTTCGGTTTAAGGGCCAAAGTTCGTCGAAAATAGCTTCTAACTCGGTTGTATTCATGTCAATGGCAATTCGCGATTTGCATCCATAATGATGCGTTCAACAAACTCTCGGAAGACACCTTCGCCTCCTTTTTTCTCTAAATTAATGCTACCATAGGGGCGGATATAGGCCGAAGCGCTACTCGGAACGCCCGTGATTCCCCCGGCATCGCGCACGGCTTTGAGCACAGACAGGTCGCCTAAATCATCGCCGATATAAGCGATTTCGGCAAGGGTGATATGAAGTTCGTGGCAAATCTCGTGCACCACTTTCAATTTGTCGCTGATGCCTTGATAGAGAAAGTCTACCTTTAGTTTCTTGGCTCTGCGTGCAACAATCTCAGTATCTTCGCCTGTGATGATGCCAACGGGGATGGAAAGGCGGTGAGAAAACAGCACGCCTGCACTGTCGGCAGTGTTGAATCGTTTCCATTCATTGCCCGTCTGGTCGTAGTACATGCCGCCATCGGTCCACACACCATCAATGTCTGTGAGGATAATTTTGGGGAGCTTTTTCATCAATCCAAATACTTAGGATAAATAATTTCGTTTTTGGGAACGGCCGTTTTGAGCGTCTTTCCTATGAGTTGTGTGCGCTCTGCCCATTTAAAACCATCACCGGGGCTGAGCATGTGAATGTCATCTTCGGTGATGATGTGCCCCACTTCCAAATCTTTATTCGACGCAATGGAGCGTTCAAGTTTCACCTTTGAGGCGGCAACACTGCGGTCGATATAAAGGTCTTCTGTGCCCATCCAATGCTCGGCCAAGCGGATATCGCGCACCATTCTGCGCACACCATCGGGGCCAAGTGAGCCTTTTTGGTCGGTACCTTTCATGCCACGATCGATGGTTATGTGCTTCTCGATAATCTTTGCGCCCATCCCTACGGCCACAATCGGTGCGGCAATGCCTATCGTGTGGTCGCTAAAACCAATGGTATATTGACCGTAATGTTTTTGCAAATAGCGGATAGTGAGCAGGTTAAGATTATCGGGTTCGGTGGGATATTGCGACACACAATGCAGAATGGCAATGTTGTCGTGGTATTTTGTGATGACGGCTAATGCCTCATCCAATTCTTTTTTGCCCGCCATGCCCGTTGAAAGAATGATCGGTATGCGCGTTTCGGCCAAGGCTTCCAATAGCGGAAGGTTGGTTAAATCGCGGCTGGCCACCTTTAATCTGTCGGGCGTGAAGAGGCGAAGCATCGACAAACAGCCTTTGGCACATAGCGTTTCGACAAAGTCTAACCCTAAAGATTTGGCATATTTGTAAACCTCAAAGTGTGCTTCATCGCTGAGTTCTAAGAACTGTCTGTGCGCTCCGTAGGTCTTTCCAAATGAGTTTGGGTTGTCATACGGGCGGTTCATTTGCGACGAAGAGAGCTCTTCTGATAGGTCTCTCTTGGTTAGTTTCACTGCATTGATGGGCTGAATGTCAATGCCGAAATCATCTTCTTTGATGGGACGTGCCACTAACTCGGTGAGCAACTTGGCGATGTCGACCGATCCATTGTGGTTTTGTCCAATCTCACCTATAATATATGTCGATTCCATATCGTTGCGTTTATTTGCTGTTTTGCTTGATTTGCGCCTCCATTTCTTGGTAGAGCGCGGGGTGATGGTCTAAGAAATCGATGACCTCCTCAATGGAAGGGTAGGGATTTTTGCTGCAAAGTGCACCATAAACCTGTTGTGCTGTCTCGAAATCAGATGGCGTGTCGGTGGTTAATCTCACGTGCGTATGGGTCGCCAAAACAGCCGGTCCGGCAATCCATTCGATAGAAAAATCGTCGGGATGGCTGTAAATATAGTTGGTGACATGCTCGTGATAAAGCGGTTCTTGCGTAGCCTCTTTCACCCTTTCCAAGGCTTTACGCGTCACATATTCCGTCCAAAAGCCATAGTGTGTCTTGATGGATGGGGTGTCATTGATGTTGAAACTCATGTAATCGCAGTTGCTCTGCCGCGCCTTTTCCACCAATTTTCGGATGGAATGAAGCTCTAAAAAGGGATTGTCAGAGCAGATGCGAATGAGTCGTTCTGCATCAAAAGCGTGGGCAGCGTCGATGAATCGTTGCAACACATCGTTCTCTTCACCCCGGAAACACAGCACGTTCTCTTGCTTGGCTAAGTACTCAATGGCGTCATTTTGTGGAGCTTTCGAGGTGGCAATGACGATGTTTGTGCCATCAACTTGCCTGAGCTTGTCAAGCAACAGTTGCAGAATACACTTGTTTTGATAAAAAGGCAAGAGAATTTTGTTGGGCAATCGTGTCGAACCAACACGCGCCTGAATCATAAATGTAATCATAAGTGTTGCTTTAAGTGAATCGTATTTTTATTTAATCGTTTCCTCTTCCTAATCTCTTCTGAACAAATCGCGGGTGTAAACCTTCGTTTTTACATCGTCTAACACGCTGTCGTAGCGGTTGGCAATGATGGCGTTGGCTTGGGATTTGAATTGCGAGAGGTCGTTGACGACGCGGCTTCCGAAGAAGGTTGTGCCATCGTCGAGGGTGGGTTCGTAGATGATTACGCGGGCACCTTTGGCTTTGATGCGCTTCATGATGCCCTGGATGGAGCTTTGACGGAAGTTGTCTGAGTGGCTTTTCATCGTCAGACGGTAGACGCCAATGATGACTTCTCGCTCGTCGTGAGGCGCATAATTGGTCTCCTCGCTGTAGTTATAGTAGCCCGCGCGCTTGAGCACTTGATCGGCAATGAAGTCCTTTCGGGTGCGGTTGCTTTCGACAATGGCCTGAATTAAGTTCTCGGGCACGTCCTGATAGTTGGCCAACAGCTGCTTCGTGTCTTTGGGAAGGCAGTAGCTCCGTAGCCAAATGAGGGGTTGTTGTAGTGATTTCCGATGCGAGGGTCTAAGCAAACGCCGTTGATAATGGCTTGGGTGTCAAGGCCTTTTACTTCGGCATAGGTGTCTAACTCATTGAAATAAGACACGCGAAGTGCCAAATAGGTGTTGGCAAAGAGCTTCACAGCCTCGGCCTCTTTCATGCCCATGAAGAGGGTGGGGATGTCGGTTTTGAGGGCACCTTCCTGCAACAGACGGGCAAAAACCTCAGCCTGTCGGCGCATGTTGTCGGGATTTGTCACCTTTTTAATGGCCTCATTCTCAGCTGTTTCGCCGGGGATGAGCTTGGGATAGCCCACGATGATGCGTGTGGGGTAGAGGTTATCGTAGAGGGCTTTGCTCTCTCTGAGGAACTCGGGTGCAAACAACAGGTTGAATTGCGCCGCGCCTTGCTGTGCATATTTCACATACAACTGGCGCGTATAGCCCACGGGAATGGTGGATTTGACCACCATCGTGGCCGACGGATTGACGCTGAGCACCTTGTCGATGACCTCTTCTACGTGGGTGGTGTCGAAATAGTTTTTTGCCGGATCGTAGTTCGTTGGTGTGGCAATCACCACAAAGTCGGCATCTTTGTAGGCCATGTCGGCATCCAATGTGGCCGTCAGTCGCAGAGGTTTCTCGCGCAGATACTGCTCGATGTAATCGTCTTGAATGGGCGACTGGCGATGGTTGATGAGATCAATCTTTTCGGAAACGACATCAACGGCCGTCACTTCGTGGTGTTGTGCCAGCAGGGTGGCCATGCTGAGGCCCACATATCCGGTGCCGGCGACAGCAATTTTCAGGTCTTTAAAATCTTTCATTGCTTGATGTTAAGATGGTGGAAATGCGTGTGTTGCGCCGTAAGTGGACATACTTCTGCCTCCTTCCGACATGTGTAAACATCGGAAGCGGCCTGTAATCCATGCGCAACCCCACCGCTTTGAAGCAAATGCTGTTCCATTGACAGGGCACGATGCGCAGGTCGACGGGGTGCACTTTCTGATTGAAACGTGCGCTGCGGTTTGTTTTTACGCGTCAAAAGTGAGCATCATGCATCGTCAATGTCTATTTGCCTACAGTTTGGTTCGTAGCATTTCCGTTCTGCATGTGCAAATGTATAAAAAATAAACGAGAAACAAAGGCTTTTGCTTTGAAAATAAAAGGGGCAGGCGTGAAGGCACCCTTCATGGGGAGATGGCGAACCGAGGACGGCCTATCTGCGTGAACGGCATACTGCTGTGTGAGGCTTATCCGCATGGGGTTCGCGGCTTAGCATTGCTGTTTCCCTGATGGTGGATTGTCTTTACAATGTTTGTCTTTCTATTTTAAGCGCTGTTTTCGATGGTGTAGCAGCAGGAACGTCCTGGTACAAAGTGTGTACAGCGGCGCTCCATGCGCAACCATCAGATGGCACATCAGAGCCTATCTGCTGCTTGCCTGATGTGTTCTGCAATGTCTTGGAGCGAACTTTTCAGCCGTTCGCGGTCAACATCGCTAAAGTCATCGGGCACACCATTGTTTGTTCCGCTGAATTTGTGATAGAGCCATGAACGCGATTTACCGAAATAATTCTTGGCCAAATAGGCCCAATTAATTTCCTCATAGACATCGGCCAGCACCTGGCGAGTTGTCGTTTTCTGCTGTTTTGCAATGATTTCCATCTTGTTTTTTTTGTTGTGCCCTCGCAAGGAGAACGGTTATTTACGCGTGTTCCATGAGCTCATAAACCAGCTCCATGATGTAGATTTCAAGATTTCGCTCACCATTTGGATAGGCTTTTCGGTAGTTCCTGAGCGCTTGTATCAGCTCATCTTCTTTTTCGGTGTATTGCATAGCTTCTATGGATGGGTATTGCAAAAGTAATACTCTTTTGCGTATTGTGCAAATAAATGAAGCTTAAAATCACCAAAAGATAATGGTTTGGCCTTTTTAAGTCGCTCTTTTTGTGTGTGCGGAAGGCGGTGTGCTGTCCCTGTTCAGGACAGCTCGGATATTGCTATCATCGCATTGCGGAGGCAAAGGCGGCGCATTTTGTTGGTAATGTGGACAGCTTTTGCCAGCGATTGCTGCTATTTTGCGGGGCAATAAGGTTGCTTTTTGCTCGGTAGGACGGAAAAACCGCCTACATTCGCATGCAGACGGTTTAAAGAGTTCTTTTCAAACATTGAAGTATAGGCCTTCAATCGCCCATTAACTGACGCTCACCGACTCTATTTTCTTGGCAAGCGCCTTGATTCCTTTTATGATTTGTTCCTTTCGTTCTTGGCTTGGCTTTCTTGCTCCTGTGGCATATTGACGCATGACTGCAGAGCTGATGCCTATTTCTCTGGATACGCCTGCAACATTGATGAAATCGTAATAATTGAACAAAGCTCCGATATCGAATTTATATTTAATGTCAATGGGCGGGACTTCGATGCCACACGCTCTCAAATCGTCTTTCGTATCCTCCCACCCTTGAAGCATATCGGCCATGGCTTCCCTTGCAGAATTACCTTGTCCCAATACGCCTGCATGTACACTTTTTACGCTCATGTAGCACGAAAAGTTTCTTTCGCCAACCTCTCGCTCGACTTTTGCAATTACCTTTTCCATATCGTTATCGTTTTATACATTAAAAGTTCTATTCCATCCGTTCTCATTCTTTGGAGAGATGCCTCCGCCGATGAATGGCGATGACACCCTTTTACTCATTCAAAAGGTCATCAAGAATTGACTTTGCAGTCTTTTCTTTGATTTCTTTACTTCCGTGTCTCGGCACACTTGCTCTTGCTCCCGTCTTGGGATTGATCCAAATGTCATGCGACGCACCATGCCGTTTCAATAGACACCCCGCCTTTTTCAAGGCTCGAATTAGTTCAGAATGTTTCATGATGTAAATGAACTCTTTGTCTTAATGACTATGCAAAGATAACAAAAAAGTAATCACGTGCCAAGGTTTGTGATAACTTTTTTGTGAGCATCTTGATTTTTTTTATCATCCCACTGAGACCTCTGCAAAACCTCATATAGATAGCGAAATCATAAATATAACTCATTGATTATCAATAGTAGCTTTTAAGTGTAAAAAGACTTTTGCAGAGGTCTCAAACTGTGTAAAACTAATTTTATTGTAGCATGACACAGTTTACTTTACACTCTCGCGAACGATGTCATTATTGAACCGTATCGGATTTTGGGCGTAATAGACATTCGGGAGGTTATTTACTTGCCAAACATCTATTATCCCAGCCGGTTTATTCCCAATATTCCTTATCAGTCTTGATGTCAAGCCAACCGGGAGTGCCATTTTTGGTGATGTGATAAAAAGAACGGGTGGTTTGTTTTATCTCGTCATAGACGGGGGCTTTGTCACGGGGGAAGATCCCTACTTTATTATCTTTGTAGAAATAAATCAGACCGTCGGGTTGCATGACGATAGAGTCGTTGTCTATCGGAAAGATTATTTTTCCCGTGACTTTAACGGTTGGGTAAATCTCTGTTTTCTCATCCCAATCATACACACGTTTGGTTATTAACTTCGGTCTCGCAAACTTCGGCTGCTTATATTCATAGGCCACGATGCCGAATTTCCCTTTTCTGCCTACTCTTATCCATTCCGGGTGCATGTCAATCTCGCCGACAATCCAGCTGTTTCCAGTGCGGTGAAATGATTTCTGGCCATCAAGGAATGCCACAGAGTCTGTTGGTAAAAGGTCAGAAAGCCAATAGCGTTCATCTTTATCTATTGGTGTTCCGGGGCCGTTGGTGTAGATTTGCAGTTGATAGTAGCCTTTCTTTTTGAGAATGGTATGTTCCCAGTGAGGCACCGTTCCGCACAGTCCAATCCACCTCTTGTCAGGCCTTCCAATCTCTTGTCCCATTTCATCATAGTAGAGGGCTCCCTTTTCGTTCAACACTTCGATACATCCAACCTGAGTATCTTCGACTTCTTTTACCACCTTTGGCTTTCCTATATTTAGTTTGTCAAGGTAGAGATTGAAAACATCAAACTCGTTTCCTCGCTGTGCAATGATAAAGCGGCTGTCGTATTTGATAGAGTCATACTCTTCTTTCAGCACATTCTGCCCCAACCGATTCAATAGTATGTATTTCCCAGTTTCGGTCTGTTGGACACCATAGTGCCTTTTTATGTTGAAATACTGAAAGTTATATGGTTTGGAACCGTCATATTTTTCTCCTGCATCTTCTATCGCTACGGGGTTAAGTCGATCAAGGGAACTATATATTATCCCACCTTCCGGACTGGGAAATATCATATATGGAATGTAACGGTCGTAGAGCAGGAATATCTTCTTTCCTCCTTTAATTTCCAAAACCAATGGTATGAGTTGGTCCGTATTCATGGAGCGCCAGGTTACAACCGAGTCGGGAATGTCGCTTGACAAGGTGGAGTAGTTATATATACGCTTCCCATCTTCATGAACGAGCTGCTGTATGATAGCAAGCTCTGGTCTTAAGAACTTCAGCACATATGTAGACTTCTCTTTTTTCCGTTTCCATTTTCCGTTGTCGTTGATAGTGAAAGTCTTGCCAATATATGAGTTGAAATCTGCTGTATGCAGGTCTTTAGCCTCAATAAATTTTTCTTGAGAATCATCGATATCTTTTCTGCTCAGGGTGTCTTTATATGAATTTAGGTCCCACTTTATCAGATTCATGTTCGAAGATTTATCCAATATTGTCTCTTTGCTTTTTAACTGTAAGATTTTTCGGCTATATTGATCGGGGCCAATCTTGGTGTAAACGTCAATGTTATAGCCTGAACCGTTAAAACTGATGGCGTCAATATCGGGCAATGAGAAATATTGTTGCGCATGCATATTTGTTGCATGGTAACAGCAGAGAAGCATGAGAACGAATAGCTTTTTCATAAGTGTTTATTGTTGGTTTTGTGAACAAAGATAAGGGTTTCAATGGGAAAATACTAATTTTTGAAAGGAAAAATGAAGAAAATAAGAATAGGAGTAGTGTTAGAAAAGACAGAAATACAGGTTTTGAGACCTCTGCAAAACTCCTCCTACAATTTGTCTTTCTTAAATATTTTTTGTACCTTTATGGTATGAAACAGAAGTTATCCTCTCCCAGTTTTGCTGACCTGTCCCTTGGTCAAAGAAAGGTCAAGCAGACATTCTTTTCACAAATAAACACAGTCATTGATTGGGCACCTATTCGTGCTATAATAGAGGTGGCTTATACAAAAGGCTATAAGTCTACTGGCCGGCCCGGCTATGACAGCCTTGTTTTATTCAAGATTGAATTACTCCGCACCTGGTATGGTCTGAGTGACGGAGAAGTTGAAGATCAGGTTAACGACCGCCTGTCTTTTAGTCGCTTTGCAGGTCTTGGCATGGAAGATATTGTTCCTGACAGTACTACTGTGTGCCGTTTTCGCAACATTCTTGTTGAAGCGGATTTGTATGATACGCTTCTTGCGGAGTTTAATCGGCAATTGGAAGCTAAAGGAATCATTGTAAAGCGTGGTGCCATTGTTGATGCCAGCATTACGAATACTCCCCGTCGCCCCCGTGGAGGTAAGAGCTATGAGGTCGTTGAGGATAGAAAAGAGGATGAGCACATGGAGGCTTCGGAGAAAGCCATGCTCAAAGAAGTTGTCAAGCCTAACGTAGATGCAGAAGCCCGTTGGATAAAGAAGATGGGAAAGCTCCACTTCGGTTACAATCGCCACACGGTAACGGATGAAAACGGAATGGTGCTTGCCGAGGAAACGACAGCTGCCAATGAAAGTGATATGAAACACTTAGAAACACCCCTGACGAAAGCTAAATTGCCACGGAAAGCACTTGTCTATGCCGATAAAGA